>NZ_JBXANG010000001.1:0-560807 GCF_058801445.1 Brevundimonas sp. GW822-FHT03E11 | reverse complement strand
CATCCTGCTCATCTCCGCGCCTGCGGCGCGGAGGGGTTTTCGCACGTCCAGACACTTGAAAAAGGACATGGAAGGGCTCCGCCCTCGCGCTGGCCAAGGTGAAGCGGCTGCGCCGCCGGACCGGCCGGTCTCCCCCGCCTTCCGCGCCGGCGACGAGGGCATGGCGCTGATAGGGGTCAGGCTTGTGCAGGCCGGGCGATCCCCCTCCGGCCGGTCCGCCCTGGCCCTTGCTACCCCGGTCTCGCCGACGGGCAGGGTTTCAGGCGCGCAGTTCGCGTGCCTGCAACCCATGCCCAAAGGAGGCAGACATGACTGCTCAATCCACCCAAGCCCATGCGGCGGCTGACGCCGCCGCGACCGTTACCGATCAGGAGCCGGGACACGGCGCGGAGATCGTGGTTCCGCTGAACCGGTTGAAGGCGTCGCCGAAGAACGCCCGGAAGGTGAAGCACACCGACGCCGGGATCGAGGCGCTGGCCGCCTCCATCAAGGTTAAGGGTGTGTTGCAGCCGCCCGTGGTCGAGATCGAGCGCGGCGAGGACGGCGCCGCGACCGGCGCCTACCTCGTCACCATCGGGGAGGGGCGGCGCCAAGCCCTGCGGCTGCTGGCCAAGCGCAAGGCGATCAAGCGGACTCACCCGGTCAAGGTGACGGTCGACACGGAAAATGACGCTCACGAAATCAGTCTGGACGAGAACGTCACCCGCGAGGCCATGCACCCCGCCGACCAGTTCGAGGCCTTCAAGCGGCTCGCGGACGAGCGGGGCTATGGTCCCGAGGAGATCGGCGCCCGGTTCGGGGTGTCCGCGCAGACGGTCCGTCAACGGCTGAGGCTCGGGGCGGCGGCGCCCGAACTCATGACGGCCTATCGCGACGGGACGCTGGCGCTGGACCAGCTGATGGCCTTCTGCGTCAGCGAGGATCAGGAGCGCCAGCGTCAGGTGTTCGACCAGTGCGGACCGCACTCGCCCGTCTATGCGATCCGGCGGGCCATGACCGAGGCCAAGGTCCGGGCCGACGACAAGCGGGTCCGCTTTGTCGGCATCGAGGCCTATGAGGCCGAGGGCGGGACGGTCCTGCGCGACCTGTTCACCGAGGACGGCGGCGGCTGGCTGGACGACCCCGTTCTGCTGGACCGGCTGGTCCGAGACAAGCTGGCCGGACTGGCGGAAGACGCCCGTCAGCGCGAGGGCTGGAAGTGGGCGGAGGTCGGGTCGGACTATCAGGACGCCGCCGCCCTGGGCAGGGTCTATCCGGTCGAGGTGGTCCGCTCCGAAGCGGACGCCGCGAAGATCACGGCCCTGTCGGAGGAGTACGACCGGCTCGTCTCCGAGACGGATGCGGCGGACATGCTGCCCCCCGAGGTGGACGCCCGGCTGGAGGAGATCGACAAGGCCCTGCAAGCCTTCGGCCCGGACTTCGACTACCCCGCCGAGGTCACGGCGCGGGCCGGGGTCATGGTGCTGCTCGGCCACGACGGGCTGGCCCGTTTCGAGCGTGGTTTGGTCCGGGCCGAGGACGCCGTGGAGACGCGTCGTCCCGAGCCCGAGGCGCCGGAGGCGTGGACCGAAGGCGAAGGGGAGGCCGAGACGCCCCCCGCGCTCGAGCATGAAGCGGACGAGGGTCTGGCGCCCCTGTCCGAGCGCCTGTTGATCGACCTGACGGCCCACCGGACCATGGGGCTACGCGACGCCGTTCAGGCCGACGTGAACGTGGCTTTGACGGTCGTCGTCCACGCACTGGCGTTGCAGGTCTTCTATCCCGCTTGGGGGACGTGGACGCCGCTGCAACTGCGGCTGAGCGTGACCGGTCTGGAGCGGCTGGCGCCCGGCGTGAGCGACGGTCCCGCCGGACGACGCGTGGCCGACCGGGTGGAGGCGTGGGGCGCGCGGCTCCCGGAGGAGGCCCGCGACCTCTGGGCGGTGCTGTCGCCCATGGCGCCGTCGGACCTGCTGGACCTCATGGCCTGTTGCGCGGGCGTGGGCCTCTATGCCGTGCGCGACCCCCACGACCGTAAGCCGGATGCGCTGGCCCATGCCGAAACGCTGGCGACGGCGACCGGTCTCGACATGACCGGGACGTGGTCGGCCACCGCCGCCAGCTATTTCTCGCGGGTGTCCAAGGCGCGGGTGCTGGAAGCGGTGACCGAGGCCACGACGCCGGAAGAAGCCGGGCGGATCGCCGGGTTCAAGAAGGGCGATATGGCCGAGGCCGCCGAACGGCTGATCGAGGGCAGGGGCTGGCTGCCGGTGGTGCTGCGGACGGCGCCTGCGGTCGATCCGGACGCGCCCGAGCCGGAAGGGAAGGCGACGGAGCCGCCGCCGTCCGACGACGACGCCTATCGGTTCGCCGCCGAATAGACGGCGACAGGTCCGAAAACTCGCCGCGCGCCCTTTGGGGGCGCGCGGCTTTTTGCTGTCGGCGCCGGCTAGCCGGCGCCGTGAGATAGACCATGGCCGTGAGGGCCAGCACCACCACCACGGCGAGGCCCAGGGCGCTGGCGGAAAGCCGCCAACCCGGGCCTTCGAAGTCGAAGCGATGCTTGTCGGGATCGTTGGTCGTCGTTCGAACTCTAGCCTTTCATCAAAGGCCTCGGCTCTGTCGCGTGTTGCGCATGCAGCAGCAGGCAGAGATCCGAGACCGGTTGGGGTCTGGGCCGTTCCAACCGGTCTGGCGCCGGGGGCGAACGGATATCTCGCGGAACCCGTTACCACGGGGGTTCCATTACCTGCCGCGGTAGTCACGCTCGGACGTTCTTGTGCGGCGTCACCGGGATGGTTTCGAGGTGAGAGCGTTGATTCCATAACGCAAGTCAGAACCCTGTCCAGGGTGAGAAGGCAGGCGCAGAACTGCGGACGCCCGGCTGGGGCGTCCTTCAGGGCGGCGGGCGAGCGGCCGGTTTCGGAGGCCGAGGGGAGGGCGGCCCCCGTAGGCCTGCGGGACGAAGGGAGTGACGGTCTAGGGCCGGTTCTGTCCCCGAGAGAATCGAACGCGAAAGCCAGCGGCGGAGAACCCCCCAGACTCACGGACGCAGGTTTACCGGGTCTAGTGTGCCTTGCGTAGGCAGACTTACAACGGCGGCATCTTCGTCACATGATCCTGGGTGCACGATCCGTGGTCGTGCAGCACCTCGATGACCTTGCACGCCGACACACGCCCGCCGGCGCACTCGGCGGTCATCCGCGACAATTCGGTTCTGAGAGCCTGCAACCCGGCGATCTTTTCCTTGACGTCGGCCAGGTGACGCGCCGCGATCGCCTTCGCCTCGCCGCAGGATCGATCCGGATGGTCGGAAAGGTCGAGCAGGGACCGGATCGAATCCAGATCGAAGCCGAGCTGCCGCGCATGGCGAATGAAGGACAGTCGCCGCACGGCGGCGGCGTCATACAGCCGGCGGTCGCTCGCCGTTCTCGGCGGCGGCGGCAATAGACCGATCTGCTCGTAGAAGCGGATGGTCGGGACCTTGACGCCGGTCGTGGAGGACAGCTTGCCAATCGGACGCAGGTGAGCGGGCATCGAGGGAAAATAGCGGCTTGATCCTCGAGTTACTAGAGGATGCATTACGGGATGGAGTTCGTCGGAGCGCCCCATGATCGAACGCCCTGCAGCAGACCTCGCCGCCGCCTCCGGCAACGTATGCGGCGCGCCGCCCAAATTCGACGGCGCGACCGTGTCATCTTGGCCGCCGTCTTCCTCCAATCTGCGTGGGCCATCGTGCGGCAGTCGTACCGCCAATCCAGAAAGCGCGAAATGACGAGGCCGACGACCGTCATGACTCCGTGTCGATGCGGCCCGGTGCTGTGGGGTCGGCGCGGCGCACGGGTCGAGGTCGCCCGGGCCGAGGCCGGGACCGCCACGCTGCGGCGCGATCTCGCCGCCGTCGAAGCCGCAGGCCGTCTCGCCCTCGTCTATGCCGAGGCCGAGGCCGCAGAACGTCGCCTCATGCTCGCCGATGACCCAGCGCCGCGACGAGACTGACGGCGATGATGACGAACCAGCGAAATCGGACCGACGCCTGAATGATGGCTTTGAACATGTGGTGCGCCCCTTAGTCGTCATCGCCCGCCTCGCCCTTGGCGAGTTCGGCTTTGAGCAGGAAGGTGTTGGCGCCGGCGATGCGTTCGGAGCCGGTCAACCCGCGCAGGATCTCCGTGCGATGTCCGGCCTGACGGCCGACAAGGACCGGCGCGGCCCGGAAACCCTCGGCCGTGCGGACTAAGACGACGGTGGCGCCCTCGACCGTCTGGACCGCCTCCGACGGCACGGTCAAACCTCCGGCGACGCCGCCGGCGACGATCGATCCGCTCACGGCCGAGCCGGCCGGGGGCAGGCCGGCGCTGGTCGGCCGGGCCCGAATGACCGTCGCGCCGACCTGTTCGTCGGCGTCGACGGCGACGCTGGTCACCAGCGCCTCGAACTCGCCGTTTGAGCCCTGCACATGCACCTGGGCGCCGGGACGCACCTGGGCGGCCAAGGCGGGCGGCGCGTTGAACACAATCTCCACGCGGGCGAGTTCGCACGACGGACCGGCCTGCCGCCCGTCGTGCGCGAGGCGAGGTCGAGCCTGTGACGGTGAGAAGCGCCGTCCGCTCTTCGGCCCCT
The DNA here is from genome assembly GCF_058801445.1 of Brevundimonas sp. GW822-FHT03E11. Lineage (NCBI taxonomy): Bacteria > Pseudomonadati > Pseudomonadota > Alphaproteobacteria > Caulobacterales > Caulobacteraceae > Brevundimonas > Brevundimonas sp. GW822-FHT03E11. The sequence goes on along the minus strand of NZ_JBXANG010000001.1, from coordinate 556,205 downwards.
TGAGGCCGTCGGCGGCAATCAGGTCGGGCAGTCCGCCGCCGTCTTCAGCGGGGTGTCACTGCATCATCGGCCAAGGCAGATGAGGACCACGGCGACAGAGTGCGGCGATCAAGGAGCCGCTGGTCAGCGCCGTGCCGAAAGCGCGCGCCGCGCCGCGAGGATGGGCGACGCGGTGACAAGGTAGGCGCACAGCGACGGCGGGATGATCAGTTCCTCGCCCCGCAGCACCGTCGCCAGGACAAGGTGGCTGCCGATGGCCGGACCACTTGTTCGAGCGAGTTCTGCAGCATGACGGCGGGCACGGCGGACGGCCGCCTCGGAGAGCGTAAGCCGATCCGCGCGGATCGGAACCGGATGGAGGCCACGACGCAAATCCAGCCGGCCAGCCACAGCAAAGATCAGGAGACCGACGTTGCGGGCGTAGGCCAGACGATCGGCGACTTCCGGATCGGCGGGGCCCCCAAACAGCTGGGAGGCGCCGCCAGCCGCGTGACCGCTACCGCAAGGGCGGTAGCGCGACCGCGCCGGCCGACCATAGCATGATCCGGGTCTGCTCGCGGATCATGTCGTCCCTTTCCGCCTTTTCATGGAAGTCCAGAGCAGCGCCGCCACCCCGCAGACGATCGCCGCATCGGCCAGGTTGAAGGTCGGCCAGCGCCAGTCCCCCAGGTGGAAGTCGATGAAGTCGGTCACCGCGCCTTGCCGAATGCGGTCGACGATGTTGCCGAGCGCGCCGCCGGCGATGGCGCCGAGCGCCAGCGCGATCCGCCGGTGGCGGGTGCGCCAGGCGGCGGTCAGGACCGCTGCGGCGACGGCGGCGGTGAGCGCCACCAGGAACCACCGTCCCGCGTCGCTGTCGGAGGAGAGGAGGCCGAAGGTGACGCCGCGGTTGAATCCAAGCGCGAGGTTCAGGAACGGAGCGACCTCGACCGGGGCGGTCAGGGTCAGAGCCCAGGCCTTGGCGAGCTGATCGACCCCGGTCACGAAAATGGCGAGGGCCACAGCGGCAAGTCTGATCCGCCGTCCATCGGACTGCCGGGCCGTTGAAAGGGGCTGAGGAGAGATCAACTGCGGCATGGCGATCTCCTGCCTGGTTGGAGACGCGGGGTCGCGCGGCTTCGCGGCCCGATAAAGCGAGATCGAGCCCGTGGCGGTCGCAATCACCGCCCGCTCCTCAACGCCTTCGAACCCGGCCTCCGCGATCAGGTCGGGCAGGCCGCCGGCGGCGTTCAGCCGGGTGTTCTCGACCCCGTCGAGGGCCTGGACCTGACGGAAGAGAAGGCGCATCGGCGGCGTGCGCTGCCAACCGTAGTCGGCGACGTGCAACTCACCGCCCGGCCGAAGCGCGGCGTAGATGGCCGCGAGGCCCGCTCGCTTGCCCACGATCGGCACCTGGTGAAAGACGAGGCTGGATACGATTTTGTCCGCCCGGCCCTGTCCGATCAGATCGGAGACGTCGCCCGCGAAGCCTCGTAGAAAATCGACCTTGGCTCCTCGGATGCCCGCCTTGGACCTCGCCCGGTCCAGCACCTCCGGGTCGGGGTCGATGCCGATGACTTCGGCCCCTGGCGCGGCTGCCTTGATCAGGGTCGCCAGCGTCCCTGTGCCACAGCCGACATCCACGATGGTCTCCCCTTCGCGTGGCGTGAGCTGGTCGACGAGGGCCGAGCGCCAGACCCTTTCGCGCGTCATCAGGGCGATGACGGCGTCATACAGCCCCGTCAGGCCATGATGCCCGAGGGCGGGCGTGAATTCGGGCCGGGATGCAGAACGGGTCATGAAACCTCCGGGATCAGGCTTCAGGCTGCTTCCTCTAGTCACTAGAGGGTCAAGCGGTGTTTCGACCGTTCTCCGAGCGCGCGTTCCTGGACCTAAACCTCTGCCCGGCTCTTCCGGTCCGCCCACCAGAAGCCGGCGACGACGGCCGTGAGCGCGAGCAGTTGGATCACAAGGCCCTCCCAGGTCGGGAAGAGGCCGAGGATTTCGACGCGCGGGAGAGCGGCCAGGGGATGCACGTCCATGACGCCCGCCTCCTGCAGCCCGGCCACCCCCTTGCCCGCGAGGATCACAGCAAGGGCGGCGATCAGTAGCGCGCTGTAGGCGAAGAACTGCGAGATCGGCAGCCGCTTGCTGAAGACCAGCAGGCCCCAGGCGATCAGGGCAAGGCAGACGATCGCCAGCGCCGCGCCGCCAAGCAGGGCGCCTTGGGTCCCCTGGCTCCAGAGGGCGGCATAGAAGAGGATCGTCTCGAACACCTCGCGATAGACGACGATGAAGGCGAGCAGGAACAGGAACCAGGCGGAGCGCTTCGACAGCGCCGCCGACAGCTTATCGCGGATATAGGCCTGCCAGGCGCCGGCCTGGGCCTTGCCGTGCATCCACACCCCCACGGACAGGAGGACGACGGCCGACACGAGCGAACCGATGCCTTCCGTTAGTTCGCGGCTAGCGCCGCTGATGGCGATCAGCCAGGTCGCCGCCGCCCAGGTGGCGCCCCCGGCGACGAGGGCCGCAATCCAGCCTCCGTGGACGTAGGGCAGCACGTCCTCGCGGTCGGCCCTGCGCAGGAAGGCGATCATCGCAATCACGATCAACAGGGCCTCAAGCCCTTCGCGCAGCAGGATGGTGAAGGCGCCGAGGAAAGTTGACAGGGCCGAGGCCTCGGAGGGCGCGAGCGCCCGGCCGGCCTCGTCGAACAGGCCGCTCAGGGCCGACACCTGTCCGGCCACCTCGTCCGCAGGGGCCTGACGGCGGAGGCTCGCGCGAAGCTCGCCCATCGCCGCCTCGATGCGCGCCATCAGCTTGCCGTCGCGAGCGCGGAGCAGCGGCTCCACGGGTTCGAAACCGTCGAGATAGGCGGAAAGGGCCAGTTCCTCCGCCTTGCGCGCGTCGCCCGCGCGATAGGCCGCTAGACTCTCGGTGAGCCCGCGGCGCGCCAGATCAAGCCCATCCGCGCCCCCCACCGCCAAGGCTTCGGGATGGCTTCGCAGGTAGGCGACAATCTCGTTCGCCCGCTGCGCCCCGAGACGGGCCTCGAGCGCCGCAGGCGTGACCTGGGTCAGGGCCTCGAGGTCCGGAACGGCGGCGCGCAACTCGGGGGTGTCGCCCCAGGCGCGCTCCCCTGCCTGGGGCGTGTCCCCTGCGTAAGCGAAGCCGCCGACATAGAAGGCGAGCGCCCAGCGGTCTTCGTCTGAAAGGTGGGCGAAGCTCGGCATGGCGGTGCCGTCCAGACCCTGACCGATCACCTGGTAGAGGCCGAACAGGCTGCGTTCGCGGGCGCGGGCGCGATCGGTGAATGCGATCGGAGGCGGCTCGAGCCCGGCCGTCCCGGGACCGTCGCCTCGGCCCGTCGCTCCGTGGCAGACGGCGCACTGCTCAGCGTAGAGCGAAGCGCCCCGCGGCAGGTTCGGAATCGTTCGAGGCGCCAGCGGGGTGGGGTAAGCGGCCAGAAGGTCGTCGGCGAGCCGCCGCGCTTGACGAGTCACCGCTTCAGACGTCTCGCGCGCTTCGACCGCCGCGATCAGGGCGGACGAGGCCGCGAGGAGGCGGGGTTGGGCGTCATGGGCCGGCAGAGCGGCGATACGGGCGCGCACCGAGGTCGAGAACTCGCGCATCTCGGCGTATTCCGCCTCGTTGACCACCCGGCCGCCGGACACCGCCCCGGGATAATCGACAGCGATGTAGTCCAGCAGCCGCCAGGCGGTTTCCGCTCCGGGCGTGGGCTCCTGGGCTGAGGCTCGGAGAGGGACCGCGACGCCGAGCAGAATGACGACGAGGAGGAGAAGACGAACCATCGCCGGCATGGGGACATCCTGTGCGTGAGATTGGGTCTCACTAGCAGGATGCATGCTCAAGCTGCTAGAGGATCAAGAGGGCGGCCCGTCCGAGAGATAGCTTTTCGGATAGGCTTGATCCTCTAGCGGCTAGAGAATTTAGACTGCGCCCCTCGCCAAGGAGATCAGGTCGATGACCGCCGCGAAGTCCGAAACCTTGCAGTACCGGGTGACCGGTATGGATTGCTCCAGTTGCGCCGAGAAGATTCAGGCCGCCGTGGGCCGGCTGGAGGGCGTGCAGGACGTGCGCGTGTCCATCGCTTCGGGACGCATGACGCTCAAGGTTGCCGATGCACGGGTCGGCCCCTCCGCCGAGGCGGCGGCGACGGCGCTAGGCTATCGGGTCGAGCGGCTGACGACTGGTCAGGACGAAACGCCGCCGGCCGGCACGCACCTCAGCGCCGCCTACCGGCGCGCCCTTTGGATGGTGGTGTTGATCAACCTCGGCTACGGGGTGGTGGAGATCGGAGCGGGTTTTGTCGCCGGCTCCCAGGCCCTGAAGGCGGACGCCCTCGATTTCGTCGGCGATGGCTTGATCTCCTTCCTCGGCCTGCTCGCCATCGGTTGGTCCCTGGCCTGGCGGGCCCGCTCGGCCTTGCTGCAGGGCGTCTTTCTCGCCCTGCTCGGGCTAGGGGTGCTGCTGAACACCGGCTATCGGGTCTTGGTCCTGAACCAGCCAGAGGCGGAACTGATGGGCGTGTTTGGGGCCCTGGCTCTCGTCGCCAACGTGGCCGCGGCCGTCGTGCTTCTGCCTCACCGCGCCGGAGACGCGAACGCCCGCGCGGTCTGGCTGTTCTCGCGCAACGACGCCTTGGGCAACCTGGCCGTGGTGGTCGCCGCCGGCCTGGTCTATCTCACCCGCAGCCCATGGCCGGACCTGGGCGTGGCCGTGATCATCGCGGGGCTCTTCCTCCACTCGGCCTGGTCGATCATCCGCGACGCCCGCGCCGACTTGCGCAGCGTTATTTGACGCTCCGGGGCATGTGTCATGGGCTTGGCCGGGCCGTCGTCTGGCCGTGAACCGTGGGCTCCGACTGGTCCGGGTTGAAAGTCGCCGATGGCGATCCGGGATTCCCGAGAACAGAGGGAGCCGGCGACCGAAGCACCGCGCAAACGTCTGTCCGTGATGGCTTGAAGCGCTAGGGGCTTCGCCCCCCGCGCGGGCCAGGGTGCGCGGCTGCGCCGCCGAACCGGCCGGTCTCCCCGGCCTTCCGCGCCCGCAATGGTGGGCAGGATCTCACGCAAGGCAGGCTTGTGCAGGTCGGGCGATCCCTCTCCCGCCGGTCCGCCCTGGCCCTTGCTACCCCGGTCTCGCCGACGGGCAGGGTTTCAGGCGCGCAGTTCCCGTGACTGCAACCCTTGCCCCAAGGAGGCAGACACGACTGTCAAATGCACCCAAGCCCTTGCGGCGGCTGACGCCGCAGCGACCGTAACGCCGCCCGTGCTGCGGACGGCGCCTGCGGTCGATCCGGACCCTCGGAGCCCCAAGGCGAGGCGACGGAGCCGCCGCCGTCCGGTGACGACACCTATCGGTTTGCTGCGGAATAGACGGCGACAGGTCCGAAAACTCGCCGCGCGCCCTTTGGGGGCGCGCGGCTTTGCTGTCGGCGCCGCCTAGCGGACGCCGGTTAAGTAGACGATGGCCGCGAGGGCCAGCACCACCACCACGGCGAGGCCGAAGACGACGTCGGCCCGTTAAGGCGGCGGTTCGGCCAGCCGAGGGCGCGGGCTCATGCAGAAGATTCAATCATGCCTTGCCCGCAGGCAGGTCATCGGGGAGACTCGCCGAGTGAAGAAAACCCTCGATCATCTGCCGCTGCCCAAGCAGTCCGAACTGCGTCACGTCGTCGATGTGATCCGAGCCTCCTTCGAGGAGGCGATTTCAACGCGTCGCGCCGAGCGGCTGAAGCACGGCAAGATCCTCAAGGTCATCCTCTATGGATCTTATGCGCGGGGCGACTGGGTTCACGACCCGGTCGGTCGCTATTTCTCGGACTTCGACCTGTTGGTCATCGTCGACCACGAGGACCTGACCGACGGAGAGTTCTGGTTCGACGCCACCAACCGGACCATGCCGGGCGAGGGCGAAATCCGCACGCCCGTCAGCATCATCGTTCACAGCCTGGACGATGTGAACGAGCAGTTGGACCGAGGGCGCTACTTCTTCGCCGACATCCTGCGCGACGGCGTCCTCCTCTACGACACCCCCGGCGCCAAGCTGCACAAGCCTGCCGACTTGAGAGCTTCGGCCGCCTTAGAAGAAGCGGAGCAGCACTTCGAGAAGTGGATGACCAGCGCCACTGGCGCACAAGCCATAGCGCAACATTCGTTCGAGACGGGCCAGCCCAACTGGGCGGCATTCATGCTCCATCAAACTGCAGAGCACCTTTACCACTGCGTCCTGCTGGTGGTGACGCTCTATAGCGGCAAGGCCCACAACCTCGCCTTCCTCCGCAAGAAGGCCGAGGCGATCGATGCGCGGCTGGCCGAAGCCTGGCCGCGCGAGACGAAATTCGAGCGCCGCTGCTTCGAGCTGCTGCGCGAGGCCTACGTCAAGGCGCGCTACTCCAAGCACTACAAGATCAGCGGTGAGGAACTCGCCTGGCTTACGGAACGGGTCGAGGTGTTGCGGGGTCTGACGAAGACTGTGTGCGAAGAACGGCTGCGTGACCTCCGCGAAGAGGCTGGTCGTGACACCGGCTGATAAGCTGGGCCCCACGTCCTCGATCTGACGTCGAGCCTTGCTGAGTCTCATCAGTAGCTGGCGCCGGCGACAGAGGGCATATTCGGCGTCGACCGGTCCCGCCCCGGGTTGGAAGCAAAAGGCCAAGTGGCGCTTCACCTGTCCGGCCGACGGCTCTTCTGGTGGCGGGGCCGTATCACGGATGGCGCCTTCGCCATGCTGACCACGGAGCCGGGCGAGGAAATCGCCTCCTATCACGACGTCAGATCGCGCTCCTGGGGCCCAAGGACGGTGCAGCCTGGCTCATTCTTCAGAAGCGGAGGCCGAAATGTTGCGGGCGTTACCCGCCGGAAGCCTCGACGTCGAAGAAGTCTTTCCGGTCGTGGTCGGAGCCTCGGACGTTGGTCGGGTCTAGAGCCGCCGTAGGGTATCGTCCTTGGCGTCCTGGAGCGCGGCGGCCATTGTCTCGCATCCTGCTCGCGCCAGCCGGCGCGGCCTCTCGATGAGGCGGATCTGACCGAAACCCGGTCGGCTGGCGCAACCGCTCTCGCGACTTTCATCCCCGGCCTGACGGCCTTCCTCGCGAAACAAGAAAGTCTCTCATCGCGGTCCTCCGCTTCGCTGCGGGGGCTCGCTTCGCTCTCCCTGCGCGCCGCCCGGGCCCGGTCCGTCGATCGCCATCGAGGCCGCGGCAGGCGTGGCCCGAAGCAAAGGAGAGACTGACATGGCCACCATCGGCACCTTCACCGCCCAGGGCGACGGCTACACCGGGTCGATCAAGACCCTCACCCTGAACGTCAAGCAGGCGGTCCTGCGGCCCAACGAGAAGACCGACGACAAGGCCCCCGACTTCCGGATCTTCGCCGGCCAGACCGAGTTCGGCGCCGCCTGGAAGAAGACGAGCCAGCAGAACCGCGAGTACCTCTCGGTCAAGCTCGACGATCCCAGCTTCCCGGCGCCGATCTACGCCTCCCTGGTCGAGGTCGAGGGCGGGCACAGCCTGATCTGGTCCCGCTGATCCAGGAGCCGCGGCGGCGCGGGGACCGCGCCGCCGCCCCTTCTTCCCACAATCCATTTCGAGGAGGCCGCCATGACGCGCCCCACCGATCCCGCACGCCCGGACATCCATACCCGGATCACCCAACAGATCCTCGCCCAGCTCGAAGCCGGGGTCCGCCCCTGGACCCAGCCCTGGAAGGCCTCAACCTCCGTCAGCCGCCCTCTTCGCCATGACGGAACGCCCTACAACGGCATCAATGTCATCCTGCTCTGGGGCGAAGCCGCCAGCCGAGGATTCAGCCGGTCGACCTGGATGACCTTTCGCCAGGCGCTGACGCTCGGCGCCCACGTCCGCAAGGGCGAGCGCGGCGCCACCGTGGTCTACGCCAACCAGGTCGTCCGCGAAGAGACCGACGACACAGGGGCGAGCGTGGAGCAGCGCATCCCCTTCCTGAAGGCCTACACCGTCTTCAACGTCGACCAGATCGATGGCCTGCCCGAGCGCTACGGCGAGCCGGAGACGATCGACATTAATCCGAACGAGCGGATCGCCCGCATCGACGCCTTCTTCAGCAACTGCGGGGCCGAGATCCGCCACGGCGGCGGCTGCGCCTATTACGCGCCGGGGCCGGACCATGTGCAGATGCCGGCGTTCGAATGCTTCGAGAACGCCGACGCCTACTATAGCACCCTCGGCCACGAGATGACGCACTGGACGCGCCATCCCACCCGCCTTGACCGGGACTTCGGTCGCCAGCGCTTCGGCGATCCCGGCTATGCCCGCGAAGAGCTGGTCGCCGAGATCGGCGCCGCCTTCCTGTGTGCGGATCTTGGTCTGGCGCTCGAACCCCGCGAGGACCATGCGGCCTATATCGCCAGCTGGCTGCAGGTGCTGAAGAACGACACGCGCTTCATCGTCTCGGCGGCCGCACACGCGCAGAAGGCCGTCGACTATCTGCGGTCCTTGCAGTGAAGCGATCCCCGGGCCGGCGGCGACGCCGGCCCGGGGATGCGGAGAGCGGTCGGGCTCAGGCCTCGTCGTCCCGGGGGCGCGCCAGGCGCATTCGCTCCGGCGGATGAACCTGATCGAACCGGTCGAGCGTCGCGCGCCAGTCATCCATCGCCGGGGACAGCCACCGCGTCATGTCCGCGATCGCCTGATGATGCTTGGGAAGATCCCAGTAGAGAATGGGCTCGTGATGGGCGATGCGGTTGCGCAGGAGACGCACCTGGGTCAACGGGGTGGCGAACGCCTTGCGCGACAGGAATTTGCCATCGCGGGTCGCGATCCGGTGCAGGGTGCGCTTCCACAGATCGTCCTGCTCGCGCCCGAACATCGAGGTCCAGAAGCTGAAGGTCAGGGCGGCGACGACGCGGCCGTCCTCGATAGGCTTGCCCGCTTCCGTCAGTTCGGCGATCGCCGCCCGCACCTGTTCAGCCTGACGGTCGATGACGTGACCGGCCTCGGGCTGGAACCAGCCCGCGCCGGAGGCTTCAGTCATCATCGCGTGAATGCGGTTTCTCAGCGCCACCTCCAGAGCCTGGAGCGGCACATAGAGGGCTTCGGACACCCGGGTGTTCAGCGTATAGAGTTCGACGGCGCGGCGGCGATCGCCCCCGGCCCAGGCCACATAGCGCGCGAACCGTTCGAGGGAGAGCGCCGCCTCCACCCCGTCGGCGTCGGCGACCGCCCTTGCATCAGGGTGGGTCATGGATTATCTCTACCAGCGTACACCCCGGGATCGCCTCTGCTGCAAAGCATGCCCCCGGGGTAAATCAATTTCAGCCCCAGCGATTACGACCGTCGGCGACCCACCGGGGTGGACACGCGCGCACGCGCGGCCTCCCGTTCCTTGCGCGCTTCGGTGAACTCCGGTTCGAGCTTCTTCACCCGTTCGACCAGGCCGTCGAGGTGATAGATGTTGGACGCCCAGTCCCCCGCCGCGGTCTTGCGCATCTCCCGGCGCACCAGACCGGCCTGTTCGAGCTGGCGCATGTTGGTCTGGATCGTCTTGGGCTTCACGCCGATCCGACGACCGAGCTCCGCGCGGGACGGGAAGGGCGCGCGATGGGGGTCGCGGTAGTAGTCGAGCAGCTGAACGAGGATGTTGAACTGCATGGCGGTCAGCCCCAGCCGGGACTGGGCCTGGATCAGGATCGACGGAATGCCGGCGTATCCGTTGGCGACCACCGCCTTGCCCCAGATCTTCTCCTGGGAGGAGGCGGTCTTCGTGCGGCCTTGGGCGGAAAGGCGAGCACCGTGGATGAGGTAGGCGCGGTCATTGAGTGAACTCCTTCGCAGCCAACCTATGGGCCTCGCCATCGCGGAACAAGGATCCCGCTGCTGCGAGGTATGGTCTCTTGAGGATCTACCCGACTAGACCTGATTACGCTCGTTCCCGTGATGCGCTGATTCCCGTTGCGCTGATTCAGCGGCAGCCTGGCGCCCGAGGTGGGGCGGGTACACGCCATACCGGTAGGTCGTCCACATGGCATACCTCTGCGGACCTTTAGGCGAGGATCCCCGAGCCCCGCCCTGGAGGGGCGCCCTTCAGGGCGGCGGGCGAGCGGCCGGAACCGGCCGCCGAGGGGAGGGCGGGCAGACCCGTAGGCCTACGGGGCGAAGGGGATGACGGTCTAGGGCAGGATAGGCTTTGCGCCGGCGATGTCACACAGAGACCGCTCCCTTGCCCCACTTCAGCGTCAGGCTCGACGAGGATCTCGCCGCCCGGTTCGACGCCGTCGCCGCCGGCCGGGGCGGGCGCTCGCGGCTGCTGCGGCGGGTCATCGAGGCGGCGGCGGCGGACGCCGGCGATCGGGTGGTTGTTGCTGGAGGTGGGCCGACAAGCGCCAAGCTGACCCTGCGCCTGACCCAGGCCGACCTTGCGGCCCTGGAGCGGGAGGCGCGGCGCGCGGGCCTCAGCCGCACCCAATGGGCGGTCGCCCTGCTGCGCCGGCGCCTGCATGACCGGCCGCAACTGACGCCGCCGTCGGCCCAGGCTTTCATCGGCGTGCAGCGCGAGCTGCGGCGCATCGGGGTCAACGTCAACCAGATCGCCCGCGCGCTCAACGCGGCGGTCCTGCCGTGTCGGGTGCTCGACCTGGAGATCGCGCAGATGGAGGGTCTGGCCGATCAGATCCGCGATGAGCTGCGCGGCCTTCGCGCCGCCTTCGAGGGCGACCTCGGCTATTGGGACGCGGCCGGATGAGCGACTTCATCCAGGTGCGCGGCTTCGAGGAGGCGGTGCGGCCGCCGATCGATCCCCGGCGGGCCCGCATCACCGACCGGACGGGGCGGGTCAGCGTCCGGTCCGGGGAGGCGTCGCCCGCCGCGCGGCTGGGGCGGATCGCGCGGCGCGTCCCGGAGGTGGTGGTCAAGATCACCGGCCGCACCCGCGACGGCGGCCACCTCTCCAGCCACCTGCTCTACATCTCCCGCAACGGTGTCCTGCCGCTGGAGGGCCCCGACGGCGAGCGGCTGGAGGGGCGGGCCGCGGTCCGGACCCTGGCAGAGGACTGGATGGCGGAGGTGGCCGCCGAGCCGGGCCGGCGACGCGACAGCGGCGTCAGCCTCTCGATCGTGCTCAGCATGCCGCCCGGGACGGAGGCGTTCCGGACCCAGGACGCCGCCCGCGACTTCGCGGCCCGCACCTTCGGGGGGACGCATCCCTACGTCTTCGCCTGCCACACCGACGAGCGGCACCCGCATGTGCATCTGACGGTCCGGATGCTGGGCGAGGACGGCCGGCGGCTCAATCCGCGCAAGGCCGATCTGCAGCAGTGGCGGGAGACCTTCGCCGCTGCCTTGCGGGCGCGCGGGATCGAAGCCGAGGCGACGCCCCGGCGGGCCCGCGGCGTGGTGCGCAAGGCCGAGCGCACGCCCCTGCGCAAGCTGCGCGAGCGGTTCGAGGCGGGGGCCGGCCCGCCGTCGGATCGGGATCGCGCCGCCTGGCGCGAGGCGATGGCGGAGGGCGCGGCGGGGCCATGGACCGAAGCCCTGCGCCAGCGGCAGGCGAAGGTCCGGCGGTACTATGTCGCCCAGGCCCTGGCGCTGCGGCGCTCGCCCTCGGCGGCCGACCAGGCCTTGGCGCGGGACCTGGAAGCGTTCGTCAAAGCCATGCCGCCGGTGCGGACCCGCCAGGAGGCCTTGGAGCAGGCGATCGTCCAACGCGAGAAGTCGCGCCGGGGTGACGGGTCTGCCGGGCCGGAGCGTCGGCGATGAGGGGCAGGGCGCGGGCCGTTCTTGAATGCTGTCAGAAATTCTTCTATATTTCTGACAGGAGAACCGCCGTGCAAGCCCTCGCCGAACAGATCATGGAACGCGCCCAGGCGCTGCCCGAAGGCGCGCCGATCGCCGCCAAGGCGCTGCTGCACCTGGGCAGCCGCGCCGCCGTGGACCAGGCGCTGTCGCGATTGGTGCGCGCCGGCCGGCTGCTGCGCGCCGGCCGCGGCCTCTATGTCCGTCCGCTGGAAAGCCGCTTCGGGGTCCGGCCGCCCGCCGTCGAGAAGGTGGTGCAGGCGGTCGGGGCGCAACGCGGCGAGGTGATCGCCGCCAACGGGGCGGCGGCGGCGAACTCGCTGGGCCTGACGACCCAGGTGCCGATCCGCATGGTCTATCTGACCAGCGGGCCTGATCGCACCCTCAGCCTCGGCAAGCAGACCGTCGAGTTCAAACACGCGCCGCCCTGGCAGCTGCTGCTCGCTGGCCGGCCGGCCGGGGAGGCGGTGCGCGCGCTCGCCTGGCTCGGGCCCGAAAAGGTCGAGCCGGCCCTGGAAATGCTCAAGCGCAAGCTGGGCCCCTCGGCCTTCGGCGAACTGGTGGCGGTGGGGCCGCGCCTGCCGACCTGGCTGGCCCGGTCCGTCAGCCGATCGGCGGCGCATGGCTGAGGTCTTCCTGCGCCTGTCGGAGGCTGAGCGTCGCGACGCCCTGGGCGTCGCCGCCGAGGCCTCGGGCCGCCCGGCCCACCTGCTGGAGAAGGACGTCTGGGTCGTCTGGGCCTTGCAGGCCCTGTTCGAGGCGCCCTTCGGAGACCACTTGGTTTTCAAGGGCGGCACCTCCCTGTCCAAGGCCTACGACGTCATCCAGCGCTTTTCCGAGGACGTCGACCTCACCTACGACATCCGGCGGCTGCTGCCGGGCCTGGCGGAGGCCGGGGAGGACCCGCTCCCGGCCAGTCGCGCCGAGGAAAGACGCTGGTCCGAAGCGGTGCGCGAGGCCTGCCCGAGTGGGTCGAGGCGCAGATCCGGCCGGCGCTGGAGGCGCGGCTGGCCGCCGACGGGATCGCCGCGACCGTGCGCGTCGAGGACGCCAAGGCCTTCATCGACTATGCGCCGACCCGGACCGGCACGGGCTATGTCTCGCCCAGCGTGATGCTGGAGTTCGGCGCGCGGGCGACCGGCGAGCCGAGCGCGCCGCGGCCGGTGGCCTGCGACGCCGCCCCACACCTGACCGGGCTGGTCTTTCCGGCCGCCACGCCGCGGGTGATGGCGGCCGAACGGACCTTCTGGGAAAAGGCCACGGCGGCGCACGTCTACTGCGCCCAGGGGCGCCTGCGCGGCGACCGCTTCTCCCGGCACTGGCACGATCTGGCGCGGCTCGACGCCGCCGGCTTCGCAGCGACGGCGATCGCTGATCGGGGACTGGCGACGGCGGTTGCGCGCCACAAGGCGATGTTCTTCCGCGAGACGGCCGACGGCCAGGTCATCGACTATGGCCAGGCCGTCTCGGGTGGGCTGCGCCTGAAGCCGGAGGGCGCCTCGCTGGAGGCGCTGGGCGAGGACTATCGCCGGATGATCGAGGATGGCCTGCTCCAGGACGACGCCGAGCCATTCGAGGCCCTGATGGAGGCCTGCGCCGACCTCGCGGCCAGGGCCAACGCCGCGGCCGCGCCCGCCGACGGCTGAGCGCCTACCGGTCGCGGTCGCGGCGCCGCCCGGCGTCGATCCGGACCGGACCGGGCGGTTCGGGGCGGGGTCGCCGCGCTGCGGCGCGCTCGAGATGGGCCTCTGCGCGGCTCCAGGCCCGCGCGAGCAGGCGCGCCCGGACCTCCGGATCAGCGATCAGGCCGCGGACGACGACGGCGGCGCGCCGCAGGCGGTCCTCCAGATCGGCCGCGCGCCGAGGCTCCTGGCCGTCGCGGGCGCGCGCGGTCTCCCGGTCCGGGGTCCGGGCGGGCTGACCGGCGGCCTGCCGGTCGCGCTCGCTCGGCCGATGGCCCTTCACGGTGATGTCCAGGGCCTGGGCCTGGACCCAGACCTCGCGCTTGAAGGCGGCGTCGCCCTGCACCCGGACCTCCGCCCAGCCGCGATGGCGGGCGATCTTCAGCATGTCGGCGACCACATCGGGATAGGCTGTCGCGGCGACCAGGGCGCGGCCGGCGTCCCGGAACGCCGGCTCGGCGGCGCGATGGTCGCGGAAGAAGCGCTCGGCGCGCCCTCGCCGGTCGTGCTCGATCAGATAGCGGTCGAGGAGCGAGGGCGGCAGATCGCCCTTGAACCGCGACACGGCGGCCGGTTGGCCCGAGGGGGCCAGCCGGTTCGGCGCGGGATCGGTTGGTGTTTGGTCGGGTCGGGACGGGGGCCTCATGGTTCGCGCTCCGGGTGGACGGGCGGGACCGCCGCGTCGATCATCCGGTCCAGCCACTGGCCGACCTCCACTTCGCCGGCGCCGGCCTGCGGCGGCGGCAGGCCCTCCTCGGCGAAGGCGCGCACGATGGCGTCGAACTCCAGCGGCGGGGGCGCGTCGTCCTTATGAGGTGCGACCAGGTCGCTCTCGACTGGCTCGCCCGGCGACGGGCGGGGGGCGACCGGGATTTCCGGCGGCGGGCGCTGGCGGTCGGTGAAGGCCCGCTCGCGCCAGTAGATGATCTTGCGCCCGCGGGTCGGCGGCAGGCCGGCCTTGAGGACCAGCAGGGCGTCGGCGGGCAGCTGCATCAGCTCCTGGGGCAGCATCAGCGGCCGGCGCTGGTCCGAGGCGGTGGTGCTGCGCCGCCCGGGGCTGAACCCGGTCGGCCGGCTGCGGCTGCGGGCGCTGTAGGTGTAGGACCCGAGCCGCTCGCTGAGCTCCTGGGCGACCTTCAACTCCTTGGGCGCGAAGACCACCTCGACGCCGCAGTTGGTCAGGATCTCCTCGGTGACGTCGGGTCCATAGAGGGCGCGCAGCTGCGAGGGGCTCTGGATCACCGGCAGCAGGCGCAGGCCGTAGCCGGCGACGAATGAGAAGGCGTGGGCCAGCACTGGGGCGGGGCCGAGGCGGGCGAACTCGTCGAGCAGGACCAGCACCGGCCGGTCGCCAGGGCCGGGCAGGGCGCGGCTGCTGAGGTCGATCAGCTGCTGGAACAACAGGCTATAGAGCGGCGCCACCCGCTGCATGTTGTCCGGGGTGGCGCCCAGATAGAGCGACACCCCGCCCCGGCGCAGGGCGCGCAGGTCGAAGTCGCTGGCGGCGGTGGCGGCGTCGACCGCCGGGTTCAGCCATAGGCCCATCCGCGTGGTGATGGTCTGGCGGATCGAGGCGAAGGTGTTCTCGCTGGAGGCGCAGAAGTCGGTGAGCGCCGCGACGCAAGGCCCCGACAGCGGCCGGCCCTCGCGCCGGCGCGCCGCGATCAGGGCCGGGAAACGGGCCCGCGGATCGCCCCGCGTCAGCTGGCGGAAGATCTCGCCGAGGGTGAATGGTCGGTCCGGAGTTTCGGCGACATAGGCGCCGACGCCGATGAAGCCGACGCGGGCCGCCTCCGCCCAGAAGGGATCGGCATGGTCGTGGCCCGGGAACAGCATCACCGCCATCCGCTGCAGTTCGTCGAGGACCGCGCCGGGGTCGCCGCGATCGACATGGCCAAGGGGATTGAAGCGGGCGGTGCGGCCATCGCGCGCCAGCGGGTCGAACAGCAGCACGGTCTGGCCGGAGGCGGCGCGGAAGCCGGCGGTGGCGGAAAAATTCTCGCGCTTGATGTCGAGCACCACCACCGAGCCCGGCCAGGCCAGCAGGTTGGGGATGACCACGCCGACGCCCTTGCCGGTCCGGGTCGGGGCGTAGAGCATCACATGCTCCGGTCCGTCGCTGATGAGGAGTTCGCCCGCCGCCTCGCCCAGCAGCAGCCCGCTCTTCGGCCGCAGGCCGTGCCTGCGCTGTTCGCCCGCCGTCGACCAACGGGCCGCGCCGTGCAGCGGGCGGCGCACGCCCAGGGCCGCGGCCATCACAAGGATCAACAGGCCGAGGCTCATCACGCCGGCGCCGATCGCCAGCCAGCGCCGGACGTCGGGATCATGACGGTAATAGAGGAACCAGCCCGGCACGCGGGCCGGCTCGATGTCGGCGGAGAAGCGCCCAAGGCCGATCAGGGCGATGGTCAGGGCTCCGGCCGCGAACAGGGCGGAGGCGGCGAGGACGGCGACCGCGACCAGACCGGCCCTAGTCGCCGGCGCGGCGCTTGCGAAGCGGGTCATGCCAGACCTCCGTCATCAGGAACCGACCGTCCGTCTTCTTCATCTGCACGACCACATCGACCATCAGGTGCAGCAGGGTGCGGATGTCGTCGCGCGGCAGATCGCGGCCGCCCTCGGACTCGCGGACCAGCAGGGTCAGCTGCTCGAAGGCCAGGGTGGCGGAATCGGCGTGAACGGTGGTGATCGATCCGGGATGGCCGGAGTTGACGGTGCGCAGGAATCTGGAGAAAGCCTGCGCCAAATTCAGGGTGCGCACCCGGATCGAGGCCGTGGCGGTGGCGGTACGGGCTGGGATCATCGACCCGGATGTCGATTGAAGTTCGTCCGTCGGACGGATGAGAGAAGGGGGCGGGTCTGGAACTTCTGTACGGAAGCCGGGAGTTTCAGTTCTGATCGCCGCCGACGCAAAGCGTCCCCCGGCTCAAGATCAGCGCCTATCCATTCCGGAACCCGCCGACGCGAAGTGTAGAGGCCCCCTTCACGGAGTCCAGCATTCCGGCCTGACGCGCTGCGCGATCCGCCATGAGCAGAGCGGCCAGTCGCATACCTCCCAGGACTCCGGATTTTCCGATTACATCCCGATGGTGTCGGACCTTGACGTTCGGCACCAAGGATCTGACCCAGTGCATCCGGCTCGATCTCGACTGCGTCAGGACGCTGCCAGGGCGTGCTTCGGCGAGCGGCGGGACGTCTTCACCGTTGCGCTCGCAGGGGCGGCGCCCGAGGCGGACAGGTCGGTGAGGATCGGGCAGTCCGGCCGGTCGTCGCCTGCGCAGCACCGCGCAAGGTCGCGCAGGGTGTCGGCCATGGAGGTCATCTCGGCGATCCGCGCGTCGAGGTCGGCGACATGCTTGTCGGCGATCGCCTTCACCTCCCGGCTTGATCGGTCCCGGTCCCGCCAGAGCGAGAGCAGATGGGTGATCTCCTCGACCGAGAAGCCAAGGTTGCGGGCTCGGCGAATGAATCTCAACTCGTTCACGTCACGGTCCGAGAAGTCCCGGTAGTTGCTCTCAGTCCGGTCCGCCGGCCGGATCAGGCCGACAGACTCGTAGTAGCGGATCATCTTGGTCGAAACGCCGGTCGCCTTGGAGGCTTGGCCGATATTCATGCGACAACTCCTTCGAAGCGGGTCTTGAAGCCACGGAGGCGCAGCGCGTTGGTGAGGACGCTGACGCTGGACAGGGCCATGGCGCCGGCGGCCAGCATGGGCGACAGCAACCAGCCGAACACGGGGAAGAGCAGTCCTGCGGCGACCGGGATCAGCACTACGTTGTAGCCGAACGCCCAGACCAGGTTCTGGCGGATGTTGCGCATCGTCGCCCGCGAGAGGGCGACGGCGTTCACGGCGCCCCGCAGGTCGCCACCGGTCAGGACCACATCGGCGCTCTCGATCGCGACATCCGTGCCGCCGCCGACGGCGAGCCCGACATCGGCCGCCGCCAGAGCCGGCGCGTCATTGACGCCATCCCCCACGAAGGCGACCCGCCGGCCGCCGGTCTGAAGGGCGCGAACGGCCTCCACCTTGCCGTCCGGCAGAACTTCGGCGCGCACCTCGTCGATGCCCAAACGTCGAGCCACGGCCTCCGCGGTCCGGCGGTTGTCGCCGGTGACCATGGCCACCTTTAACCCGAGGGCGTGAAGGGCGGCGATAGCGGCGGAGGTGGTGGCCTTGATCGGATCGGCGACCGCGATGATGGCGGCGAGACGGCCGTCGATCGCGGCATAAAGGGGGCTCTTGCCTTCTTCACCCAGCCACTGCGCCTGATCGGCGAAGGCGGACAGGTCGAGGCCGAGACCGAGCATAAGGCGGTCAGCGCCGACTTGCACAAACCGGCCGCCGACCCGACCCTCGGCGCCGAAACCGGGACGCGAGGAGAAGGTGTCCGGATCAGGAACGGGAAGGCCTTGCGCCTCGGCGGCCTGAATGATGGCGCGGGCGATGGGGTGCTCCGAGCGCGTCTCCAGCCCGGCGACCAGGCTCAGCACCTCGTCCTCGATGAAGCCCTCGGCCACGGTGAGGTCGGTTAGTTCCGGCCGCCCCTCGGTCAGGGTGCCCGTCTTGTCGAAGGCGACGACCTCGACGCCCTGAAGCGCCTGAAGCGCCTCGCCCTTGCGGAACAGGACGCCGAGTTCGGCGGCGCGGCCGGTCCCGACCATGATCGAGGTCGGGGTGGCCAGTCCCATGGCGCAGGGGCAGGCGATGATGAGCACGGCGACGGCGTTGACCAGGGCGAAGCCCAGCGCCGGCTGCGGTCCGAACACCACCCAGACGCCGAAGGTCACGACAGCGATGGCGATGACAGCGGGAACGAACCAGCCGGTCACCTTGTCGACCAGCGCCTGGATCGGCAGCTTGGCGCCCTGGGCCGCCTCGACCATGCGCACGATCTGCGCCAGCACGGTCTCGGAACCCACCTTCTCGGCCCGGAAACGGAAGGCGCCCGTCGTATTGATCGTGCCGCCGACGACCTTGGCGCCCTCGACCTTCTCCACCGGGATCGGCTCGCCGGTGAGCATGGACTCGTCAACGAAGGAGGCGCCGGACAGCACCGAGCCGTCGACCGGAACGCGCTCACCGGGCCGAACCACGATCACGTCGCCTGGCGTGACCTGATCGATCGGCAGCTCGATCTCCGACCCGTCCCGCTCCACGCGCGCCGTCTTGGCTTGGAGCGTCATCAGGCGACGAATGGCCTGGCTGGTCTGCCCTTTGGCGCGGGCCTCGAACCAGCGGCCGACAAGGATCAGCGTGACGATCACGGCGGCGGCTTCGAAATAGACGTTGGCGGTTCCGGCCGGCAGCCACTGAGGGACGAAGGTGGCGACCGTCGAGAAGGCCCAGGCGGCGGTGGCGCCCAGCACGACGAGCGAGTTCATGTCCGGCGTCAGCCGGATCAGGTTGGGCACGCCCTTTCGATAGAAGCGCAGACCCGGGACGAAGAGCACGAAGGTCGCCAGCAGGAAGCTGACGATCCGCCAGGGCGTCATGCCAATCGAGTCCATAAGCCAGGCGTGGGCGCCCGGAACGAAGTGCAGCGCCATCTCGATGACGAACAGCGGCAGGGTCGCGGCGCCCGCGATGGCGACGGCACGACCGAGACTAAGGATTTCCGCCGCCCGCGACGCCTGCTCCCGATCCTCGCTGGTCGTGTCCGGCGCGGACGCCGCCTCGGCGGTGTAGCCCGCCTTGGCCACTGCATCCGTCAAGGCGCGCGAATCAGCGGCGCCCTCCAGCACCCGGACCGTGGCTCTCTCGGTCGCCAGGTTGACGCTGGCGTCCAGAACGCCCGGCGTGGCCTTCAGCGCGCGCTCGACCCGGCCGACGCAACTCGCGCAGGTCATGCCGCCGATCTTCAGTTCGATAATGCGTTCGATCGGTTCGTAGCCGGCGGAGCGGATCGCCTGGGTCACGGCCGCCGCAGACCCCACGTCATCCAGTTCCACCCGCGCACGTTCGGCGGCGAGGTTCACCGTGGCGCTTCTGACGCCGGGGGCTGCCCGGATAGCTTTCTCGACCCGCCCCACGCAACTGGCGCAGGTCATGCCGAGCACGGGAATATCGAGCGTTCGCAGGGATGTGGCGGTCATCGGGATGTCTCCAGGATGGAAGTCCCTCTCCTGATGAACGTTCCAGTCATGGGAAGGTCAAGGCCCTTTTGGGAACCTCGCGCCACGCCGCCGGTTCGCTAGGCTTCACCATTGGAGAACCACCCATGTCGATAAGACTTAAGACGGGCCTTGCCGGCGTCGCCCTAGCCGCGCTGCTGATGGCCTGCACTCCGGCTGAGGACCCCGAGACGAACGATGGCGATACGGCGGCTACGTCGTCCGATCCCGCAATGGCCGCCGGCCCGAGCGGTATGCCGGCCGGCCCTGATACGCCTTACTCTGCGGCTGAGCAGCAGATGCATCTCGCCATGAGCCGGGCGAACGGCGCGGACCCGTCGGAAACGTTCGCCCTCAAGATGATCGAGCACCACCGTGGCGGCATGGCCATATCGGAGGTGCTGATGCAGCAGAACCCCGACCCGGAGCTCCGCCAGATGGCGGAGAAGACCATGACCATGCAGCGGCAGGAGATCGCCGAACTGGAGCAATGGGTGGCCGAGCACCGCTCGGGCGCGGCCGCTCAAGCGCCGGGAACGGGTCAGCCGACTGGCTGATCAAACTCACGTCAGCGAAATCGCACGGGAGTCGAAACTCCCGTGCGAACTCGTCTCGCTGGTGGCTAGGCGGAAGAGCGCAACAGTTCGGAGGGGCCGTTCTTACCGAACCGCTTCTCGAATCTTCGGCTGCATCTCCGGGGTTAGAACGGCCGGGCGCGGAGGAAGGGGGCGCTCGCCGCGCTTCCCATCACGCTCAATCTCAGCGATGAGCAACTTCATTTCCTCGATCTCGCGGACCTGGCTGGCGATGATTTCGTCGGCCAGTTCCCTGACTCGGGGGTCGCTGATCTGCGAGTTGCTGGCGTTGTTGATGGCGATGGAGTGGTGCGGGATCATGGCGCGCATGAAGGTGGTGTCATCCACCAGGGTCTGTGCACGGTTCATATAGAGCATCAGGGCGCCGAGAATTGCGGCCGCCACGACGATGGCCACCTTCGTGCGTCTGCCCTCATACATGCTCCACATGAATCCCAGCATGATCATCGCCATGACGCAGCCCATGATGAGTGACGCCATCAGGCGGTTGAGGCTGAACAGTGCATGGTCGAGGCTGTAGACCAGCTGATACATCAAGAAGAACATCACGACCGTCGAGGTCGCGATCATCGCCGCGAAGCGGCCCCAGCTCATTTTCATCTTCCACGCTCCCGGAATATCGCTGTCGTCCGGCCAACGCGAACAAACGTGGCCTGTTCCAGAAAGCCCCAGCCGACAGGGCCGGGGTAGGTGGCGCCCCCGCCGGCCCAGGTCGGATCAATGCGCATGACGCCTGTGCACCACCGCGTGCCCCTTGCCTCGCGAAATCAGCCAGCGATTGACGGGGAAGGCGACGGCGCCTGCAATCACGAGCGCGGCTCCGAGGCTGCCCCAGAACAGAAACGAGTCCAGATGTGCGTCCATCGCGCCGGGAATGACCAGCATGATGGCGTTGTCGACGATCTCCATGATGGCGATCGAGACAGTGTCCGCCGCCAGAGCCAGCTTCAGAACCGCCCCGAACGCCAGTCCGGCCCGCAGCAACGGGATCATGGTGAAGGCATAGCCGAAGAGGAAGGCGAGCCCCACGGCCAGGCCGATGGTCGACAGGGCGCTCCATCCGAGCGCCGTTCCAATAACCATCCCCAGCACCTCTCCCACGGCGCAGCCTGAAAGACAGTGCAGCGTAGCGGTAAAGGCGAGACGGTTCAGCGAGGTGCCGTGGGCTTGGACCTGCCCGGCAGGCGTCGTCGAATGGCTGTGGTGTTCATGATACATCATCGTTCTCCTCCGCGCCTCTGCTGCCCCTTCCCATCATGGCAAGGTCAAGTCCGTAGTTGCCCCTTGACCCTCCCACGCTGGGAAACCCCACCTGCCTCATCGTCGATCAACAAAGGAGATGACGATGATCGAGCTAAAGGTTGAACGCATGAGATGCGGCGGCTGCGCCGCGACGGTGAGGGCCGCCGTGGCCGAGGTGGCGCCAGAAGCCCGGATGGAGATCGAGATCGCCACCGGGACGCTGCGGGTGGAAGGCGAGGCCGACGAAGCCCGCGTCCGGGCCGCTATCGAGCGAGCCGGCTACGGCGTCGCATAAGGGTGTCGCGGCCGGTCCTTGGATCGGCCGCGATCCTCCCTCACGAGGGAAGCGCCCGTATCGCGCGTAGTGAAGCAAAGGGCCGGAAGCGGCCGAATGTCTGGAGACTGAGTATGCGTAACTTCAATTCCGCGCCCTTCATCGCCGTCGCGGCGGCCGCGGCCTTCATCGCTGGGCCGGCGGCGGCCCACGCCCGTCTCGTCAGCGCGACGCCCGCGCCCAACTCGGCTGTGGCGTCGACCCGAACGCTCACCCTGACCTTTAGCGAGCGCACGGTTCCCGCCTTCTCCGGCTTCGACGTCGTCAATGCGGCGGGGGACAAGGTCGCGATCCGCACTTTGGTCGGCGAGGACGGCAAGACACTGACCGGCACTCTCGCCCGTCCGCTGGCCGCCGGCGCCTATCGCGTCGATTGGCGCATCGCATCGAGCGACGGGCACCGCATGACGGGTTCCTACACCTTCTCGGTGCGTTGACGCCGTGCTCGAAGTCGCGGTCATCGCCCTCCGCTGGCTTCAATACAGCGGCGCTGTCGTCTTGCTCGGCGCGCCGCTGTTCCTGCTCTACAGCTTCAGGCGGGACGACGGTCCGAACCTGACCTGGGCGCGGCAGACGCTGGCCTTCGCCGCGATCGTGGTCGGACTTGGATCGCTTGCCGCCTTGGTGGCCCAGACCGCCGTCATGGCGGGTTCCCTGAGCGAAGCGGTCAAGCCAGCGTCCCTGTCCTTCATGATCACCGGGACCGGACTTGGCATGGCCATGGTGGCGCGGGCCGCGATCGCCCTCCTTGGCCTTGTCGTGGTTGTCGCCTTGACGCCTGGCAGGGCGATCTGGTGGCTGATGGTGGTCCTTGGACTCCTTGTCGCCGCCAGCTTTGCCTGGACCGGCCACGGCGCGGCGACCGAAGGACCGGGTGGCGTCATCCATCTCGTCGCCGACGTCATCCACACGGTCGCAGCAGCCTTGTGGCTGGGAGCCTTGGCCGCCCTGACGATCCTGCTGCTGCGCCGAACCGCGCAGGACGATCTCGCGATTCATAGAGCCCTGCACGGGTTCGCCGGGCTGGGGACCCTCGCCGTTGCTCTGTTGGTGGTGACGGGCTTGGCGAACAGCTGGTTCCTGGTCGGCCCGGAGCGGCTCGAAGGCTTGGGAACCAACCTCTATGGGCAGTTGCTGATCGCCAAGCTGGTGCTGTTCGTCCTGATGCTGGCGTTGGCGGCGGACAATCGCTACCGCCTCACGCCCTCGCTCGGGCTGAAGCTGCAGGGCGCGGAAGATCCAGTCGCGGCCCTCCAGCGGCTTCGACGCAGCATCGCGGTCGAGGCCGCGCTTGGCGCCGCCATCCTTGGACTCGTCGCCGTCATGGGAACGCTTCCGCCGCCAGCCGCGCTGTAGCCCCTCTACGCAGGCGCGCCCGACTCCCCTCGCGCCGCCCTCCTCACCTTTATGTTCTGGAACCGCCCGAACGAAGGCGGGTTGGCTTCGCATCCCCAGCCAAGGAGAGCGCCATGCACGCCCAAGAGATGATAAGCACCCACCCGCACGTCAGGGGTTCGGTCAACACCGCCCTCGCGCGGTGCATCGACGAATGTTATGACTGCGCCCAATCCTGCGTGATCTGCGCTGACGCCTGTCTCGGCGAGGAGATGGTGCAAAGCCTGCTCCAGTGCATTCGACTGAACCAGGACTGTGCTGACATCTGCACTGCGGCTGGCGCCGTCGCCTCTCGCCGGACGGGCTCGAACGAAGGAGTCATTCGGCTGACCTTGCAGGCGTGCGCCGAAGCTTGCCGGCTGTGCGCCGAGGAGTGTGAGCGCCACGCGGACATGCATGAACACTGCCGCATCTGCGCCGAGTCTTGCCGCCGCTGCGAAGAGGCCTGCAACGCCGCTTTTCAGAGCGTTCAGTAGGGCGAGCCAGGCGGCGGCTGGCAGGCCTTCGGTGACGAGCCTTCACGCATCGCCGTATCCTCGTCTAGCGAGGCGCGCGTGACGACCAGTGGATGTGGTGGATGCGCCAGCCGTCGGCGTGCCGCTTGAGGACCATCGTCTCCGTCGTGAGTCGATCCACGGCGCGGCCGTTGAACTGGCCAGTCGTGCGGCCCTCGCTGGTGATCCACGCGATGTCGCCGTCGGCCCAGCCCGATCTGCGCGCCACCGTCGCCTCCGAGGCGGCGGCGAAGGCGGCGTCCGCTCCCAGGTGATGGGACGCATATTCGTCGCGCGACCGCTCCGCGCCGCCTTCTTCGAAGATCATCACATCGGGCGCCAGAAGCGTCAGCGCGCCGACCGTGTCGCCGGCCTTGAGTGCGGCGTGGAAGGCATCGACGGCGGTGGCCGCGTCCGCCGCTTCCGCAGCGACCGCGCCTGGGTCGGAGTGGCCGTGGGCGTGGTCCTGGGCGAAAGCGGGTGTCGCCGAGAGCACAGCGAACGACAGGACGAGGGCAAGGGGTGTGCGAGACATGGCAAGCTCCGGATTGTGGATCACCTGAATGGCCTGAGCATCAGGCCGGTCGGTTGTGGCGATTGAACACGCGGGTGGCTCCTGATCGGAGCACCAGCAAAGTGTCGTAAGGTTCCTTGTGCCCCTGGGGCGTCTCCATGCCGGGCGAACCGAGCGGCATGGCCGGCACGGCGATGCCTACCGCCGTCGGTCGCTCGGCCAGCAGCCGGACGACGTCAGCAGCCGGCACATGACCCTCGACGAGATAGCCGTCGATCAGCCCAGTATGACAGGAGGCCAGGGCGTCCGGCATTCCTCGACTGCTGCGGACTGACTGGAGGCTCGGAAGAACCGTGATGGTGGTGCTGAAGCCTGCCTCGCGCATGTGCGCGATCCAGGCGTCGCAGCAAGCGCAGGTCGGCGTCTTGAAGACCGTCAGGTTCCTCGACGGGCGCGTCTGGGCGCAGGCCGTTCCGCTCAAGCCGATGAGGACCCCCGCGCCCAGGAACAGGCGACGGTTCAGGTTCGCAGGGTTCAAAAGGGTTCTCCCTGATCGCTGTGAACGGATCGTTTGGCTTCGATGGGGTCGGCGCGCTGCGGCGCCATCCGCCCCCGGAGCCAGCGGCGGCCGGGCTGCTCGACGAGGACATGGATGGCGGCGGCGACGACGAGCGTCAACACCAGCATGGCGATGAGTTCAACTACGCCCATCCGGTAATCTCCGGGCCAACCCGCGACGGCCTGCGCCGCATTGCGCCAGACCATCAGGATGGGGATGTGGACGAGGTAGAGCGCGAACGAGGCTTCGCCGGCGAACAGGGCGACGGGGTGGGAAAGGAAGGTCCGAACGTCCGCCTTGGCCAACAACGCGAGCGACAGGATGAAGGGCCCAGCGGCCGCCACGATGATGCGATCGTCGGCCCCGATCTGCATCAAGGCGAGCAGCGCGACCGTGGCGGCGAGAGCACCTATGACCGACACGCGCGCTGAAGGCGTCCAGCGCTGCCCGAGGTAGTAGAGACCGATGCCGTAGAGGAATTCAGGGATGATCCGCAGGATGCCCATGCTGTCTTCGGCCCGAGGCAGCACGCGTCCGAACTGCACGCGATAGATCGCATCCAGCGCGACGAACAGTATCGCGGCGAGCGCGATCAGCACCCATGGTCGGGCCCGCAGTCGTAACGCCAAGGCGGCGTAGGCGGGAAACGCGAGATAGGCGAACCACTCCGCAGACAGTGACCATGCCGGTCCATTCCAGAGCACCAGGGTCTCACGCGGAAACCAGGCCTGGACGAGCAGGAGGGTGCCGACGAAGTCTGCGGGATTGAACCGGCCTGGCTCCAGCCCGACCCCGAACAGGGGCGCCGCAAGCACGAGCCCCAGCATGGCCAGCAGGATGAACAGGTGGGCCGGATAAATCCGCGCGAACCGCGCCGCCAGGAACCGCCGATAGTCCAGCGGCCGGTCCCCTTGCAGATAGACGTGCGTCAGGATGAAGCCCGACAGGATGAAAAAGACGTCCACACCCAAGCGCGCGCGGTTCAACAAGCCTGCGCTCTCCGGCGGCAGCGTCCAGTAGAGTTGGTAATGGAACAGCACGACGCCGAGCGCGAGGAAGAACCTGACGCCGGTGAGCGGATCGAGCACATCGGGAAACGGAGCCCTCGCGGGGCCTGACCAGGCGCTCACATCGCTTCCCCCGGATGACAGGGCCGTTCCCGGTCGTTCTCTGATATCTACGCGGGCGACGGCTCGCCCCCTCGCGAGGGAAAGATTCAGCGGGCGCGTATGGGAGAGGGGGCGTGACGCAGGTGCGCAATGACTGACGACATAGACAGACTGATCGGCCAGGTCGCGCCGGGCGACATCGCCGGGCTCGCAGGCGTGGAGGAAGAGGTCTGGGCGCGGATCAGCGAACGCGGAGCGCGGGCTCGTATGGGGCAGGTCCGGCTCGCCGCCATCGCCTTCGCCCTGGTGATCGGCATCGCAAACGGAGGTTTGATGCTCGTGGCGCCCCGACCGGGGCCGTCCGAGTTGCGGGTTTTCACCGTGTCGGCCGGGCTCTCACCCTTCGCCGGTCTGGAGGCTCGCGGATGAGGGCGACGTGGAAGGCCATCGTCATGACCGCGGTTTTGGCGGCCCTGGCCAGCGGCGCGGCGACCTGGGCAAGCGCGGCCTGGATCATGCGCGAGCGCCAACCGCCGAGTCTGCACAGCGTCCTTCATGAAAAGCTCGATCTGAGCGCCGAGCAGGATCGCCGGCTCGACGTCATCGAGGCCCGCTTCGCCGCGAGGCGACCGGCGTTAGAGGCGGAAGTCCGCGCCGCCAATCGCGAACTGTCGGCTGCGATCGCAGCCAGCGATGGCGATACGCCCCAGGTCCAGGCCGCAGTCGATCATTTCCACGCCGCCATGGGAGATCTGCAGAAGGCGACCATCGCCCATGTCTTCGAGATGCGATCGGTGTTGACACCGGCTCAGGCCGAGGTGTTCGACGCCGCGGTGGTCGACGCCCTGCGCGACGACGCCGGCTAAGCGCGGCGCGTGGGGGCCGAAGACAGCATAGAGGCCCGTGCGGCGCGCGGCGATGCAGCCGCATTCACCGCCCTGATGACCGCGTCGAAGGCCGAGCTCTACAGGTTCGTTCGCCGCTATGTCGGCGACGAGGCCGAGGCTCACGACGTGCTTCAGGAAGCCTACGCCTCCGCCTGGCTGGCCTTGCGGCGGTATGATCCGGCGCGGCCATTCGACGTCTGGCTCCGCTCCATCGCCCTGAACAAATGCCGCGATTGGAGCCGTCGGCGTGCGGTGCGCCGTGTCGTGCGAGGGGTCATGGGACTGGATGCGCCCGAGGCGACCGCGGTCGGCGACGAGGCGCCCCTGCCGGAGACCCGTCTGGACGACCGGCGCAGGGCCGAGGCCCTGCAACGGGCGCTGTCCGACCTGCCGGACGCCCTCAAGGCGCCGCTCCTGCTCGCCACGCTCGAAGGGCGGTCTCATGCCGAGATCGCCTCTATCCTGCGCATTACGCCCAAGGCCGTGGAGACTCGCGTGGCTCGCGCTCGCAGGAAACTGGCGGAGGCGCTGGCCTGGTCGCCGAACGCAGACGCTTGACCTTGCCATGATGGGAAGGTGCACAAGGCCACGATCGCGTTGGCTGTGGCGTCCTGACGCAAGGGGCGCGTAGCCGGGATGCGTATCTAAACGAACGGCCGAACAGCCGACCAAGGATTCAATCGCCCATGTCGACCCCAAGTCTCGATCGCCGAATGCTTCTCCGTGGCGCCGCCGCCGGCGGTGGGCTGCTGGGGCTGCAGGGCCTGCTGCCGGCCTGGGCGCAGACCGGCTCGGCCGGCCTGCGGGCGGACATGCCGACGCTGACCGGGCCGAACGTCGATCTGACGGTCGGCCACTCGCCGTTCACCGTCGGAGGTCGGACGGGGCACGCGATTACCATCAACGGCGTCCTGCCGGCGCCGCTGCTTCGCCTGCGGGAGGGCCAGAACGTCCGGCTGTCGGTGGCCAACACCCTGGACGAGGACACTTCGATCCACTGGCACGGCTTGCTGGTGCCGTTCCAGATGGACGGCGTGCCCGGCATCAGCTTCCCTGGCATCAAGGCGCGTGAGACCTTCGTCTACGAGTTCCCGATCCGGCAGTCGGGGACGTTCTGGTACCACAGCCACTCCAATCTCCAGGAGGCGATGGGCCACTATGGACCGATCATCATCGATCCGGCGGGCGCCGATCCCGTCGCCTACGATCGAGAGCATGTACTGGTGCTGTCGGACTGGAGTTTCATGCACCCGCACGAAATCCTGGACAAGCTGAAGAAGAGTCCCGGCTATTTCAACCAGCAGCGAACGACCCTCGCAGGCCTGCTCGACGGCAGCGACCGGATGAGCCTGGAGGAGCGCCGCATGTGGGGCCAGATGCGGATGGACCCGCGCGACATCCTCGACGTCAACGGATCGACCTACACCTACCTCATCAACGGCCACGGACCGCAGGAGAACTGGACCGGGCTGTTCCGGCCCGGCGAGCGGGTCCGGCTGCGCGTCATCAACGCCTCGGCCATGTCGATATTTAACGTGCGTATTCCGGGGCTACCGATGACGGTGGTGCAGGCCGACGGGGAGAATGTGCGCCCGGTCGAGACCGACGAGTTCCAAATTTCGGTGGCGGAGACCTACGACGTCATCGTTCGGCCGACCGAGGACCGCGCCTACACCATCGTCTCGGAAGCCATCGACCGTTCCGGCATGGGCCGGGCGACCCTGGCGCCGCGCCTGGGCATGACCGCCGAGGTCCCGCCACTGCGTGAAGTCCCGAACCTGACGATGCGCGACATGGGCATGGGCGGGATGGACCACGGTTCGATGGACGGTATGTCCGGGATGGATCATGGCGCGATGACCGGCATGGATCATGGAGCCTCGACGCAAGGCGGGGCTCCGGCGGGAGACATGGCCGGAATGTCCATGGCCGGAATGAACATGCGCGACCCCGAGAACGCTCCGCCGGACATGGCGGTCGGCGTCGGCGTAGACGCCATCGCCATGGACCCGGCCAATCGCCTGGGTGAACGGCCGATCGGGCTGGAGGACGTGCCGCACCGGGTGCTGGTCTACACCGATCTGGTGTCCCTCGCCCCCAACAAGGACCAGCGGGCCCCGTCTCGTACCATGGAAATCCATCTGACGGGCAATATGGAGCGGTTCATGTGGGGCTTCGATGGCCGCAAGTTCAGCGAGCTGGTCGAGCCCATCCGCTTCGAGCGCAACGAGCGAGTGCGGGTGACCCTGGTCAACGACACCATGATGGCCCACCCAATCCACCTGCACGGCCACTTCTTTGAACTGGTCACAGGCGGCCCGGCCGGGCACCAGCCGCTCAAACACACCGTCAACGTCGCGCCCGGCGGCAAGGTGACCTTCGATCTGACCGCCGACGCGCCTGGCGACTGGGCCTTCCACTGCCACATGCTGATGCACATGCACGCCGGGATGTTCAACGTCGTCACTGTGCGGCCCATGGACGGAGCCGCGTCATGAACCGCGTCGCCATCGCCCTCGCGCCGCTGATCCTCGCGGCCAGCCCTTTCAGCGCCCAGGCCCAGGACCCTCATGCAGGCCATGCCATGCCGGCGCCAACACGGCCCGCGGCCGAACCGGCCCCCCGCCCCCAAACGCCGGCCCGGCCGACGGCGCAGGACCCGCACGCGGGCCATGTCATGGCCCCCGCCCAAACCGCGCCGGTGAGCGATCCTCACGCCGGCCATCAGATGCCGGCTCAGCCCGCGACGCTGGATCCGCACGCGGGGCACGACATGTCGACAATGCCGCCTGTCGAGCAGATTGATCCGCACGCGGGCCACGACATGTCGACCATGACCCCCGCCCAAGCCGACCCTCACGCCGGCCACGACATGTCGGCGATGAGCATGGGGCCGCCGGACGTGCCGACCAGCGCCGACAACCCTGGGAGGCCGCCAGAGGACCCGCTTCCAGTCGCGGCCCTCGCCGGTCCGGCCCACGCGGCTGACCTGGTCTTCGGAACCGAGGCCATGGCAGCCGCCCGTCAGATCCTGGTGCGCGAGAACGGCGACGTGCGCACCACGGCTGTCATCATCGACCGCCTCGAAGCTGGGTTCGGCGACGACAAAGAGACCTATCTCTGGGACGTCCAGGGCTGGACCGGCGGAGACATTAATCGCTTCTGGTGGAAGTCGGAAGGCGAGGGCGACTTCGGGGGCGATCTCGAAGAAGCCGAACTCCAGGCGCTCTACAGCCGCGCGGTCACGCCGTTCTGGGACGTTCAGGCGGGCGTACGCCAGGATTTCCGACCCGACGGCGAGGACACGACCCATCTTGTCCTCGGGCTTCAGGGACTGGCCCCTTACTGGTGGGAGATCGACGCTGCGGCCTTTCTGTCGACCGAGGGCGACCTGACCGCCCGCGTCGAGGCCGAGTACGACCAGCGCATAACCCAGCGCCTGATCCTCCAGCCGCGCCTCGAAATCGACGTCTCCGCCAGCGAGATTCCAGAACTGGAGATCGGCTCCGGCCTGTCCTCGGTCGAGGCAGGCCTGCGGCTGCGCTACGAGTTCCGCAAGGAGTTCGCGCCCTACGTCGGCGTCGAGTGGAGCCGCGCGCTTGGAGACACCGCCGATTACATTGAGGCCCGGGGCGGCGAGCCCGACGACACCCGCTTCGTCGTCGGTCTCAAGGCCTGGTTCTAGATTGAAGGAGACCTTCCCATGATCCGCACTCTCGCCATCACAGCCGCGCTCGCGTTCGCCGGAGCCGCCGCCGCGCAGGATCCGCATGCGGGCCACACCATGCAGGCCCCGGCGGCAGCGCCCCAGTCGGGCGTCACAACGGTCCCCGCTGACGGCGCGATGACCCATGGCTCGCCTGAGCGGTTCAGCGTGACCTTTCCCCATCCGATGATCCTGAAGACGGTGACTTTTACTGCGCAGGGTCAGGCACCGATCGTCGTCGATGTCCCAGCGGCCGCGGCCGAATCGACCGTCGAGGTTGCGTTGCCGCGCCTCGCGCCGGGGACCTATACCGCGGCGTGGACCGCCGAAGGCGCGGACGGCCACGAGATGTCCGGCTCAATTCGCTTCATGGTTCACTAGGAGGACGACGATGAATGTTTCCAAACTGCTGGCGGCGGCCGGGGCGGCGTTCGTGCTGAGCGCTGGCGCGGCGCTCGCGGCCGAAGGCTGCGAATGCTGCAAGGACATGGCGGCCGACGCCGAGATGAAGTGCTGTGACGAGACCCCTTCAGCTCAGGAAGAACCGGCGCCGCCGTCGCAGCCGGCGACCGGTTCGGCTTCGACCTCCGCGCCGGAAACCGTTCCTCATAGCTGACGTCCTGGCCGGAAGCCGGGCGTTTTAGTCCTGATCGCTGCCGCCGTGCGTCCGCCGGCTCAGGACTGCCGCCCTTTCTGTTCCTGAACTCGCGAGGCGGAGTTCCAGGTTTCCCCTCGCGGAAGGTCCAGCGGGGAGGGCGCCCCGGCAGCCTCCTTTCACCGAGCCCTCGTGACGCGTCAGTGGTGCGGACAAGTCGCATCCTGCAGGACCTCGATCACCTTGCAGGCGGACACCTGCCCGCCGGCGCAGTCCGCCGTCATGCGTGACAGTTCGCGTTCAAGCGCCTTCAGCTGTCGAATCTTTTCCGAAACCGCCCTGAGGTGCTGCTCCGCAATCCGGTTCGCTTCCGCGCAGGTGCGGTCCGGCTGGTCCGCCAGATCGAGAAGAGAGCGGATCGCATCCAGATCGAAGCCCAGTTGGCGTGCATGGCGAATGAAGGCGAGCCGGCGAAG
Organism: Brevundimonas sp. GW822-FHT03E11; assembly: GCF_058801445.1. Taxonomy (NCBI): domain Bacteria; kingdom Pseudomonadati; phylum Pseudomonadota; class Alphaproteobacteria; order Caulobacterales; family Caulobacteraceae; genus Brevundimonas; species Brevundimonas sp. GW822-FHT03E11. Next base: position 524,732 of record NZ_JBXANG010000001.1, on the reverse strand, counting down.
GCCAGCGTCATCGTACAGTCTTCGATCGCTCGCGGTCCGTGGCGGCGCGGGCAACAAAACCGGCCTGTTCGTAGAAACGGATCGTAGGAATCTTCACGCCCGTCGCGGCGGAGAGCTTGCCGATGGTGAGGAGAGCAGTGGCGGCCATGAGGGGAAAATAGGCGCTTGATCCTCTAGTGACTAGAGCATGTAGGCAGGTTTCATGGAACAGAATGAAGCCTCATGCGGGTCGGCCGTAGGGTGTTGCGGGTCTGCGGTTAAGTTTGACGGTGCGTCGCCTGCCTACCGGCGCGTGCTGGTCAGCGTGATAGCCATCAACCTCGTCGGCTTCGGCGCCGTCCTGATCGGAAGCATCGCCCAGGGATCTGCCGCGCTCGCGGCGAATGCGTTGGACTTCCTCGCGGACAGCGTCACCTACACCGTGAGCCTCTGGGTCATAGGGCGTTCTGTTCAGGTCCGCGCGACTGCGGCGCTCGTGAAGAGCGCGAGCCTTGCAGCGCTTGGTGTCGGCGTGCTCGCGTTCGCGACATGGCGGGCTCTGACGGGCGCAGCGCCAGAGGGAGTTGTCATCACCGGGCTTGGCGCTTTCGGATTCGCGGCCAATCTACTGGCCGCGGCCTTGCTCATTCGCTTCCGGGACGGCGACGCCAACGTGCGATCCGTTTGGCTCTGCACAAGAAACGATCTGATCCACAGCCTTGGCGTGGCTGCGGCAGGCGGGTTGGTCTGGCTGACGGGCTCGCGTTGGCCCGATCTGGTTGCGGGCGCGCTGTTGGCGGGGATCTTCCTGCATTCCGCCTGGTCGATCACACGTCAGGCGCTTGAGGAAGCTCGTGGCGTCAGAAGGCGCGAGCCTGCCGGGAGGCCGGCATGATTGCCGCCCGACACAGCACCGCCCTCTGTGGAAGCGCTCATCGCGCCGACGTTAACGCGCGGGCCCGGTCAAGCTCAGGCGAGCCGCCTCCAACGTGGCGTCGCACAGGCGCATTCATCGGCCGGTCTCCCGCCCTAGCGGGACAAGCAGCCTCTGTAACGTACTGTGTAACACATTGGCTGGGGCCCCGAACGATAGTATGGAGCGCGCGATGACCTGGTCGACGACGACATGGGCGAAGTTGATTGTGGCGATGACACTTGGCTTCGCCGCCTTTTTCCTCGCGCCCGCCGTTGATGCCGCGACGTGCATCCCGGAGCCTCCGGCCGCCCATGCCGTGGCCGAACACGATCCAGGCGAAGGAGACCACAGCAGCAAGATGGGCGGTCACGGCATCTGCGCCCACGGCCACTGTCACCATACCGCCACCGCTCGAGCCCAAGGGGCGGAACCGATCGCGGCCGCCTTCGGCGAAGCGCCGCTGCGAGGCGGCCGACAGGACGATTTCCGGGCTTCGTTCGCGCCCGAAGGTTTGAAGCGACCGCCCAGACTCTGACCGGAGACCTGCGCCCGCGCGGGCGCCTCTTCGTGATCAGAAATCTGGAAATGGAACATGTCTCCCTCGTTTCGCCGGCGACCGCGTCTCGCGGTGGGCTGCGCGCTCGTCGCCCTCACGGCGACCCTGGCCAGTCCCGCTTGGGCTGACCCCGCCCCGACCTATGCCGAGTTGCTCTCCCAGCTCGGCCAAACCCCCGCCGCCCTCGAGGCCGGCGCCAACTACGACGCCGCGGAAGCCCGCGTCCGGCAGGCGGGCGTGCGCCCCAATCCGGTGCTGGGGCTCGATGTCGAGAATGCGTTCGGCTCGGGTCCCTTCTCCGGAATGGACAACGCCGACACGACCCTGGCGCTGAGCCAGGATCTCGAGCTCTGGGGACGCAGGCCGGCGCGGATCGCCGCCGCCCGCGCCGAGGCCGGCGCTGTCGGCGTGGAGCGCGATCTTGCGGTGATCGACGCGGCCGGCCGTCTGGCCCTGGTCTATGCCGAAGCCGAAGCCGCCCAGCGCCGGGCGACCTTGGCGGAGGAGGCCCTCAATCTTACCGTGGCGGACGCCCGCGCGGCCCTGGCCCTGGTCGAGGAAGGACGCGAACCCCTGCTGCGCGGCATCCAGGGCGAGGCAGAAGCCGCCTCGGCTCGGGCGACCTTCGACGAGGCGGTCGCGGAACGCGACGCGGCCTATGCCCGCCTCACCGCCGTGGCGATGATCCCTGTGCCGGTGACGAGCATCGACGTGAGCCTGCTGGACGAGGCGCCGATGACCGGGCGCTCGGTCATCGGCGACGCTCCCACGGTGCGCGTCGCCGAGGCGCAACGTTCGGCCGCCGAGCGCCGGATCGACGTGCAGCGCACCCAGGTCCGGCCGGACATAAATGCGAGCGTGGGCATCCGTCGTTTCGAGGCGGAGGACGCCACGGCCCTGACTTTCGGGATCAGCATGCCTCTGCCCCTGTTCGACCGGAACCGGGGGAACATCGAGGCGGCACAGGCCGAGTTTCGCGCAGCGGACGCGCGTCTGATGTCGGCCCGGCAGGAGGCGCAGGCCGACCGCGCCGCCGCCGTGGCGCGCCTGTCGGCTTCGGCCAGCCGCGTGCGGGCCGCCGACGGCGGCGTCACCGCGGCCGAGGAAGCCTATCGCCTGTCGCGGATCGGCTTCGAGGCCGGGCGCATCTCGCAGGTCGAGCTGCGCGTCACCCGTACCGCCCTCATCAACGCGCGGTCCGCCGCGGTCGACGCCCGTCTCGCGCGCGTGCGCGCCGAGATCGATCTCGCGCGCCTGGATGGCCGCGCCCCGTTCCAAGGAGCCCAGTGATGCGAAAGATCACGTCCAACAAGACCCTGCTGATCGGCGGCGTCGCCGCCCTGGTGATTTTCGGTGGCGGCGGTCTCTGGCTCACCGCCCAGCGGTCGGAGCCGGCCCCCGCCGCATCGCAAGGCGAGGCCGCTCATGCCGAGAGCGAGCCCGGTCCTGAAGGCGAGGCGCCCGAGGGACGGATCGAACTCTCGGCCGCGCAGATACAGGCTGCCGGCATCACGGTGGTAAGTGTCGGCCAGGGAGGCGGTGGAGAGACCCGTCTCGCCGGTCGGGTCGAGCCCATGGTCGATGCCCGGGCCGCGGTCGCTGCGGCGGTGGGCGGCCGGATCGAACGCGTCCTGGTCGCGCCCGGCCAGTCTGTTCGCGTCGGCCAGCCCTTGGTCAGCGTCGTGAGCGGCGAGGCGGCGACCTTCCGGGCGGAAGCCGATGCGGCGGCTGCCGAGGCCGAGGCGGCGCGACAGGCCTATCAGCGCAATCGCAACCTCGCCGACCAAGGCATCGTCGCCCGGCAGGAGGTGGAGGCCTCCCGCGCCCAACTGCTGAGCGCCGAAGCGGCGACCCGCGCCGCCCGCGCACGTTCCAGCGCGGCCGGCTCGCCGAACGCGTCCGGACGATTGAGCGTAACCAGTCCCATCTCGGGGGTCGTGAGTAGCGTGCAGGTCGGACCCGGCGGCTTCGTCGCCCAAGGCGGCGTGGTCGCCGAGGTCAGCAATCCTGCCCGCGTCGAGATGGTGTTCAACGCACCGCCGGCCTTGGCCGCCAATGTTCGGGCGGGGTCCGCCATGCGGGTCACCGGACCGAACGGCGAGTTCGACGCGGTCGTCACCGGGGTCGCCGCCGACGCCGGTACGGGCGACAGCGGCGCGACCCTCATTCGCGCCCGCCCGGTTGGCGCCGGCCTCCCTCCGGCCGGCTCCGCCGTAACCGGCGCGGTCGTGACCGGTCAGGCCACCGGCGGTCTGACCGTCCCGACCGAGGCGGTCCACACCGTCGAAGGGAACACCGTCGTGTTCGTCCAGGTCGAGGGCGGCTTCCAGGCCACCCCCGTCCTGGTGGGACGCCAGGCGGCCGGCCGCACGGAGATCCTGCGGGGCCTGACCGGCAGCGAACGCATCGCCGCCGCCAACGCCTTCCTGCTCAAGGCTGAGGTGGCCAAGGGCGAAGCCGAGCACGGCCACTAGGGAGGCATCGAATGTTCAAAGCCATTATCGAGGCCTCCGTCCGCTTCCGCTGGTTCGTGGTTCTCGCCACGGCCCTGGTCGCGGCCGTGGGTCTGTTCAACCTCACCAAACTGCCGATTGACGCCGTCCCGGACATCACCAACCGGCAGGTTCAGATCACCACCGTCGCCCCGGCGCTCGCGCCGGAGCAGATCGAGCGGCAGGTCACCTATCCGCTGGAGACGGCGATGGCCGGGATTCCCGGCCTGACCTCGACTCGCTCCCTGAGCCGCAACGGCTTCAGTCAGGTCACGGTCATCTTCACCGACCAGACCGACATCTATTTCGCCCGCCAGCAGGTGGCCGAGCGGTTGGCCCAGGCCCGCGAGTCCATGCCCGACGGGGTCGAGCCGGCTCTGGCCCCGATCACGACGGGTCTTGGCGAGGTGCTGATGTGGACGGTTGATTATAGGCCGTTCAACTCCGAGAACCTCGCACGTCCGGGCCAGCCGGGCTGGCAGGCGGGCGGGGACTACCTTACGCCCGAAGGCGAACTCCTCACCACGCCCCAGGCGCGCGCCACCTATCTGCGGACCGTGCAGGACTGGATCATCGCCCCGCAGATGCGGACCGCACCCGGCCTGGCCGGCGTCGACACCGTCGGCGGCTATGTGAAGGAATACGCCGTCCGTCCGGACGCGGCCCGACTGTCGGCCTATGGCCTCGGCATGGGCGACCTGATCCAGGCGCTCGATCGAGCCAACACCCAGGCCGGCGCCGGCTACGTCCAGCGGGCCGGCGAAGCCCTGACCGTCAGGACCGACGCCCTGGCTCTCACGATCGAGGACCTCGCGCAGGCGCCGGTCGTGAACCGCAGCGGCCTGGTCGTCCGGGTCGCCGATGTCGCCACCGTCGAGATCGGACAGGCCCCGCGGCTCGGCGGCGCCAGCCGTGACGGCCACGAGGCCGTCCTCGGCACCGCTCTGATGATCGCCGGCGGCAACAGCCGCACCGTCGCCCAGGCGGCCGGCGACCGACTTGAGGAAGTGCAGAAGACCCTGCCGCCAAGCATCGAGGCGGTGACGGTCCTGGACCGCTCGGCGCTGGTCAACTCCACCATCGCCACGGTGGCGCGCAACCTGACCGAAGGGGCCCTGCTGGTCATCGTCGTCCTGTTCCTGCTGCTCGGCAACATCCGCGCCGCCTCGATCACGGCCCTGATGATCCCGATCAGCTTCCTGTTCGCGGTCATCGGCATGAACCGCTTCGGGATCAGCGGCAACCTGATGAGCCTCGGCGCGCTCGACTTCGGCCTTCTGGTCGACGGCGCGGTCGTTGTGGTCGAAAACACCCTGCTTATGCTCAGCCAGCGCCGCGCCGAACTCGGCCGGATGCTGACACGGCGCGAGAGGCTCGAGGTCGCTGGCGCGGCCGCGCGGCAGATGGTCAAGCCGGCCGCCTACGGCCAGCTGATCATCCTGCTGGTCTTCACCCCCCTGCTGATGCTGGAAGGGGTCGAGGGCAAGACCTTCATCCCGATGGGGGCGACGGTGATGCTCGCCCTGGTCGGCGCCTTCATCTTCTCCTTCACCTTCGTGCCGGCCATGACCGCGCTGCTGGTGCGGGATCCCAATAAGGTCGAGGTCGACGAACACGGTCACGCGCACGAACACGAGACCTTCATCCTACGGAAGGCCCGGCGCTGGATCGAACCCGCGATCCGCGCGGCGGTCGATCGGCCGAAGATCGTGCTGATCGCCGCTCTAGGCGCACTCGTCGTCGGCGGCGTCGCCTTCACCTCCCTAGGGCGGGAGTTCATCCCGACCCTGGACGAGGGCGACATCGCCATGCAGGCGCTGCGGGTCCCTTCGGCCTCCCTCGAGCAGTCCCTCGCCATGCAGATGGCGCTGGAGCGTGCCATCGCGGCCCAGCCCGAGGTCGAGACCATGTTCTCACGCACTGGCACAGCCGAGGCGGCTGTCGACCCGATGCCGCCGAACATCTCCGACAGCGTCATCGTTCTGAAGGACCGGCGTGACTGGCCCGATCCAAACCTCGAGAAGGAACAGCTGATCGCCCGGATCGAGGAGGTCGCCTCCCAGCAGATCGGCAACAATTTCGAGTTCAGCCAGCCAATTGAGCTTCGCTTCAACGAGCTGATCTCTGGCGTGAGGACCGATCTGGCCGTCATGGTCTACGGCGACGACTTCGCCACGATGCAGCGGGTCGCCGACCAAGTCGCGGACGCCCTGCGCCAGACCCCGGGTTCGGCCGACGTCCGTGTCGAACAGGCCTCAGGCCTGCCGACCCTGACGGTCAGCGTCGACCGGTTCGCCGCGGCCAACTACGGCCTGTCGGCCGCCGACGTGTCCGAGACGGTCTCGGCCGCCATCGGCGGCGCGGAAGCGGGCCGGATCTTCGAAGGCGACCGCCGCTTCGATGTGGTGGTCCGCCTTGCCGATGAGGCGCGCAACGATCCGGCCGCCTTGGCAGCCCTGCCCATCGTGTCCTCGACCGGGGTGACCGTGCCCCTGTCCTCGGTCGCCCGCATCCAGAGCGCCGAGGGGCCAAACCAGATCAGCCGCAACGACGGCAGCCGTCGTATGGTCGTTCAGGCCAATGTGCGCGGTCGCGATCTGGGCGGCTTCGTTTCTGACGCCCAGCAGCGGGTCGATCAGGTCCAGCTTCCGACCGGGGTGCGCCTCGACTGGGGCGGCCAGTTCGAAAACCTGAAACGCGCCGAGCAAAGGCTCGGTCTGGTCATTCCCATCGTCTTCATCCTGATCGGCGTTCTGCTGTTCATGGCTCTGGGATCGTTCGCGGAGGCCGGCCTGGTCTTCGCATGTGTGCCGCTTGCTCTTGTTGGCGGGGCCTTGGCGCTGCTGCTGAGAGGGATGCCCTTCTCGGTGTCAGCGGCTGTCGGCTTCATCGCTGTGTCTGGGGTTGCAACACTCAACGGTCTGGTGCTGATGCAGGCCATTCGGGAGCGGCTGACGGCGGGGGCAGTCCCGACCCTCGCTGCTATCGAGGGCGCCTTCAGCCGGCTTCGCGCCGTGCTCACGACCGCCATGGTCGCCATCGTCGGCTTCATCCCGATGGCGATCGCTCACGGCGCCGGAGCCGAGGTGCAGAAGCCGCTGGCCACCGTCGTCATCGGCGGCCTGCTGACGGCGACCGCCCTGACCCTTCTGGTCCTGCCCACCTTCGCGGCCAAGGCCGTGAAGCACCGGAAAGCGGAAGGGATCGAAGAATGAGCGGAGCCCACGAAACGAACCAGCTCCAGCGCCGCACTCTTCTGGTGGTGTTGGCCCTGAACGCTCTGCTGTTCGTGAGCTTGGGAGTCGGCGGCCTTGCCGCCGACTCCAGCGCCTTGCTCGCTAACGCGGTCGACAACGGGTCCGACGCCGCCGTTTACCTGATCAGTTTTATCGCCGTCGGGCGAGCCCTGATCTGGAAGACTCGCGCAGCCCAGGTCTCCGGAGTCATGCTGCTGATCTTCTCGGCTTTGGTCCTGCTCGACGCCCTGCGACGGACGCTCACCGGAACCGAGCCGGTTGGTCCCACGATGATGGTCCTCGCGGTCGTGGCCGCAGTTATCAACTTGGTGTGCTTGCTCCTGATCCGTCGGCAGCAGAGCAACGACGTCAACATGAAGGCGGCCGAGACCTTCAGCCTCAACGACTTCGCCTCCAATGGGGGCATCCTGATCGCCGGAGGACTGGTCATGTGGCTGGATCAGTCTTGGCCCGATCTCCTGGTCGGCGTCCTAGTCGCAGCCTTGGCCGCCAAGGGGGGCCTCGACATTCTTGGCGACGCGCGGGAGGTGCAGCGGGACGCCAACTCGCCGCCCCCGGGGTGAGCCATTCCTGTTCCTGACCGACACCGCCGTCGGCTTGTTGGTGATGCTGACTAGACCACTTCCGCCCGGATCACTGGCTGAACCAGCTCGTCGAAGGGTTTGAACAACCCCCGGGGCGGGCCGCCTGCGAAGGCTAAGGGCTCCGTCCAAACAGGCTGGTGCAAAAGGCAGACCTTGTTGCAAGCGACCCGGATCGTTGTTCAGCGCTTACACACTCTCTTACACAGTGGGGCGACCTGTGATAGAAAGACGAGCGGTATCAGATGGTTGGAACTGGCCTGTGTGACTTAAAATCTGCCGGGCGAAAGCCCTTGCCGGTTCGATCCCGGCCGCCCGCACCAGCAGCCTGTCCGCGCCGCCGGATCAGATGACCCGATGCAGCACGGCGCCTTCGGCGATATGGCGTATCACGGCGTCGCGTCCTGGCGCGTCCAGGCCCGCCGACAGGCCTATGGCCTTGCAGTTCTGCCGGGCCAGGTCGCAGGCGGCGTCGATCAGGCCCTGGACGAGCCGCTCGGGCCTCAAGAGATCGAAGGCGACCAGGGCGTCGACGATGAATTGACGCTCGCCCTCCGTCGTGGTGGCGATCGTATAGGCCAGGACCGCGCGCACGACCCCTCCCGCCACGGCCGCCATCACTCCGCCGGCCGCAGGCGCCGCCGCGACGCGGGCGCGCCAGGCGTCCATCGTCAGGGTCGAATCAGCCATGCGCGCGATGACATAGGCCTGGTCGGCCTCGTCGCCGCTCAGGCGTCGGTATTGGAGTGCGCTCATTGTCGGACGTCTAGGGCTTGGACGAAAGGACCGCCTTGATCCGCGTCAAAAGAATTGCGTCTTAGGCGGACAAGAGCATAATCGCGCCATCATGCTGGAACTTCGCGCCCTGCCGACCGACTGCGCACAGCGCCGACAGGAATCGGTCTGCGTCGGCTGCGGCGCGCGCGCCTTCAGCGTCTGCAGCAGCCTGGATCCGGCGGACCTGGCCGGCCTGGACGCCATCGCCGAAAGGGTGTCGCTGAAGGCGGGCGAGGCCCTGATCCGCGAGGGCGATCCGGCCGTCCATCTGTTCAACATCACCTCGGGATCGGTGCGGATCTACAAGCTGTTGCCCGACGGGCGGCGCCAGATCACGGGCTTCCTGTTCGCCGGCGACTTCGTGGGCCTGGCGACCGGCGAGGACTACGCCTTTTCAGGCGAGGCGATCGAGGATTCGACCCTGTGCCGGTTCCGCAAGAGCGAATACCGCGCTCTGGTGCGTGAGCGGCCCCGGCTGGAAGAGGCTCTGCTGGATCGGGCGACCCACGAACTGGCCGCCGCCCAGAACCAGATGCTGCTCCTGGGCCGCAAGACGGCGCAGGAACGAATCGCCTCCTTCCTGCTGGAGCTGCCCAGCCGCGATCCCTTGCGGCCGCAGGCCGAGGATCAGGTGCGGCTGCCGATGACCCGATCCGAGATCGCCGACTATCTGGGCCTGACCATAGAGACGGTGAGCCGGGTCCTGACCAAGTTCAAGACCACAGGGGTGATCCGTCTGCTGTCGCTCAGCGAACTGCGGATCGAAGAACCCGAGCGGCTGCGCGATATCGCCGAGGGCGAGGCCTAGAGCCTGATCGGCTTCAGATCATGCTCTAGGCGGGCGTGAGCCGGCGGGCGGGCGCCAGGCCGACCCGGCCGTCTTCCCCCACGCCCTCGACCCGGATCGTCCGGTCGCACAACTGAGTTGGGGCGGAGCGGTGGCTGACCAGGATCAGGCCCTGACCGGCCTGTTTCAGCCGTCGATCCAGGGCCTTCAGCACCTGGGCCTCGGTCGCCGGGTCCAGCCCCTCGGTCGGTTCGTCCAACACCAGCCAGGCGGCGGGCCGCAGATAGGCGCGCGCCAGACCCAGCCGACGCCGTTCGCCCCCGGACAGCCGTTCGCCGTTGGGGCCGATGCGGGCGTCCAGACCCGCCGGGTCGGCGCGCAGACGTTCGGCTAGGGCCGCGTCGTCCAGGGCGCGCCACAGGGCGTCGTCGTCGGCCGGGCCGGCCAGCAGCAGGTTCTCGCGGACGGTGCCGTCGATCAGCCGCACGTCCTGGGCGGCATAGGCGAACAGCGGCCGTCGGTCCTCGGGGGTCAGGTCGGCGACGTCGATGTCGCCCAGGCGAGCTTCGCCCGGCTGGGCGTCCCGCAGGCCGATCAGGCGTTCGATCAGCGTGGTCTTGCCGGCACCGGAGGGGCCGATCAGGCCCAGGCGCGCCGGCGGATGAAGGGCCGCGCCGTCGGCCTGGAGCACCAGGGTCGGGGCGACCGAAACCGGCGCCCGATTCGGGTGAAGAGCCGAGGGCAGGGCCTCCAGGCGGCGAGCGGCTTCCTCGGCGGCGCCGTTCTGTTGCAGGGCGCCGACCAGGCCGGCGAACGATTCGACGCCCATCACCGCCGCCAAGGCGGCCAGGGCGGTCAGAGGCAGGGACGCACCCAGGGTGGCGGGGACCACCGCCGCGACCGCCGCCCCCGTGACGACCGCCTGCCAGGCGGCCATCCAGCCTCCGGCCTGGGTCAGGGCCGCTTGGGCTCGGTCCAGATCGGCGGCGGCCTCGGCCGCTTGGGTCGCCGCCCAACGGTCCAGCCCATAGGCTTTCAATTCGGGCGATACGGCCTCGAGGGCGGCCAGCCGGTCTTTCAGTCGGCCAACGGCGATCTGAACCGCCTGCCCGGCGGGGGCGGCCAGACGTCGCGCGATCAGAAGGGCGCCGGCTGCGCAGAGGGCCATTGAGGCCAGCAGGAGCGCGCCCGCCCATGGACTGGCCAGGCCGGCGAGGAGGGCGGCGGACGCGGCGCCGGCTCCCAGGGCCCAAGGCGCCGACAGCCGCACGAACAGGGTCTGAACCGCGTCCACATCCTGGACCAGCCGCGCCGAGGCTTCCCCCGAAGCGAGAGCCAGGGCGCGGCTTGGCGGCGCCGAAGCCAGGGCATCGAACAGTTGCGGACGCAGCCGCGCCAGGGCCTTCAGCGCCGCCTCATGGCCGGAGACCCGCTCGATATAGCGGGCGCCGGTCCGCAGGATCGCCAGCAGACGGATGGTGGCGCTGGGCACCATATAGTTGAAGGCCTGGACCGCCGCCGATCCGGCGATCCCCGCGAGGGCGGCGCTGGTGATGAACCAGCCCGACAGCCCCAGAAGACAGGTCGCGGCCACGGCGACGATCGCGCCGGTCGTAGCGGCGATACGGAGACGCAGCCGCTGGGCGCGACGCTGGGCGGCGATCAGGGCGCCGATGCGGGAGGCCGAGGGACGGTTCATCACAGGCGCACCACGCGGTCGGCCATGGCCGCGACGGCGGCGGAATGGGTGGCGATCAAGGTCGTGCGACCGCGCGTCGCCTGGCGGATCAGATCCAGCATGGCCTCTTCCGCAGCCGGGTCCAGATTGGCCGTGGGCTCGTCCAGCAGCAGGATGGGGGCGCGCTTCAGAATGGCGCGGGCCAGGCCCAGGCGGCGCCGTTCGCCGCCCGAAAGGCCGCCGCCGCGTTCGTCGATGGGCCGGTCCAGATCGCCGAACAGGCCCGCCTCTCCGGCGGCGACCAGGATCCGGCCGGGGCAGGCGGACGGATCGGCGATGCGGATGTTGTCGCCCAGACTGCCCGGCACGACGACGGGGTTCTGGCTGGCCCAGGCGATCTGACCGGCGAAGTCGCCCGCCTGACTGAGGTGCGCGCCGCCCACCTCGACCTCTCCGGCGGTCAGGGGCGACAGGCCCAGGAACAGGTGCAGCAGGCTGGACTTGCCCGAGCCGCTGGCGCCGACCAGGGCGACGATCTGGCCGGGGCGGACCTCCAGGTCGAAATCGGAAATCACCGGGGCGGCGTCTCCGTAAGCGATAGAGACGCTGGAGAAGCGGATCGCCGGGGCGTCTTCCGGCAGGATGTGCCGGTCGCGCGCGACGGGCTCGGGCGTGATCAGGGCGGGGACGGCCGCCTCGGCCGCCTGGCGGTCATGATAGGCGGCGGCGAGGCGACGCAGGGGCTGATAGACCTCGGGCGCCAGGGCCAGCACGAAGAAGGCGCGCGGCAGGTCCAACTGCTCGGGCGCGGGGAAGGGCAGGAGCTTCAACAGGTTGAAGCCGCAATAGACGGCGATCAGCGCCACCGACAGGGCCGAGAAGAACTCCAGCACCCCGGAGGATAGGAAGGCGATGCGCATGACCCGATTGGTGCGCCGCTCCAGTTCATCGGAGGCGCGGGCGATTTCGACGGTGGTGCGGGCGCGGGCGTCAAAGGCCAGGACTGCGGGCAGGGCGCGCACCCGATCGACGAACAGGCCCGACAGCCGTTCCAGCGCCTGGAATTGACGGCGGCTTTCACCGGCGGCGGCGGTTCCGGCCAGGATCATGCCGAAGACGAAGGGCAGGAGGGTGAACAGGAGTATGCCGGCGGAAAAGGGGCTGGCGACGGCGGCGACGGCGATGATCAACAGGGGCGAAAGGCCGGCGGCCGTCTTCAGGGGGGTGAAGCGGGACATATAGCCGTCCAGCGCGCCGACCCCTTCGACCACGGCGGTCAAACGGTCGCCGGACCGGGCGCCCCGGCCGAAAAGGTCGACCAGCAGCCGGTCGCGCACGCTGGTCTTGACCGACCGACCCAGGCGCGCGCCCACCACCACCGTCGCCTGACCGATCAGGCCGCGGGCGATCAGGCTGACGACCGCCAGCAGCAGCCAGGGCAGGGCGGCCAGGGGCGAGGCGCCGAAGGCGGCCACCGTCATGGCCAGACCGCCGGCGAAACCGACCGCCGGAACCACGTCCGCCACCGCCAGAAGACCCGCCAGGGCGGTCAGACGGCGCCAGGGCGCGGCGGACCGTTTCAGCCAGACGGCGGGAGGGGCGGCGGGAGGGGAGGCCGTAATCGGCGCAGAGGTCATTCGAACACTCCAGCCTCGGGACAGGGCCGAAAGCCATTGGACAAACCGTCGTTGGGCGAAATGTCCAAGGACGATCAGTCCACTACGACCCCGAGGGCAAGGGGGCTTTGATCGAAATCAAGGCGACCGCCCCGCCTTGGTTCTAGGGCGGGACGAACGTCGGTCGTCGGGGCCGGCTACAAGGAGCCTAGAGCCATGATCGACCTCGCGGTCGTCGACCTATCCAGGCTGCAGTTCGCGCTGACAGCCCTTTACCATTTCCTGTTCGTGCCCCTGACCCTGGGGCTGTCGTTCATGCTGGTCATCATGGAGTCGATCTATGTGATGACCCGTCGGCCGATCTGGCGGACGATCACGCGCTTCTGGGGCACGCTGTTCGGCATCAACTTCGTGCTGGGCGTCGCCACCGGTATCACCATGGAGTTTCAGTTCGGCATGAACTGGAGCTATTACAGCCACTATGTCGGCGACATCTTCGGGGCGCCTCTGGCCATTGAGGGCTTGATGGCCTTCTTCCTGGAGGCCACCTTCGTCGGTCTGATGTTCTTCGGCTGGGACAAGCTGAAGCCGTCGGCCCACCTGCTGGTCACCTTCATGGTGGCGCTGGGTACGAACCTGTCGGCCGTGTGGATCCTGATCGCCAACGGCTGGATGCAGAACCCGGTCGGCGCCGCCTTCAATCCGGACTCGATGCGGATGGAGGTGACGGACTTCATGGCCGTGATCTTCAACCCGGTGGCCCAGGCCAAGTTCGTCCACACCGTCAGCGCCGGCTATGTCTGCGCCTCGGTGTTCGTGCTGGGCGTCTCGGCCTTCTATCTGCTGCGCGGCAAGCATGTCGGCTTCGCGAAGCGGTCGATGACCGTGGCCTCGGCCTTCGGCCTGGCGGCCTCTCTGTCCGTCGTCGTCCTGGGCGACCAGTCCGGCTACGCCCTGACCGACAACCAGAAGATGAAGTTGGCCGCGTTGGAGGCCATGTGGCACACCGAGCCCGCGCCCGCCGGCCTGACCCTGATCGGCATCCCCAGCATGAAGGATCGCGAGACCCATTACGGCGTCCACGTGCCGTGGATCATGGGTCTGATCGCCACCCGCACCATCGACAAGCCGGTCGAGGGCATCTTCGAACTGGTCGCCACCGCTGAGGACCGCATCGAATCCGGCGTCATCGCCTATGACGCCCTGGAGAAGGTCAAGGCCAATCCGGCCGATCCCGTCGCCCGCGGCGTGTTCGAGACCCATCGCCGCGACCTGGGCTATGGCCTGCTGCTGAAGCGCCACGTCGCCGATCCGCGCATGGCTTCGCCCGAGCTGATAAAACAGACGGCCTGGGAGACGGTGCCGAACGTGCCGGCCCTGTTTTGGAGCTTCCGCATCATGGCCGGCATCGGGATGTTCATGATCCTGTTCTTCGCCACGGCCTTCTTCCTGTGCACCGTGCGCAAGCATGACACCCGCTGGTTCCTGCGCCTGGCCGTGCTGATGATCCCGCTGCCGTGGGTCGCGATCGAGTTCGGCTGGATCCTGGCCGAGTTCGGGCGTCAGCCGTGGGCGGTGGAAGGCGTGCTGCCGACCTTCCTGGGCGCCTCGTCCCTGACCGTGCCCCAGCTGTGGGGCACCATCATCGGCTTCACCGCCCTGTACGGCGCCCTGGCCGTCGTCGAGGTCAGGCTGATCCTCTACGCCATCAAGAAGGGGCCCTTCCACGAGCAGGAAACCTTCGGCACCCCCGCCCCCGAGGCGCCCGCGACCCCCGTCGCCGCCCCGGCCGTGGCCTGAACCAGACAGACTGAGGACATCCGACCATGGATCTTCCAATCGACTTCGCAACCCTTCGCCTGATCTGGTGGGCCCTCTTGGGCGTGCTGCTGATCGGCTTCTCCCTGACCGACGGTTTCGACCTGGGGGTCGGGGCCCTGCTGCCCTTCGTCGCCAAGACGGACGAGGAGCGCCGGATGGTGATCAACACCGTCGGCGCCACCTGGGAAGGCAACCAGGTGTGGTTCATCCTGGGCGGCGGCGCCATCTTCGCCGCCTGGCCCTTCGTCTACGCCGTCAGCTTCTCGGGCTTCTACCTGGCCATGTTCCTGGTCCTGTCGGCCCTGATCCTGCGGCCGGTGTCGTTCAAGTACCGCTCCAAGCGGCCCTCGCCCAAGTGGCGGTCGTTCTGGGACTGGTGCCTGTTCATCGGCGGTTTCGTGCCGGCCCTGGTGTTCGGCGTCGCCGTCGGCAACGTCCTCTTGGGCGCCCCCTTCCGCCTGGATAGCGACCTGCGCTCCTTCTACGACGGCAATCTGCTGGGCCTGTTCACCCCGTTCAGCCTGATCGCCGGCCTGCTGTCGGTGGCCATGCTGGTGCTGCACGGCGCGGCCTGGCTCTCGGTCAAGGCCGAACAGGGACCGGTGCTGGAACGCGCCCGTCTGTACGGCACGATCGCCGGCCTTCTGGCCCTCGTCCTGTTCGCGGCGGGCGGCCTGTACATGGCCTTCGGCAACGTCGGCTACCGGATCGTGGGCGACCTGGACATCCAGGGCTTCTCCAACCCGCTGCGCACCACGGTCGAGGCCGCGCCCGGCGCCTGGCTGGACAACTACAAGCTCTATCCGTGGATGATGATCGCGCCCACCCTGGGCTTCGTCGGGGCGGTGGTCGGCCTGTCGGGCATGTGGCTGCGGTCCGCGCCCCTGGCCTTCGGCGGGTCGTCGATCTCGACCGTCGGCATCATCTCGACCGTCGGCCTGTCGATGTTCCCCTTCATCCTGCCCAGCTCGATCGACCCGCAGTCCAGCCTGACGGTCTGGAACGCCTCGTCCAGCCACGTGACCCTGTTCATCATGCTGATCTGCACCCTGGTCTTCCTGCCCATCGTCCTGGCCTACACCAGCTGGGTCTACAAGGTGCTGTGGGGCCGAACCTCGGTCGCCGCACTCAAGACCAACCCCGACCTGTACTGAACCCGAGGAGCATCAAGCCATGTGGTATTTTTCCTGGATCCTGGGTGTCGGGCTGGCGGTCGGTTTCGGCGTGCTGAACGGCCTGTGGCACGAGTTCCACCTGTTCGACGAAGGCGATCAAGGCCTGTCGGTCGATGCGGCGAAAGAAGGCGATGTCCCTCTCTAGCCCGGCCGGCGCCGGCGTGAGGACGACGCGCGAGCTGATCGCCCGCTACGACGCCCACGCGCCGCGCTACACCTCCTATCCGACGGCGGCGCAGTTCACGCCCGCCGTCGGGGCCGCCGATTGGGGGGCGTGGCTGTCGGCCGCGCCCCTTGAGCGCGCAGTGTCGCTGTATCTGCACATCCCCTTCTGCAAGCGGCTGTGCTGGTACTGCGGCTGCAACACCCGGGCGATGAACCGGGTCGCCCCCATGAGCAGCTATGTCGATCTGCTGCTGAAGGAGGCCGATCTGGTCCTGGCCCGGATGGGCGGGCTGAACGGCCGACGCCTGAGGGTCGGTTCGATCCATCTGGGCGGCGGCACGCCCAACATGTTGCCGCCGCAAGAGCTGGAACGGCTGTTCGCGGGCCTGGCGGCCCGGTTCGACCTGGGCGACTGTTTCGAGATCGCCGCCGAACTGGACCCCGAAGTCCTGACCCAGGACTGGATCGAGGCCGCCGGCCGCATCGGCCTGAGCCGCGCCAGCCTGGGGGTGCAGGATCTGTCGCCCGTGGTTCAGGCGGCGGTGAACCGGCCGGAATCCTTCGAGACCATCCGCTGGGCGGCCCAGGCGCTGCGGGCGCAGGGCGTGACCTCGCTGAACCTCGACCTGATGTACGGCCTGCCGCTTCAGGCGGTCGAGAACGTCGTCAATACGGTGGCCCAGGTCGCGACCCTGCGGCCGGACCGGATCGCCCTGTTCGGCTACGCCCATGTGCCGTGGATGAAGTCGCATCAGAAGCTGATCAAGGACGCCGATCTGCCTGGGGCCGAGGCGCGCTTCGCCCAGAGCCAGGCGGCGGCGCGCTATCTGGTGCAGAAGGGCTGGCAGGCGATCGGCCTGGATCATTTCGCCCTGCCGCACGATTCCATGGCCGCCGCCGCGCGGGCGGGCCGGCTGCGTCGCAACTTCCAGGGCTATACGACCGACGAGGCGCCGGTGCTGATCGGCCTGGGGGCGTCGTCGATCAGCCGCACGCCGCTGGGCTTTGTTCAGAACCACGCCCAGGAGCGAGACTGGCGCGCCGCGGTGGAGGCTGGAGATCTGCCGGTCGCACGGGGCGTAGCCCTGAATCCGGGCGACGCCTTCGTGGGCGAGATCATCGAACGGCTGATGTGCGACTTCGCCGTCGACGTCGCCGAGATCGCCGGCCGACACGGGCGAGCCCTGAGCGAGGTCGATCCGGCCTGGCCCCGGCTGATGCCGTTCCAACTGGACGGACTGGCCGAGGTCGGCGGGTCTGTGGTGACGGTCACGGACCTGGGTCGTCCGTTCGTGCGGGCGGTCTGCGCCGCCTTTGATCCCGCCGCCGTCGACATCGAGAAGCGGCACGCCCGGGTGGTCTGACTGGACAGATTGTCCAACCCCTGCATGGGTTTGCGCTGGATCAAGGCCGGACCCGCGCAGGGGGCGCACATCCCTCTCAAGACGCTCGGAACAGGTCGCATGAGGCGGCAGCGGGCGTCGGGGATGAGCAAGATGAAACTGAAAACCCTGATCCTCTCAGCCGTCGCCGCCGCCGCCTTTGCGGCCCCGGCCATGGCCCAAAGTCCCGCCGTCTGGGAAGCGCCCAAGAAGGGCGACTGGATCGTCACCGGCCGCGTGACGGACGTCTTTTCCGAGGCCGACAACGCCATCACGACCGCCGCCGGCGCCGACTCCGGCCTGCACGTCGACGTGGGCGACAGCGTGATGCCGACCCTGGGCTTCACCTATTTCCTGACCGACCACCTGGCGGTCGAGGCGATCCTGGGCACGACCAAGCATGAGATCCGCGCCCAGGGCGGAACGACCGACGTCGCCGTTCATGAGACCTGGGTCCTGCCGCCGGTCGTCACCCTCCAGTATCGCCCGCTGACCGAGGGCCGGTTCAGCCCCTATGTCGGCGCCGGCGTCAACTACATGCTGTTCTACAGCGGCGAGGACAAGAACGGCTTCAAAGTCGATCTGGACGACAACTTCGGCTACGCCCTGCAGGCGGGCGCCGACATCGGCATCCAGGGACCGTGGAGCCTGAACGTCGACGTCAAGAAGGTGTGGGTCAATATCGACGCCGACGTCAACGACGGCGCTCTGAAGAGCGATGTGGATCTGGACCCGTGGGTCGTTTCTGTGGGGGTTGGCCGTAAGTTCTAAGAAAAACCGACATCGGAAATGCGTTCGAATGGAAGCCCCGCCGGTTCGCCGGCGGGGCTTTCGTCGTCGTGCGGAGGCGCTCGACAAATCCGGCGGCGCGCCCTAGGGCCAGGTGCGACCGCCTGTCGCGGCGCAACTTGGGGATTCTGGCATGCCTTCCGGTTTGATCGCCTTGCTCGACGACGTGGCGGGCATCGCCAAGATGGCGGCGGCCTCGATCGACGACGTCGGGGCTGCGGCCGGCAAGGCCTCGACCAAGGCTGCGGGCGTGGTGGTGGACGATGCGGCCGTGACGCCGCGCTATGTCACCGGCCTGTCGCCCAGCCGCGAACTGCCGATCATCGGCAAGATCGCCCTGGGGTCGTTTCGCAACAAACTGCTGCTGATCCTGCCTGCGGCGCTGTTGCTGAGCGCCTTCGCCCCCTGGGCCATAACCCCGATCCTGATGTGCGGCGGGGCCTATCTGTGTTTCGAGGGCGCCGAGAAGCTGATGGAGGTCTTCGGCGGCCATGGTCCTGACGAAGAGGTCGCCGCCGAGGGCGATCCCGCGTCGCTGGAGAAGGCGACCGTGGCCGGGGCCGTGCGGACCGACCTGATCCTGTCGGGCGAGATCATGGCCATCGCCCTGGCCGATGTGGCGGCCCAGCCGATCCTGACCCAGGCGGCCATTCTGGCGGTGGTCGGCGTCGCCATGACGGTCGCCGTCTATGGGGTCGTGGGCCTGATCGTGAAGATGGACGACATCGGCCTGCATCTGGCCGAGCGCCCCAACGGCGGGGTTCGCGTCCTGGGGCGCGGCCTGGTCAAGGGCATGCCGGTGGTGATGAGCGCCCTGTCGATCATCGGGACCGCCGCCATGCTGTGGGTCGGCGGCGGCATTCTGGTGCACGGAACCCATACGCTGGGCCTGCACTGGCCGGCCGAGCCGCTGGAGCATCTGGCCCATGCGGTCGGCGCCGCGACGGGTCCGCTGCACGGCGTGATCAGCTGGGCGGTGACGGCGCTGGGCTCGGCCATTATCGGGGTGATGGTCGGCGGGGCTATCGCCGTCGCCGTGCATCAGCTGGGACGGCTGCGGTCCCGACCGGCCCACTGATCCGCTGTCACGCCATCGCCATCGGCGGCCTTTAAGACGCTGAGCCACGCTGTTTCGGAGTAAGCCCATGTCCCTGTCGCGCATCACGCTGGCGGCCCTGGCCGCCCTGTCGCTGGGGGCGGCCGGTCCGGTCCTGGCCCAGACCGCCCAGACGGCGGCGCCGCAGACCGCCCGCGCGGCCCTGACGCCGCCGAAGCTGATCGTGACCATCGTGGTGGACCAGTTCAGCGCCAATCTGTTCGACCAGTATCGCAGCCGTTACTCCGGCGGCCTGCGGCGGATGGCGGACCAGGGACTGGTGTCGATCAACGGCTATCAGACCCACGGCCTGACCGAGACCTGCCCCGGCCACTCCACCATTCTGACCGGCCTGCACCCGACCGAGACCGGCATCCCGGCCAACGACTGGATCGACCCGAAGACCGGCAAGGAAGTCTATTGCCTGGCCGCGCCGCAGAACCATCTGGCCAATGGTCGCGACGACGTCGACAACGGGCCGGTGGGCCCCGAACAACTGCGCGCCACGACCCTGGGCGACTGGCTGAAGGCCGTGAGCCCCGAGAGCAAGGTCGTCGCCGTCTCGGGCAAGGACCGGGGCGCGATCAATCTGGCGGGCCATCAGGGCCAGGCCTTCTGGTTCACCGGCGACTTCGGCCTGACCACCTATGTCGAGCCCGGCGAGACGGCGCAGGCCAAGCTGGCGCCGGTGGCGGATTACAACCGCGCCTTCCGCCAGGGGATGAGCCTGGCGCCGGTGACCTGGGACTACGCCCATGATCAGTGCCGGGCCCTGGCCGGGGACTGGACCATTCGCGGCCAGACCTTCCATTCGACCCTGCCCCCGGCGGGCCTGAAGTTCGACACCTCGCCCCTGCTGGACGAGGCGACGCTGGAGGCCGCCGAATATCTGCTGGACAGCCAGAAGCTGGGGCAGGGGCCGGCGACCGACATGCTGGGCGTCAGCCTGTCGGCCACGGACCGGATCGGCCATATGTACGGCACCCAGGGGCCGGAGATGTGCGAGCAGATGCTGCGGCTGGACTCGGCCCTGGGCGCCTTCCTGGATCGGCTGGCCCAGGTTCCGGGCGGGGTCCTGGTGGTGCTGACGGCCGACCACGGCGGTTCGGACTTCGTCGAGCGGCTGCACGACCACGGCTATCCCCACGCCCGCCGCGCCGACATGGCCGCGATCCAGGGCGTGAACGACGCGCTGAAGGCGCGTTTCAACCTCAGCGCCGATCCGCTTCAGGCCGGGGGCAGCGGCCTGATGGTCGCCGACGCCCAGCACCGGTCTCTGCCCGATCCGCTGCGGACCCAGGTGGCCGAGGCGGCGGTCGAGCTGCTGCGCGCCCTGCCGGACGTGGCCTTCGCCGAGACCCGCGACCGGCTGCTGGCCGAGCCCCTGCCGGACAGCCGCCAGCCCGAGATGATGAGCTTGCGCGAGCGGATGCGCCTGTCGACCGTGGCCGAGCGCTCGCCCGACATCCAGTTCGCCTTCGCCCAGAACGTCACGGCGGGCGGGCGGGTCGGCTCGACCCTGGCCGGTCACGGCACGCCGTGGGAATATGATCGCCGGGTGCCGATCCTGTTCTGGTGGCCCGGCGCGACGGGCGAGGAGCGGTTCCTGCCGATCCGCACCATCGACATCGCCCCGACCCTGGCCCATGTGATCGGGGTGGCGACGCCCAAGGTCGAGGGCCGCTGCATCGACCTGAACGGGTTCGCGGTGGCCGACTGCCCGACCGAGTGAAGCTTGTTCCCATAACGGGATCGAGCTATAAGGCAGGATGAATGTCGTCGCCCGGAAGACTCTCCAGGCCTTCTGGGCTCGTCATCCGTCGGCGAAGGGACCGCTGACGAGTTGGTATGATCATGCGAAGGCTGCCGACTGGCGGTCTCCGCAGGATGTGAGGAATGATTTTCGTTCCGCCGACTTCGTCGGCGACAACCGCGTCGTCTTCGATATCGGCGGTAACAAATATCGGGTGGTGGTGCGGATTTCCTACACCTTCAAGCAGGTGTTGGTGAAGTTCGTCGGCACGCACGCCGAGTATGATCGTATCGACGTGGAAACCGTCTAGGCGAAGGAGCAGATGAGCATGCACATCCATATTCTTCGCGATGAGGCCGACTACCTGGAGGCTCTGGCGGCCTATGAAGCCTATTTCGACAACGCGCCCGAACCTGGCAGCGAGGCTGGCGATCGGTTCGAACTGCTGGGGTTGCTGTTGGCGAAATATGAGGAAGATCATTTCCCTATGCCCACCGGCGATCCGGTCGAGGCGATCCGGTTCGCCATGGAACGCCAAGGGCTGAGCCAGTCGGATCTGTCGGACGTGCTGGGGTCAAGGTCACGGGCGTCTGAGGTGCTGAACCGACGGCGCGCCCTTTCCGTTTCGCAAATCCGCACCCTGTCGCGCGAATGGCGTATTCCGGTTCAAGCGCTGATCGGTGAAGCGAAGGCGGCCTGAAGCGACCTGGCGCGATAAACTCCTGTTTCGGGGCCGTAAACTCGTGTTTCCCGAAGGGAAGCCGGGCTTACGCCCTTGACGTTTCCTAGGCAGAAGAGGGCAAATCGTCCCGGATCGGCGCCGCCGAGCGCCGCCGGGCGGCCCAGAAACCAGCAGGAAACGCCGTCATGAACAGAGCCCGCCGCGCCCGCATCGTCGCGACCCTGGGGCCCGCCAGCCGCGCGCCCGGCACGGTCAAGGCCCTGGCCCAGGCGGGGGTGGACGTCTTTCGGCTGAACTTCAGCCACGGCTCGCACGAGGACCACGCCGCCGCCCTGAAGGCCGTGCGGGGCGCCGAAATGGCGCTGCAAAGGCCGCTGGGGGTTCTGGCCGATCTGCAAGGGCCCAAGCTGCGGCTGGGCCGGTTCAAGGACGTCGAGATCGCGGTCAAGCCGGGTCACAAGATGCGGTTCGATTTGGACCCGACGCCGGGCGACGAGACCCGGGTGCAGATGCCGCATCCCGAAATCTTCAAGGCCCTGCGCCCCGGCATGCTGCTGCTGCTGGACGACGGCCGGGTGCGGCTGCGGGTCGGCGACCGGACCGACGAATGGGCCGATGTGACGGTCGAGAGCGGCACGAAACTGTCGGACCGAAAGGGGGTGGCCGTGCCGGACGCGGTGATCCCGGTCTCGGCCCTGACGCCCAAGGATCGTGAGGACCTGGCCTTCGCCCTGCGCCAGGGGGTGGACTGGGTGGCGCTGAGCTTCGTGCAGAAGCCCGAGGACATGGCCGAGCTGAAGCGGATCGTGAACGGCCAGGCGGCCTGCCTGGCCAAGATTGAAAAGCCCGCCGCCGTGGCCGATCTGGAGGCCATTCTGGACTATTGCGACGGGGTGATGGTGGCGCGCGGCGACCTGGGGGTCGAGCTGGACCCCGAGGACGTGCCGGTGGCGCAAAAGCAGATCGTGCGCGCGGCCCGTAACCGCGGCGTGCCGGTGATCGTGGCCACCCAGATGCTGGAATCCATGACCAGCGCCCCGGCCCCGACCCGCGCCGAGGCGACCGACGTGGCCAACGCCGTTTACGAAGGCGCCGACGCCCTGATGCTGTCGGCCGAGACGGCGTCGGGCGACTATCCGCTGGAATCGGTCGGCATCATGAGCCGGATCATCGAGCGGGTGGAGCGTGACCCGATGTGGCCCAAGCTGATGGGCGCCGAACACGCCGGCATGGACGAACACGACGTCGACGCCCTGGTGGCGGCGGCGGCCATGGCGGCCTGCGCCCCCTCGACCGGCTGTCTGGTGGTCTTCACCACCCTGGGCGGCACGGCGCGGCGGATGGCGCGCGAGCGGCCGCTGAAGCCGATCCTGGTCCTGACCCCCAATCCGAATACCGCGCGGCGGCTGGCCCTGGTCTGGGGGCTGGAGCCGCGGCTGGGGGATCAGCCGGACTCGCTGGAGGCCGTGACCGACGATGCGGTCGACAGCGCGGTCCGCTATGGGCTGGCCGAGCCGGGCCAGCGCATTCTGATCCTGGCCGGCACGCCGTTCGGCGCGCCGGGGGCGGCCAATCTGCTGCGCCTGGCCCATGCGCCGGCCAAGGCCAAGGGCCGCAAGAAGGGCTGAGGATCAGGCGCCGTCGGACTGCGAAAAAACAGTCCGATGAGTCCATTGTGTCCGGTCAACGGGCCGAAGGCGGCGGGATCGGACACGAAAAAAAAACAGTGTCCGATGTGTCCGATCTGTCCGATTGAGCCGGGCCAGGACGGCCGCGAAGGCCGCTGAACGCGCCGAAGGCGGCCCGGTCGGACACGAAAAAGAGGTGTCCGATGTGTCCGATCTGTCCGATCTGTCCGATCTGTCCGATCTGTCCGATTGAGCCGGGCGCTGGACGGGGGCGAAAGATGTCAAAGACCTGAGACGTCCTATAGGGCGCCGTCGGACCCAGGGGCGTCGAAAGCGGGTCGATCCGTCCAAGGCCTTGACGGCCTTGTCTGATTTTCGCTCCGTGGTGCGGATCGGCGGCGACGGCGATGGCGGCGAAGGCGCCGGAGCGCTACCGTGGCGGCATGAGTCGGCGGCCCGGATGATCAAATATATCGGCTCCAAACGCGCCCTCTTGGGCCATGTGAGCGCCGCCGTGGCGAGCGTCCTGCCCCAGGGCGGGCGGGTGTGCGACCTGTTTTCAGGGACGGCCCGGGTCGGCCATGCGCTGAAGGCCAAGGGGTTTCAGCTCTGGTCGAACGACCACAACGCCTATGCCCACGCCCTGGCGACGGCCTATGTCCAGGTCGATCGAGAGGTCTGGATCGACCGGGCCGAGGCGGTGCTGGCGGAACTGCGGGCCGTGAAACCCGAGGCGGGCTGGTTCACCCAGACCTTCTGCCGGGACGCCCGCTACTTCCATCCCGACAACGGCGCCCGGATCGACGCGGTGCGCGACCGGATCGAGGCGATGGAGCTGGAGCCCGAGTTGAAGGCGGTGGTCCTGGTCAGTCTGATGGAGGCGGCGGATCGGGTGGACAGCACCGCCGGGGTGCAGATGGCCTATATGAAACAGTGGGCGCCGCGCGCCCTGAAGCCGCTGGAGCTGCGTCTGCCCGACCTCCTGCCGGGCGTCGGGGCGCCGTGCCGGGCGACGCAAGGCGATGCGGTCGAGATGGCCGACCAGGTGGAGGCGGACCTGGTCTATCTGGACCCGCCCTATAACCAGCATTCCTATCTGGCCAACTATCACTGCTGGGAAAGCCTGGTGCTGTGGGACCGGCCCGAGACCTATGGGATCGCCAACAAGCGGGTGGATGTGAAGACGCGCAAGAGCGCCTTCAACAGCCGCCCCGGCATCGGCCCGGCCCTGAAGTCGGTGATCGAGCGCGTCCGGGCGCCGAACCTGATCGTCAGCTTTAATGACGAGGGCTATCTGAGCCGTCAGGATCTGGTCGAGATGCTGTCGGCGCGGGGACGGGTCCAGGTCGTGGAGATCGCCCACCCCCGCTACGTCGGCGCCCGGATCGGCATCCACAATCCCAAGGGGGAGAAGGTGGGGCAGGTGGGGCGGCTGAGGAACGTCGAACACCTGTTCGTGGTCACCGACCGGCCGGTGGATCTGTCGCTGGCGGCCTGACGGGGCGGGAACCCGACTCGGGCGGACGCCGTTGAGGGTCCATGCAACCGCCCGTCACACACACTGGAACGCCCGCTCGCGAAGACGACTATCGCTTGCGCCCGGCCGCCGAGCCCAAGTCGTGGGTGACGGATCAGCCCATTTCCGATTTTCCGGCGGATCGCATGACGTCGCGCCTCTATACCCACAACGCCGAGCGGTTCGGCCGCCGCGAGCCCGAGCCGGTCGAGACCGTCGAACCGGAGGCGGAACCGGCCCTGAACCCGCCGCCGCACTGGATGATGATGATCGCCGGCGCTGCGGTGGCCGCCCTGATGGGCGCCCTCCTGGGCGGCTTCATGCACATCTGAGGTCAGGCCTCTTCGAGCAAGGCCTTGATCGGTCCCCAACTGCGGCGATGGGCGGGGCAGGGGCCGAGGGTCTTCAGCGCGGCCTGATGGACGGGGGCGTTATAGCCCTTGTGGCCGGCGAAGCCGTAGCCGGGATACTCGGCGTCCAGTTCGATCATCAGCCGGTCCCGCGCCGTCTTGGCCAGGATCGAGGCCGCCGCGATGGACAGGGACAGGCCGTCGCCGCCGACCACGGTCTGGATCTCGCACGGCAGTTTGAACCGATAGTTTCCGTCCACCAGGGCGGCGATCGGCTGGACCCACAGGGCCTCGATGGCGCGGCACATGGCCAGGCCGGTGGCGTGCAGGATGTTCAGTTCCTCGATCTCCTCCACCGAGGCGAAGCCGACGCCCCAGGCGACGGCGCGGGCCTTGATCTCGGGCTCCAGCGCCGCGCGGCGCTTTTCCGTCAGGGCCTTGGAATCGTCGATGCCCGGCGGCAGGTCGTCGGGGTTCAGGATCACCGCTGCCGCCGACACCGGCCCCGCCCACGGCCCGCGCCCCGCCTCGTCCACGCCGCAGACGGGGCCGTTGACGCGCTGGATCAGCAGGGTCTCCAGCGCGAGGGTGGGGAAGGCCTTCGGATTCGCGGGGGCTTTAGCCATGGCCCGCCATCGCACGAAGCGGGGCGTGACGGAAGCAGGTCGTCTGGTGATCATTGACCATGCCGACCGCCTGCATAAAGGCGTAGACGATCACCGGGCCGCAGAAGTTGAAGCCGCGTTTCTTCAGGGCCTTGGCCATGGCGACGGACTGTTCGGTCTGGGTCGGGGCTTGGCGATAGTCGGCGAAGGGGGTGTGGATTGGTTCGCCGCCGACGAAGGACCAGAGCCACGCTGAGAAATCCTCTCCGTTGTCGCGCATCTCAAGCCAGATCTGGGCGCCGCGGATGGCGGCCTTGATCTTGGCGCGCGAGCGGATGATGCGGGGGTCGCCCAGCAGGCGCTGGATGTCGGCCTCGTCATAGCGGGCGACGATTTCGGGGGCGAAGCCGTCGAAGGCGTCGCGGATGCCCTCGCGCTTTCGCAGGATGGTGATCCAGGCGAGGCCGGCCTGGAAGCCGTCGAGGACCAGCTTCTCCCACAGGGCGCGGGGGTCGCGTTCGGGCACGCCCCATTCGGTGTCGTGATAGGCGATGTAGAGCGGGTCGGTGGTCCCGCACCAGCCGCAGCGGCCCGATGTGTGTGAGTCGGTCATGCGGCGATGTTGCCGGTTTGTTCGAGGTGTTCAAGACCCTCTCCCGCTTGCGGGAGAGGCAGCGCGTCGATCGCGAAGCGATCCAGCGACGGGAAGGGAAGTTTTATTTGAAGAAGAAGACTTCCCCCATCGTCAGCCGTCTCGCTCCGCGCGACGAGCTGACACTTCCCCCGCAAGCGGGGGAAGGTCTGGTGAGATCAATCCCGCACCAATCCCCCGTCCACCACCAGGTTCTGGCCCGTCACGGCGCGGCTCCAGGGGGAGGCGAAGAAGAGGGCGGCGTCGGCGAATTCTTCGGGGGTGGTGACCGACCGCAGCGGGGTCATTCCGGCGATCAGGTCGAAGACGGCGTCCGGCGTGGCGGCGCTGGCGTCGGTGGTGCGCAAGAGGCCGCCGGAGACCATGTTGACGGTGATCCCGTCCGGACCCAGGTCGGCCGAGGCGGTGCGGGTGAGCGACAGCAGGGCGGCCTTGGCGGCGGTGTAGTCGTGATAGGGCACGACCGGGTTCTGGAACAGGTTGGTGCCGATGTTGATGATCCGCCCGAACCGACCGGCGGCCATGCCCGGCGCCGTCGCCTGGATGGTGTTCAGGGCGCCGCGCACCACGGTCGAGAACTGGGCCGCCAGTTCGTCCCAGCCGATGTCGGTCATCTGCGACCGGGCGTCGCCGTTGAAACTGTAGTCCAGGGCGTTGTTGACGACGGTGGTGACAGGGGCGCCGAAATGGTCTTGCGCGGCGGCGACCAGAGCGTCGACGGCGGCGCGGTCGGTTACGTCGGCCTGAAGGGCGACGGCGCGGTCGCCGATCTCGGCCGCCAGGGCCTGGGCGGCCTCGCCGCTGGCGCGCCAGTTGATGATCACGCGCGCCCCTTCACGCGCGAAGGCGCGCGCCGCAGCGGCGCCGACGCCGCGCGCGCCGCCGGTGACGAGGACGATCTGGTCGGCGATCTTCATGGAAGGGTCTCAGTCGGTGGAGGAGGGGAGGACGTCCTGACCCATCCAGGCGGGCCGGCGCAAGCGCACCGGCCGACCCTCGACGGTCAGGTCGCCGTCGAGACGGTCGATGCGCAACAGGGCCATGGCCGAGCCGTCTCGGCCCGAAAGCACCTCGCCCGCGCGCAGCTCGCCCTTCAGCACCTCGGCGCCGAAGGGGGGCGGGGGACCGTCGAAGTCGAGGGCCAGCATCCGGTTCTTGATCGAACCCCGGCGCTTCATCCGCGAGGTGGTCTCCTGACCGACGAAACAGCCCTTGTGGAAGTCGATCCCGTTCAGCAGGTCGAAATCGGCCTCGATCGGATAGGTCTTGTCCTGGGGGGCGTCGGCGGTCGGGTCGGGCACGCCGACCGACAGGCGATGGGCGTCATAGTCGGCCTCGGTCGCGTCGGCGGCGGCCTCGCCATAGAGGCGGCCGCCCATCAGAGGTGTTCGGGGGTCGGGAATGAAGCCTGTGGGGGCGTCGGGCCAGGCGGCGAAGACGGGGCGGTCATCGGCGGCGACCTGGACCTTGGCCCTCAGTTTGTACATCGACAGCCGCTGGATCAGGGCGTCGCGACGGTCGGCGGCGACGTCCAGCAGGACGCCCTCGGCCTGGCCCAGGATGAACAGGTCGAACAGCAGCCGACCGGGCGGGGACAGCAGGGCGCCGAACCGCAATTCACCCTCGCCCAGGGTCTCGACGTCCTGGGTCAGCAGATTGTGCAGGAAGGGTCGGGACTCGGGGCCGGTGACGGCGATCAGGGCGCGGCTGGACAGGCGGGCGACGGGCATGGCGCCTAGATAGGCAGGCCGGAGCCTGGGCATAAGGCGGCGGGCTGTAAAATCTGGGCCTCAGACCACGGCGTAGCGGGCGACCACCCCGTCCGGCTGGAAATCATGGCGGTCCAGCCGGTCCAGCGACCGCATCAGGCGGTCCAGGAAGTCGGCGGGATCGCCCTCCTCCACGGCCGGGCGCAGCCAGTCGGTGACGACCGCGCGGGCGGGATAGGTTCCGACCGGGCCTGGGACGCTGAGCGCCACCTCCACCCCTTCGGCGATCCAGCCGGCGATGGTGGCGAACAGGTCGACGGAGGCCAGGAAGTCGCTGCGCCGCAGGACGTACAGGGTGATCACCCCGTCCTCGATCCCATCCGGGCGGACGATGACGCCGCTGCGGTCCGGCCGCCAGTCGTCGGACAGTTCGACGACCCGCCACAGGCAGAACCAGATGCGGCAGGTGTTCGGCCGCACGGCATGGACCGAACAGCCCGCCGCCTCGACGCAATAGGCGCACAGCTCGCCGGTGGGCTTGGCCAGTTCGGGCAGGTTCAGCGGAATGGCCCGACAGCATTCGACGCAGGCGCCGCAAGCTCGGTCGGGCAGGAGGGGCAGGCTCAACCGACCGACCGCTCCAGCCGGGCGATGCGGCGGTCCATGTCGGCGACCACGGCCTGAAGCCGCGTCTTCTCAGAGGCCATGTCCACGGGCGTTCCGTCCTCATAGGTGATGACCGCGCCCTGGTCGATCAGGTCCAGCCGATAGAGGGCCGTGACCCGTTGAGCCTTGAAGCGTTCGAGGGCGGCGACGGCGGCCGGATCGGGGGTTTGAACCATGGCCGGGCTCTAAACCATTGCGGCCTGCGGGGAAACCGTCGGACGAGGCGCAGACCCGCAGTTGGGGATTGGCGCTGAATCCCGGCGAGAATCCCTTTATACGGTGCACGGATGATCGGGCGCTTTCCCATCCTCTATATCGCCGAGGCGGACGCCGAGGACGCCGTCCTGTCTTCGGGCGTGCTCGCCTATCTGGTCGAGAGCCTGCCCAACGCCGTCTTCACCGTGGTGGGATCGGCCGCAAGCGCCCCCCTGTTCGCCGACACGCCCCGGCTGGAACGGCTGCTGGTGCTGGAGCGCGAGGGGCGGTTCGACTGGATCGCCCTGTGGAACCAGGTGCGGGGGACCCACTGGGGCCTGGTCGTGGACATGCGCGGCTCCACCCTGTCGGGCAAGCTGAGGCGCCAGAAGCGGGCGGTGCGGGGGCGCGATCCCGAGGGCGTTCATGCGGTCGAGGCCGCCGCCGCCGTGCTGAAGCTGGAGCCGCATGAGGCGCCGGCGCCCCG
Organism: Brevundimonas sp. GW822-FHT03E11; assembly: GCF_058801445.1. NCBI lineage: Bacteria > Pseudomonadati > Pseudomonadota > Alphaproteobacteria > Caulobacterales > Caulobacteraceae > Brevundimonas > Brevundimonas sp. GW822-FHT03E11. Next base: position 495,422 of record NZ_JBXANG010000001.1, on the reverse strand, counting down.
GCTCTATGTCTCCGACATCACCCAGGCCCAGGTCGAGGCCCTGATCCCCGCGACCGGCGGCGACGGCCCCATATTGGCGGTCGGGCCGGGGGTGGAGTGGATGGGGCGGCGCTGGCCGGCCGAACGCTACGCCAAGGTGGCGACCAAGCTGTTGGCCGACGACGGTCCCCTGGCCGGCGGGCGTCTGATGATCGTCGGCGAGGAGATCGACCGGGAAGCGGCCCACACCATCCGCTACGCCGCGCCGCGCGCGCGGGTGATCGAGCTGCAAGGAAAGCTGACGCGGCTGCAGACCGTAGCGGCCCTGTCCAAGGCGCGGCTCTATATCGGGGCGGATTCGATCTGGACCCATCTGGCGACGGCGGCGGGCGCGCCCGTGGTGGCGGTCTTCGGCCCGTCGGACGAGACGCGGCGCGGCCCCTGGAAGGGGGTGACGGTGCGCGGGCCCCGATCGTTTGCGGAGTTCAAGACCCTGGACCCCCGGCTGAACCAGGCCATCCAGCATATGATGGACCTGCCGTGGGAGCGGGTGCTGAAGGCGGCGGTGCGGCTGTTGAAGGAGAGGGGCTAAAAGCCCCCACACTCCGCTCATCCCCGCGAAAGCGGGGACCCAGTGCTTTGGGCGATCAGTGCCTGAAGGGACTTGCAGCAAGCAAACCCACTATTCGAGTCCTGGCGAAAGAACTGGTTCCCCGCTTTCGCGGGGATGAGCGGAAATGTAGAAACGCGGCATCGGATAGAAGGACGCCGCCCCATGACCCAGACCTATGACCTGATCGTCCGCGGCGGCGAGGTGGCCAACCATGCGGGGCGGGGCATGGCCGACGTCGGGGTGATCGACGGCAAGATCGCCTTCATCGGCGACCTGTCCCAGGCCTCGGCCGGAGAGACTTTCGACGCGACGGGCCTGACCGTCCTGCCCGGCGTCATCGACACCCAGGTTCATTTCCGCGAACCCGGCCTGGAGTGGAAGGAAGACCTGGAGACCGGCTCGCGCGCGGCGGCCCTGGGCGGGGTCGTCGCCGTGTTCGAAATGCCGAACACCAATCCCAACACCACCGATCCGGACACCATGGCCGACAAGCTGGCCCGGGCGAAGGACCGGATGTGGACCGACCACGCCTTCTATGTCGGCGGCACGCATGAGAACGCCGACTATCTGGGCGAGCTGGAGCGGCTGCCCGGCTGTTGCGGGGTCAAGGTCTTCATGGGCGCCTCGACCGGCGACCTGCTGATCGCCGACGACGAGGGGGTGCGCAAGGTTCTGTCGAACGTGCGCCGCCGCGCCACCTTCCACTCCGAGGACGAATACCGGCTGGTCGAACGGCGGGGCCTGGCCCGCACCGGCGACTGGACCAGCCACCCCGAGGTGCGCGACGCCGAGAGCGCCATCCGCTCGACCCGCCGCCTGGTCGGCCTGGCCCAGGAGACCGGCGCGCGCATCCATGTGCTGCACGTCACGACCCGGGACGAGATGGAGTATCTGCGCTTCCACAAGGATGTCGCCACCGTCGAGATCACGCCCCAGCACCTGACCCTGGCCGCGCCCGAAGCCTATGAGCGGCTGGGCGCCTATGCCCAGATGAACCCGCCGATCCGGTCGCAGGAGCATGTCGACGCTCTGTGGCTGTGGGGCATGCAGCAGGGCGTGGCGGACGTCATCGGCTCGGACCATGCGCCGCACACCAAGGAGGAGAAGGCCAAACCCTATCCGGCCTCGCCGTCCGGCATGCCGGGGGTGCAGACGCTTGTGCCCCTGATGCTGACCCATGTGGCGCAAGGGCGGCTCAGCCTGGAGCGGTTCATCGACCTGACCTCGGCCGGCGCCCAGCGGGTGTTCGGCACGGCCAACAAGGGACGGATGGCCGTCAGCTATGACGCCGATCTGACCCTCGTCGATCTGAAGGCCAAGAGAACGATCACCCACGACCAGCAGGCCTCGCGCTGCGGCTGGACCCCCTTCGACGGTTTCAAGGCCACCGGCTGGCCGATGGCGACGATCTTGCGCGGGCGGGTGGTGATGCAGGACGGCGAACTGATCGGCGCGGCCCGCGGACGGCCGGTGCGGTTCATGGAGACGTTGTGAGGGAAAAACTCGGCCTGATCGGCTTCGGCGCCTTCGGGCGTCTGACGGCGCGGCATCTGTCGCCCTGGTTCGACATCTACGCCCATGATCCGGCGGCGACGGACGGCGAGGGCCATGCGACCCTGACCGATCTGGCGACCGCCGCCGCCTGTCCGACGGTGATCCTGGCCGTGCCGGTCGAGGCGCTGGAGGCGACCCTGGGCGCCATGGGCCCCCATCTGGCGCCGGACGCCCTGGTCATCGACGTCGGTTCGGTCAAGGTGAAGCCGGCGCGACTGATGGACGATAGGTTGGCGCCCGGCGTGCGCGTCGTCGGAACCCACCCGCTGTTCGGCCCCCAGAGCGGCAAGGCCGGGATCGCCGGGCTCAGGATCGCCGTCTGCGCCGTGCGTGGCGACCGTGACGCCCGCCGCGTCGCCGCCTTCTGCCGGAAAGCCCTGAAGCTGAGGGTCTTTCTGGTCACGCCCGAAGATCATGACCGGGAGGCGGCCGTGGTTCAGGGCCTGACCCATCTGATCGCCCGTGCGCTTCTGGCCATGGAGCCCCTGCCGACCCGTATGACCACCGCCAGTTTCGACCGGCTGATGGAGGCGGTGGACATGGTGCGCCACGACAGCCCGGCCGTCTTCCGCGCCATCGAACGCGACAATCCGTTCGCGGCGGAGGTGCGGGAGCGGTTCTTCGCCTTGGCGGATGAGGCGCGGGGGAAGGCGGGGGAGGGGTAGGGAGCGTTTCTTTGGGGGTGTAGGCTGGATGGGCGCTATCGACCGGTTGCGGACATTCCGATAATCCACTCACAGATACACAAACGGCGGGGCCTTGGAGCCGCCGGTATTCGTTCTGGGGTCAGCGTTGCCCAAGTGGCCGGTTCCCGATTTACAGGATGGGCAGAGAGACGGTTGCCCTGCGATCCGAGATCGGCGGTGTGGTTCGAGATAAAGACCCAGCAGCAGGCTCGGGGGGTCCACAGCACGGCAAACGACAATCGATTAGAGTAGCGCAAGCGCTGATGTCAGCTTAGCTTCACCGCATGGAAGCTTGGCTGTCATCTCCGATTTTCGTAGTTTTCGGTCTCGGCGGTGGAGGCGGATCGGACGCTTGGATTGGGCTGTGGGGCGGCCTCGCCGGTGCGGTGATAGGTGCTGCGGCGACAGCGGGGGCAAGCTACTTCCTTCAAAAGCGGGAGTTTGACCGCCAGGAAGATGTTCGCAGGCTCGACCGCTTGGAACGACAACGCACGATAGGGCATCGGCTTCTCATCAAGCTGATGGGTCTTCAAAGCAACTTCGTTCAGATGGACAAGCACCTGACGGGTCAGTTCGCTAAATTAAAAGAGGGCGATGAGCCATGGCAGGCCGTAGAGCCCCTTTTTGTTGGAAATGATCGGATACTTTTTGAGGGGGATGAGGAAGCGCTTCTTCTAGATCTGGGTTTAAACGATGAATTTAACCTCGCTGGCGCGCTTCCCCGCATTCACAACCATGCTATGGCGGCCATGGTCTCATACTCAAACAAGAGAGAAGAGTTGCGATCTCTGGTCACGCACGATGATTTTGACGGTCGCGTGGGTTCTTTCATGATGACTAGAGAGTTGCACCTCAAGACTGCTCCGCTGCGGCAGGAGTTGAACGATCTGGTGAACTTCCTCCACGCCAACTCTGCACGCGACGCTGCGGAATCGTCCGAGGCATTGGCGGCCACCTTGAGGGGATTGAAATCCAAATTAGGGCTGTCGATTGAGTACAAGCTGAAGAAGTAGCCCTCAAGGAGCCTCCGAGTTCGCTTACGGACCGGGGGACACTGGAAGCTGCTTAGGTAGCGTCGTCTGGCGCGGGGCAGACATCAAAACGGCGGCCTCTCAAACGGCCGCCAGCTAGCCAGCTTTCGAAGTTTGGATGAACGCCCGCTGCTCACCCATGAGCGACGCTGAGTATGTCCGCTTCCCAAGTTGAACTCAGTGTTCATCGTTCGCCCGAATGAACGCCCCCACGTCCTCCGCCACCCCCGGCGCGAGCGGCAACGCCGGGTCGGCATAGGTGGCCAGGTTGGCGGCGCGCTCGGCGGGGGCGGTTTTCAGGACGTGGTTGACGCCGTCCCACAGTTTCAGCGTCGCCCTGGGGTCGGCGGCGGCCAGGGCCTGGGCGTCGGCGATCCCGACCTGAAGGTCCGTGGTCCCCTGGCCGATGAAGACCGGGCCGTCATAGGCGGCCAGCAGGGCGGCGGGGTCCAGCGGCAGCCAGGAGATCAGATAGGGCTGGACCGAGGGACGGAACAGGGCCGCCAGGGCCGGGGGCGGATCGGCGACGGTGCGGCCGGCCTCCAACTCGGTCAGGGCGGCGAAGGCTGGGGCCTTCAACGGCTCGGGCAGGCCCTTTTCCAGCTGTTCGCGCAGGACCACGCCCGCGGGGCGCCCCGCGCCGGACAGCAGGATCAGGCCGCAGACCTTGTCATTATCAGCGTTTGGGCCGCCCTCGACCGCCTTCAGCGCGACCAGGGCGCCCTCGCTGTGGCCGATCAGCCAGGCGCAGGGCTTGTCGGCGCGACGGGCGGCCTCGGCGGCCCAGGCGCGGGCGTCGGCCACATAGGCGTCAAAGCGCAGATCGGCCTCGGCCGGACCGGCCGCCGCGCTGGCGGCTATGCCACGCTTGTCGATGCGGACCGTGGCGATCCCCTGCGCCGCCAGCCCCTCGGCCAGCAGGCGATAGGTGGAGGCGGAAACGCCCATCGGGCTGTTGCCGTCGCGGTCCGTCGGCCCTGAGCCCGGCAGGATCACGGCGACGGCGGCGGGGCTGTCGGGCGCCGACAGGGTTCCGTGCAGGGGCGCGGGATGTGCGGGCAGGGTCACTTCGCTGGAGACGGGGCCGGCGAGCAGGGCGAGGGCGAGGCTGAACATGGCGGTCTCCTTTGAAGAGGGGGCGTTCAGAAGGGTGGCGGCTCTCGACCGTAGTCCCCTGAGCCGGTGCGGCAAGATGGCCGGGCGTCGATCACCGCCTTGCCATTGCAAACCAGTTGCAGAAGCGCGTATGGAGCCCGCCTTTCTGTTCTTGAGAATATGTTGCAGATCATGGCCCGCCCGATCCGTCTCGCCTGCGCCGTCAGCCTTCTGGCCCTGAGCCTCGCCGCCCCCGCCCTGGCGCAGCAGGGGCCGGCCGCGCCGACCGAGCTGGGCGAGATCGTGGTGACGGGGTCGCAGGTGAATCTGACGGCGCCGGCGGCGGGCGGTCAGGTGGCGCGGGGCGGCCGGGTCGGGCTGTTGGGCAATCTGGACATGATGGACACGCCCTTCTCCACCACCAGCTACACCGAAAAACTGGCGCGGGATCAGCAGGCGCGCGGGATCGGCGACGTGTTGCAGAACGATCCGACGGTGCGGGTGACCAAGGGCTTCGGCAACTTCCAGGAACTGTATGTGATCCGGGGCTTCCCGGTCTATTCGGACGATATGAGCTACAACGGCCTGTACGGCGTTCTGCCGCGCCAGTTCGTGGCGGCCGAGCTGATCGAGCGGGTCGAGGTCTTTCGCGGGGCCAGCGCCTTTCTGAACGGGGCGGCGCCGGGCGGAACCGGGGTGGGCGGCGCCTTCAACCTGACGCCCAAGCGGGCCAATGGACCGCTGACCCGTCTGACGGCGGGCGTGTCCGGCGCCGATGAAATCTACGCCGCGGCCGATCTGGCGCGCCGGTTCGGCGATCAGGATGAATGGGGCGCGCGCCTGAACGTCGCCGGCCGGGGCGGCGAAGCCTCGGTCGAGGACCAGACCAACACCCTGCGCGTGGTGGGCCTGAACCTGGACCGGCGGGGCGAGCGGGCGCGCTTTTCGGCCGATCTGGGCTGGCAGGACCACCGGATCGACGCCCCGCGCCCCAGTGTGACGCCCGGCGCCGCCATCCCCGAGGCGCCGTCCGCCGATCGGAATTTCGCCCAGCGCTGGACCTATACGGATGAGGAACAGCTGTTCGGCGCGGTGCGGGGCGAGGTTGACATCACCGACAGCGTCACCGCCTGGGCCGCCTTCGGCGGGCGACAGGGCGAGGAAGACAACAGCCTGGCCAATCCGCGAGCCGACGCGGCGGGCGCCATCCGGGGCTATCGCTTCGACAATATCCGCAAAGACACGGTCTGGTCCGGCGACGTCGGCCTGCGGGCGGACCTGACCACCGGCCCGGTTGGGCACCGACTGGTCGCCTCGGCCTCTCAGATCCAGTCCAAGTCGAGGAACGCCTGGGCGGGGTCGAACTTTGCGGGTTACAGCTTCGGAACCCTAACCGATCCGGTCCTGTCGCCGGCGCCGGCCATCGCCAGCGTCTCGGGCGACCTGAGTGACCCGAAGGTGACCGAGCGGGTCAAGAACACCAGCGTCGCCGTGGCGGACAGGCTGTCCTTCCTGGACGGCCGCCTGCTGGCGACCGTCGGCGTGCGGTATCAGGAGATCGAGACCAAGTCCTACGCCTATGCCGACGGCGCCTTCGGCTCGGGCTATGCCAGCGAGGCTGCGACCCCGGCCTTCGCCCTGGTCTACAAGCCCAGCGACCGGGTTTCGCTGTACGCCAACTACGCCGAGGCCCTGACGCCCGGCGTCATCGCCCCTGCGGTGGTCAACGGCGTGACCGTGGCGAACGGCGGCGAGGTGCTGTCGCCCTTCCGCGCCGAACAGGCCGAGGTCGGGGCCAAATATGACGCCGGAACCTTCGGCGGCACGCTGAGCGTCTTCAGGACGACCCTGCCCAGCGCCTTCTTCGATCCCGCCTCCCGCCTCTATTCCGACGGCGGCGAACAGGAGAACCGGGGCGTCGAACTGACCGTCTATGGCGAGCCGATCGACGGCCTGCGGCTGATCGGCGGGGCGACCTGGCTGAACGCCGAGGTCAAACGGTCGCTGACGGCGGCGAATGAAGGCAAGTCGGCCATCGGCGTGCCGGACGTCCAGACCAATCTGAACGTCGAATGGGACGTGCCGGGCCTCAGCGGCCTGACGCTGGAGGGGCGGGTGGTCCACACCAGCGCCCAGGCGGCGAATGCGGCCAATACGCTGGAGCTGGACGCCTGGACCCGGTTCGACGCCGGGGTTCGCTACGCCTTCGAGGCCGGCGGGCGTCCTCTGACGGTCCGGGCGCGGGTCGAGAACGTGGCCGACGAGGACCAGTGGGTCGCCGTCGGCGGCTATCCGGGCTCCAACTATCTGACCCTAGGCGCGCCGCGCACCCTGTCCCTGTCGATCTCGGCGGAATTCTGATCGGATGAGGACGCGGACGATCCGCGCCTGGTCGTGGACGCACAAATGGTCGAGCCTGATCTCGACCGTGTTCCTGCTGATGCTGTGCGTCACCGGCCTGCCGCTGGTCTTCACCCATGAGATCGAAGAGGTGCTGCTGGAGCAGGCCTGGACGCCCGCCGCGCCCGACGGGCCGTTGTTGAGCCTGGACGAGGTGCTGGCGGCGGCCCTGGCGCGTCATCCGGGCGAGGTTCCGGCCTTCATGAGCTTCGACGTGGATCGGCCGGTGGTCAACGTCACCAGCGTCGATCCGAACGGCCCGGCCGGTCGCTACAGTTTCGAGCCGATCGACCAGACCAGCGGCGCCGTCGCCCCGCCGGTCGCCGGCCATCCGGTGATGGAGTTCCTGCTCCAGCTGCACACCGACATGTTCCTGGGGCTGCCGGGCATGCTGTTCCTGGGCCTGATGGGGCTGATGCTGATCACGGCTGTGGTGTCGGGGGTGGTGCTGTACGCCCCCTTCATGCGGCGTCTGCCGTTCGGCACGGTGCGGGCGACGAAGTCGGCGCGGACCCGCTGGCTGGACTATCACAACCTTCTGGGCGTCATCACCGCAGCCTGGGTGCTGGTGGTCGGGGCGACGGGGGTGGTCAACACCCTGGCGACGCCGATCCTGGCCTATTGGAAGAATACGGCGCTGAAGGAACTGACCGCAGCCCATGAGGCCCCGGCCTCCGTCGGCGAGCGGGCCTCGCTGGACCTGGCGGTGGAGCGGGCGAAACAGGCCCTGCCGGGCAGGACGCTGCAGTTCATCGCCTTTCCCGGAACCGACTATTCGACCGATCACCACTATGCCGTCTTCTTCCACGGCGACACGCCGCTGACGACCCATCTGACGACCCCGGCCCTGATCGACGCCCGGACCGGCGAACTGACGGCCGTGGCCCCGACGCCCTGGTATGTGAAGGCCCTGTCTTTGTCTCAGCCGCTGCATTTCGGCGACTACGGGGGGCTGGGGCTGAAGATCCTGTGGGCGCTGCTGGACCTGGCGACCATCTTCATCCTGGCGTCCGGCCTCTATCTGTGGCTGGGCAAGGGACGGCGGAAGGCGTCATGAGCCGCAAGGATCGGAGCCTTTGGGCCATCTTCGGCGCGCCGCTTTGGGTGTTCGTGCTCAGCCTGACGGGGCTGATCGGGGCCCTGCTGGAGGACGGCCTCTGGGACGCCGTCTTTTCGGCCCTCTTGGCCTCGACCGTGGTCGTCGCCGTCTGGGCCCTGATCCGGCGCCGACGGTGATCGGCGTCAGATCGAGAAGCTGACGCCGCAGCCGCAGCTTGAGGCGGCGTTGGGATTGCGGACCACGAACTGGGCGCCGGCCAGTTCGTCGACATAGGCGATCTCGGAATTCTTCAGGAAGGGGACCGAGACGGGGTCGATCAGGGCCGTCTGGCCCTGGGCCTCGATCCGCAGATCGTCGTCCTCGGCCGTCTCGACCAGTTCGAACCGGTACTGAAACCCCGAACAGCCGCCTCCGTCCACGGCGACGCGCAGCATCAGGGCCTTGCTTTCGGCCGCGCTGAGCCGGGCCAGACGATCGGCGGCGCTGGCGGCCAGGACGATCCCTTCCGGCGCGCGCGTGGCGACGCTGAAGGCGGGTGTGGACGGTTCTGTGGATTGGACGGTGCTCACAGCTGTCTATATGAGGCGCATGCGGGCGTTCGCAAAGGCCCCGTCCGATCAAAGCCGCTTCAAAGTTGACGACTTGAGCCCGATGACTCTCGCCCCCTACGCCGAACGCGCCGATCTGACCCAGGGCCGTCGCTTCTTCGAACCGCCCAGCCGCACCCGCACCGCCTTCGCCCGCGACCGCGACCGGATCATCCACGCCACGGCCTTTCGTCGCCTGAAGGAGAAGACTCAGGTCTTCGTGGCCCATGAAGGCGACCACTACCGCACCCGCCTGACCCATTCGCTGGAGGTGGCCCAGATCGCCCGGTCTCTGGCCCATGCCCTGCGGCTGGACGACGACCTGGCCGAGACCATCGCCCTGGCCCACGACCTGGGCCATCCGCCGTTCGCCCATGCGGGCGAGGATGAGCTGGTCATCCAGATGGCCGACTACGGGGGCTTCGACCACAATGTTCAGAGTTTCCGCGTCATCACCGAGCTGGAGACCCGCTATCCCCAGTTCGACGGGCTGAACCTGAGCTGGGAGACGGTCGAGGGCGTCATCAAGCACAACGGCCCGGTGTCGCATCGGCTGGACGAAGCGGCCTGGTCGGTGGTGCGTCCCTATCGGACAGGCGGAGAGGCGGGCTGGGACCTGCGGCTGGACGGGTTCGCCTCGCTGGAGGCCCAGTGCGCCGCCATCGCCGATGACATCGCCTATAACAATCACGATGTGGACGACGGGGTGCAGGCCGGGCTGATCACGCTTCAGGATCTGGATCAGGTGCCCCTGATCGGCCCGACCCTGGCCGAGGTGCGGCGCGACTGGCCCGCCATCGACGACCGGATGCTGCGGATCGAGGCGGTGCGGCGGATGATCGGGGTCATGGTCGAGGACGTGCTGGCCGAGACGGCGCGACGGCTGGAGGAGGACCGGATCGGCTCGACCGAGGATGTGCGCCACGCCTCGCGGACCCTGGTGGACTTCTCCCGGTCGATGCACGCGGAGCTGGCGATCCTGCGCAAATTCCTGTTCGAGCGGATGTATCGCCACTACCGCGTCAACCGCACGCGCAGCCAGGCGCGGCGGGTGCTGTCGCAGCTGTTTGAACTGTTCATGGCCGAGCCGGAGGTCATGCCGCCGGAATGGGGCGTGCCGGCCCTGACCGAGGATCGGACCCGCAGGGCGCGCGCCGTCTGTGATTACATCGCCGGCATGACCGACCGCTATGCGATCGAAGTCCACCAGAAATTGTTCAGCCTCGACCTGGCGCTCGATCTGTGATTCGAAAGACGGCGGCGGGGCGTTAAACTAACCGCTCGACGCGCCGATTCGCTGCGTCGGGCAGACGGCGGAGCGACACCATGTCTTTCGATGACGAGAACCGACCCGGCCGAGGCGCCTATACGCCTCCGACCGACGACGACCTGCCGTTCCGCCGCAACACCTATGATCCGCGCGGGGGCGGCCGAAACGTCGGCTCGGGCGGAGGCAAGGCGCCGCCCGTGACCCTGATCGTCAGCGGCGTGGTGCTGCTGGTGCTGATCATCGCCGTCATCTTCTTCTATCGTTCGGGCATGCGGGCCTCGACCGACGCCCCGCCGGCCGTGGGCCAGGCCGTCGGCGAGATGAAGACCGCCGCCCCCCTGGACGCCCAGCCGGTCGATCCGGCCGAGGGCGTGCGGGTCTATCGCGACGAGGCCGAGACCGCCGACGCGCCCGTGACCTTCACCCCGCCGCCCGAGACGCCCCAGCCGCGCCCGGCCGCACCGCCGACCGCCGCGTCGACCGGCCAGGGCTTGCCGCCCGCCGCCGCTGCGCCCCGTCCGACCGCCCCGGCGCCCAAGACCGAGGCGCCGACGCCCGCCGCTCCCGCGCCCACGGCTCCCGCCGCCGCCGGCGGTTCGGCCTCGGTCCAGATCGGCGCCTTCTCCTCGACGGAGATCGCCGACCGGGAATACGCCGCCGTCGCCGGCCGTTTCAGCCAATATGCGTCGGGCGCCGAAAAGCGGGTGACCGAAGTGACCTCGTCCAGCGGTTCGACCCTGTACCGCACCACCTTCACCGGCCTGTCGCGCGAGCGGGCGGTCGCCTTCTGCAACGCCCTGAAGGCCGCCGGACGGGATTGCATCGTTCGGTGACTTCCGCCGCCATCTACGGCTGTGCGGGCCACCGGCTGACGGAGGGTGAACGCGCCTTCTTCGCCGAGACGCGTCCCTGGGGCTTCATCCTGTTCCGGCGCAATATCGACAGCCCGGAACAGGTGCGGGCCCTGACGGACGAGTTGCGCGCGGCCATCGGCGACCCCGAGGCGCCGATCCTGATCGACCAGGAGGGCGGGCGGGTCCAGCGGATGGGGCCGCCGCACTGGCCCAAATACCCGCCGGGCGACGCCTATCTTAAGGCGACGAACGACCCGGCGGACGCGCGCGACCTGGTCCGTCTGGGTGCGCGGCTGATGGCGCACGATCTGCGCGAGGTCGGAATCAATATTGATCTGCTGCCGGTGCTGGACGTGCCCGTGCCCGGCGCCCACGACATCATCGGCGACCGCGCCTATGGCCGCGACCCGCAGACCGTGGCCCTGCTGGGACGGGCGGCGGCGGAGGGTCTGCTGGCGGGCGGGGTCCTGCCCTGCATCAAACACATGCCGGGCCACGGCCGCGCCTTCGCCGACACCCACAAGGATCTGCCGACGGTCCATGCCGATCTCGAGACGCTGGACGCCTGGGACTTCGCCCCGTTCAAGGCCCTGTCCGACATGCCGATCGGCATGACGGCCCATATCGTCTTCAGCGCCATCGACCCCAAACGCCCGGCCACCCAGTCCAAGAGGGCGATCCAGCTGATCCGCGAACGGCTGGGCTTCGGCGGTCTGTTGCTGTCGGACGATCTGGTGATGAACGCCCTGTCCGGATCCTTCACCCAGAGGGCGCACAAGGCGCTGAAGGCGGGATGCGACGTCGTCATCCATTGGAACGGCGATATGGACGAGATGCGGCAGGTCGCCGAGGGCGTCGGTCCGCTGAAGGGCGGGGCGAAACGGCGCGCCGAGGCGGCCCTGGCCCGGATCGTTCGGACGCCGGAGCCGCTGGATCCCGTCGCTGGGCACGAACGCTTCTTCCGCGCAATGGCGGGCAAGACGGACGCGGCTAAAGGACCGGACGTGGGGGAGGCGCAGGCGTGAGCGACGCCTTTCAGCCCAATCTGGATTTCAACGCCGAGGAGGTCGAGGAGCGCGAAGCCTTCGTCGTCGATCTGGACGGCTATGAAGGGCCGCTGCACGTCCTCTTGGCCCTGGCGCGGACGCAGAAGGTCGATCTGCTGAAACTGTCGATCACCCAGCTGGCGGAACAGTATCTGGCCTTCGTTCACGAGGCGCGGCGGCGCAACTTCGCCCTGGCGGCCGATTATCTCGTGATGGCCTCCTGGCTGGCCTATCTGAAGTCCCGGCTGCTGCTGCCCCGCACCGAAAAGGGCAAGGGGGAGGAGCCGCCGGCCGAGGCCATGGCCGCCGCCCTGGCCTTTCGCCTGCAAAAGCTGGAGGCGATGCGCAAGGCGGTCGAACAGCTGATGGCCCGTCCTCAGTTGAAGCGCGACGTCTTCACCCGGGGCGATCCCGAGGCGACGGTGATCGTGCCGTCCGACCGGATCGACGCCAGCCTGTATGAGTTGATGAGCGCCTATGTGACCCAGCGCCGACGTGAGGAGGCGCGACGCTATTCGCCCGGCCAGCGGGTCGAGGCCTTTCCGCTGGAGGCGGCGCGCGACTGGCTGCGCGAGATCATGCCGCGTCTCGCAGACTGGACCCCCCTGGACCAGGTCGCGCCCCGTCCCGGAGACCCTGAGGGCCCCAGCCAGGCCAGCTATACCGCCTCGACCCTGTCGGCCAGTCTGGAGCTGGTGAAGGAGGGGGCCATGGACATTCGCCAGACGGCGCCGTTTGCGGACCTGTATCTGAAGCGGCGGGGCCTGGGGCAGCCGCTGGAGCTGACGCCGTGATGCGTGTTGGCTTTTACACCGTCAAGGCCGTCATCCTAGGGCTTGTCCCTAGGATCCAGAATCCCGGCGCCGGGCATGGGCGCATCTTCGGAGAAACCGGGAGTCTGGATCCTCGCCACAAGGGCGAGGATGACGAACTTTGGGCTAGGGGCGTCGGCGCCGAAAGTCGGGAGTTGGCCCATGTCTGACCTGTCCTTCCAACCCGATGAGGCCGAGATCGAGCGCCGGGTCGAGGCCCTGCTGTTCGCCGCCGCTGGTCCGCTGAGCGCCGCCGAGATCGGGGCGCGCCTCCCCGAAGGCGCCGACGTCGGCCGGGCTCTGTCGGGCCTGCGCGCCCGTTACGAGGGGCGGGGGGTGGAGCTGGACTGTGTGGCCGACCGCTGGCGGTTCCGCACGGCGGCGGACCTGGCCTTCATGATGAGCCAAGAGCGGGAGGAGCCCCGCCGCCTGTCCAAGGCGGCGCTGGAGACCCTGGCCATCATCGCCTACCACCAGCCCGTGACCCGCGCCGAGATCGAGAGCGTGCGCGGCGTCAGCCTGTCCAAGGGCACGCTGGACCTGTTGCTGGAGATGGGGTTCGTGCGTCTGCGAGGGCGGCGGCGGACAGCGGGTCGGCCCGTAACCTACGGCACCGCCGACCGGTTCCTGGAGCATTTCGGCCTGGCCAGCCTGTATGACCTGCCGGGGGTTCAGGAGATGAAGGCCGCCGGGCTTCTGGACCTGTCGGCCCCCGTCGGGTTCGAACTGCCCGACCCCAGTCGTGCGACCGGGGCGGATGAGGAGGAGGCGCCCCTGCTGGACGAAGACAGCCCCGAGTTCGCCCAGGACTTCGTCGGCGAGGAGCGATAGCCGTCGGACGCCGCGCTCAGGCGGTCAGCTGGCGCGGCAGTTTGAAGGTCACGGTCTCACGCGCGCCGGCGTCCTCGGTCACGGTGGCGTCGAACCGTTCGGCGATGGCGTCCACCAGGGCGGCGATCAAAGGCTCGGGCGCCGAGGCGCCGGCGGTGACGCCGACCGTCTGAACCCCGTCGAACCAGTCCCAGTCCACCTGGGAGGCGTCATCGACGAGGCGGGCGTCGCGGGCGCCGGCGCGCATCGCCACCTCGACCAGCCGGGCCGAGTTGGACGAGTTCTTCGATCCGACCACCAGCACCAGTTCGCAGCCCTCGCCCAGCACCTTGACCGCCTCCTGGCGATTGGTGGTGGCGTAGCAGATGTCTTCCTTGTGCGGATCGGGCAGTTCGGGGAAGCGCCGCTTCAGCACCTTCAATATGCCCGCCGTGTCGTCGACCGACAGGGTGGTCTGGGTCGCATAGGCCAGGGGGGCGTCGCCGGGGCGTTCGAAGGCCTCGGCGTCGGCCTCGGTCTCGACCAGGCTGATGGCGCCCTCGGGCAGCTGGCCCATTGTGCCGATCACCTCCGGGTGACCGGCGTGGCCGATCAGGATGATGTGGCGGCCTGCGGCATGATGACGCTCGGCCTCGACGTGGACCTTGGACACCAGGGGACAGGTGGCGTCCAGGAACAGCAGCTCGCGCGACCGCGCCGCCGCCGGCACGGACTTGGGCACCCCGTGGGCCGAGAAGACGACCGGTCGGTCGTCGGGGCATTCGTCCAGTTCCTTGACGAAGACGGCGCCCATGGCCTTCAGCCGCTCGACCACATGGCGGTTATGGACGATCTCGTGGCGCACATAGACGGGGGCGCCGAACTTCTCGATGGCGCGCTCGACGATCTGGATCGCCCGGTCCACCCCCGCACAGAAGCCGCGCGGCGTCGCCAGCCGCACGGCGATCGGGCGGCGTTCGGGCGCGGGGGAGGGGACGTGCATGTTCATGGCCGCCAACCTAATGGTTCGCGGACCATATCGCCATGCGGGGCGAGCGAATCCGCACCTCAAGGCAGCGACGCATCGCCACGGTCGGCTGGTTCTCATTGAAAATCCATTCGGAACAAAGATTTAGACTAAGTTCACGACGCCTTGACCAACCGGCCGCTCACGATTAGTTTCCGCGCCGAATTCAGACCTGCCTCAACACATTGTTCGGGCGCTGAGCGCACAGGCCATGTCCCCAATGTCGGAATCGCGCGAAGAGGCGATCAAACGCCTCCAAGACAGCGCATCCGCGTTGGAGGACAAGACGGCTCAGAAGGCGTCGGAGCACCTCGCGGCTCAGGCGGTGACGAGCCAGGCCTACAAGATCGTCGCCGAACTGCTCGGCGGGGTCTTCCTGGGCTTGGGGCTAGGTTTTGGGGCGGACCGACTGTTCGGGACCAATCCCTGGGGTATCATCGGCGGAGTCCTTCTGGGCTTCGCTCTGTCGATTTACATGGCGCGCCGCACGGCCAACCGGCTGATGGCGCAGGCGAAGGCGAGCGGGGTCGAACCGAAATCGGTCCCCTTCGACGACGAGGAAGACGAGGACCGATAGGCTGATGGCCGATCCGCTTCACCAGTTTAAGATCCAGCCGCTCGTCGATTTCGGCGCGGTGAACCTGCCTGTCTTCGGCCACACCCAGCTGGCGATCACCAATTCCCACGTCGCCATGACGGTCGCCTTCGTGGCCATCGTCCTGTTCCTGCAACTGGTCACCTCGAGCGCCAAGGTGGTGCCGGGACGGTTGCAGACGGCCGGCGAAAGCCTGTTCGACATGATCGACGGGGTGACCGATTCCATCATCGGTCACGAAGGCCGCAAATATTTCCCGTTCGTCTTCAGCCTGTTCCTTCTCGTGCTGGTGATGAACCTGTTGGGCATGTTCCTCAGCTTCACCGCGACTTCGCAGCTGGCCGTGACCGTCACCTTCGCCGCCTTGACCATCTTGCTGGTCATCGGCGTGGGCTTCCTCAAGAACGGCCTGGGCTTCTTCAAACTCTTCTGGCCGGCCAGCGCGCCTCTGGTGCTGCGCCCTGTCGTCGGCGCGATCGAGTTCCTGTCCTTCCTGCTGCGTCCGGTGACCCTGGCTCTTCGTCTGTTCGGCAACATGCTGGGCGGCCACGTGGCGCTGAAGATCTTCGCCGGCTTCGTCGTGGCCCTGGGCGCCGGCGCCTTCGTCGGCGAGGGCCTGGGCCTGTGGGGCCTGCCGATCGCCGCCCTGTCGATGACCATGGTCGTCGCCCTGACCGCCCTCGAATTCCTCGTCGCCTTCCTGCAGGCGTTCGTGTTCGCCGTTCTGGCCAGCATCTATCTCAATGATGTGGTCAACCTGGGTGAAGGCCATTAAGGCCCGGCCCAGTTCGAGAACTCCCTTCTTCCAACCCACCTGACTGAAACAAGGATACTCACCATGGAAGCTGAAGCCGCCAAGTACATCGGCGCCGGCCTGGCCACCCTCGGCATGATCGGCTCGGCCATCGGCGTGGGCAACATCTTCGCCAACTTCCTGAACGGCGCCCTGCGCAATCCGTCGGCCGCCGCCTCGCAAGTCGGCAACCTGTTCGTGGGCGCGGCTCTGGCCGAAGCCCTGGGCATCCTGGCCTTCGTGCTGGGCATCCTGATCCTGAACTCCTGATCTATCCGGGGTTCGGGGCGGCGGCGGCTTCTCGCTGAGGCCGTCGCCGCCTTTCTGCTTTTCGGACGAACGGACACCATGGCCGCACCCACTTCTCACGACACCCACGCGACCACCGAGGCCGAAGGCCACGGCGGCGGCGGACTGCCCCAGTTCGAGACCCAGCACTGGGCCGGGCAGATGGGCTATCTGCTGGTCCTGTTCTTCCTGCTCTATTTCCTGATCGCCAAGGTCTTCGCGCCGCGTCTGCGTCGTGTGAAGGACGAACGTCGCGAGACCATCTCCGGCGCCGTCGCCACCGCGCGTCAGGTCCAGGCCGAGGCCGCCGAACAGGCCGCCCTGGCCCAGGCCGATCTGGCCAAGGCCCGCGCCGACGCCCGCGCCACCGCCGCCGCCGCCAAGGCGCGCGTGACGGAAGAGGCCAACGCCCGTCAGGCCGCTGAAGAAGCCGTGGTCAACGCCCGCATCGCCGAGGCCGAGGCCGCCATCGCCAAGACGCGCGACGCGGCCATGGCCAATGTCTCGACCATCGCCTCCGACGCCGCCGCCGCCATGGTCGAGCGCCTGACCGGCAAGGCCGCGACCAAGGCCGAACAGGACCTCGCCAAGGGAGCCGCCTGATGAACCTGATCTTCGAACCGGGCATCTGGGACCTGTCGAACCCCGAGATCTGGGTCGGCGTCGGCCTGCTGATCTTCTTCGGCATTCTGATCGCCGTGGGCGTGCCCAAGATGGTCGCCGCCCAGCTGGACGCCAAGGGCGCCAAGATCCAGGCCGACCTGGACGAGGCCGCCCGTCTGCGCGCCGAGGCCGAGGCCCTGCTGGCCCAGATCCGCAAGGAGAAGGCCGAGGCCGAGGCCCAGGCCGCCGATATGATGGCCCAGGCGGAAGCCGACGCCCGTCGTCTGGAAGTCGAGTCCAAGGCCAAGCTGGAAGAGACCCTGGCCCGTCGCCAGAAGATGGCCGAGGCCCGCATCGCCCAGGCCGAAGCCCAGGCGTCCGCCGAGGTCAAGGCCGCCGCCGCCGACCTGGCCGCCAAGGCCGCGGAACAGATCCTGGCCGCCCGCCTCGCCGGCGGCGCCAAGGACCCGCTGCTGGACGCCGCCATCGCCCAGATCGGCGACCGCCTGAACTGACGACCTCAAGTCTGACCGGGTCTCAACGCCCGTCCTTCGGCCGAAATCGCTCTGGCGGTTTCGGCCGAAGTCGTTTTGGGGCGGCCCCTCAGCGCCCGATGACGCCGCTGACCGTCAGAACCACAGCGATCATCACCAGGATGAAGACGATGACCCCGCCCATGATGCGGAAGGGCGGGCCGCTTTCACTGCGGCGGCTGAAGCCGTCCGGATCGCGGTCGGGTTCAGTCATCGGTCTGCATCGGCTGCGGGGGCGGCGTCGAGGTGGAGGAGCCGTTCAGGGGCGTGCCGTCGCCGCGCACGGCCGACTGGCCGCGCAGGGCCGGATTGTCGCCGGGCGCCACGGCGGGCGCGCTGGGCGGGACGGCGCCGCCGGGCGGCGGCACGACGGCCGGTTGGACCACGGCCGTCTCGCTGTCGCTGGCGGCCTGAGGATTTCGCCAGATCACCTCAGCGACGAGGTAATAGGCGATCAGGGCCAGGACTACGCCGCCGATCAGCAGAGGCTCCCAGCGGATGCGCCCTCGGCGTGTCGGATCTTCCTTGCGGTTCATCGCAGGGGAAGCCGTCGGCCCACCGTCCGGTTCGTCTGTGTAGGAAGCCGGACGCAGGGACGGCCTGGAGACCAGGCCGTCCGGCCCGCCGAGATCAGTGGGCCGTGGCGCCGCCGATCACATGGGGCGTCTGGCGCTTGTCGCGCGCGACCAGCCGGGCATAGACATTGCCCAGGACGATCCCGAACACGGCATGGGTGACCAGAAGCCAGGCGATGGTGCCGAAGCCCGAGCCGGCGTTGAAGGTACGGTAGTCGCCGACGATGAAGACACCGGCCATCATCACCACCCAGGCGCCGACCGCAAAGACGATGCCCTTGGTCTCGGGCGTGTCGGTGGGCAGTCGCGGGCAGAGGTAGGCGAACAGGGGCCCCAGGATCAGCACCCCGGCCACCGCATGAAGAACCCAGCCCACGGCCAGGGCGTCGGGCATGCCGATCAGAGCGGCGATGACGCTCTGGAACGGGTCGAACCAGTTCAGGAACAGATTGGGTATTTCCAGCAGGGACACGGCGACCGTGGCGGCGAAACCGGCGATCAGACCTTTTTGTAAGCGTGACATCATGACCTTAGCGCCTCCCAACGCTTTTCTGGTTCTCTGATAACGCTGGGACAGAATACGCCTGACTCGGACGGTCGGCGTTCACGTTGCCGTGGTTAGCGAACGCAGCAACGCAAGCGCGAAATGATCGCTGATGCGCGCGCGGTCAGCGGAACAGTTTGCGGATGTAGCGGCGAAGGCCCTTGCGCAGACGGATCAGGCCGCGCCGACGCCGGGTCAGGATCACCTTTTCGGCGCGCAAGGCCTGTTGCCAGAAGACCGGCGCGAACTCCGGCTTTTTCCGCATCAGCCGCCGGAAGGGATAGACCCATTTCGGCCGGGCGTACTGGGCGCGGATGAACTGTCGCTTGGCCCAGAAGGAGCTCTTCAGGATCAGCATCAGGCCGACAGCGATGACCGGAACGCCGCCGGGGCCGGGCAGGGGGGCGATCAGAATGCCAAGCAGGACCACGAACAGCCCGCCCGCCATCAGGGCCCAACGCTTCAGCACCCGCAGCTTGCGGCTGCGAGGCGAGGCGGAGGACAGGACGAGAGCGGGTGCGGAGATCACGAGGGCGCCGGGAGGGAGGAGGACTGACTGAGGTGTGACAACGGTCGCCACGCCCACCCGATCCCAAGCCGGGAAGGGAAAGAGCGACCGTGGCGAGGTTGTCACATAACCCCTTAAGATCCGGTTCGATGGCCGATCCGTGGCTTTCCTATGAAGCTTTGGTCATGAAGCCGGATTGTCGCAGTCTGTGTCCCACAGGACGCGGCTGGGCCTTGGTCAGCCGTAGTGGACGCCGGTCATGCGTTCGGACTCGGACCACAGGGCGCGGGCGGTTTCGACATCCAGCGCCTGGGGCTTGATGAGGGCGCGGCCGGGCGCACCCCGCATCTCCTGCCAGCCCTGAGGGCCGTAATAGGCGCCGGGTTCGGCCTGGGGCAGGGTCGCCGCCATCAGGATCGGCAAGGCGCCGTCGGCCGCCGAATGGCTGGCCACGCGCGCCAGCAGGCGGCTGACCAAGGCGAAAAGTCCGGGCGGGCTGCCGGCGTGGCCGTTGGCGATCAGATCCGTCCGGGCGAAACCGGGATGGGCGGCCACGCTGGTCAGGCCCCAATCTTCGCGATCGCTGCGGCGCTGAAGCTCCAGGGCGAACATCAGCATCGCCAGTTTGGACTGCTGATAGACGGGCCAGGGCCGGTAACCGGAGCGATAGTTCAGATCGCTGAGCTGAATCCGACCGCCGCGATGGGCGACGCTGGACAACTGCACCACTCGCGCCTGAGCCGCCGTCAGCAGTGGCAGGAGCCGGCCGGTCAGGGCGAAGTGGGATAGATAGTTGGTTCCGAACTGCATCTCGAAACCATCGATGGTCGTTCGGCGACGGGGCACGGCCATGACGCCCGCATTGTTGATCAAAATGTCGACCGGCCGACCCGCCGCCAGGAGGGCCTCGGCGAAGGCGGCGACAGAGCTGAGGTCCGCCAGGTCCAGCCGTTCGAACCGCACGAGGGCCTCAGGGTGGCGACTGCGGATCAGCCGTTCCGCCTGATCGCCCTTGTCCGGATTGCGCGCGGCCAGAACGACCTCGGCGCCCTTTTCAGCCAGAACGAGCGCCGCCTCCAAGCCGATGCCGCCGGTCGCCCCGGTGATGATGACCAGCTTGCCGCTCTGGTCGGGAATATCGGCTGTCGTCCATTGGGTCATTGCGGCTATCCTGGGGTGAACTGAATTTCCGAAGGGCTCCGGCTTGCATATCTGCATCCGGTGCAAATATGCAAGAAGTGCAAGAAAAAGTTTTTCCTGGCGAGCAGGGTCTGCGTGCGCGGAAGCGGCTGGAAACCCACGCCCGCATTCAGGCCGAAGGCCTGCGGCTGTTCATCGAAAAGGGATTTGACGGCGCCACCCTGGACGAGGTGGCGGCGGCGGCGGGCGTATCGCGCCGCACCCTGCTGAACTATTTCGGCTCCAAGGAAGAGATCGTCTTTTCCCTCAAGGCCCAGATCCCTGAGATGATCGCCCAGGCGGTGGCGGCCCGGCCGTGCGACGAACCGCTGCTCGATATGGTGGAGGGGGGGCTGGCCGATGTCGCCGCGCGCTTCCAGACGCCCGACATGCTGGACCTGACGCGGCTGATCCATCAGACGCCCGCCCTTCAGGCCGGTGATCACGCAAAGTATGAAGGGGTGGAGCGGCTGCTGGCCCAGACGCTGGCCGAGCGGAAGGGATTGGCCCCGGACGACGTCGCCTGTCGCGTCGCGGCGGCGATCGGCGTCAGCATCATGAAACTGGCCGGCGAGGCCTGGCTGGCCCATCCGGACGAAGGGCCTGAACGGTTCGGCCGCGAAGCCTTCGCCGTCCTGAGACGCATGGCGGGCCAGCGTCCGCCGCCCTGATCCAGGACGGCGGACGCCGAGAGCGGCTTAAGCCGCCTGGTTCGAGCCCGCAGGGGCGGTCCAGCGCAGCACCGGCGAGCGGGCGGCGCGGGTTTCGTCCAGACGACGCAGGGGGGCGTGGAAGGGGGCGCCCTTGAAGCGGTCGACGTCGCCGGCCTTGGCCGCCTGGGCCAGCAGGCGCATGGTCTCGATGAAGCGATCCAGCTCGGCCTTGGACTCGGTCTCGGTCGGCTCGATCAGCATGGCCCCGTGGACGACCAGGGGGAAATACATGGTCATCGGGTGGAAGCCCTCGTCGATCATCGCCTTGGCGAAGTCGAGCGTGGTGACGTCCGTGCCCTTCAGCCATTCGTCGTCGAACAGGGCCTCGTGCATGCAGGGGCCGTCGGGGAAGGCCGCGCTCATCAGGTCCGACAGGCGGGCCTTGATGTAGTTGGCGTTCAGCACCGCATCCTCGGCGACCTGACGCAGGCCGTCGGCGCCGTGGCTCATCATGTAGGACAGGGCGCGCACATACATGCCCATCTGCCCCTGGAAGGCGCACAGGCGGCCGAAGGCCTGGGCTGCCTCGCCTTCTTCCCGTTCGATCAGCGCGTAACCGCTATCGTCATGCACGACCCAGGGGGCGGGGGCGAAGGGCGCCAGGGCCTGTGACAGCACCACCGGACCCGCGCCCGGCCCGCCGCCGCCGTGCGGCGTCGAGAAGGTCTTGTGCAGGTTGATGTGCATGGCGTCCACGCCCAGATCGCCCGGACGAACCCGGCCGACGATGGCGTTGAAGTTGGCGCCGTCGCAGTAGAAATAGGCGCCCGCCTCGTGGGTCAGGCGGCTGATTTCCAGAATGTCGCGCTCGAACAGGCCGCAGGTGTTGGGGTTGGTCACCATGATGGCGGCGACGTCGTCGCCCAGCTTGGACGCCAGGTCGGCCACGTCCACGCGGCCGTCCTCGGTCTGGGCGACCTCGACGACGGTATAGCCGACGAAGGCGGCCGTGGCCGGGTTGGTGCCGTGGGCGCTGGTGGGCACCAGCACCTTGCGGCGCTTCTCATGCTGGCCCGAGGCCTCGTGCGCGGCGCGGATGGCCATCAGGCCGCACAGTTCGCCGTGCGCTCCCGCTTTCGGAGATAGCGCGACGGCGGGCATGCCGGTCAGGGTCTTCAGCCAATGGGCCAGCGTATCCATCAGCTCCAGCGCGCCCTGAACCGTCGACATCGGCTGCAGGGGGTGGATGTCCGAAAAACCGGCCAGACGCGCCATCTTCTCGTTCAGGCGCGGGTTGTGCTTCATCGTGCACGAGCCCAGCGGATAGATGGCCAGGTCGATGGCGTGGTTCTTCTGCGACAGGCGCACATAGTGGCGCATGGCCTCGGGCTCCGACAGGCCGGGCAGGCCGATCGGATCCTTGCGGACCAGGTCGCCCAGGTCCGACGCATCGGTCTTCGGTTCGGGCAGGTCGACCCCGGTCTTGCCCCAGCCTTCGCCTTCGAAGATCAGCGGCTCGTTCTGCAACAGGCCGCGCCCGCCGGTCAGGGTGGCGGGCTTGGTCTGTACCTGGTTCGGGGCGGTCGGGCGGCCGACGGTGTTCATGGTGCTCATGGTCTTGTCTCCGCTCAGGCCGCCAGCACCTTGGCGAGGGCGGTCGCCAGGAGCTTGATGTCGGCGTCAAGGGTGGTTTCGGTCGCAGCGACCAGCAGGACGTCGTCCATGCCGGCGTCGGGGGCCAGGCGGCTGTAGGGCACGCCGGCCAGGACGTGATGGGCGGCCAACTGATCCACGACCTCGGCCGCGTTCTTGGGCAGGCGCACCGCGAACTCGTTGAAGAAGCGGTCGGTCAGGATTTCGACGCCCGGAACGGCGGCCAGGGCGTCGCGCGTGGCGAGGGCCTTCTCGTGGTTCAGCAGGGCCAGTTTGCGCAGGCCCGTCTCGCCCAGCAGGCTCATGTGGATGGTGAAGGCCAGGGTGCAGAGGCCGGAATTGGTGCAGATGTTCGAAGTCGCCTTGTCGCGGCGGATGTGCTGTTCCCGCGTGGACAGGGTCAGGACGAAGCCGCGCTCGCCGTCGGCGTCCACGGTCTCGCCGGTCAGGCGGCCGGGCATCTGGCGGATCAGCTTCTCGCGCGTGGCGAACAGGCCGACATAGGGGCCGCCGAAGTTCAGTGCGTTGCCGATCGACTGGCCCTCGGCGGCGACGATGTCCGCGCCCATCTCGCCGGGCGACTTCAGCAGGCCCATAGACACGGCTTCCGTCACCACGACGATCAGCAGGGCGCCGGCTGCATGGGCGGCCTCGGCGATCTTCGTGACATCCGTTGCGGCGCCGAAGACGTTCGGGGTCTGAACCACGACGCAGGCCGTGTCGGGACCGATCTGGTCGATCACGGCGGCCTCGGCGTCGACGGCGGGAGCCAGGACTTGCGTCTCGACGCCGACGGCGTGGACCACGGTCTCGGTCGCCTTGACGTAGTGGGGGTGGACGCCGCCCGAGATCACCGCCTTGTTGCGACGGGTCACGCGGGTCGCCATCAGCACGCCCTCGGCCATGGCGGTCGAACCGTCATACAGCGAGGCGTTGGCCACCGGCATGCCGGTCAGGTTCGCCACCTGGGTCTGGAACTCGTACAGATATTGCAGCGTGCCCTGGGCGATTTCCGGCTGATAGGGGGTGTAGCTGGTCAGGAATTCCGACCGCTGGATGATGTGGTCCACCGTCGCCGGGACATGGTGTTTGTAGGCCCCTGCGCCGCAGAAGAAGGGCACGGCGCCGGCCGTGGCGTTCTTGGCCGCCATGGCGGACAGGGCGCGCTCGACCTCCAACTCGCCCGCCACCCGCGGCAGGTTCACAGGCCCGTCCAGCCGCGCCGCTTCGGGCACGTCCACGAACAGGTCGTCGATCGATTTGGCGCCGATGGCGGCGAGCATCGCCGTGCGGTCGTCGGGCGTCAGGGGGAGGTAACGCATTGCCGGTTTCCTTCACCCGTCATCCTCGGGCCTGACCCGAGGATCGGATGTTGTGCGGCTCGTGCGTCTAGGCTTCGCACGAGTGGTTGATCCTCCGGCCCTCGGGTCAAGCCCGAGGGTGACGGAGTTTGAGATTAGAGGGTGGCGAGGAAGGCGTCGTAGGCGGCCTGGTCCATCAGGGCGTCCAGTTCCGAGGCGTCCGACACCTTGATCTTGGCGAACCAGCCGTCCGCTTCCGGGGCCGAGTTGACGGTTTCCGGAGCGGTCGACAGGGCGTCATTGGCCTCGACCACTTCGCCCGAGACGGGGGCGTAGACGTCGGACGCCGCCTTGACGCTCTCGACCACGGCGAAGCTGGCGCCCTTGGCGACGGTTTTGCCGACTTCCGGCACTTCCACGAACACCACGTCGCCGAGGGCGTCGGCGGCGTGTTTCGAGATGCCCACGGTGGCGATGTCGCCGTCCAGGCTGACCCACTCGTGATCCTTGGTGAATTTCATTTCTCTTCTCCATCTCCCACCCCGTCATCCTCGGGCTTGACCCGAGGATCGGAGGCGGATCGTTCTCTGTGTTGATCCCGACGCAATGCGGCGGATAATCCGGCCCTCGGGTCAAGCCCGAGGGTGACGGGGTGAATGTTACGCCTTCGGCTTCCGGTAATAGCGTTGCGCCACGAAGGGCATGGCGACGACTTCGGCGGCGGCGGGCTTGCCGCGCACGATGACCTTCAACTCCGTGCCCAGCGCGGCATGGGCCGGCGGCACGAAGCCCATGGCGATGTTCTTGCCCAGGGTGGGGGAGGGGCCGCCCGAGGTGACCTTGCCGATGACGTTCCCGTCGGCGTCGGCGATCTCGGCGCCTTCGCGGGCCGGGGCGCCTTCCTTGACGATCAGGCCGATGCGGACGCGAGACGGGCCATCGGCCAGTTCCTTCAAGATGCGGTCGGCGCCGGTGAAGTCGGCGCGCTCCTTCCTCGACTTGGACAGGGCGAAGGTCAGGGCGCCTTCGACCGGGCTGGTGGTCGGGTCGATGTCGTGGCCGTGCAGCGGCAGGCCGGCCTCCAGGCGCAGGCTGTCGCGGGCGCCAAGGCCGATCGGCTTGACGCGGGCGTCTTCCAGGATGGTGTTCCAGACACGCTCGGCCTGGTCCGCCGGGACCGAAATTTCATAGCCGTCCTCGCCGGTATAGCCCGAACGCGAGACATAGCAGTCGACGCCGAACAGCATCAGCCGGGCGCATTCCATAAAGCCCATTTCCGCCAGGATCGGTTCGTGGGCGGCCATGACCTCGGCGGCTTCCGGCCCCTGGATGGCGATCAGGGCGCGGTCGTCCAGCACCGTCAGCTTGGCGTCGCCTTCCAGGTTCGCCTGCCAGAAGGCGAAATCCTCGTCCTTGTTGCCGGCGTTGACGACGACGAACAGGCCGTCGTGATCCGGGCGGCCGGCCATCAGGTCGTCGATGATCCCGCCGTCCTTGTTCAGAAGCAGCGAATACTTCTGCTTGCCCGCCTTCAGGATTTCATAGTCGCCGGGCACGAACCGCTCGAACTGGGCGGCGGCGTCGGCGCCGGTGATCTTGCACTGGCCCATGTGGGACACGTCGAACAGGCCGGCGTGTTCGCGGGTCCAGCGGTGCTCGGCCAGGACGCCCTCATACTGGACCGGCATGTCATAGCCGCCGAAGCCCACCATCCGGGCCCCCAGGGCGCGGTGCGCGGCGTTCAGAGGCGTGGTCTTCAGGGCTTGGTCGGTCATGGTTCAGGCTTTCACGGTCGCGTTTGGTGGCGGAGCTCCGCCGTCGTCGCGCCCCCGCTGTCCTGAAGCCTGAGAGATTCCGGCGCCGGTACCGTGGCGCCTTGCTCCGTCGGCGCGCCCCTAAGAGCGGCTTTCCAGCGTCCGTATGCTTCGCGGTCCGTTTGCCTGAGCGTTTCCGGGGCGGTTGCGCCTTCGGCGTCGACCCGCCGAGGCGCGCCGATCTCTCCCGCGAGAGCAACCGACCTAAGCCACCGACTCCGGCCGCAAGTCAAGCGCAGGCGTGTTTTGACGCCGCCTTGTCGCACTTCCTGACGTCCGGCGTCGGCTCGCCCTTGCTCTCCCTGCGTCCGCCCGCCAAGAACGGAGCGTCCCTCTCCGCCGCTCCGGACCGATCCCATGACCGCCGACCGCACCCGCCTCGACGCCCACATCGCCGCCCTGGAGGTTCCGGAAGGGCTGAAGACGGTCTTGACGGTCGCCGCCGCCACCTGCGCCGACATCAGCACTCTGGTCGCCGGCGGCGCCCTGGCCGGCGCCTTGGGCGCCTCGGGCCAGATCAACGTCCAGGACGAGGAGCAGAAGAAGCTCGACGTCATGACCAACGACATGCTGACCGACGCCCTGCTGGCCTGTCCCGCCGTCGCCGGCGTCGCCTCGGAGGAGATGGACGAGGTTCAGCCGGCGGCCCATTCCACCGGCCAATATCTGGTCCTGTTCGATCCGCTGGACGGCTCGTCCAACATCGACATCAACGCCATGGTGGGGACCATCGTCTCGGTGCTGAAGTCCGCGACGCCTTCGCCGACCGAGGCCGACTTCATGCAGCCGGGCCGGGACCAGGTCGCCGCCCTCTACGCCCTGTACGGCCCCCAGACCATGCTGGTCCTGACCACGGGCGCCGGGGTCAAGGGCTTCACCCTGTCGAACGACGGCGTCTGGATCCTGACCCACGACGCCATCGCAATTTCGCCGGACACCAAGGAGTTCGCCATCAACATGTCGAACCTGCGCCACTGGGCCGAGCCGGTGCAGCGCTATGTCGACGGCGTGCTGAAGGGCGCGGACGGCCCCCGGGGCAAGAATTTCAACATGCGCTGGGTCGCCGCCATGGTCGCCGACGTCCACCGCATCCTGATGCGCGGCGGCGTCTTCCTGTACCCCTGGGACAAGCGGGAGCCGGACAAGCCCGGCAAGCTGCGCCTGATGTACGAGGGCAATCCCATGGCCTTCCTGGTCGAGCAGGCCGGGGGCAAGGCGACGACGGACGGGGTTCAATCCATCCTCGACATCCAGCCCGAGCATCTGCACCAGCGCATCCCGGTCGCCCTGGGCTCGGCCAACGAGATCGACGCCTACGCGAGCGCATGATGAAGATCGGTCCGACTGACGCCCTTCTGGTCATCGACCCGCAGAACGACTTCTGCGAGGGCGGTTCTCTGGCGGTCGCGGGCGGGGCGGGGACCATGCCGCTGATCAACCGGCTGGCCGAACGGTTCGACCGTGTGATCCTGACCCAGGACTGGCACACGCCTGACCAGATTTCGTTCGCCTCCAACCATCCCGGCGCGGCTCCCTTCACCGAGATCGAGGTCGCCTACGGCAGCCAGATGCTGTGGCCCGACCACTGTATCCAGGGCTCGCCCGGCGCCGACTTCCATCCCGACGCGGCGCCCACGGTGCAAAAGGCCCTGGCCGTGATCCGCAAGGGCTACAACCCGGCGGTCGATTCCTATTCCGGCTTCTTCGAGAACGACCATCGCACCCCGACGGGCCTGGCCGGCCTGCTGCGCGACCTGGGCGTGACCCGCGTCTTCCTGGCCGGCCTGGCCTTCGACTACTGCGTCCGCTTCACCGCCGAGGATGCGGTGCGCGAGGGTTTCCAGGCCGTGGTCGTCACAGGCGCCAGCCGCGCGATCGCGCCACAGACCGAGGCGGCGGCGCGGGACAGCTTCCGGGCGCTGGGGGTTTCGGAGATGGGGGCTACAGCCCTACTCGGCTGACCCCGATACTGTCGTCATCCTCCGGCAAGCCGCGTCTTCGCGGCGCAGACCGGGGGACCCAGCGGCGCCGTCAGGCGAAATCTCAACACCGCAAGATGTTGGAGGACCGAGTCCGCGACAGGTTCGCGCTCACGCGCGCCGCTGGGTCCCCCGGTCTCGCTCCGCTCGCCGGAGGATGACGAAAGGGAGAAAGATTCAGCCCGCCTTGGCGTAGGCCTCCACCTCCGCCAGATACGCCGCCTTCTCCGCCTCGCCCAGGAAAGACCCCTCGAAACTGTTCTTCGCCATCTGCGTCACCTGTTCGCGGGTCAGGCCCACCGCCGTCGCCAACCGGCTGTAGTTGTCGTTCACATAGCCCCCGAAATAGGACGGGTCGTCCGAGTTCAGGGTGACGTGCAGGCCCCGGCGCAGCATCTCCGGCACGGGATGGTTCTTCAGATCGTCGACCACGCAGAGCTTCAGATTCGACAGGGGGCAGACGGTCAGGGTCATCTGCTCTCGGGCCAACCGCTCCACCAGAACCTCGTCCTCCATCGAGCGATTGCCGTGGTCCATCCGGTCGATGTGCAGCAGATCCAGGGCCTCGCGGACATAGGCCGGCGGGCCTTCCTCGCCCGCGTGGGCGCACAGTTTCAGGCCCAGGTCGCGGGCGGCGGCGAAGACGCGCTGGAACTTGGACGGCGGATGGCCGACCTCCGACGAATCCAGCCCCACCCCGATGAAATGATGTAGATAGGGCTTGGCCGCCTCCAGGGTCGCGAACGCCTCGTCCTCCGTCAGATGCCGCAGGAAGCTGAGGATCAGACCCGAACTCACGCCCAGTTCCGCCTTGGCCCGGTCCATTCCCGCGATCAGCCCCTCCACCACCACGCCGAAGGGCACGCCCCGGTCGGTATGGGTCTGGGGATCGAAGAAGATCTCGGCGTGGCGCACGTTATCGGCGGCCGCCCGCTGGAAATAGGCGAAGGCCAGATCTTCGAAATCCTGGCGAGTCAGAAGGACCGCCGCCCCGGCGTAATAGATGTCCAGGAAGTCCTGCAGATTCGAGAAATCATAGGCCGCCCGCACCGCCTCGACGCTGTCGTAGGGGATTGAGACCCCATTGCGCTTCGCCAGCTCGAACATCAGCTCCGGCTCCAGCGAGCCCTCGATGTGAAGGTGCAACTCCGCCTTGGGCAGGCCGGCGATATAGGCGTCGAGGTCAGTCATTATGGTTCTCTGATAGATCGGCGACGAAGGCTGCAAGACCGACAATCTTGGCCGGAGTCACTCCCGGAGCCGCCGCGAGTTTGCGGCCCAGACGGTCATCGGCGCTGACCATGGGCGCGTTTCGTTGTTCGGCCAGCGCCAGATAATAGCAGTCGTAAACCGCATGATTTAGCCGCACAGCGATTTCCACTGCGCGATCCGCCAGGGTCAAACTGTCTATCAGGGTCAGATTCGCATGCCGCATCACCCGAACGGCGGGCGCAAGGAAGGCGGAGTCAAATCCGCCAAGTCGCACCTTCTTCCAAAGCACGTTCGTTGTTTCGACGATCAGCAGGTCGGGGGCGAACAGCTTGAGTTTCTGAAGGCGGCGAGCCGCAGCCGTATCATCTTCCTCGACGAACCACTTCGCCAATACACTCGCGTCGATGACCGCCGTCACCGTTCGTCACGACTTTCGCGGACCAGCACTTCCGACGGCGTCTGCGGGCGGCCGACCGTGTGGGCGCGGATTTGATCCGATGCGGCGATCCAGTCGAAGCTATCGGCTTCCTCGGCCGCAGCGGCGGTCAGGATGGCGCGATACTCGGCCTCGGCCGAACGACCGTTGCGGGCCGCCCGCTGCTTCAGCGCCTGCACCGTGGCTTCATCCAGATGACGGACATGGATGTTCATGACGGCCTCCATCAGACGATAGCAATGCTATCATACCTCAAGTCGCGTCGCTACATCCGCTCCGGCGTCTCGATCCCCAGCAGGCTTAGGGCGATTTCCAGCTGCAGCAGCGCCGCCGCCGACAGGGCCAGGCGCGAAGCCCGTGTCGCCTCGTCCGGCGCGACCAGCACCGGGCAGGCGGCGTAGAATTTCGAGAAGGACTGGGCCACCCGATAGGCGTGCTCGGCTGCCAGATGCGGCATCCGCTTGTCATAGGCGTCCGACACGGCGGTCGAGAAGGCGTCCAGCGTCAGGGCCAGATCGCGCTCGGCCTGTTCGGCGATGACGATGGCGCCAGGCGCGGCGCCCTGTTCGGCGGCCTTCCTCAGCAGGGATTTGATCCGGACCGACTGGTACAGCAGATAGGGGCCGGTCTTGCCCTCGAAGCTCATGAACCGGTCCAGATCGAAGACGTAGCTGGTGGTCCGCGCGTTCGACAGGTCGGCGAACTTCAGGGCGGCGATGGCCACCTTGTGGGCTATGGCCTCGAACTCTTCCGGCGACAGGTCGTCGCCCAGCTTGGCCTCATGCAGCCGCTCGCGCGCCTTGTCCGTCGCCTGGTCGATCAGGTCGCGCAGCTTCAGCACCCCGCCCGCGCGGGTCTTGAAGGGCTTGCCGTCCTGGCCGTTCATGGTGCCGAAGCCCAGATGCTCCAGCGACCCTTCTGCGGCGTAGCCGGCCAGATAGGCGGCGCGGAACACCTGTTCGAAATGCTCGGCCTGGCGTTCGTCGACGACATACAGGGCCAGGTCCGGCGCCAGGGCCTTTTTGCGGTCCAGGATCGTCGCCAGGTCGGTCGTGCCGTACATGGCCGAGCCTTCCGAGCTGATCACCAGCAGGGGCGGGGGCGAGGGGGCCTCGATCACCGAGCCGTCGGCCAGCTTCTTCTTGCGGGTCTCGCCCGGCTTGGCGACATGGACCACCTGGGCGCCGTCGTCCTCGACCAGCAGGCCCTCAGCCTTAAGATGGGCGATCATCTCGTCCATCAGGGGATCGGCGTCGCTCTCGCCGTTCCACAGGTCGAAATCGACCGACAGGTCGCCGTATTCGCGCTTCAGGGCCTCACGGCTGACCGCCACGAAATGCGACCACAGGGCGCGATAGCCGGGGCGGCCGTTCTGCAGTTCCGCCGTCGCCTTGCGGGCGCGGTCGCGAAAGGCCGGGTCTTCCTTGGCCTTGCCGGCGGCCTGAGGATACAGCCGGTCCAGATCGGCCAGGGTCACCGGGCTTTCGGCGGGGAAGGGGCCGTCGCCGTCGGCCATGAAGGCGTCGGCCAGACCCTCGTCGCCGCACGCCGTGATCAGCAGCCCCATCTGGAAGCCCCAGTCGCCGAAATGGGCGTCGCCGGTCACATGGTCGCCGCGGAAACGGAACAGCCGTTTCAGGCTCTCGCCGATGATGGCGCTGCGCAGGTGGCCGACGTGCATCGGCTTGGCCACGTTCGGACCGCCGTAGTCGATCACCACCTTGCGCGGCTCGGCCACGAGGGCGGCGCCCGCGTGTTCGGCGTCGGCGGCGACTTCGGCGGCGCGTTCCGCCAGAACGGCGTCGGCGATCTTCAGATTGATGAAGCCGGGCCCCGCCACCTCGACCGAGGTGAAACGCGGATCGGCGTTCAGCCGCTCGGCGATCTTGCCGGCCAGTTCGCGCGGATTGGCCTTCAACGCCTTGGCGGCGGCCAGGGCGCCGTTCGACTGAAAGTCGGCCAGATCCGGCCGGTCGGACGGGGTGACGCGAGCGAGAGCCGGCTCCACGCCTTCGGCGGCGAAGGCGGCGGCGACCGCTTCGCTGAGGACGGTCTTCAGATCAGACATTACTGGCTCGGCGCAGAGGCTTGGGCGGCTCCGGCGTTGACGCGGAAGCGACTGCCGGACCGGTTGAACTCGGCCATTTCGGGCGTGACGTCGAACCCGATCAGAACTTCGAAATTGCCGCCGCTGGTTGTGGCCTCGGCGCGGGGAATGATGATGGTCCGCTGTTCGTGGACCGAGGCGGTGCGCGATCCGTCGAACTTCACCGGCAGGTCGAAATATTCCTTGGCCAAAACCGCGCTGTTCCGTTCCGTCACCGCGACCCAGTAACGATAGGTCTTCTGGTCCTCGGTCGCCTGGGCGCCGCGGCCCAGCTGGAACAGGATGTCCATGTCCAGTCGGATCGGATCGGCTTCGCGATATTCGCAATCGGCCGAGACGCCTTCGATCTCGCCGGTGTAGCCGACGTTGGCGATGGCGGCGCGACCGCCTTCCAGCTCCACATAGCGGGCGGCGTCGTACAGCACCTTGACGAAGGGGCAGGGGCCGGCGTTGGCGCGGCGGCGCAGGGGCGCGATCCGGGGCGCGCGGGTGGACGGCGCATTCTCCGACCCGTCCGCCTGCTGTCCGCTGGAACCGCGTTGACGCTGACGTTGCTGCGCCTCGGCGGCGACAGGCAGGACGGAGGCCGCGATGGAAACGGCGGCCAGGGCGGTGAGCAGGCGACGCATCAAATGATTTCCGACAGCGAAAGGACCAACGCCGCAGCCGGCGTCCGACAAGGGTTCGACCGGTTTACAGACCCGGCAGTTTGAAACCGCCGCTGCGACGCGGGGTGATGGTGATGGCCTCACGACCGCCCGTCAGGGCCTGAAGCCGGGCGGCCTCGGTCGAGGCGTCGATCGTCTGCTGGCCCTCGGCGGTCTGGCGGGTGGTGGCCGCCTGGGTCGAGGCGTCGTCCTTGCGCCAGAACATCACGCGGTTGGCGAAGCTTTCGTCCTTGTGGGCGATGTCGCCGAACTCGTCGTCGATCACATAGCGGGCCAGGGGGTCGGCCTGATCGGCGCCGGCCTGGGCCACCAGGACCTGTTCGCCGGGGGTGCGGGTGACGGCCTGACGCTGACCCAGCAGAATCTGACGGGCGGCGCTTTCGGGCGCCAGCTCCTGCGGGCGGGGCTGGCCGGGCGCAGGGGGACGCAGGCCGTATTCCGGCGGCACGCTGAGCGGCGCGGTGGAGACGGTCACGAACTCGTCCGGCACGACCTTGGTCAGGCCGATGCCTTGCTTGAGGCTGCCGCAGGCCGAGACGGCGAGGGCGGCTGAGGCGGCGAGGGTCAGGGCGGCGACGCTGCGGATACGCATGGGTTCAGGCTCGATCGGCTGATGCACGGAGCGCCTCTGCGGGCGCTGTTGGCATAGTGAAGACGGGGTGATTACGACTTTTCGGGGGCCGCGCCAACCTTGCAGCCGTTTTCAGGCCTTGGAGGCCCGGTCGGACAGGAAGCTGTCGATGATCAGAAGGACGACGCCGATGGTGATGGCGCTGTCGGCGACGTTGAACACCCAGGGAAAGACGCCTGTGCCCGAAACGTCGATGAAGTCGACCACATAGCCGAACCGCACCCGGTCGATCACATTGCCCAGGGCACCGCCGATCACCAGTCCGATGGCGGTGATCAGCAGGCGACGATCCGCCCGCGTCGCCCACCAGGCCAGGCCGCCCGAGACCAGGACGGAGAAGATGGTCAGACCCCAGCGCGCCTCCCCCCCGCCGAACAGGCCGAAGCTGACGCCGGTGTTCTGGACGAAGGTGAACCGCAGGACGGGCGGGAAGACCTCGGCGAAGACGTAGCCGACGGGGATTTGCTCGATCGAGGCCACGTCCGGCAGACTCAGGATCCAGGCCTTGGTCAACTGGTCCAGGACGATGATCAGAAGGGCGAAGCCATAGGCGGCGAAGGCGATGCGGGGGATCTTCATGCGGCGGCGGTTAGCAGGAAGCGGCTCAGGCGCGAAGCGGAAAAGCGGGAGCGCACGTCAGAAGAGGTCGCCCTGGTCCGGCGCGGGGGGCTTGGGCCGAGGCGTCGCTCGTGGAGTCGACTGGGGCTTTGACTGGGGCGTCGCAGAGGGCGGCGTAGGCGGCGGGTTCTGCGCCGCGCCGTCGATGACGGCCTCGCGCGCGCCGTCGCCGAACACCAGTCGGACAGTCTGGCCCGATTCCAGCCCCGCCGCTGCGGTGATCCAGCCGCCGTCGGCGCGCTCGACCCGGGCGAAGCCGGGTTTGGGGCGGCTGGGATCAAGCGTCGCCAGGGCGCGGGACAGGGCGTTCAGCCGGGCTCGGTCGCCGTCCAGTCGACGGGGGATGACGCCGTCCAGGCGCGCGGAGACCGCGTCCAGCCTGGCCTGGCGCTGGTCCAGGCGGCGGTGCAGCGGTTCGGGCGACAGGCGGCCGCCGATCTGCAACAGCCGTCGCTCGCCGCGCGCGACACCCGCCTGAAGCGCCGCCCCCAGCCGGTCCCCCGCGCCGCGCAGTCGATCCTGACCCCGCTCGATCCGGGTCCGCAGCAGCCCGGGGCTCAACTTTCCGCCGGTCACGGCCAGATGGCGTTCGTGCAGGGCGATGTTGCGTTGCAGGCCCGAACCCAGACGGCTGGACACATGGTCCAGCCTCTGTTGCGCCAGGGCCGTCAGGTCCTCCGGCCGAGCGGGCAGTCCGCGCGCCACGGCGCGCAGCCGGGTCCGCCGATCCTCGATCAGCCGCCCGCCCGCCAGCACCAGCCGTCGATCCAGGTCGGCGACGGCGTATCTCAGGTCGGCCAGCACAGGCGTGGCCATCTCGGCCGCCCCCGTGGGCGTCGGCGCGCGCCGATCCGAGACGAAGTCGATCAGGGTGGTGTCCGTCTCGTGTCCCACGGCCGAGATGATCGGAATCCGCGCCGCCGCCACCGTGCGGGCCAGCCCCTCGTCGTTGAAGCACCACAGGTCCTCAACCGACCCCCCGCCGCGCGCCACGATCAGCAGATCCGGCCGGGGGATGGGTCCGTCGGGCGTCATCGCATCAAAGCCGCGAATGGCGTTCGACACCTGGCCGCACGCCGCCTCGCCCTGGACCACCACGGGCCAGACGATCACCCGGCACGGCCAGCGTTCGGCGATTCGGTGCAGGACGTCGCGGATCACCGCCCCGGTCGGGCTGGTGATCACGCCGATTGCGCGCGGGAACTGGGGCAGGGGCTTCTTGCGCCCCGGCTCGAACAGGCCCTCTTCGCGCAGGCGAAGCTTCAGCCGCTCCAACTGGGCCAGCAGGGCGCCGGCCCCAGCCGCCTCCATGGTCTCGATCACGATCTGGTACGAGGACCGCGCCGGATACGAGGTGATCTTCCCGGTGACGATGACCTCCAGTCCCGCCTCCGGCTGGACCCCCAGGCCGCGCACCGACCCCTTCCAGATCACCCCGTCGATGGCCGACTTGTCGTCCTTCAGGGTCAGATAGACATGGCCCGAGGCGTGACGATTGACCTTGGACACCTCGCCCCTCAGCCGGACGTGGCCGAATCGCTCCTCCAGCGTCCGCTTCAGGGCAAAGGACAGTTCCGAGATCGACAGGGGCGGATTGTTGTCGCGCGGGGCGGCGGCCTCGGCTGGGCCTTCGAACACATAGGAGTCGTCGCTCATGACCCCACTCTAGCCCGAGGCGGATCGTTTTCGCACCCGTTTCCAAGGAAGAGGCGACATCGCGGACGCCCGCCGCTTGACCGCCTCGCGCGGTGCGGTCATTGCCCACCTTATGAACATTCTCCTCGTCGGATCGGGTGGGCGTGAACACGCCCTGGCCTGGAAGATCGCCCAGTCGCCGTTGGTCACCCGCCTTGTCGCCGCGCCCGGCAATCCTGGGATCGAGGCCGTGTGCGAGCTTCGTCCAGTAAAGGCTGACGACGCCGAGGGCCTGGCGGCCCTGGCGCGCGAGATCAAGGCGGACCTGGTGGTGGTCGGGCCGGAGGTCGCCCTGGCGGCCGGTGTGGCGGACCGGCTGGCCGCCGCCGGCATCCCCTGTTTCGGCCCCACCGCCAAGGCCGCGCAGCTGGAGACGTCCAAGGCCTTTTCCAAGGCCTTCCTGGAGCGTCATTCCATCCCCACCGCCGGCTACGGCGTCTATGAGACGGTTCAAGAGGCCAAGGCCGCGCTCGACGCCTTCCAGCCGCCCTATGTCATCAAGGCCGACGGCCTGGCCGCCGGCAAGGGCGTGGCCATCAGCCCGGATCGCGCCGACGCCGAGGCCGAGGTCGAGCGGATGCTGGGGGGCCGGTTCGGCGCCGCCGGCGCCCGCGTGGTGATCGAAGAGTTCATGGACGGCGAGGAAGGCTCCCTTTTCGCCCTGTGCGACGGCAAACAGGCTGTCCTGTTCGGCGGCGCCCAGGACCACAAACGCGCCTTCGACGGCGACACCGGACCCAACACCGGCGGCATGGGCGCCTATTCACCGGCCCCTGTCTTCACCGCCGACCTGGTCCAGCAGGCTGACGAACGCATCGTTCAGCCCACGATCCGCAAGATGGCCGTCGAGGGCGCCCCCTATCGCGGCGTCCTCTACGCCGGGCTGATGGCCACGACCGACGGACCCAAGGTGGTCGAGTTCAACGCCCGCTTCGGCGACCCGGAATGCCAGGTGCTGATGATGCGCATGGCCGGCGACATCGTTCCCTATCTGCTGGCTTGCGCGCGTGGCGACGTCTCCGGCCTGCCGGCGCCGGCGTTCAAGCCTCAGACGGTCATCTGCGTCGTCATGGCGGCCAAGGGCTATCCCGACAGTCCGCTGGAAGGCTCGATCATCCGCGGCGCCGATCAGGACTTCGGTCCCCATGTCCAGGTCTTCCACGCCGGCACCAAGCGTCGCGACGACGGCCAGCTGTGCGCCGCCGGCGGCCGCGTCCTGAACGTCTGCGCCGAAGGCGACGACATCGCCCAGGCCCGCGAACGCGCCTACGACGCCATCAAGAAGATCGACTGGCCCGGCGGCTTCAACCGCTCCGACATCGGCTGGCGGGCGCTGGAGCGGGGCTGACCGTATCGGCTGGGTGTGGTAGGCTCGCGCCATGGCTGATCCCGCGTACCACGAAGATGACGACGAGCCGGGCGTCTTCGACATCGCCGACGACGCGGCGGACGAGGCGGCGACCCTGCGTGGTCTCGCCGACGCCGAGGCCGGGCGGGTCGTGAGCCATGAAGCCGTAAAGCGGTGGCTTCTGTCTTGGGGAACGGACAATCCGCTCCCGCCGCCGAAATGCGGCGAGTAGTCTGGACCGAGCAAGCTCGGGAAGACCTGATCGCCATACAGTCCTATGTGCAAGGTTTCAGCCCGCCGGCGGCGATCCGCCTGGCGGTTCGCCTGATCGATCTGGCCGAAAGTCTGAGCGCCTTTCCGGATCGCGGCAGGCAAATACGCCATGGGCTTCGCGAGGCGGTCTCGATCCGCCCCTATGTGATCCGCTACGCCATCCTGCCCAGCGAGATTCGCATAATCACCATCCGCCACTCGGCCCGACGGCCCGAGGGATAGGCCTTACGCCCAGGCGAACAGCAGCCGGCCTTCGCCCATCCGCTCGCGCAGCTCCGGCAAGTCGGTATGGGCCACCGAGAAACAGCCGTAGCTGCGGCCCAGCTTGCCTTCGCGCGCCAGGAAGTCCGGGTCGGCGTAGTCGGCGCCGTGAACGATGATGGCGCGTTCGCGGGCCTTGTCATTGGTGTATTCCAGCCCGTCCAGCAGGACGTTCGGCCCCTGCTGCTTGCCCCAGCTGGCGCCGGCCGTGGCGTAGGCGCCGATCGAGGACATGTTGGAATCGGGCGTGTTGGAAAAGCGGCGCGCATAGCCGGAATGGTCGGGGTCGGAGCCCCGGCCGTGGCAGGTCCGCAGCACCTTGACCTCGCCTGCGATCAGATCGACCTCGTACAGCCGCTCGTCGCCCGAGAACTTCTTGAAATCGACCAGATACATCCGGTCACGCAGGGGGAGTTTGCGGTGGTGGATGTCCAGGGCCGCCATGGCCCGGTCCATCAGATCTTTCGGAACGGCGCCGCGAGGATCCAGCGGCGGCGGGGTCACGCTGACGGTCTGAACCGGGGGAACGACCACCGGGGCCGCGACGGGCTGGAGCGCCGCCGTGGTCACGGGGGCCGTGGCGCTGGCGCTGGCGCACCCCGCCAGCATGGCCGAGCCGCCCAGAATGAGTCCTCGTCTCGAAAGCCGCATGCGACGCCCTCGTTGCGGTTTGTCTTCGGAGGTGTTTGTTTCAAACCGTTACGACCGAGGCAACCTGAGCCTTGTGGGGCGATTTTGCGGCGAGGCGTCGCGGGAGGGCGATCAATGAAGCGTTTGATCCTGGCTTTGTCGGTGCTGCTGGCGTCCGCTTCGGCGGCGGCGGCTCAGCAAACCCCCGCAGGGGTTGGACTTTCCGGACCCCCTGTGGTCACCTTCGTCGAGGCGGGGCGGCTGCTGGCGGATCCGTCGAACGGCGTTGTGCAGCGCAGTAAAACTCTCGTGATCAGCGGGAACCAAGTCGTCGATATTCGCGACGGCTTCGTCGGCGATCCGGCGCAGGGCCGGGTCATCGACCTGCGGGACTCCTTCGTTTTGCCGGGGCTGATCGACAGCCACGTCCACCTGACCGGCCAGCAAAACCCCAATTCGCGGCTGGAGGAGGTGACCCAGTCAGAGGCCGCCCAGGCCATGGTCGGCGCCCGCTATGCGCGCCGCACCCTGATGGCGGGCTTCACCACCGTCGCCGATCTCGGGGCCGACAACGAAGCGATCTTCGCCCTGCGCGAGGCGGTGAAGGCGGGCGACGTGCCGGGGCCGCGCATCATTGCAGCGGGCTCGGCCGTGTCGGTTCACGGCGGCCACGGCGACGCCAACGGCTTCCGCGCCGACGTCCTGCACCTGCTGTCGCCCGAAAGCGTCTGTTCGGGACCGGAAGACTGTATGCGCGCGGTCCGCACCCAGATCCGCGCCGGCGCCGACATCATCAAGATCACGGCCACCGGCGGGGTCCTGTCCAACACCGCCGCCGGTCTGAACCAGCAGTTCAGTGATCCCGAACTGACCGCCATCGTTGAAAGCGCTCGCCGGATGGGCCGCCAGGTCACGGCTCACGCTCACGGCGTCGACGGCATCAACGCCTTCCTGCGCGCCGGCGGCGATTCCATCGAACACGGCACCTATCTGGACGACCAGTCGATCCGCCTGTTCAAGCAGAACGACGCCTGGCTCGTGCCGACCCTGCTGGCGGGGGATTTCGTCGCGCGCGTCGCCTCCGGGCCCGACAACTTCTTCACCCCCGCCCAGACCGCCAAGGCGCTGGAGGCGGGGCCGAAGATGCTGGAGATGGCGCGGCGCGCCCACCAGGGCGGCGTCAAAATCGCCTTCGGCACCGACAGCGGCGTCTCCGCCCACGGCGACAACGCCAAGGAGTTCGCCCTCTTGGTTCGCGCCGGCCTGACTCCGCTGGAGGCCGTCCAGGCCGCCACGGTCGGCGCCGCCGAACATCTGCGCATCTCCAGCGAGGCCGGGCGGATCGCGCCGGGCATGCCGGCCGACATCGTCGCCGTCTCGGGCGATCCCCTGAGCGACGTCGCCGAACTGGAGCGTATGAAGTTCGTGATGAAGGGCGGGGTCGTTTATCGCGCCGACTGAATCCGGTCGGCCCTGATCTTCTCGACCAGGAAGGCGGCGAAGCCGGCCTCATCCTCAAACCGGGCGACGACGGGCCAGGCGGTCACATGCGAGCGCTGATCGGGCGTCAGCCGCACCCAGTCCTTTTCCGTGGTGACAAGGCCGGCCTGAAAGACCGCCGCCCGATCTTTCAAGAACGCCATATCCTTGTCGCTGTAGGCCGCATGGTCGGGGAACGGGACGAAGTCGACCAGATCGCAGCCCGCCGCCTTCAGCGACCGCTCGACCTTCCACGGCTTGGCGATGCCGGCGAAGCCGACCTGTGGGCCGGTCGGGGGCGGACCCTGCGGCGTCAGTCTCGCGAGATAGATCGGCAGACCCTCGAAGACCGCCAGCAGTTCAGGATCGGCTGTCTCCAGATCGGTCGGCAGCATCACCACAACGGCGTCGGCGCGCGCCAGCCCCGCTTTCAAAGGCTCGCGCATCGGGCCGGATGGAAAGACCGAGCCGTCCCCGAACGGCCATTCATCGCCGCGGGTCTCTCCATCCACGACGATCAGGCTGACGGTCTTCTTCAAGGCGGGGTTCTGGTGTCCGTCGTCCAGCACCAGGGCGTCGGCCCCGTCCGTAACGGCCGCCTCGGCGCCGGCGACCCGATCTCGTGAAATCCAGACCGGCGCGTCCCTGGTCAGCATCAGGGGTTCGTCGCCGACGTCCTCGGCCGTATGCAAGGCGGGATCGACGCGGACCGGCCCTTCCAGCCGCCCGCCATAGCCGCGCGACAGGCCCCGGGCCTCCACCCCCGCCGCGCGCAGCAGCCGCAGCGCCTCGCGCGCAACCGGCGTCTTGCCCGATCCGCCGACCGTCAGATTGCCGACCGAAATCACCGCGCAGCCGGGATCAAGGGGAACGGTGCGCGCGATGCGCCGCGCCGTCACCCCAGGCCAGATCCAGCCCAGCGGCTTCAACAGGGTGCGTGTCATCCGGGCGTGATCGCGGTCGCGCACATACCACCAGCGGGGCGTGTTCAGCTTCATCGCCGGGGTCTCTTCTGCGGCGTGAGCGGAGCGAGCCAGGACCACAGCCGCTCCAGATCCCCGCCCGCCTCGGCCGCCGCGCGGCGGGCGCGCTCGCCCATGGCCTTTGCCGCCGCCGGATCGGCCAACAGGGGGCCTATCGCCTGGGGCAGGTCCCAAGGCGCCTGGACGGGGATCAGCCCGCCCGACTGGGCCAGGGCCGCCGTCACGCTGGCCCAGTTGGAGGCGTCCGGTCCCGTCACGACGGGCCGCCCCAGCCGCGCGGGCTCCAGCGGATTGTGACCGCCGACCGCCGGCAGGCCCAGGGCCGGAGCGAAGGAGCCGCCCATCACCACCACATCGGCCAGACGCAGGAACAGCCCCATCTCGTTCAAGGTGTCGGCCAGATAGACGTCCGTGTCGCGCCCGATGGTCTCGCCGCGCGAGCGCATGGCGAAGGCTGCGCCCTCCCGCTGCAGGGCCTCCGCGATCAAGGGACCGCGCTCAGGGTGGCGCGGCAGCAGGATCAGGCAGACGCGCTCGCTCAGCTTGTCCAGGGCGCGGACGACCGCGATCTCTTCGCCCTCATGGGTGCTGGCGGCGACGATGACCGGCCGGTCGCCGATGGCGGCGCTCAGACGGCTGAAGGCGGCCGTGTCATGGGGCAGGGGCTCGCCCGCCAGCTTCAGATTGACCAGGTCATCGACACGGGCGCCCATCCGCTCCAGTCGCTCGGCGGAGGCGGCGTCCTGGGGCAGGATCAGGTCGAAGGCGTGCGTCACCGCTTGCGCCGAGGCGGGAAACCGGCGCCAGCCCTCGACCGTCTTTTCGGTGATGCGGGCGCTGACCAGGGCCAGCTTCACCCCACGCCGATGGGCCTCCAGCAGCAGATTGGGCCACAGTTCGCTCTCGACGAAGACCGCAAGCGCAGGCCGCCAGTGATCCAGGAAACGGCCGACCGCACCCGGTCCGTCCACCGGCGCATATTGGTGGATCACCCCCTTCGGCAGCCGGTCCTCAAGAATCCGCGCGGAGGTCACCGTGCCCGACGTCACCAGAACCGTCAGATCCGGCCGCGCCTTTACGAACCGTTCGACCAGGGGCAGCAGGGACAGGGTCTCGCCCACGCTGACGCCGTGCAGCCAGACCAGGTCGCCCTCGGGCCGTTCGATCCGGGTAAAGCCCATCCGTTCATCGACACGGGCGGGGTCCTCCTTGCCTCTGGCGGCGCGGGCGTCCAGCAGGCGCGGCGCCAGGGGCTCCAGGGCGCGGGTCAGCAGCCGATAGGCCAGCAGGGGCAGGGGCGTCACGGCTTCAAACCCGTGATCGCATCCGCCCGCGCCTCGACCGCATTCAGCCGCGCCGTCCAGTCGCGCGTCACCTGGGCAATGTCGGTGCCCTGGGGATAGTCGGCCCGATCCCAGACAATGGCGCCCTTGCCGAACGGCAGGGGCAGGACCGCCCGGTCCCAGCTGTTCAGCCGGATCGCCGGATTGCAGGACAGGCCGATGAACAGGACCGGGGCGCCGGACAGTTTCGCCATCAGCGGCAGGCCCTCGGCCATGATGTTGACCGGGCCGCGCGGGCCGTCCGGGGTGATGGCCAGGGCGCCGACCTTGAGCTGCTTCAGCCCGTCGCGCAGGGCCTGGGAGCCGCCCTTGGCCTTCTGCGCCTTGTCCTTATTGGCCGATGAGCCGCGCACGGCGGGAAAGCCCTGGCGCGCCACCGCCTTGGCGATGAACTCCCCGTCGGCCGACAGAGAGATCAGGGCCTTGGCCGGCTGGGCTCGGTCCAGCGGCCAGCAGGCGGGCGACAGGCCAATGCGCGAATGCCAGAAGACGCACAGAACCCCGCCGCCCTGCGCCCAGACAGCCTCGGCCGCCTGCTGGTTCTCATGGGTCCAGCGGATGGTGGCGAAACAGACCTGCATCCATCTGGCCAGGGTCCAGGCCAGGGCGGACTGGATGATCGGATTGCGCAGCGGCCTCACGCGACGGCCTCGACCGCCGGGGTTCCGTCCAGCGACTGTTGCCGGGCCAGGCGGGCGTAGAGTCCGCCACGGGCCACCAGGGCTTCATGCGTCCCTTCCTCGACCACCCGCCCGGCCTCGATCACATAGATGCGGTCGGCGTTCCTGACGGTGGACAGGCGGTGGGCGATCATCAGGGTGGCGCGCCCCTCCATCAACCGCTCCAGCGCCGCCTGGACCAGGGCCTCGCTCTCGGTGTCCAGGGCGCTGGTCGCCTCGTCCAGCAGCAGGATGGGCGCGTCCTTCAGAAAGGCGCGGGCGATGGCGATCCGCTGGCGCTGCCCTCCCGAAAGGCGCAGGCCCGCCTCGCCCGCACGGGTGGCGTAACCGTCCGGCAGGCCCGTGATGAAGTCATGGGCGGCGGCGGACCGCGCGGCGTCCTCGATCTGGGCTTGCGTCGCGCCCGGCCGGCCATAGGCGATGTTGGCGGCGATGGTGTCGTCGAACAGGAAGGGCTCCTGGGTCACCAGGGCGATGTGGTCGCGCAGATCGCTGATCCGCACCTGACGGATGTCGATCCCGTTCAGCCGCACCGCCCCGGCCGTGACGTCATAGAAGCGCGGCAACAGGCTGAGGATGGTGCTCTTGCCCCCGCCGGAGGGGCCGACCAGGGCGACCGTCTCGCCCGGCGCGACCCGCAGGGAGACGGCGTCCAGGGTCGGGGCGTCCGTCCCGGCATAGGCGAAGGACACCCGATCCAGCGCCACCTCGACCGGGCCGGACGGCAGGGCCTCGGCGTCAGCCGCCTCACGGATTTCCGGCTCGATGTCCAGGGCGGCGAACAGGCGCCGCGCCGCAGTGAAGCCTTCGCTCATCACCGTGGCCAGGTTCGTGACCTGGCGCAGCGACTGGCCGGCCGCCAGCAACAGGCCGATGAAGGCGGCGAACCCGCCCACCGTCATCTCGCCCGACTGGGCCCGCCATCCGGCATAGGCCATGACGGCGGCGACGACGACATAGGCGACCAGATCGCTGGACGGGCCGGCGAAGGCGCGGGCGTTGGCGCCCTTGATGACGTGGCGCTGGCGACGGGCCACCACCTCGGCCACGCGATCCTGCTCGGCCGCC
Source organism: Brevundimonas sp. GW822-FHT03E11 (assembly GCF_058801445.1). Taxonomy (NCBI): domain Bacteria; kingdom Pseudomonadati; phylum Pseudomonadota; class Alphaproteobacteria; order Caulobacterales; family Caulobacteraceae; genus Brevundimonas; species Brevundimonas sp. GW822-FHT03E11. The sequence goes on along the minus strand of NZ_JBXANG010000001.1, from coordinate 452,148 downwards.
TCGCGGTTCTCGATCTTGATCAGGCGAACCCCGTCCAGATTCTCCATCAGGGCGGTGGACAGGTTCTCGGTCTCGGCCATGGCGCCGACGGCGGCCTTGCGCGTCCTTCGCCCGAACCGGCGCAGCACCAGGGCCACCAGGGGCACGCCCAGCAGGACCACCATGGTCAGCTGCCAATCAATGATCCCCATATAGATCAGCACCGCGATCAGGGTCAGCAGGTTCTGGGTGTAGTTGACCACGCCCGAGGTGAAGGCCTCGCGCACCAGATTGGCGTCGAACAGGACCGAGGAGACGAAGCCGCCCGAATGCTGGCTGCGCAGTCGGGCCAGATCGGCGCGGATCATGGCGCCGAACAGGCGGATCTGGATGTCGCCGACGATCGTATGGCCCAGTCGATTGACCAGGGCGGCCTGCCCCAGGGCCGCCAGGGTCCGCACCACCGCCACCGTCAGAATGGCGGCGGGGATGACGATCAGGGCCTCGTCCGCCGGGAAGCGGAAACGGCCGAACAGGACGATCGGCTGGTCGCCGCCGAGGAACAGGCCGTTTACCGCCGGCTCCAGCAGCTTCAGCAGGGCCGCCGTCAGCAGACCTGTCGTGGCGGCGCACAGGATCGACAGGATCAAAGATCCCTTGCGGCTGCTCAGATAGTCACGCCAGATCCGCGCCAGCAGGGCGCGCAGGGGCATGGAGGGGGCGGGCTCGCTCATCGGCCCTTCGGTCGTCTGAGCCGCCCCTCAAGTCAAGGCTTGTCAGGCGCCGGCGTCAGCGGACGCCCCGCCTCGTCGGCCCGGATCAGGGTTTCGCCCGGGGCATCATCGATCCTCATCGCCGGGGGGACGGTCGGATTGGAGGCGTAGCGTCGCCCGTCGAACGGCACGGCGGCCTCATAGCCCTGGATGATCCCGCCGCCCGCCACCTGCACGCCCAGAGCGCGCCGGCCGTGATCCTCGCGTTCCAGAAGACGGATGGGCGCGCGGGCCACGCTGATCTCGCCGACTGAGCGATAGGTGGACCCGTCGCGGTCCAGAACCAGCAGGCGGCATCCGCCCGAGCCGCACCAGGCCGGTCCGGTCAGATAGACCAGGGCCGTCTTGCCGTCGGGGGTCAGGGCGGCGGTGTAGCGGGTCGTGGCCGCCGCGTCGCCGGCGCGCTGTTGCAGATAGGCGATCAGGGATGGGTCTTCAGGCGGCGTGCTCTGGGCGACGGCGCCGCCCGGCAAGGCGACGGCGATGACGGCGGCGAAGATCTTCATGGCGGCCTTTCGGGGTGACGGGCTTAGACGTCTGAACGCCTGAACGCCCAGGTGGTTGAAGATCAACCGCTCCCTTTCTAAGTAGGGCGGGCAGGTTCGCCTGCAGTGTTCTCAGGGCGGGGTGCGATTCCCCACCGGCGGTAAGGCGGCGACGCCAAGCCCGCGAGCGCTCCCCCGGCTTGGGGAGGTCAGCAGATCCGGTGCGATTCCGGGGCCGACGGTATAGTCCGGATGAAAGAGAACGGGACCCAACGCCTCGTGGCGTTCGTCGCTCGCGCCTGAGCGGCGGGCGCGGCGCGTCGTCGCCCGTAACCCTGGAAAACTGGTTACGGAAAGGACGACCAATTGAACCAGATTTCCTCACCCTCCCTCCGCGCGCCCGCTTGGGGCGCCTTGTTGATGCTGTCGGCCAGTCTCGTCTTCGCAGGCGGCAACATCCTGCAATCCGTCTTGCCGCAGCGGTTCGGCATGAGTTCGACCGGAATGGCCTTCTGGCAGTATCTGATCGCCTCGGTCCTGATGCTGCCGATCGTCTCGCGGATCGGCCTGGGCAGGCTGAAGACGCGCCGGCCCCTGGCCCATCTGATCCGCGCCTTCGCCTCGGCCCTGGGGGTGCACGTCTTCGTCTACGGCTTCGCCTCGGGCGTGCCGATCTGGCAGATGGTGACCCTGCTGGCGACCGGCCCCCTGTTCGTCATCATCGGCTCGACCCTGTTTCTGGGGGAGCGGGTATCGGGCCCCCGGATCGTCGCGGCCATGGTCGGCTTCATCGGCGCGGTGATCGTTTCCGGCGTAGGAGCCGAGGGGCTGGGATGGGCCGCCCTGACCCCGGTCCTGGCCGCCGCCCTATGGGCCGTCACCGATGTGATGACCCGCTGGCTGGCGAGGGAGGAGACGCCGGAGACCCTGACCCTGTCCCTGCTGGTCCTGATCACGCCCAACCATCTGGCTCTGTTGCTCTTGGCGAACGCCTTCGCCTTCGCCCTGCCGACCGGGGTGGCGACGGGCCTGCCCTTCGCCCTGCCCGAGGGGGCGGGCCTGCTGCTGTTGCTGGCCCTGGGCGCCCTGACGGCGGCGGCGCAATATCTGCTGGCCTTCGCCTACCGGCTGACCGACGCCGCCTATCTGCAGCCCTTCGCCGATCTGAAGGCGCCGCTGGCCGGCCTGGTCGGCTGGCTTCTGCTGGGACAGACGCCGTCGCCCTGGTTCTGGCCGGGCGCCGCCCTGATCGTCGGAGCCTCGATCTTCATCTTCTGGATCGAGGGTCGGGCGCCGCAAGACGGGTCGGCGACGGCCCCGGTCGCAAGCGGAGGATGACGCGGCGGCCCCGGATCGCTATCTGGCGGCCATGGCGCGCTTTGACCTTTCGACCGCAATGGGCCGTTTCCGGGCCCATTGGCATTATTTCTGGGCGGATCACGCCTTTCTGCGCCTAGTCTTCTCCAACGCGCACTGGCTGGGGCCGGACCTTGTCCGCACCAACCAGCCGTCGCCGCGCCAACTGGCCTATTGGAAGTCCAAGGGGGTCAAGACCGTCATCAATCTGCGGGGCGAGCGGGACGAGGGCTATTACTGGCTGGAGAAGGAGGCCTGCCGGCGGCTGGGCCTGACCTTGATCGACGCGCCGCTTGACTCGCGCGACCCGCCGCAGAGGGATCGCATTCACCGGGCGCGCGACCTGTTCAAGACCATCGACTATCCCGTCCTGATCCACTGCAAGTCCGGCGCGGACCGAGCCGGGATGATGGCGGTCTTCTATCGCCACTTCCATCTGGGCGAGCCCATATCGGTCGCCATGAAGCAGTTGTCGAAGAAATATCTTCACTCGCGCGAAGGGCTGACCGGCGTCCTGGACTATACGCTGGAGAAGTACGTGAACGAGGTCGAGCCGCAGGGCGTCAGCTTCATCGACTGGGTCGACAGTCCCGACTACGACCCCAAGGCCATCCGCGCCGAGTTCAAGGCCGGCTGGTGGGGCACGCTGCTGACCGAAAAGCTGCTGAGGCGGGAGTAGGGGCCGACACCGTCAGCCCCAGGGGCCGGTCTTCGGTCTTTCGTCGTCTTCGCCGGCCTGGCGCGCCTCGGCGGCCAGTTCGGCGTCCCGTCGCGCCTTGCGTTCGGCCTCCCACCGCTTGAACCAGCGCGCATAGCCGATGTGGCCTCGCAGCGAAAAGCTGAACAGGGCCAGGACAGCCAGCAGGCTGACCAGTTGAAAGATCTGTTGGGGTTCCAGGTTGATCACGGTCGTTCAGCGTCCGTGTCAGGGAACGGGTTCCCGCTCCCTGACGTCGCACTCAGGCCGCGTCGCCGCGCGGGTCGATCAGCTTGTGGGCGTGCAGGATGAAATAGCGCATATGGGCATTGTCCACGGTCGCCTGGGCGCGCGCCTTCCAGGCCTTCTTGGCTTCGTCATAGCTGCCGTAGGCGCCGACGAACTCGACCTGGGACAGGTCGCGGAAGACGGGCTCCTTCGGGTGGCGCAGTTCGCCGCCGATGACCAGGTGCAGCAGTTGCGTGGGGACGGAGGATTGGTCGACCATCGGATGTCCTTGAAAGGCTCGGGTGGGGCTTTGGCCGGGGCATAGGCCGAGAACGCCTAAGGATCAATGTATGACGGGGTTTTCAGACCCTGCCTTACGTCGAAAGCGGCACGTTTTTACAGCCGCGCTCCCGTTTGCCCGTCATCGCAGCTTGGGGCATTATGCGGTCATGAGCAGTGATCCGGAAAATCTGACGCTGGTGTTCCTGCGGCGGATCGACGCCAAGATCGATACGCTGGCGCTTGATCTGCGTGAGTTGAAGGAACGGGTCTCCGGCGTCGAAATCGGGCTGACGTCCGTGCGGCGCGACATCGCCGGGTTGGCGGAGACTGACGCTCGCCTCCAGGTGTCTCTGGACCGAATGCGGGACGATGTGGGCCGTATTCAGCGTCGGCTCGACCTGCATGAAGAGCCGGCTGCCTAGGTTTCAGGTCGACAGCGGCACGTTTTTACAGCGCCGTATGATCAGCGGGTGCAGGGCCGGGGCGGCGCAGACCAGGCTGGCCTGACGCGGGTCGGGCCGGTTGAACCGCCAGGGGCGGCCGTGGTGGTCGGTGACGCGCGCCCCCGCCTCTTCGGCGATCAGACTGCCCGCCGCCACGTCCCAATCCCATTTCGGCGTCAGGGCCAGGGCCGCGTCGAAGGCGCCGGCGGCGACCAGGGCCATCCGATAGGCCAGGGCGTTGCGCTTTGAGAACCGCAGGGGCGGCCAGGGCTCGTCCCAGTGCGGCCCCTCGATCATCCGCGCGTCGCCCAGCACCGAGGCGTCGTCCAGCGTGTCCACGTCCGAGGCCCGCACCCGGGCGCCGTTGCGCCAGGCCCCGCCGTTCCGAACCGCCGCATAGGTTTCCTGAACCTCCGGCGCATGGATGACGGCGGCGACGACCTGGCCGTCCTCGACCACGGCGATGGGGGTGCACCACCAGGGTTGGCGCTTCATATAGGCCACCGTGCCGTCCACCGGGTCCACCACGAAGATCCGTCGCCTCGACAGGCGGTCCGGCGAGTCCGCCGTCTCCTCCGACAGCCAGCCATAGTCAGGCCGGGCGGCCAACAGACGGTCCTTCAGCATGGCGTCCACCGCCAGGTCGCCGCTGGTCACGGGGGAGCCGCCCGCCTTTGACTCGATCTTCAGCCCCGCCTCGCGTTCGGCGACGGCCAGGGCCCCGGCGTCGATCGCCGCCTGGCGGATCAGGTCGAGATCGGCGTCCAGCTCCGTCATTTGCCCGCTATGGCCACCGCGTCGAACATCAGGCTCGGCACGTTGAAACTGCCCCGGAACTCCAGGTCCGAGCCCCGAACCAGCCGCAGATAGAGGTCAGGCAGCTTGCCCGCCACCGTCACCTCATTGACCGGATAGACGATCGCGCCGTTCTCGAACCAGAAGCCCGACACCCCGGCGGACCAGTCGCCGGTGTTTCCGTTCAGCGACGGCCCGAACATGGAGGTGACCAGAAGCCCGGTCCCGGCGTCGGCCATCAGCCCGGCCAGATCGCGCTCGCCCGGCTCCATGTGCAGATTGTGGGTCGAAACCCCCGCCGATCCCGCCAGGCCGCGCGAGGCGTGGCCGGTGGACTCCAGCCCCAACTGCCGGGCCGAGGCGCTGTTCAGCAGCCAGGTGGTCAGCACACCGTCGTCGAACAGGGCGCGCCGTTCGACCACGACCCCTTCATCGTCGAACGGGGTCGATCCCAGGCCGCGCGGCCGGAATGGATCGTCGATCAGGGTCACGCCTTGGGCGAACACCCTCTGGCCCATCCGGTCCTTCAGGAAGGAGGTGCCGCGCGCGATCGACGGCCCCGAAATCGCGCCGATCGCCGGCGAGACGATCTGGCCGGCCATGCGGTTGTCGAAGATGACGGGGGCGGTGGTCGAGGCGATCTTGCGCGCCCCGGTCCGGGCTGCGGCGCGTTCGCCGGCCGTTCGCCCGATGATTTCGGCGCCCGGCAGGTCCGACAGATGCCGGGTCGAGCGGCTCTCGCCGCCGCGCTCCATCGCTCCGTCCTTCTCGGCGATCACTCCGACGCCCAGCGAGAAGGCCGAACCCTGATAGTCCCCGTCGAATCCATGCGAGGTCACCAGTCGCCAGCGGCTGGACGACCAGGACGCATGCCCGCCCTCGGACCGGGCGACGCCCTTCACGGCCAAAGCCGCGGCCTCTGCCTCGGCGGCGGCCTGCTCCAGCGCTTCCGCACTGCGTTCGCTGGGATCGAACAGGTCCAGTTCGGCGAAGGGCGCCTGCGCCAGCCGATCCTGCGGCGCCAGACCGGCGTGGGGGTCTTCCGGCGCCAGCCGCGCCATGGCCACCGCGCGTTCGACCAAACGTGTGCGAGTCGCCGGCGACAGGTCCGAGGCGGAAACCGAGGCCTGCCGCTGTCCGACGAAGACCCGCAGGCCCAGATCGCGCGATTCCTCGCGCTCCACATCCTCCAGCCTTCCGTTGCGAACGCCCACTGACAGGGAACGACGATCGGCGCTGACCGCCTCGGCGGCGTCCGCGCCGGCTTTCAGCGCGGCCTGGACGATGTCATGCAAAAGATCGGCGGAGGCGGTGGCGTCGCGGGCTTCAGTCATGCCCCGATATGGCGGACCCTTTGCTGCGTCGCAACCTCGCGCCTCAGACCACGGCGAAGGCGATCAATCCGACCGCCGCCGTCAGCAGGGCGACCCAGGTCAGCAGCATGCCAATCACCCGACCCAGCGACGGCCCCGTCTGGAACAGAAGGCCCAGGGCATGGGCCGACCGCCCCACGAACAGGGTCGCCCCCACGCCATGCACCATCCAGGCGGGCGCTCCGACGGCGGCCAGAAGCAGCATGGCGATCATGCCGGGCGCGGCGTATTCGGCGCAATTGCCGAAGGCGCGGGTGGCGGCCGCTAGGTCCGCGATACCGCCGTCCCCCAGCGACACCATATGTTTGCGGCGGCCGCTGACCACAATGCCCGACAGAACCAGGAGCAGCAGGATCAGCAGTCCGCTCCACACGGCTGCGGCCTGGACGGCGTACATCATGGGGGTAGTCATGGATCAGTCCTCGCGCCCGACGGGATAGAGCAGATAGCGGTCGTCATAGAAGGGCGTCCGCTCATAGAACCAGGCCAGCCGCGCCTGCGGATCGGCCGCGAACGCCGGTTCGGCCGCCAGCTTGGCCTCGAACTCGGCCTTCAGCGCCGGATCGGCCGCCAGCATCTTCTCGGCCAGGGGCGCGATGGCGTAGGCCTCGATATATTCGACCCGGCTCATGACTTCGGGGAACAGGCCCCAGGCGAAGAAGCTCTCGCTGGACTGGGGCTCCAGCAGCAGAACGACGACGTCGCCCAGCGGCTGGTCAGTGGGCACGCGCACCGAGCCGGTGGGGAAGGTCCAGTCGCGGCGTTCGACCTCGACCGTCTTCACCGAAGCCTGGACGTGACCCTCGTTCGCCCGCGTCGCCAGTTTCGGCTCGACCAGGCGCAGCATCGACAGGTTCATCGTGCGCGGCGCCGCCAGCGTCTCCATCTCGACGCCGTGGATTTTCAGCCGCTCGATGATGTCGGTGCGATAGCTGGGCACCCAATAGGCGGTCGGGCGGTTCAGGGTCAGCGTCGGCTTGGATCCGTAGAAGGGCATCTGCCACGGTTCGGGATCGGGCCGGCCCAGCCAACGCACCTCGTCGCGACCCGAGGCGGGGCTGTGATACATCTCGTACAGCATCCCCTTGAACGGGCGGGTGGAGGAGGGGGTCTCCTCCGCCTCGAAATTCGCCAGGATCTGCGCCGGTCGCAGGGTCAGGTCCTGATCGGTGGCCGCCTTCAGCGCCGCGCCCTGATCGGCCAGCAGCCGCATCGCCTCCTCGATGAAGACATAGGTCCCCAGCACCCGCTGTTCGTGCGGTTTCAGACTGTGGTTTTCGATCAAGATCGTCGGCACATGGGCTGCGGCGCCCCAGCCGTTGGAGTAGCGTTCGCCCAGGCCGCCGTCCGACAGCCCCTTCTTCGGTTCGTCGTCGTCGATGCCGAACACCAGTTCGCCGGGGATATGGCCTTGGCGCTCCAGGGCCGCGTTCATCGCCGGCTTGAACACCGTATCCAGCCAGGCCGAGCTGTTGGGGGACCGGCTGAACGATCCGTCCTCGCCGTTGAAGCCGTAGGTGACGTCGTACTGGTAATCCAGGCCGTCGGTGACGTGGACGTCCACATAGAGGTCCGGCCGGTACTTCAGGATCAGGCCCCGCACCGCCCGCATTTCGGCCTGATCCAGCTTCAGATAGTCGCGGTTCAGGTTCTGGTTGGTCGCCGTATTGCGCCAGCCCTGAATGCGCGGCCCGCGCTGGTTCGGCCGGGAATAGGCGCCGGCGCGCTCATGCCCGTCCACGCTCAGGATCGGGATCAGGATCAGATTGACCCGGTCCAGCAGGGCGTCCTTGCCGTAAAAGGCGATGTCGCGCAGCACCATCATGCCCGCGTCCTTGCCGTCGATCTCGCCGGGATGGATGCCCGCCTGGATCATCAGCACCGGCTTGGCCGGATCGAAGTTCGCCCCGTCCTTGGAGGCGATCACCGCATAGATGGGCCGCCCCTCGGGCGAGACGCCGAACTGTTCGATCCGGATCAGGTCGCTGGCGGCGTCCAGTCGGTCGAACCAGGCGCGGGTATCGACATAGTTCGGCGAAAAGTCATGGCCCCGATCGGCCTCGAACGGCGTCACCCAGGGATCGCTCGCATCGCGCAGCAGGGCCTTCGACGCCCCGTCCCAGGCCGGCGCGGGCGGCAGGAAGGGCTGGTCCCAGGGCGCGATATTGGAAAGAACGGGCGGACGGCCCGGCGATTGGGACATGGCGGGACTCGAGACTAGGGCCGCGACGGCGGCGAACAGAAGCGCGTGACGCATGGATGAAGTCCTCGACCGATCCGGTCCTTATGGCAAGCCTGCGGGCCTCAGCCGGCGACGGCGGCGGGCGTGGCCGGGGTGGGGACGGCGAGGGTCGCCGGCATGCAGGCCAAGATCAAATAGATGGCGACGTGCAGGCCCAGCAGGATGGCGAAGGTCCGCCTGCTGCGGGTCAGGGCCGCCGGAACGACCAGCACCAGATACAGGGGATAGGCGATCGCATAGTTGATCAGCAGCATCGCCGCACCCGGCTTGCCGAGTATTTGAGAGATCGAGACCGCCACCATCAGCGTATTGGCCACGGTGGTCAGGATCAGCACGATCCTCTTGTTGCCCCAGAAATGGTCGTCCAGGTCCATCCCGTCTTCGATCTGGTGCGGAAAGACCAGGGAGGCCGCGATGAAATAGACCATGGCGATCGCCAGGCCGATCACCAGCATGCCGTAGCTGAACGGGGCGTCGCGGAAGGTGTGCCAGGCGGCGTCCCAGAAGGTGGCGATGTCCAGGCCGACGAACAGGGCCAACAGGGGCGTCAGCCAGCCGATGCGCAGGGTCTTGCGATGCTGGATCGCCGCAGCCAGGCCCGTGGCGATCACCGCCACCGACAAGCCGAGCGCCAAGCCATAGAAACTGAAATAGAATTCGAACGCGCTCACCTGTCCCCCGATCTGACGCCACGCCCAGATATGGAGTTATCGCGCTTGTCTTGGCAAGCGCGCCTCGGCGGCCGATCCGCGATCGGCGGACTATTCCTTCGCCACCAGGGACCAGCCGCCCTTTTCAACCAGGGGCGCCGCAGCCCGGCTGATGTTCAGGCCGTAATAGGCCAAGAGCGCGATCAGCGCCGCCTTCACGATCCAGGGGCGGCGCGCCAGGGCGGCGATCAGCGTCAGACCGGTGAACAGACTCACGCCGAACCAGAAGAACCAGCTCTTGGCCACCAGATGCAGTTCGCCCTGGGCGGCCGCGACGCCGACGATCAGGCTGGCTACAATGACATTGGCGCTCAGCAGAAGCAGAAGGATGGTGCGCTTGTTGCGCCAGAAATGGGCGTCCAGATCCTCGACCTGATCCTCGTCACGGGGAAAGACCAGGGTGGCCGAGATGTAGAACAGGCCTGCGATCACCAGTCCCAGCATCAGAAGGGCCAGATTGAACGGGGCGGGGCGGAAGATGATCCAGGCCTGGAACCAGAAGGTGGTCACATCCAATGCGGCGAACACCACCAGCAGCGGCGTCAACAGGCCGAAGCGCGGCCTTGGATTACGGTTCAGCGTCCGCGCGAACCCGCCCAGCAGTTCCGCCACCGACAGGCCCAGGATCAGCCCATAGAAGCTGAAGAAAAATTCGAACGCGCTCACATCGCCCCCTCGGCGTGAATCAAGGCTTCCGCCCTATTTCCAGATCGACCTCTTGTCGCCGGGCAAGCCGAGCGTGTCCCAGATAGCGTCGATCCTTTCGACCACCGCCTGGTCCATCCGGATCTCCTCGCCCCATTCGCGCTTGGTCTCGGGCGGCCATTTGTCCGTCGCGTCCAGGCCGATCTTGGAGCCCAGGCCGCTCTCGGGGCTGGCGAAATCCAGATAGTCGATCGGGGTGTTCTCGATCACGGTGATGTCGCGCGCCGGGTCCATCTTGGTCGAGATGGCCCACATGACGTCCTTCCAGTCGCGGGCGTCGATGTCGTGGTCCACGACGATGACCCATTTGGTGTACATGAACTGGCGAAGATAGCTCCAGACGCCCAGCATCACTCGCTTGGCGTGGCCCGGATAGGCCTTCTTCATCGACACCACCGCGATCCGGTAGCTGCACCCCTCGGGCGGCAGCCAGAAGTCGACGATCTCGGGGAACTGCTGGCGCAGCAGGGGGATGAAGACCTCGTTCAGCGCCTCGCCCAACACGCTGGGCTCGTCCGGCGGCCGTCCGGTGAAGGTGGTCAGATAGATGGGGTTCCGCCGCATGGTGACGGCGCTGACCTGGAAGACCGGGAACTTCTCGACCGAGTTGTAATAGCCGGTGTGGTCGCCGTAGGGGCCTTCGTCCTCGAACGCGTCCAGCAGGACGTGCCCCTCCAGCACGATCTCGGCCTGGGTCGGGACCATCAGCGGCACGGTCTTGCACGGGACCAACTCGGCCTTGGCGCCGCGCATCAGGCCGGCGAACTGATATTCCGACAGGGTGTCCGGCACCGGGGTCACCGCCGCCAGGATCGTCCCCGGATCGGCGCCCAGGACGACGGCGCAGGGCAGGGGCTCCTTGGGCCGCGCCTTCTTGTGCCGGGCGTAGTGCTGGGCCCCGCCGCGATGGGCCAGCCAGCGCATGATCGCCCGGTCCTTGCCCAGGACCTGCATCCGATAGATGCCCAGGTTGAAGTCGTCCTCGCGATCCTCGCTGGGCCCCTTGGTCACGACCAGGCCCCAGGTGATCAGGGGGGCCGGCTCGCCGGGCCAGCATGTCTGGACGGGCAGGGCGGTCAGGTCGATCTGGTCGCCCTTCAGCACCACCTCCTGCACCGGCGCCTTCTTCACCGTCTTGGGTCGCATCGACATGACGGTCTGCGCCAGGGGCAGCATCTCCATGGCGTCGCTTAAGCCGCGCGGCGGCGTCGGATTTCTCAGGAAGGCCAGCAGTTCCCCGACCTCGCGCAGCTCGCCCGCCGTCGTGCGGTTCTTGCCCTCCAGCGTCAGCCCCATGGCGACCCGTTTCACCGTGCCGAACAGATTGGCCAGGCAGGGGATCGGGCTGATCGTCCCGTCCGGCATGACCGGCTTTTCGAACAGCACCGCCGGGCCGCCGTTGCGCAGCAGCCGGGTCTGGATCTCGGTCATCTCCAGCACGGTGGAGACGGGTTCGGACACCCGCACCAGCTCGCCGTCGGCTTCCAGCTGGTCGATGAAGTCACGCAGGGATTTGTAAGCCATGGCTCCGCCTAAAGCGCCGGGGCCGAACTGTCACGCCTCGTTCGGCTTAAGACCCGGTCCATCCCGACCAGCGCCGATCCGACCAGCAGGAAAAAGACCAGCAGCCCGCCGAACGTCGCCAGCACCCGGCCCAGCCCCAGGGCGTCAACATTGACGAACCCATAGGGCCACCAGTGGGTGGCGAGCCCGTGACCCAGGGTCCATGCGCCGAAGATCAGCGGAAATCCGAGGGCCTTCACCGGGTCGATCCACCGCAACGCGCCCCTCGGCGTGAACCACAGCCAGTCCAGCAGGAAGGCGGCCGGCATGACGTAGTGCAGCACCAGATTGACGGCCAAGGTCAGCCCCTCCGGCCGCCAGTAGGGGGCGATCATGAAATGATACACCACCCCGACGATCAGAATATAGGTCGTCACGGCGGCGCGGAAGGTCGGCGACGCCGTCCAGCGGGCCAGGGGCCATGTCGGTTTCAGCAAAGGCCCCGTCAGGGCAACGGCGACCAGTATATTGGTCAGAATTGTGAAGAAGCTGAAGTACTGGACCGTCCGCGTCGCCACCGCCCAGCCGTCCGCCGGCCCCGCCATCAGCAGATACTGCAACGCGAGCGCCGCCCAGCCGATGACGGCGAAGGCGGCGCGCCACAGGCGCGGTCGATCTCTTTCCCGCAACATGCGCGCCTCCTCTGATCAGGCGGCGGACTTGTCCCATTCGTAGGCGGGGTCCAGCCAGTCGCCCAGCCGTTCGCCCCGGTCCAGGGCGTCCATCCGCTGCATCTCCTCGCCCGACAGTTCAAAGTCCAAGATGTCGAAATTCTCGCGCGCCCGGCTTTCCTTCGTCGTGCGCGGAATGGCGATGATCCGGTTCTGGATCAGCCAGCGCAGGGTGGCCTGGCCATTGGTCTTGCCATGGGCCTGGGCGATCTCGGAAATCGTGGCGTCGTCTGCGATCTTGCCTTGGGCCAGGGGCGACCAGGCCGTGATCGACGACCCCAGCTCGGCCGCCGTCGCGACCAGGGCGTCAACGCCCAGATAGGGATGGTGTTCGACCTGATTGGTGATCAGCCGCGCCTTGGACAGGGCCTGGGCCTGCCGGAATTCCTTGGACGGGAAGTTGGACAGGCCGATGTTGCGCGTCAGTCCCCGGTCCTTGGCCTCGTTCAGCGCGCCCAGGGTCTCTTCGAAGGTCGGCGTCGGCTTGGGCCAATGCAGCAGCAGCAGGTCCGGCGTGGTTCCCAGGCTCTCGGCCGATTCCTCGGCCTGTTTCAGCAGGGCGTCATGGGTGAAATGCTCGACCCAGATCTTGGTGGTCAGGAAGATGTCCTCACGCGGCACGCCCGAATCCCGGATGCCTTCGCCCACCGCCTTCTCGTTCTTGTAGATCCAGGCCGTGTCGATGTGGCGATAACCGATCCGCAGGGCCTCGGCGACCATCCGGCGCGCGTCCGCCGGCTCCAGCTGCCATGTGCCGAAGCCGAGCAGGGGAATCTCGACGCCGTCGACGCTGAGGGTGGGCTGACCGCCATAGGCCATGGGGGAACACCTTCTCACTGGGGGAGCCGAACAGTTAGGCGCCGGGTCCAGCCTTCGAAACCCCTGCGTCGAACCAATCCAGAATTTCCTGCCACAGCGGCTCCAGTCCCTTGCGGAAGGCGCCCTCGTGGCCGATCCGTCGGGCGCCGTAGTCTTGGGAGCGTCGCACCACGATCTCGGACGAGGCGTTGGGATAGGCCTTCAGCAGGGCCGCGCCTGTGCCCGGTGTGGCGATGGGGTCGTCGGGAAAGATCCAGGACCGGATCGGCGCCCGAACCTTGTCGAACCCCTGGGGCTCAAGGGCGCCGGACCTCAGCTCGTCCAGGAAATAGGCGGGCTTCAGGCACCACCGCCTCCACGTATCGAACACGCCGCGCGGCAGGTCGGTCCCGCGCCACAGCCGGCCCGCGCGGATATAGCCGTGGCGGCGCAGCTGGTGCGGCCCGAAACCGAACCAGAAGAACAGCTCCATCGGATTATAGGTTCGGTGGTGTCCGCCCCACCATCCGGTCCCGACCGAGACGAAGGCGTGGCGGGCGATCTCGCCCTGGTTGGGCATGAAGCCGACGAAATGACCCCCGACGCTGTGTCCGACATGGAAGATCGGCAGGCCCGGCGCCGCCTTCTTCAGAGCCTTCAGCGCCGCCGGCATGTCCAGCCGACCCCAGTCGGGATAGTCCATCTCCATGGCCGCCAGATCCTCGGGCCGCGACCCGCCGATGCCGCGATAGTCATAGGTCAGAACCACGCCGCCCCGTTCGGCCATCCACCGCGCGAACCGGGCGTAAAAGCCGCGCGGAAATCCCGTTCCGGCCGAGACCAGCACCGCCATTCTCGGCCTGTCGCCCCGAAACAGGGTCGCTTCCAGCGGCCAGCCGTCCTCGGCCTTGATCGACCGGTCTTCGACCGTCAGCCCCATGTCGTTTCCGTCCGTTGCTATTTTCAACGGACCCTGACTGATTTCCCCGACGTCAGGTCAAGCCGCGTCATGGGCCTTCACCAAGCGCTTCGGCGCGACCTTGCGCCACCGTTTCCACAGCGCCGCCTTCAGCCAGACGGGATCGACATGGGCGATGCGGGCCAACACGATCGGATAGTCGCGGTAGTGGTCCGTGAAATGAAAGGCGTCGGGGGCCATCTCGATCAGCAAATCCCGCTCGTCCAGATTATCCAGGTGCACCACGATACTGTCGTCCAGCTTCGGACGCAGCCAGGTGAAGAACTTCCCCGCCACCTTGAACGACGGTTCCCCATAGGAGACGCCGTCCTCGACGCCGGGGAAGGACAGCAACAGAGCACGCACCTCTTCGTGGGTCATTTCCGAACGCCAATCTCAATAGGCCCAGCCTCAATAGGCCCAACCTCAATAGGCCAGGGCGATCCCGTCCTTGCGCATTTCGGTGGCCGCGCCATAGGTCCAGCGGCCGCCCGGGTTCATCTGTTTCATCACGTTCTGATAGCCGCCGAAGCCGCCGTCCGGCTCGCCCAGGGTCCAGCCCATGGCCCGCAGCTGCGCCTTGGTCGCCTCGGGGACGCCGCTCTCAAGGTGCAGCACTCCGGTTCCTTCCTGCGGCTGGCCGGTTGGTTCCGACGAGCCATAGTGCTGCCAGCGCGGCGCATCACCCGCCGCCTGGGGCTCCAGCCCATAGTCGACCATGTTGATGATGATCTGGGCTTGGCCCTGAGGCTGCATGGCGCCGCCCATGACGCCGAACGCCATCCAGGGCTCTCCGTCCTTGACCGCGAAACCGGGAATGATGGTCTGGAACGGCCGCTTGCCCGGCGCATAGATGTTGGGGTGGCCGTCGGTCAGGGCGAACAGTTCGCCCCGGTCCTGGAACATGAAGCCCAGCGGTTCGGAGCCGTTGTCGGGCGCCAGGCCCGAACCCATGCCGCGATAGTTGGACTGAATCCAGCTGACCATCATCCCGTCAGCGTCGGCGACGCTGAAATAGGTGGTGTCGCCGTGGTGCGGGGCGTCGCCCGGCATGACGCGGTCCATGACCCGATCGGGCCGGATCAGCTTGGCCCGCTCGGCCGCATAGGCCTTGGAGTTCAGCCATTCGACCGGCGTCTTGGAGAATCGGTCGTCGGCGAACCAGCGCGCCCGGTCCTCGAACGCCAGCCGCTTGGCCTCGGCCTGGACGTGCAGAGAGGCGGCGGACTGGAAGCCCATGGATTTCAGGTCGAACTGTTCGCAGATGTTCAGGATCTGGTTGGTCGACAGGCCCTGGGTGTTCGGCCCCAGGCCGAAGACGTCCACCCCGCGATAGTTGGTCTGGATCGGCTCGACCCATTCGGTGTGGTGGGCCGCCATGTCGGCGCGGGTCATCCAGCCGCCGATCCGCTTGAAATAGGCCTCGATCTGGTCGGCGATGGGGCCGTCATAGAAGGCGTCGCGTCCGCCCTCGGCGATCATCCGCAGCGTCTTGCCCAGGAAGGGATTGGCGAAGACCTCGCCCACCTTGGGCGTCGCCCCGCCCGCGGCCCAGATGCGCTTCCTGTTGTCGTGCTCCTCGATCGGGATCCGCGCCCGATCAAAGGCCGCCATGTTGCGTTCCAGATAGTAGGCGATGACCTGGGGCACGGGCGCGCCCTGTTCGCACAGCTCGGCGACCGGCAGCAGCACATCCTTCCACGGCAGCTTGCCGTAGCGCTGGTGCGCGCTCCACCAGGCGTCCACCGTGCCCGGCACGTTCACCGTCACCGCGCCGTAGCGGGGCAGATAGCCGTCGATGGCCCTGGACCGCGCGGTCTCCAGACTCAGGCCCCGCGGGCTGGGGCCGGACCCGTTCAGCCCGACCACCTTCTTCTGCTTCGGATCCCACAGCATGCAATAGGCGTCGCCGCCGATGCCGTTGGCCACCGGCTCCAGAAAGCCCAGGGCCGCATTGATGGCGATGGCGGCGTCTATGGCCGATCCGCCGCGTCTCAGGGTGTCGATTCCGATCAGGCTGGCGGTCGGATGGGCCGTCGCCGCCGCCCCGTTCATGCCCCAGACGGTTGAGCGGCCCGTGAACCTGGGTCCCGTGACCCGATCTCCGATGCCGATCCCCGCATAGGGATCAGCCGGACGGGCGGGGGAGGGGGCAGCGCCCGCCGCCTGTCTCGCCTCGGTCCCGGTCGCGGCCAGGGCGCCGGCGGCCAGGGTTCCTGCGGGCAGGGCGGATAGGAAGGTGCGACGGCGCATGGGCGGACTCCTCGAACAGCCGGGACTTATCAAGTCTGCCTCTGGCGCGTCCGACAAGCTTCACCGCAAAGAAAAAGGCCGCGCCCCTTTCGGAACGCGGCCCTGATCCTGGATAGACCCCAGGTCCTATTCGATGTCTTCGTTCAGCAGGCCGACCTTGAAGAAGCCGTTCTCCTGCATCTTGTTCATGACTTCCATGAACTGCGAATATTTCACTTCCGGCTGAGCGCGGACGAAGACGCGCTCTTCCTGGCAGGCGCCGCCGCCCAGGGCGGTGCAGACGTCAGCCGCCAGGTTGTCGATCGAGGTCTGCTTGTCGGAGATGAACAGCTGACCGTTCTCCTGGATGGTGATGTACACCGGTTCCTTCTCGGGCTTGTCCGGTGACGGCGGCTGTGCGGGCGGCAGGTCCAGACGGATCGAGACGGTCGCCATCGGCGCGGCGACCATGAAGATGATCATCAGCACCAGCAGAATGTCGATGAACGGCGTGATGTTGATATCCGCCGTCTGTTCGATGGTGTGCTTGTCCCCGCCGGAACCACCGATCTTCGCAGCCATGCACCGTCTCCGTTACTCGCCGGCCGTCATATGCGCCGACATTCCCTATGGATCGCCCGAAAGCTTGATCGGTTCTTGGCGTTCCGATCGCCGCTTGTAAAGCGCTTCTAAACGATCGCGCCTTCCTGCACGTCAATTATATGCGACAGCCATATGCGACAGGGGCGCCGGCTCAGCCCTTCGCCAGCTTCAGGAAACGCTCCGCCAGGGCGGGATCGGACTTGAAGGCGCCGGTGAAGCGGGTGGTGACGGTCGAGACGTGCCGGTGATGGACCCCGCGGGTGGTCATGCACTGATGGGCGGCGTCGATCATGACCGCGACGCCCTTCGGCTGAAGCTGCGATTCGATGGCTTCGATGATGTCGTTGGTCAGGGTTTCCTGATTCTGCAGCCGCCGGGCGAAGATCTCGACCACCCGCGCCAGCTTGGAGATTCCCACCACCTTCTCGCCGGGCAGATAGGCGACATAGGCCTTGCCCAGGAAGGGGGCCAGATGGTGCTCGCAATGGCTCTCCACCTCGATCTCGCGCAGGATGACCATGTCGTCATAGCCGGTCACGTCCTCGAACGTGCGGCTCAGCTCCTTGGCCGCGTCGGCCTCATAGCCGTCGAACCACTCTCCGTAGGCGTCGACCACCCGCTTGGGCGTGTCGATCAGGCCCGGCCGGTCGGGATTGTCGCCGGCCCAGGCGATCAGGGTCCGCACCGCCTCCAGCGCCTGTTCGCGGCTGGGACGCTGCACAGCCGCATCGCTGACGAGGACGGGTTTGGCGGGGGTGACGCTCATGGACTGGATTTCCGGCCGGCGCGGGCGAGGGCGCCCGGTTGTATCTCAGGCCGCTATATGGGACGGACCCTCCGTCCTGCAAGAAAACCTGCCGAAGACCGCTCCATGCCGCTGCACATCCACGACACCCTGCACCGTGAAAAGCGCCTGTTCGAACCGCGCGATCCGAACCGGGTGACCCTCTATGTCTGCGGCCCGACGGTCTATGACTACGCCCATATCGGCAATGCGCGCCCGCCGGTGGTGTTCGACGTCCTGGCAAGGCTGCTGCGAAGGCAGTACGGGGCGGACAAGGTGCTCTACGCCCGCAACGTCACCGACGTGGACGACAAGATCAATCAGAAGGCCGCCCGCGAGGGGGTGCCGATCGGCGAGGTCACGGCCCGTTACGAGGCCGCCTATCTGGCTGACATGGCCCTGCTGAACGTTTCGCCGCCCGACCTGGCCCCCCATGTCACCGACTATATCCCGGCCATCGTCGATCAGATTCAGGCCATCATCGACGCCGGCTGCGCCTATGCGGCGGAAGGGCATGTCCTGTTCGACGTCTCGGCCTATCCGTCCTACGGCGCCCTGTCGGGCCGGAACCTGGACGACATGATCGCCGGCGCCCGGGTCGAGGTCGCGCCCTACAAGAAGAATCCGCACGACTTCGTCCTGTGGAAGCCGTCCAAGCCGGACGAACCGGCCTGGCCCTCCCCCTGGGGCGAGGGGCGTCCAGGCTGGCATATCGAATGCTCGGCCATGATCGAACAGACCCTGGGCCTGCCGATCGATATCCACGGCGGCGGCGTCGATCTGGCCTTCCCCCACCACGAGAACGAGATCGCCCAGGGCGTCTGCGCCCACGGCTGCGCCCACGCCGAGAACGCCCACGACCACTACGCCCGCTACTGGATGCACAACGGCTTCCTGACCGTGGACGCCGAGAAGATGTCCAAGTCGATCGGCAACGTCCTCTTGCTGCACGACCTGGTCCAGTCCATGCCGGGCGAAGTCGTCCGCTGGGCGCTGCTGAGCGCCCACTATCGCCAGCCGCTAGACTGGAACCAGGGCCTGCTGGATCAGAGCCGCAAGAATCTGGACCGACTTTACGGCGTCCTGCGCGACGCCGACGCGGCCCTGGCCGACTTCGATCCGGCCACGCTGGACGAGGCCGAGCTGGAGCTGGCCGAGAACGCGCTCGATCCAGTGCTGGACGCGCTGGAGGACGATCTCAACACGCCCGGCGCAATAGCTCAGCTCTTCGGGCTGGCGAACGCCTTGCGCGATCTGCTCAATGACGCCGAGACCGACATCAATGACGTCGCCATGGCTCGCTGGAGCCTGAAAGAAGCCGCCGGCCTGCTCGGCGTGCTGTCGCTGACGCCGGACGCCTGGTTCGAGGGCGGTGATCCCGCCCTGAAGGCCGAGGTCGAGGCCCTGCTGGAGCAACGCGCCGCGGCCCGCGCCGCCAAGGACTGGCCCGAGGCCGACCGCATCCGCGACCGCCTGAACGAACTGAACGTCGTCGTCATGGACGGCCCCGACGGCGCCGCCTGGCGGCTGAAGGGGTAAGCCCACACCCACCCCATCACCCTCGGCACAAGCCCGAGAGTGATGGGGTCGTGGATCAGTACCGCGCCCGCAGGGTGATCCCCACCGTGCGCGGGTCGCCGGGGTTGCCGATGACCAGGCCCGAGTTGCCGGACTGGACGCTGACGAACTGCAGATAGTCCTCGTCCAGCGCATTCCGGACCCACACCGACGCCTCCCACCCGTTGTCGGCGCGGAAGCCGGCCCGCAGGTTCAGGATCGTATAGCCCTCGATCTCGGTATAGCGCGAGACCGAGGCGTCGGAGTTGTAGGTCGAGCGGAAGCTGGCGTCGGCCCCGCCGTAGAACTGACCCGGCAGGCCCAGGAAGCCGCCGTTCCCGTGCACCTCGCCGCCCGCCGACGCCGCCCAGGGCGACACCCCCGGCAGCTCCTTGCCCGACAAGTCGCAGGCGACGGTCGAGGTCCCGATCCGCTCCAGCGGGCAGGGGCCGTTGGCGAAGGAATCGTATTTGGCGTCGGTCCAGGCGACATTGGCGTAGAGATCGAGGCGTTCGTTCGGCCGGGCCACGGCGTCCAGTTCGATCCCCTGGATCACCACCTTCTCGGCATTGGCCAGATAGCCGCGCAGGGCGCCAGGGCCGCTGTCGACCACATTGGCCTGATAGTCCTCCACATCGGTGCGATAGGCGGCCAGATTGGCCGTCACCCGCCGGTCGAAGCCCTGCGTTTTCAGCCCCAGCTCATAGGTCGTCACCACCTCGGGCTTGACCACCGCATTGGTCAGAGACGGCTGGCCGCTGGGCAGGTTGGGGATGCCGGCCATGTTGATCCCGGCCGACTTATAGCCCCGTGCCGCGCTGCCATACACGAGGACATCGTCGCTGAAGTCGTAGGACAGCGAAACCTGACCCGACAGGTCGTCGTCCGAGATTTCGGCGTCATAGGCCTGGGGCCGGGCGATGCCGAGCCTGCGCGAGATCAGGGTGGCGTCGGTCGTCGCCAGACCGCCGGTCGTCGTGGCCGCATAGGTCCCCGACTTCTCCTCATAGGTGTAGCGCAGCCCCGGCGTCAGGTGCAGCCGGTCGGTGATGTTCCAGGTCAACTGGCCGAAGACGGCGTAGGAGTCGGTCTCGATCCGGCTGTCGTTGAACACGGTGTAACCGTCCAGCAGGGCGTCCGGCAGGCTGGGACTAAGCAGCCAATAGGTGGCGTCCGCGCCGTATTCGGTGACCCCGTGCGTCTCCACCGCCTGATGGAAGGCGTACAGGCCGCCGGTCCAGTCGATGCGGTGGTTCCCGTTCGAGGACAGGCGCAGTTCCTGGCTCCACTGGTCCTGCCACGACGGATTGGCCGACTGGCGGGTGATGTCCAGGGCCGTATAGTCGCGGTCGTTCTGCGGCCCCCAGTCCCACGCCCGCCAGGCCGAGACCGAGGTCAGGGTGGCCCAGCCGAAGTCGTAGTCGACGATGGCCGAGACCCCGCGATGGATCTGGTCGGCCTGGATGCCGCTGTCGACGTCGGCCAGTCGGTCATAGGGATTGGTGCTGGCGGGCGCATAGCCGCGACCGGCGGCCAGGGCGGCGAACTGCTGGGCGGCGGGCTTCAGCGTTTGGCCTGCCGTGACATAGACCTGGGTGCAGCATTCCGGCGTCAGGTCGGCGTAGTCGGCGAACAGCCGCACCCGCAGCTGATCCGTCGGCTGGAACAGCAGCTGGCCGCGCAGGCTGATCGAGTCCTGGGAATTCTGCTTGGTTCCGGTCGTGACATTGTCCAGCACCCCGTCGCGCCGGGTCGAGACCACCGAGAACCGCCCGGCGACCTTGTCGTCCACGATGGGGCCTGAGACGCTGGCCTTGGCCTGCAGGAAGCCATAGTCGCCGAAGCTCAGCTCGGCCTGGCCCTCGGGCGTGAAGGACGGGTCGCGGGTGGTGATGTTCAGGGCGCCGGCGGTGGTGTTCTTGCCGAACAGCGTCCCCTGCGGTCCGCGCAGGATCTCGATCCGGTCCAGATCGACGAAGTCCAGCGTCGCCGTGGCGGGGCGGCCGTAATAGACCTGGTCCACATAGATCCCGACGCCCTGTTCCAGCCCGTCGTTCGCCAGGCCGTAGCTGGCCCCCAGGCCCCGGATGGTGATGGCGGTGTTGCGCGGGTTCGAGGTCAGCAACTGCACGCTGGGGGCCAGCTGGGTGACCTGGCCGACGTTGTAGGCGCCGGTCCTGTCCAGCAATTCCTCGTTCACCACCGTCAGGGCGATGGGCACGTCCTGCGCCCGTTCGTCCCGCCGACGTGCGGTGACGACGATGTCGCCCAAGCTGGCGGTCGGCGGGGTGGCGGACTGTCGCGCCTGCGTCGAATCCGCAGCGGCGCCCTCCGCCTCCGCCAGGGCGACGGCGGGTACGCTGAGGCAAGCCGTCAAGGCCGCAACCGAAGCCAGAGTGCGGGCGGACGCACTGGTGACGACAGACATGTTCCCCTCCTGTGATCCGAAGGGAAATGCGCCCTAATTAAATCTACCAATCAACTAGGAATTTCTAACACCGGTGTATAGCGCCGCTGGGGGGCGCTCCTCAACTCGCCTTCAGCAGCCGGATCAGCGCGGTCTCGAACCCCTTGGCGTCCGGTCCCGGCAGGGCGGTCTTCAACGCGCCGCTCTCGAACAGGGCCATCACCTTCGGATGGACGTAGGAGGTCCGGCACACCGTCGGCGTATTGCCCAGGAGGCCCGCCACCGCCTTGACGCAGACGGTGATCTTGCGTTTCGCGTCGGTGGGCGAGGTCGGGGGCTCCATCTCGCGCAGGGCCCGCGCCGCCGAGACCGTGCCCGCCCAGGTGCGGAAGTCCTTGGCCGAGAACTGGTCCCCCATGGCCGCGCGGATATAGGCGTTCACATCGTCCGAGGTGACGGGGCACAGATGGCCCTCGGCGTCGCGGTATTTGAACAATTGGCGCCCCGGCAGCTCCTCCAGGGTCCGGACCACCCGCGCCAGCCGCCGGTCGCGGACGCTGACGCGGTGGTCCTTGCCGCTCTTGCCGCGGAACTCGAACGTCAGGGCGGCGCCGTCGACCTCCAGATGCCGCTTGTTCAGGGTGGTCAGCCCATAGCTGCGGTTCTGACGGGCGTAGGTCGCATTCCCGACCCGGATCAGGGTGATCTCCAGCAGACGGACGGCGGTCGCCAGCACCTTGGCCTTCACCGGTCCCCTCAGGCCCAGATCATGCTCCACCTGGGCGCGCAGCCGGGGCAGGGCGCGTGAGAAGGCCGGCAGCTTGTCGAACTTGTTCTCCGACCGGGCCGTGCTCCAATCGTTGTGATAGCGGTACTGTTTGCGACCCTTCAGGTCCCGGCCCGTGGCCTGGATATGGCCGTTGGCCTTGGGGCAGATCCAGACGTCGGTCCAGGCGGGCGGAATGGCCAGGGCGCGGATCCGGTCCAGAACCTTGGGGTCCTTGACCGGCCGCCCCTCGGCGTCGCGATAGGACCAGCCCTTGCCGGCGCGGCGGCGGGTCAGGCCGGGGTTGTCGTCGCTGCACCAGCTCAGCCCCTGCGGAACCTCGACCACCGGGTCGAAGCCATGCGATCCGTCCGCCATCCCGGCGTTTCCTTTTCAGCGGTCTTTCAGCGGCTTGCCTCAGACCTGCGACGAACGCGGCGCCGCCTTGGCGAGTTCCCCTTGACCCTGCGCGCCCGGCGCGACACGAGGCGGCATGAACTATCGCCACAGCTTCCACGCTGGAAACTTCGCCGACCTGGTCAAACACGCCCTGGTGCTGTGGCTGGTGAAGGCCCGCGCGGCGGCGGGCCCGCTGACGGTGCTCGACACCCACGCCGGCGCCGGCCTCTATGACCTGTCCGGAGACGCCGCCCGGTCGAAGGAGGCCGAGGCCGGGGTCGCGCGTCTGATGACGGACGCTGATCTGCCGCCCCTGATGCAGGCCTTGGCGGATCGGGTGGCGGCGCTGAACCCCGACGGCGGCGCCCGCTTCTATCCCGGCTCGCCGGTGCTGATCGCCGACGCGCTCGGCAGCGAGGGCCGTTATGTCGGCTATGAACTGAACCCGCCCGTCCTCGCCCTGCTGGATCAGGCCCTGGCGGAGCGCCCCAACGCCGGGGTGCGCGAGGGCGACGGCTACACCCTGGCCACGGCCGAGGCGGCGCGGGCCAAGGCGCCCCTGATCCTGATCGACCCCCCGTTCGAGAAGCCCGACGACTATATCCGCTCGGCCGAAGCCGCCCTGGCGGTGATTCGCCGCGATCCCGCAGCGACCATCGCCGTCTGGACCCCGCTGAAGGATCTGGAGACCTTCGACGCCTTCACCCGGCGGCTGGAAGGCCGGGCCGGCCCGACCCTGGTCGCCGAGGCCCGCCTGCGGCCCCTGACCAATCCGATGAAGATGAACGGCTGCGCCCTGGTCATCGTCAATCCGCCGCCGGGCGCCGAGGACGCGGCCCGCCAGGTGTGCGGCTGGGTGGCCGATCGTCTGGGCGATCCGGGCGGCCGGGCTGAAATCTGGTCCTTCTGATCGGCGCGCCCCTTGTCTATGGTTGGGTCATGACCCGCATCGCCATTCTGGAAACCGGCCATCCGCCCGAGGCCCTGAAGGACAGTTTCGACGACTATCCGGCCCGGTTCCGCGCCCTCCTGGGCGAAAACGTCCCGACCACCCGGTTCGACGTCCAATCCGGGCATCTGCCGTCCGACCCGTCCGCCTTTCAGGGGGTGATCGTCACCGGCTCGGCCGCCGGCGTCTATGACGACCTGCCGTGGATTCCCCAGCTGGTCGACTGGCTGCGCGCGGCGCGGGGCCGCACCCGGATCGTCGGCATCTGTTTCGGCCACCAGGTCCTGGCCCACGCCTTCGGCGGCGAAGTCGTCAAGTCGGACAAGGGCTGGGGCGTCGGCCTGCACCGTTACGACGTCCTCAGCGACGAGCCCTGGATGCACCCCCGCGCCCGCACCATCGCCATTCCGGTCTCGCACCAGGATCAGGTCGTGGCCGTTTCGCCCGACGCCCGCGTCATCGCCTCCAGCGGCTTCACCCCCTACGCCGGCCTGGCCTGGGGCGAAGACGCCATCTCCTTCCAGTGCCACCCGGAGTTCCAGCCCGACTACGCCGCCGCACTGGTCGAGACCCGGCGCGGTTCGCGCATCCCCGAACCCCTGGCCGACGCCGCCCTCGAAAGCCTGAAACGCCCCAACGACCGCGCCGTCCTCACCGCCTGGATCCGCGCCTTCCTGCTGCTGACCCCGCCGCCGGTGGAAGAGCAGGGCAGCGGGATTTGATCCTTATTTTCGTCATCCTCCGGCGAGCGTAGCGAGACCGGGGGACCCAGCGGCGCGCGCGAGCGCGAACCTGTCGCGGATACTGGCTTCAAACAGCGAGTGGCGGATGGATTTCGCCTTCAGCGCCGCTGGGTTCCCCGGTCTGCGCCGCGAAGGCGCGGCTTGCCGGAGAATGACGAAAGTGGAAGGGCTAAACCCCCAGCACCGCGATCAGCCCCAGGCTCAGCCCCACCAGGGCCGCCAGCGACAGCACCACGGCCGCCGCCACTCGCCCGCCGGCGCGCGCCACGGCCCGGATGTCGGTCTGCAGCCCCAGGGCCGCCATGGCCGCCACGGTCAGCAGGCCCGACGCCGCCGCCATCGGCTCCAGCGCCGCCTGCGGAATCAGGTCCAGGTTCCGCAGGGCGATCATCGCCAGGAAGCCGACGATGAACCAGGGCAGCAGCCGGTGCAGACCCGGCCCCGTCTTGCCCGCCGCCCGGTCCCGGAAGATCAGCGACAGCGCCAGGATCACCGGCCCCAGCATCAGCACCCGCGCTAGCTTGACCACCGTCCCCGTCTGGGTCGCGACCGCGCCGAACGGGGCGGCCGCCGCCAGCACCTGGGGCACGGCGTAGACGGTCAGCCCGGCCAGGGCGCCGTACTGCAGGCCGCTCATGGACATCAGCCCGCCCAGCAGCGGCAGGGTCAGAACCACAACCACCCCCAGCACGGCGGTAAAGGCGATGGAGGCGGCCACCTCTTCGCCGTCGGCGTCGATCACCGGGGCCACGGCGGCGATGGCCGAGTTGCCGCAGATGGCGTTGCCGCACGCCACCAGCAGGGCCATGCGCGGCGTCAGTCCCAGCAGACGGCCGATCCCGAACCCGACCAGAATGGCGGCGGCCACCAGGGCGAAGACCCCGGCCACGAACCCCAGGCCCAGCGACGACAGGGTCGCCGCGCTGACCGAGGCGCCCAGCAGGACCACGGCGACCTCCAGCAGAATTTTGGCGCTGAAATCGATCCCGACCCTGAACCGCTCATCCGGCGTCCAGGCCGCCCGCACCCCGGCTCCCAGCAGAATGGCCAGGACCAGCGGCTCCAGCCAGACCTTGCCGACCGCCTCGCGTTCCAGGCCGCCCAGGCCCACCGCCGCCAGGGCGACCACCAGGCTCATCATCAGGCCGGGCCAGACCGAACGGGCAAACGCGCCGAGCCGCGCCGCCAGGCCGACGGGGCGGGGCAGGGACGGGGTCGCGACGGCGGCAGAGGCGGCGGACTTCATGGTTCCGCTTGATGCGCGCCCGCTCGACCTCGGTCCAACGGATTGTTATGGTCGTTTCAATCCGATTTGGAGATTGATTGTGACTTTGGAGCGCCTGCGCATCTTCGTCGCCGTGGCCGAGCGTCAGCATGTGACGGCGGCGGCGCGGGCGCTGAACCTGACCCAGTCGGCCGTCTCCAACGCCATCGCGGCGCTGGAGGCCGAACATGATGTCCATCTGTTCGACCGGGTTGGGCGGGGCGTGGTGCTGAACCAGACGGGCCAGGCCTTCCTGCCCGAGGCCAAGGCCGTCCTGGCGCGCGCGGCGGCGGCCGAGGCGGCGCTGGCGGACCTCAGCGCCCTGCGGCGCGGCCGCCTGACCGTCTTCGCCAGCCAGACCATCGCCTCCTACTGGCTGCCCCGTCGCCTGGTCGCCTTCCACGCCGCCCATCCGGGCATCGAACTGGACGTCCAGATCGGCAATACGCGCCAGGCCGCCGCCGCCGTTCTGGGAGGCGAGGCCGAGATCGGCCTGGTCGAGGGCGCGGTCGACGACCCCATGCTGGAACAGACCCGGATCGGTTCAGACCGCCTGGCGGTCGTGGTCGCGCCCGATCATTCCTGGGCCGGCCTGCGCCGTCTGTCGGCGACTGATCTGACCACATCCCCCTGGGTTCTGCGCGAAGCGGGCTCGGGCACCCGTTCGACCCTGGAGGAGGCGGTGCGTCAGGCCGGGATCGATCCCGCAGACCTGCCCGTCGCCATGACCCTGCCGTCGAACGAAGCGGTTCTCGCCGCCGCCGAGGCCGGGGCCGGCGCCACCGCCCTGTCCGAAAGCGTCGCCTACGCCTCGGTCGCCGCCGGCCGTCTGGTCACCGCGCCCTTCCAGTTGCCTGAGCGACCTTTCCGCCTGCTGCGCCATTTCGAACGCTACCGCAGCCGCGCGGGCGACGCCTTCACGGCGGCGATGGGGTGAGCGGACGGGCCTTGGGCTCCTCATTCCGCTCTGGGCCACACACTCCCTTCATCCTCGGGCTTGACCCGAGGACCGGGCTGTCCGCCGCATTGCGTCAGCGGCGGGCGCACAGCCCGATCCGCATCCGGTCCTCGGGTCAAGCCCGAGGATGACGGGAGTGTGGGGTGCGGCCGCCTACAGCCCGAACCGGGGAAACACGAACCGCTCCAGCAGCAGCGAGGCCGCGAAGTAGAAGCCGATCACCACGAACAGGGTCAGCGGGATCTGCGGCTGCTTCGCCAGGACCAGATAGATCCCGTACAGCACGGCGAACAGGGCCGAGGTGGCCAGGGGCCGCAGCAGGATCTTCGCAAGGGGGGATTTCACGGCCATTTCACCACCGGGGGCATGGAGCTGAGGATCGAATCGACGTTGCCGCCGGTCTTGAGGCCGAACATGGTGCCACGGTCATACAGCAGGTTGAACTCCACATAGCGCCCGCGCCGCACCAGCTGCTCCTCGCGCTCCTCCGGCGTCCAGGCCTCGCCCATCCGCCCGGCGACGATCTTCGGATAGACGTCCAGGAAGGCCAGGCCCACGTCGCGGGTGAAGGCGAAGTCCCGGTCATGGTCGCCGCTGTCGTGGTGGTCATAGAAGATGCCGCCCGTCCCGCGCGGCTCCTGCCGATGCGGCAGGAAGAAATACTCGTCGCACCAGGCCTTGTACTTTGCGTGCCAGTCGGGATCGTGCGCGTCGCAGGCCGCCTTCATCGCGGCGTGGAAGGCCAGGGTGTCCGGGTGGTCCTGCCGCCGATCCGCGTCCAGCACCGGCGTCAGATCGCCCCCGCCGCCGAACCAGCTCTGGGTCGTGGCGATGAAGCGGGTGTTCATATGCACGGCCGGAATCCGGGGACTCACCGGATGGCAGATCAGGCTGATCCCGGTGGCGAAGAACCGGGGGTCTTCCGCCGCGCCGGGCACGGTCTTGGCGTAGTCGGCCGGAAAGGAGCCGTGCACGGTCGAGACATGGACCCCGACCTTCTCGAACAGCCGGCCGTGCATCATCCCCATGACGCCCCCGCCGCCTGCCTCGCGGGCCCAGGGCGTCCTTACGAACCGCCCCGGCTTCCCCGGAAACAGATCGTCGGGCGCCGCATCCTCCAGCGCCTCGAAGGCCGCATGGATGCGGTCGCGCAGATGCTCGAACCAGGCGCGGGTCTCGACCTTCTTCAGGTCGAGCGGATCGGAAAAGGCGGCGTCGCTCATGCCGTCTCTTAGACCTTCCCCCGCTTGCGGGGGAAGTGTCAGGTCGTGGCGCGCAGCGACACGCCTGACGATGGGGGAGGTCTTCCTTTGGGCGAGACTTCCCTCTCCGTCGCTGGATCGGCTTCGCCGATCGACGCGACACCTCTCCCGCAAGCGGGAGAGGGTTCTTTTCTCGAGGTCCGTCTGTCAGTGTGCGTCGCGACATCAGGGAGTCGCATCATGATCCGTCGTCTTCTGGCCGGCGTCGCCGTCGCCGCCTTCGCCACCTCCGTCCAAGCCCAAACGACCAGCGAGGCCCGGGTGCTGGAGATCCTGAAGACCACGCCCTTGATCGACGGCCACAACGACCTGCCCTGGGCCCTGCGCCAGCAGTACGGCAATGACGTCTACGCCGTTGATCTGACGACCAATCTCGAAGCGACGACACGGCTCCACACCGACATCGCCCGCCTGCGCGCCGGCGGCGTCGGCGGCCAGTTCTGGTCCGTCTACGTCCCCGCCAGCCTGACCCCGCTGGAGGCGGTCGAGGAGACCTTCGAGCAGATCGACACGGCCAAGCGGATCATCGCCGCCCACCCCGACGTCTTCGGCCTGGCGACCACCGCGGACCAGGTCGACGCCGTCTTCGCCTCGGGCCGGATCGCCAGCCTGATCGGCATGGAGGGGGGCTATTCCATTGACGACTCCCTGGCCCTGCTGCGCGAGTTCTACCGCGCCGGCGCCCGCTACATGACCTTGACCCACTCCAAGACCACCACCTGGGCCGACAGCGCGACCGACGCCCCCAAATGGGGCGGGCTCAGCCCCTTCGGCGAGGATGTGGTGCGTGAGATGAACCGCCTGGGCATGATGGTGGACCTCAGCCACGTCTCCGAGGACACCATGCTGGACGCCATGCGGGTGTCCGAGGCCCCTGTGATCTTCTCCCACTCCTCGGCGCGGGCGATCACGGCCCACCCCCGCAACGTGCCTGACCGGGTGCTGCGGATGATGCCCGAGGACGGCGGGATCGTGATGATCAACCTGGCCCCCGGCTTCGTCTCTGAAAAGGTCCGGGCCTGGAACGCCGACCGCGCGGGCGAGGAGGCGCGGCTGAAGACCCTGAACCCCGGCGATCCGGCCGCCGTGGAGGCCGGACTGGCCGCCTGGACCGCCGCCCATCCGACGCCGGAGGCGACCCTGGCCGACGTCGTCGCCCATATTCAGCATGTGCGTCAGGTCGCCGGGATCGATCACGTCGGCCTGGGCGCCGACTTCGACGGCATCGGCAGCCTGCCCGAGGGCATGACCGGGGTGGACGCCTATCCGCGCATCCTGGCCGCCCTGATGGACGCCGGCTGGACCGAGGCCGACATCCGCAAGATCGCCGGCGAGAACCTGCTGCGCGTCATGCGCGCCGTCGAGGCGACCGCCGCCGCCAAGGCGAATGAACGACCGTCCCTGGCCAAGCCGAGCGCCGGCTAGGTCGTCAGCCCCAGGCTTCGACCGCGCCGCGACGTCGGATCGGCGCCGCGCTGGCCAGCTGGGTCCGCGGCTCGGCCTCGGCCCGGCCGAACAGCCAGCCTTGGCCGTATTCGACTCCCAGGGCCTTCAACTGATCGGCGACCTGGTCGGTCTCGATCATTTCGGCGATGGTCTCCAGCTTCATCGACCGGCACAGATCGACGAACCCGCGGATCAGGCCCTGCGTCATGGGATCGCCCAGCCCCCCGACCAGATCGCCGTCGATCTTGACCGCGTCCACCGGCAGTTTGCGGACATAGTCATAGGAGGTCGCGCCGGCGCCGAAGTCGTCGATGCAGACCTTGATGCCCGTCTCGCGCAGGGCGGCCAGGCGTCTGTTCGCCGCCTCCAGATCCGCCAGGGCTGAGGTTTCGGTCACCTCCACGATCAGCCGCTTGCGCTCCTCGGGGGAGCCCGAGGTCATCTTCAGCAGGTTCTCGACATAGGTGTCATCACCCAGCGACGCCCCCGACACATTGATCGCCATCTTCAGCAGGCCGGCGCCGGGCGCCCGCATCCGCTTCAGGACCTTTTCAGCCACGGCCAGGTCGAAGGCCTCGATCAGTTTAAGCTCCTCGGCCATGCGGATGGCTTGGGCCGGGCCGTTGGGGGTATTGAACCGCGCCAGGGCCTCGAAATGGTGCACCGCCCGCGAGTCCAGTCGGACGATCGGTTGGTAGTGGACCTGGAAGTCTCGAGCCTTGACCACGCCGCGGAACGCCTCGGCGTCGCGGAAGGTCCGCTTCAGGGACTCGGTGAAGGCGATCTGAGGATTGGCCAGGCCGCCGTCCTTCAGACATCCCTCAATGGCGAAACGCATGGCGCGCAGCACGCACAGGCTGTCCGCGCCCTGGGGAACGGGGGCGGTGAAACTCTCGGCGGCCAGTTCGGCGCCCTCCGCTCGTCCGGCCTCGACCACTTCCGCCGCCAGGTCGCGTTTGTCGGTTTCCGGCCGCAAGAGGGCGAAACGCTCCTGGGTGATCTGGGCGGCGGAGGATCCGTGAACGGCGGCCGACTGAAGCGTGGCCTCGATCCGGCGTTGAACCCGGTCCGCCAGCGCCTCCGGCAGCTGCTCCAGGCCGTGAACGTCCAGGAAGCCGAACGCCAGATCGCGCGAATTGTCGATGATCCGGGGCGCGTCGATCAGGAAGCGTTCGGCGTCGATCAGCGGCGGAACGTCCAGTTCGCCCAGCGGGATGGCCGGACCCTCATAGGCGATGGCGCAGGATATCGCGGGCGCCAGCTGGGGCAGGACGAAGGCGCGGATCGAAGCGCGTCGCACTCGGTCGGCGCCGGCGGTCAGAAGAATCTGCAGGGGCGCGCTGCGGGCGCCCGCTTTGCTGTTCATCAGCGTCTGGAGGACATGATCGCCCTGATGAAGCAGTTCGGTCAGGGGTTTGCCGGTCCACAGGGCGCCGACGTCCTGTCCCGCAGCGGGGCCCGCGCCCAGGGCGAAGCCGACGCGCCCTTGGGCGTCGATTTCCACCAGGGCGTCGGCGGACGCAAAGGCAAGTCCCAAAAGGCGCGTGGTGATCGGCATGGGGCGACTATGATCCCCGTCGCTTAAAAAACCCGCAACACGGCGGGAACGAGGCCCGCAGAAATCAAAAAATGTCGCTTAAGCCTTGCGGTTGAACGCCACCGCGCGTCCGTCGCCCATGGCCGCCCGCCCATCGGCGGCATAGGCGGCGGCCGGCGTTCGGGCGGCTGCGACCTCATGGGCGATGGCCCGCACCAGGCCCTCGGAAATACGGCGGGCGGCCTCAACAGCGCCGGCGTGACGGGCCAGGACGGCGTCGAAGGCGCGGGTGGCCTCGATCAGAGCGGACCGATCAGCCGAAGGCGCGTCGGCCAGAAGGGCGGGGTTGGCCTTCACCTGGGCGGAGTCGCGGCGATAGAGGTTGGCCATCTCCTGGGTTTCGGCCAATCCCTTGGCGACCTCCTGGGGGCGCCCCTCTTGGAAGGCGCGCGTCTCGGCCGCCAAACGCTCGGTCAGGCGCCGCGTCAGATCCAGCAGTTGGCGCACGCGCGCCCCGGCCAGTTCAGCGTCGCTCATGGCCGCGCCTCCTGCATCTTCAGCATTTCGTTCATCACCGGCCCGGCCAGGCCGATCCCGCCGGCGGCCACGGTCTTCTTGGCCATTTCGTCCAGCAGAAAACTGCGCCAGGTCGCCTCGCCCTGACCGCCGCCGAACAGGCCGTCGGTCGACAGGCCTTCGAACATCGGTTTCAGCATCTGAGACAGGAAGCTGGCCTCGAAGGCTTCCGCCGTGGCCTTGATCTTCTCACGGCTCGCGCCGGCTGCGGCCGTCGCAGCGGCGGGCAGGGGCCGGATCAGTTCGGCGGGGGCGGACAGGTCCGTCATGCTCACATCACCTCGATCTCGGCCTGCAAGGCGCCGGACGCCTTGATCGCCTGCAGGATGCTGATCATGTCCCTGGGGCTGACCCCCAGGGCGTTCAGGCCGTTCACCAGGGTGGACAGGCTGGTTCCGCCGCCAACGAGCCGCATCTGGGTGCCCAGATCTTCTTCGACATTGACCTGGGTGCTGGGCACGACCGCCGTCTGTCCCTGGCTGAAGGGGGCCGGCTGGCTGACGAAGGGCTGTTCATCGACCGAGATAGTCAGATTGCCCTGGGCGATGGCCACCCGCGAGATCCGCACCGCATCGCCCATGACGATGACGCCGTTCACCTCGTCGATGATGACCTTGGCGGGTGAATCGACGGTGACGGGCAGGTTTTCCACACGGCTGATGAAGCCGGCCATGCCCATTTGCCCGGGCGCCCGCAGGGCCACGACCGTTCCGTTCTCGGCCAGGGCCGTGCCGGGGAATGCGGCGTTGACGGCGGCGGCGACGCGCTGGGCGGTGGTGAAATCCGGATTGCGCAGATTCAGCCGGACCTCATTCATATTGGCCATTTCGAAGCCGGTCTCGCGCTCGACGGAGGCGCCCGAGGCGATCCGGCCGGCCGTCGGCACCCCCCGCGTCACCGAAGAACCTGATCCCCCGGAGGCCGAGACGGCGCCCGTCTGGACCGAGCCCTGGGCCACCGCATAGACCTGGCCGTCCGCGCCCTGAAGGCTGGTCACGACCAGAGATCCGCCCAGCAGGCTCTTGGCGTCGCACATGGAGGAGACGTTGACGTCAATGCGCGAACCCGGCGTGGCGAAGGCCGGCAGTTCGGCCGTGACCATGACTGCGGCCATATTCTTGGTGTTGGCGTTTGCGCCGCGGATATTGACCCCGAGCCGCTCGGTCATGCCTTCCAGCGACTGCCGGGTGAAGGGACAGTTGCGCAGCGAATCGCCGGTGCCGTTCAAACCCATGACCATGCCGTAGCCGACCAGTTGGTTGCCGCGAACGCCTTCAACGGCGGCGATGTCCTTGATCCGCGACTGGGCTGCGGCCGCGGACGCGCTGACGCCCAGAGCCAGGACGGCCAAGGGCGTGACGAGGCGGGCGAGCAGATTCTGCATGGGTCGGACGTCTCTGAGGCTTCTTCTGATGCCTTATGCCAGGATCGTGCCGTGATCTAAGCTGTTGAAAATATGGTGGTGTGGCGGCTTGCGGGTGGATGGTGAGGGCAGATTCTGCCCAGCTGTTAACCAAACGGTCACTCCGTTCCTCAAGGATGGGATCATGAGCCGGAGCATGCGCGGATGAAGGTCACAGGGACCACGGGCCCCCAAGCCCCGACCAGCGGCAAGTCCGCTCGCTCGGCCAGCGGCTTTTCGCTCGGTCAAGCCGGCGGGGCGTCGGCGCCCACCGCCGCTTCAGCCGCCGCCGCACCGACGAGCGTCGCCGACGTCTCGGCCCTGATGGCTCTCCAAGGCGTGGAGGGGCCGCTGGAAAAACGTCGGCGCGCCATCAAGCGGGGCGCAGGGCTTTTGGACCGGCTCGACGAGATGAAACTGGCTCTGTTGTCCGGCGAGGGCGATCCCGCCTTGTTGGAACGGCTGGCCCGCAATCTGCGCGAAGAGCGCCCCGATGGCGGGGATGCGGGGTTGAACGCCGTGCTGGATCAGATCGACCTGCGCGCCGCTGTGGAACTGGCCAAGGCCGAACTGCGTCGCGGCGAGGCTTGATCGTAAAAGCTTCGGCTTTTCAAGATCGAGGACGGGGCCTTAGCTGGGTTCCTATTTCATCAAGGCGCTCACGGAATCATGATCACGGAATCGCGAACGCCGTTGCCGCGACTCGTCGGGCTGACTATACGGCCCCTACGCCACAGGGGGGCGTGATTAGAGAGCGTGAGTGGGATGAGCGCCTTGGCGTCCGTTGTGTCCGACGAAACCGGTCCTTACCGCCCGTCGGACGACGAGCCGTTCATGAATGAGCGGCAACTGGCTTACTTCAAAAAGAAGCTGCTGGACTGGAAGGAAGAAATCCTTCGCGAGTCCAAAGGGACGGTCGTCAACCTGAAGGCGGAGACGGAAAACCATCCCGATCTGGTCGATCGCGCCTCTTCGGAGTCGGATCGCGCCCTGGAATTGCGGACCCGCGATCGGCAGCGCAAGCTGATCTCCAAGATCGACGACGCCCTGCGGCGGATCGAGGACGGCTCCTACGGCTATTGCGAGGACACCGGCGAACCCATTGGCTTGGGTCGTCTGGAGGCTCGCCCCACCGCGACCCTGTCGGTCGAGGCGCAGGAGCGCCACGAACGCCGCGAGCGGGTTCACCGGGACGACTGAAGTTCGAGGGACCCAAGCCTTGACTTCGCGGGGTTGCGGCGCGACCTAGCCGCCTCGCTTTTGAGGTCTAGGTCTTCATGTCCGTCAAGGTTCGTTTCGCCCCGTCGCCGACGGGTAAGCTGCACGTCGGCAATGTCCGCACCGCCCTGGTGAACTGGCTGTTCGCAAAAGGGCAGGGCGGATCCTTCGTGCTGCGGATCGACGACACCGACCTGGCGCGCTCCACGCCCGAGTTCGAACAGGGGATCGAGGACGATCTGACCTGGCTGGGGCTGACCTGGGACGAACGCTACAACCAGTCCAAGCGCTTCGACCGCTATGAGGAGGCCGCCGCCAGGCTGAAGGCGTCGGGTCGGCTCTATCCCGCCTATGAGACTGCGGACGAACTGGACCGTCGCCGCAAGGTGCAGCTGTCGCGCGGCCTGCCGCCGATCTACGACCGCGCCGCCCTGTCCCTGACTGACGAGCAGAAGGCGGCCTATGAGGCGGAAGGACGCCGCCCTCACTGGCGCTTCAAGCTGGAGGGCAAGCGGGTCGCCTGGGAAGACTTGGCCCGCGGCCATGCCGAGGTCGACACCGCCTCCATGTCCGACCCGGTCCTGATCCGCGAGGACGGCCTGTTCCTCTACACCCTGCCGTCGGTCGTCGACGACATCGACATGGCCATCACCCACATCATCCGGGGCGAGGATCACGTCACCAACACCGGCGCCCAGATCGAGATCTTCGAAGCCCTGGGGGCGACGGTTCCCGGCTTCGCCCACATGCCCCTGCTGGTCGGCGCCGACGGCGCGGCCCTGTCGAAACGGTTGGGCTCCCTGTCGATCAGCGACATGCGCGACCAGGGTTACGAGCCGATCGCCATCACCAGCCATCTGGGCCGGATCGGCACCTCCGACCCCTTGGAGGTCGCCGCATCGGTTCAGGCCCTGGGCGAGAGCTTTGCCTTCACCAAGATGGGCCGGTCGCCGGCTCGGTATGACACGGCCGATCTGGACCGGCTGAACGCCCAGGCGCTGCACGTCATGGACTATGCTTCGGCTCAACCCCGGCTGCAGGCTCTGGACGCGGATCTAGGCGAGACCTTCTGGTCCGTGGTGCGGGGCAATCTGAACAAGTTCGCCGATGTGGTTGAAATGGCGAAGGTCGTGCGGGGGCCGATCCAGCCCGTCATCGAGGACGCCGCCTTCATCGAGGCCGCCGCCGGCCTGTTGCCCGAGGTCATTGATGAGACGGCCTGGTCCGCTTGGACGAACGCCGTCAAGGCCGAGACGGGCGCCAAGGGCAAGGCGCTGTTCATGCCCTTGCGGCTGGCGCTGACGGGGCAGGCGCACGGACCGGACATGGCGGCCCTGGCGCCGCTGATCGGTCGCGAAACCATCCAGCGGCGCCTGAAAGGCGAGGCGGCCTAAGCCGCCTCACGCCTGGATCAGGCGTTGCAGGCGGCCAGTTCTTCGGCGCTGAGCGTCTTGCCCTTGTAGGAGAAGGCCGTCACCGGGCCGAACTTCTGCACCACGCGGCGGCAGGCGCGGGTCGCAGGCTGTTCCGTGCCGCCCGAGGCGGTGCAGGCCGAGCCCTCGCAGGACCAGCGCGCGCCGTCGATGATGGTCGGGCGCGCGGGGGCCTTGGCCGCATCCGCCAGGACCAGGCTGGTGGGGGCGGGCGTCTGGGCGACGGCGGGGGCGGCGGCGAAAACGGCGGCGGCGATCAGCAGGACGCGCATGAAAACTCTCCGAAATTGAAGAACGGCGTCGTGCCGTCGGGCGTCAATGTCAGTTTTCGATAAAAACTGTCAAGATGCGCGGCGTCGATTGTGATCGGCGATCACCTATCGGCGATCATAGATACGCGCCCCGTCCACGGGGTCCGTCTGGATCTGCTCCAGCGCAGCCTCCACCGTGTCCGCCACCGTCCAGGCGTTCAGGAAGTCGGCCGGCGTCATCCCCTCGTCGACGCTGTGACGCATCAGATCGAAAAAGCCGTTCCAGAAGCCGTTGAGGTTCAGGAAGACCACGGGCTTCTGATGGAGATCCAGCCGCTTCCAGGACAGCAGTTCGACGACCTCTTCCAGGGTTCCGATGCCGCCCGGAGCGACCACGAAGGCGTCAGACTGGTCGTACATCAGCTGTTTGCGTTCATGCATGGAGGTCACCACGACCGTCTCCACCTCGTCGAACAGGCGCTCCCGGCTGCGAAGGAAGGCCGGCATGATGCCCAGCACGCGTCCGCCCGCCTCATGGGCCCCGCGCGCCGAGGCGCCCATCAGACCCACTCCGCCGCCGCCGTAGACCAGACGCCACCCCGCCTCGGCCGTCGCCCTGCCGAAGTCTCGCGCGGCCTGGATATAGGCGGGATCGGCCCGGTCGGATGAACCGCAGAACAGGCAGACGGAGGGGCCTTCGAAAGGCTGGATCGAAACAGGGGGCAGGGACATGAGGCCTCGAAATGAACGGATGCGCCGTCGGCCATGGCCAAACGGGCGGCGATCGAGCTAACAGACTCTCGGCCGCTGGGCGCCAGCCATATCGTGTCGGAACCAAGGATGAAACGCTGGATCGTCGCCAAGGCGGCCCTATCGACGGCTCTGGTCCTTGTGACGCCGACCTTGAGCGCCTGTTCGGAAAAGAAGGACGCCCCCGTTGCGTCCGAACCGGGCGCTCCGGTGGAATCGCCCTGGACGCAGCCGCCGATGGTTGACGCCGCCCGGCGCGAGGGGGGGCAGGTGGTGGTGCGGGGCGCGGCGGCGCCCAACGCCCGGGTCGTGCTGCGCGCGGGGGACGGAGCGGCCGTGGCGGTCAGCGCAGACGCCGCCGGGCGTTTCGAACTGCGGGCGCCCTTGACGCCAGGCGACATGCGGCTGAGGCCGGAGGTGCAGATCGGCGAGGACGCCGCGCCCTCGCCCGAGACCTTGGTGCTTCTGCAGGGCGGCGCGGGGCCGATCGTCCTGATCGCGGCCGGAGAGCCCACGACCCGGCTGGACGGCCGGGGTCGGTTGGATGCGGTGGATTCCGACGGCGCGGTCCTGATCGTCTCCGGTCGCGCGAACGGACCGCCGCCGGAGGTGACGATCAACGGAAGGCGGGCGCCGGTCCTGAGCCGCACCGGCGGCAGCTGGCGTGCGACGGCCCCCGACGGGGGTGCAGCGTCGATCGTCGTGGACGGCGAACGGTTCGACTATCCCGGCGTCGGTTCTCAGGCGGACTTTCAGTCGCAACGGGCCGGCGACGGATGGCGGCTGACCTGGCCGACCGGACCGAGCGGTCGTCAGACCACATGGCTGCCGGATCGCGGCGGTTAGGACTTCGTTAACCGAAGCGGCGGACAGATGAATCTGTCCCGTTCTGGGACACACCATCACCGAACTTCCATTCAAAGCCCGGCGCCTGCGTCGGGCTCTTTTTTCAGACGGCCAAGTTGTCGATAAGCCGCGTCTTGCCCAGCCAGGCGGCGGCGAGAATGCGCGCGGGGGCGTCGACCACGCCGTCGCGAAAGACTGACAGGTCTTCGGCCCGCCGGACCGCCACATAGTCGATGCGCTCAA
The DNA here is from genome assembly GCF_058801445.1 of Brevundimonas sp. GW822-FHT03E11. Taxonomy (NCBI): domain Bacteria; kingdom Pseudomonadati; phylum Pseudomonadota; class Alphaproteobacteria; order Caulobacterales; family Caulobacteraceae; genus Brevundimonas; species Brevundimonas sp. GW822-FHT03E11. Next base: position 414,464 of record NZ_JBXANG010000001.1, on the reverse strand, counting down.
AGCCGGCCTTCAGCACGGCGGCATAGGCGTCTCGTTCGACGCCGGGCAGGGGACGCCCCGACGCGGCATCGGCCGCCGCCGCCGCCAGGATGCGGTTGAGCCGGCGGGCCACGGCCAATTCGTCTTGCGACAAATAGGCGTTTCGCGACGACAGGGCCAAGCCGGCCTCGTCCCTCTGGGTCGGAACGGCGACGATGTCGATCGGCAGATCCAGGTCGCGGACGAAGCGCCGGATCACCATCAGCTGCTGATAGTCCTTCTCGCCGAACACGGCCAAGTCCGGCTGAACCTGGTTGAACAGCTTGGTCACCACCAGGGCGACCCCGCCGAACATCTGAGGCCTGAAATCGCCTTCCAGGCCCATCGCCGGACCCGTCACGGCGATGCTGGTGGCGAAGCCTTCGGGGTACATGTCCTCTGGCGCGGGCGCGAACATCAGAGGGCAGCCGACGCCGGACAACAGCCGCGCATCCTCCGCCTGCTGGCGTGGATAGCGGGCCAGATCCTCGGTCGGGGCGAACTGGGTCGGATTGACGAAGTTGGAGACCACCACTCGATCGGCGCGCTGAACGGCTTCGCGCACCAGGGCCAGATGGCCGTCATGCAGGGCGCCCATGGTCGGAACCAGGCCCACCGTCAGGCCTTGTCTCTTCCAGTCGCGTACCGCGGCGCGCAGTTCCGCGACGGAGCGGACGACGAGGAGAGAAGCGGGCTGGGTCATGGTGAACCGGTTAACCTTGTGCCTTAAGCGTGTCGATGCACCAGACCTCAAGCCCTGGCGACTAGGGTGGTGCTTATGACGCCGGCAGCAGCGACCCGTCCAGTTCTGATCGCCCTCACCCTCGGGCTTGCGGGGTGCGGGGCCGTCGAGGGCGACCGTCATTCCTTCCAGTCCGCCGCCGATCGGATCGCTGCGATCGAGATTCCGATGGACCCGGACGCCCCGAGGCCCGCAGCTGCGCACGAAACTCGCGCCGAAACCCAGGGGTTGCGGCCCGCAAAATTCTCGCCCGTGAAAATCGCCCTGATGACGCCCTATGAGATGTGGGACGCCCGCGACGCCATGGCGGGGCGGGCTGGCGCGGACGAAGGGCGGACGGAACCCGAGCCTGACCGGGAACCCGGTCTAAGGGGGGCGGTGACGCGGATGGTCCAACCGGCCGTGCAGCCCGCCATGCGCGCCGCCGCTCCTGCGCTTGTCGAGGCGGTTGATCGGGCCGACAGGCCGGTCTTGCGCCCCGCCGTCATCCGGTCGGAGCCGCGGCCGACCTCGTCGGCGGAGGGTCGACTGATCCAGCTGGGCGCCTTTTCCAGCGAAGCTGCGGCGCGGGCCGCCTGGGCGCGGCTGAGAACCCAGGCGGATCTGTCCGACTTTTCGCCGCGATTCGAGGACGTCGAGGTCGCCGGTCGTCGTCTGACCCGGCTGCGGGTTGGGCCTATTCCAACCGAGACCGCCAGCGCCCTGTGCGCGGCCGCCCAGGTGGCCGATCCCTGGTGCCGTCGCGCCGGCTGACCGGCGGGCGTCCCTTCCACCAGAGCAAAGTCCACAGATGGCCGTTAACGCCGCGTTGACGTTTGGCCTCTGTGCGCCGAGTCTAAGGCGTCCGAAGGCCGCGCTGCACTGAGTCGCGTCGGCCGCCACAGAGGGTTTCCTCCATGACGCAGCCACACGTGATCGTCCTCGGCAATGAGAAGGGCGGGGCGGGCAAGTCCACCCTGGCGATCCACATCGTCACCGGCCTGCTGCATGCGGGGCGGACGGTGGCGATCATCGATCTGGATCTGCGCCAGCGCTCCATGCAGCGCTTCTTCACCAACCGTCAGGCTTGGCTGGCCGCGAACGGCCAAACGCTGCCCCAGCCGTTCATGCCCGACATGGGCGACGGCAAGGCCTTGGCCAAGGGCGGGACAGATGAGCAGATCGCGGCCTTCGAAAAGGCCTTCGCCGAGGCTGCGGCCGCAGGCGTGGACGCCATATTGATCGACACCCCCGGCGGCGACACGGCGGTGTCCAGCGCCGCCCATGCGCGCGCCGATCAGATCGTGACCCCCATGAACGACAGTTTTGTCGACTTCGACCTGCTGGGCGAGGTGGACCCAGTCTCGCTGGAGCTGCTGAAGCCCTCCATCTATTCCGAAAGCGTCTGGGAGGCCCGCAAGGTCCGGGCGATCACCCAGGGCCGGCAAGCGACCATCGACTGGCTGGTCGTGACGAACCGTCTCGCCGTCGCCGAGGCGCGCAACCGCAAGCGACTGGAAGAGCGGATGAACAAGCTGGCCAAGCGGGTCGGCTTCCGCGTCGGGCCGGGCTTGCGTGATCGGGTCATCTATCGCGAGCTGTTCCCCTTCGGCCTGACGGTTGCAGACCTGTCCAATGAGGTGCGGCCGGTGGCGGTGTCCCTGGCCCATGTCGCGGCCCGCCAGGAGCTGCGCAATCTGATGAAGGCCATGGGTCTGGAACAGGCCCTGGCGCCGCTGGACGTGGCGGCCTGAAAGGCCGGATGACCGCGTGGCTCTGATTGGACTGGCCCTGGCGGCCGTCGCCGTCTGGGCCCTGGTGCGACTGGGACGACAGACGGAAAGACGTGGTCGGGCCCATTGGCGGGTGACGGCGACCCTGCTTGCGTCTGCGCTTCTGGCCGGAGGAGCGTTGGCGGCCTTCAGGGGCGCTTGGCTGTGGGGCGCAGGCCTCGCGGCGGCGGGCCTCTATCTGGTCTGGTCGTCGCGGATGCGGACGCCCGTACGTTCCGAGCCGATCACCGAGGCCGAGGCGCGCGCAGTGCTCGGCGTCCCTCCGGACGCGGACGAGGCGCAGATTCGCGCGGCTTGGAAACACGCCATGAGCCGCGTCCATCCCGACCAAGGCGGCACGGCCGGGTTGGCGATCCGAGTCAATGCGGCGCGGGACCGCCTCCTGAAGAAGAACAGAGGCGCTTGAGACGCGCGATCAGCTGACCAGGCGAAGCGGCGGCGGCGCGTCCAGCAAGGCCTCCAGGCCTTCCCGCCAACTGGGATAGGCCGGTCGCCAGTCCAGTTCGGCCTTGGCCAGGGCGTTCGAGACCCGCTTGGAATCGAGATAGAAGCGGCGCATCGCCTCGCTGACGCTGTCATCGGTCCAATCGACTTCCGGCGGACGGGGCAGGCCCATCCGGTCGGCCGCCCATTCCACCACCATGTTGGCGGGCGAGGGCTCATCGTCGGTCAGATTATAGGCGGCGCCGGGCCTGGGCCGGTCCATGGAGGCGAACAAGGCCGACACCACGTCATCGACATGGATGCGGTTGAACACCTGGCCCGGCTTCCGAACGAGTCTCGCCGTGCCGTCTCTCAGCCGATCGATGACGCTGCGACCGGGGCCGTAAAAACCGGGCAGACGGAAAATCTGGACTGTCAGCCCCATGCCCTGCGCCCCGTCCAGCCAGTCGCGTTCGGCCCGCACTCGACGGGCGCCCTCCAGGCTGGCGGCGTTCAGCGGCCCGTCCTCGAACACCCAGCCGCCGGCTCGGTCGCCATAGACGCTGGTTGAGGAGACATAGCCGATCCAATCGGGCCAGGCCTGGGACGCGACGGGGGCCAAGGCGCGCAGGCCCGGACAGCCGTGGGCGTCCGGCGCCGCTGTGATCAGCACGGCCGTCGCCGACTCCAGCGCGGTCCTGAGGGCGTCGGCGTCCGCAGGGTCGATGGCCGAAACACCCTCAGCCGCGAGGGACCGTCGGCGTTCAGGATCGCGAGAGGTGGCTGTCGCCTGGCCGCCCCGCTTCAAGGCTTCGCGCGCTGCGGCCCGCCCCAGATAGCCGCCGCCGAAGACCAGCAGGGAGGGGGCGGTGACGGGGCGGTTCATCGGCAGGCTCAGGCGGTCAGAATGTTGGGCGAACCGGGCGAACTCGCGCACGGCCGCGCTTGGCTTTCCAGCGCCTTGGCGCGGCGTTGGTTCCAGGCCGAGACGCAAGGAATGCGGCTCAGATCGGCCCGCTCGGCGTAGCGCCGGGCGATCTCGGTGACGTCCTGCATCAGACCTTCAGCCAAGGTGATCGGCTTCAGCCCCAGTTCCCGGAACTGGTCGTTGGCGACGACCAGATCGTTTTCGTCGGCCTCTTGGCGGGGGTTGGGCACATTGTGGACTTCGGCGCCGGTCATGTCGGCGACCATCCGGGCCAGGTCGCGCACACGCCGACTCTCGGTCATCTGGTTCAGGATCTTGACCCGATCGCCGCGCTTGGGCGGATTGTTCAGCGCCAGTTCGACGCAGCGCACCGTGTCCTGAATATGGATGAAGGCCCGGGTCTGGCCGCCCGATCCGTGCACCGTCAGCGGATAGCCGACCGCCGCCTGCATCAGGAACCGGTTCAGCACCGTGCCGTAGTCGCCGTCGTAGTCGAAACGGTTGATCAGACGTTCGTCCAGCCTGGTCTCGGCCGTTTGGGCGCCCCAGACGATGCCCTGATGCAGGTCTGTGATCCGCAGGCCGTCGTTGCGGGCGTAGAACTGGAACAGCAGGGCGTCCTGAGTCTTGGTCATGTGATAGATGCTGCCGGGGTTCGGCGGGAACAGAATCTCCTGCTCGGCCGGGCCGTTGTCGGTCTCGACCGTCACCTTCAGATAGCCCTCGGGGATGCGCAGGCCCGCGGTGCCGTAGCCATAGACCCCCATGGTGCCCAGGTGGGCTAGATGCACGTCCAGCCCGCTTTCGACGATGGCGGCCAGCAGGTGGTTGGTCGCATTGATGTTGTTGTCGACCGTGTACAGCTTGTGCCGCGCCGACTTCATCGAATAGGGGGCGGCGCGCTGTTCGGCGAAATGGACCACGCTGTCGGGCGTCAGGTCGCGGATCAGGGCCACCAGACGGTCGAACTCCTTGCCTACGGTCATGTTGACGAAGCCGATGTCGCGGCCTGAGACCTCTTTCCAGGCCTTGATCCGCTCGCCCATGGTGCGGATCGGCGTCAGCGACTGGACCTCCAGCTCATTGTCGATATTCCGCCGACTGAGATTGTCGACGATGGTCACGTCCCAGCCCTGGGCCGAGAGATGCAGGGCCGTCGGCCAGCCGCAGAAGCCGTCGCCGCCTAGAACCAGAACCCGCATGGAAGAATGCCTCATCGTCGCCTTAAAGAACCTGCCTAGCCCACCCGACGCTCGTCGGCAAAGCGGAGCCGTGGCCCAAGGTGCGACGCTTTGTCGAAAACCCCTTGGAAAGGGACGGCGCACACGCTAAGTCTCTCTCGTCTCCCACTCAAACGCAGCTTTACGGGTTTTCGCCCGGCTGTTCGCGGCTTGAGCCGGCCATGACGGTCGGTCCCCACAGGGCCGGCGCACCATGCGGGCGACAAGGCATTCCGACAGATCGACAATCGGGGATCGGCCCCGAGCGAAACGGAACCACGAAACGGACGGACCCGGCCCGACGGCTTGGCTCCATCCCTGCACACGGTAGCGCGAATGAGAGATTTCAAGGGCATGAAGCGTCAGCGCGGACGCAATCGGAACAAGGCGGGCGCCAATAACGCCAACAACGCCAATCCGAATCGTTCGTGGGATTCGCAAGGCCCCGAAAACATCAAGGTCCGCGGCAACGCCCAGACCGTCTATGAGCGCTATCAGCAGCTGGCCCGCGACGCGGCGTCCAGCGGCGACCGGGTGCTGGCCGAGAACTACCAACAGCACGCCGAACACTATTACCGGGTTCTGCGCGCGCTTCAGCCCCAACGCTCCTTCTCCGACATCGCCGCGCGCGAACTGTCGAACCAGGGCTTCGATATCGATTTCGAAGACGAATCCGGCGCCCAGGCCGCGGCCTTCATGGCGGCGCAGCAGGCGGCGGATCGCCAGGCTCAGGAAGCGGCGGAGCGCGCGGAGCAGTCCCAAAACCGCGACCAAAACCGGGATCAAAACCGGGAGCGCGACTACAATCGCGACCGCGACCAGAACCGCGATCAGAACCGCGACCGCGACGGCCAGTCGCCGCGCGACGACGGCGAGATGCGCGCCGAGGGCGAAGGCGGCGGTCGCCGCGAAACCCGCCGTGAGCGCTGGGAGCGGCGTCGCGAGGAGCGCCAGCGCCGATTCGACACCCAGGGCGAAGGCCAGTCGGGCGAAGGCCGCCTGATCGAAGCGGTCGCCGATGACGCCGCCGCCTCGGCCCAGACCGAGTCGGTGGCTCCGGTCTCGGATCAGAGCGACGTCCCTCAGACGGACGAGCGGCCGGCGCGCCGGTCGCGCCGTCCCGCCGTTGCAGCCGAAACGGGCGATGATGAGACTCCGACGGCTCTGCCCGGCTTTCTGACCCGCTCGTCCGCCCCCGCTCCGACGGTCGAGGAGGGCGAGCCGGCCCCGCGCCGCCGCGCGCCCCGCCGCAAGGCCGAGGCTGCGGCCGAGAGCGAAGGCTGATCCCCCGCCAAGCCGTGATCTGCGGCTGCGGTCTTGACGCGGGCCGCCGACCAAGGGCCTAAAAGACCGACTTCGCCGCAAGGTCCGTCCCCTCGGACGCCTTTTCACAGGGAAGCGTTGATGCGCCAGATACGTCCGCCTTGTCCCTCGCTTAGACGCCTGGCCTCAGGGGCCGGGCCGAAGGGCGGTCTGGCTCTGGCGGGCCTTCTCGCTCTGGCGGCCTGCGCCTCCACCCCGCCGCCGCCTCCGCCCCCGCCGCCGCCCTCTTCCGGAACGGGCGGGGTTCTGATGGACTGGCGCGGCGTCATCACCTCGACCGATCGGGATCGCTATCAGCGTCGTGACGCCGCCTGGGATCTGGCCCTGCAACAGGCGCGACGCCAGCGCGGTTCGGGCGATTTGAACAGTCTGGGCGATCTGATCGATCCGTCCGCCGCACGCCCCGGCGTGACCCCGCCGACCGGCGACTACCGCTGCCGCACCGTGAAACTGGGCTCCCAGGGCGGCGAGGACGGACTGGGCTATGTGGTTTACGGCTGGTTCGCCTGTCGCATCGAACAGACGCCGCGCGGTCTGAAGTTCACCAAATTGACCGGCTCCCAGAGGCCTTCGGGCCTCCTGTTCCCCGAGAACGACCGGCACATGCTGTTGCTGGGGTCCATGGCCCTGGCCCAGGAACCGGCCGCCAACTCCTATGGCCGTAACAGTGATCGCGATCTGGTCGCCGTTCTGGAACGGATCGGCGAGGCGCGCTGGCGTCTGGTGCTGCCGTGGCCGCAGTATGAATCGAACCTGGACTTGATCGAACTGGTTCCGGCCAAGACCGACTGAACCGCGCGGCGGCTTGACCGTTCGTCTCCTGAACCGATGGAGACGCCGATCATGCGCCGCACCCCGACCTTCTTTGCGCCCTTGCTTCTCGGCTTGGCGGTGTCCGCCTGCGGCGAGAACAGTCCCGGCAGCCGCGCCGAAACCTCGCCGGCCGTCAGCGCGCCCGCCAAAGGCGTCCCCCCGCGCGTCGCGCCGCCCGCGACAGCCGCCGCCGCAGCCGCACCTTCCGCAGCTCAAGGCGGGCTTCAAGGCGGAAGCGACGATTGGCGTCAGGTCGCCTCGGCGGCCGACGCCAGCCTGCTCGGTCGGTTGGACCAGGCCTGGCGTATGGCCCGCGCCGAGGCCGAGGCCGCCGGCTTCGCCTCTGAGGTCGAGGCCCTGGGGCCATTGGTCGACCCCAACGCCGCCTTGCCGGACCGCCTCCAACCGCCGCCTGGAACCTATCGGTGCCGCACGATCAAGCTGGGGCGGCGCGGGGAGGGAACCGGTCTGGCCTATGTCGACTATCCCTGGTTCGCCTGTTCGGTGGAGACGACCCCCGGCGGGGATCTGGTTCTGACCAAGACGACGGGGTCGCAGCGGACTCAGGGCCTGCTCTATCCCGACACGGATCGTCGCCTCGTCTATATCGGCGCCCAGGCCCTCAGCGACGCCGAGACCGGCTTTCCCGCCTATGGCGATCGTCCGGAACGCGATCAGGTGGGCGTTCTGGAGCGAATCGGCCAGAGCCGCTGGCGGCTTGTCCTCCCTTGGCCGAAGCAGGAAGCCAAGCTGGAGCTGCTGGAAATTAGGACCTGAAGTCCGCAGGCGGGGCTTCAGGTCTCTGGGGTCAACGATTGCCGGTCGAGCGCGAAATAGCGGCCCGCATGCCCTCGGCGTGCAGGGCGCCCGAGGGGGCGATCTTGGTGTTTGGAGTTTCGATCGGTCCTTGATCCGCCGTGCGGTCCTCGGGGCCGGTCCAAGTCGGGTTCTCAGCCTTGCGGCGGACTGCGTCGCGAAGATTGTCGGTCGCCCTCTTGGTCTCTCCGTCGCCCTCGCTCCGACGGGCGTCCATCGCTTCGGCGACGCGCGCGATCGCCTCCGTCAGCAGCGCCTTCTTCTCCCGCGCGCCGGTGTCGGCCCCGGCGGTTTCGCCTCGCGCTTGAGCCGAACGGGCGCGGGTGCGGATTTGGCGCTGCGCCTTGTCTCGGCGCGCGCGCAGCCGACCGATCAATTCCCGCAGTTCTGCCGGCGACCGCTCGTCCAGGGCCTGGCTTTGCCGGACCATGTCCGCTTCTTCGCGGTCTAGCGCGCGGGGCGTTTCTGAACTCGACATGGCTGTCCTCCTTTGGGTTGATGGAAGGACAGCGTTTGCTGGTTCTAGGCGTTCCGCCCTTGCGCGCCTAGGTCACAGGCCGAACGTTCAAATCCGCGTCAGTCTCAAATCCTGGTAATCGTAGGAGAAGTCGATGTCCGGCGAGACGCCCTTCATCGTCGCCGTGGCGGGCTTGGCGGTCTGGATGTCGAACGTCACGAAGGCGTCTTCCTCCCGCTTGTCCGGGAAGCGGGTGCGGAAGGTCTCGCCGTCATAGGGCTCCAACCAGCCCTGCAAGGCCGGCGTATGGGTGAAGGTCAGCCAAAGGCCGGGCTTGCGGTCGCGCCCCCGGCCGCGGGTCTTGGGCGCGATGACGATGTCGCCGTACCAAGGGTCGCGCCAGGTTCCGGCATAGGCGTCCAGAGGCATGGAGGGCGGCGCCCCGGCCGCCTGTTTGGCGTCGATCTCGGCTGCGGCGGCGATGGATTTGGCGTTCCCCTCCGCCTCCAACCGCTTGGAATCGGCGATCCAGTCGACATCCACCTTGCCCAGGCAGAGGTCGGCGATGCCTGAGCGAAGGGCGCGCAGCAGGAAGCTCTCCTCGGCGTTCGAAAAAATGCTGAACCCAACCTTGCGGCCGGGGATCAGAACGGTCGCGGAAATGCCGCCGGGCGATCCGCCGCCGTGGCTGATCAGCCGTTCGCCGCGATAGTCCTGAACCTGCAGGCCCAAGGCGTAGGTCGAGGCGATGGAGCGGTTGGGCAGTTCCGCCGTCGGGCCCGGCGAGCTGCCGACGATGATGTTGGGACGATACATTTCCTTGGCGGACTCTTCCGAGAACAGTCGCGTCCCGTCGGGCAGCCGCCCCTCGTTCAGCCGCACCGCGATCCATTTGGCCCAGTCGGCCGGGGTGGTGCAGATCCCGCCGGCTGCGGCGGCCGAGTCCCAGTTCCAGACCTCCACGATCGAATCCGCGATCGGAGTCATGGCGCCTTGATAGCGCAGCGGCGGCCCGACCCGGCCGTGGGGCAGGGCGGACTTGGCCGGGTCAGCCAGGCGCGCCAGGGGCACGGTCTCGCTCATGCCGACGCGGTCCAGAATCCGCGTCTGGATGAAGTCTTCCCAGGTCTGGCCCGAGACGGCCTCGATCACCGCCCCCGCGACCACGAACATCAGATTGCAATAATGGTATCGAGCGCGGAACCCGTCCTCGATCGGCACGAAGGCGGCCTGGGCCAAGACCTCGGCGCGGGTCCGGTCGCTGTTGGGCCAGAACAGCAGATCGCCGGCGCCCAGGCCGAAACCGGCGCGGTGGCTCAAGGTGTCGCGAACCGTGATGTGGTCGGTGATGTAAGGATCGACCAGCCGGAAATCGGGCAGATAGGTCTTGATCGGCGCGTCCCATTTGACCTTGCCCTCATCGACCAGAATGGCGAGGGCGGCGGCGGTGACGTTCTTGGTGTTGGAGGCGATGGCGAACAGGGTGTGTTCATCGGCGACGGCCGGCTTGCCCTGAACCTTCACCCCATAGCCGCGGGTCAGCACGGCGGCGCCGTCCTTGACCACGGCGATTCCCAATGCGGGCTGGTCGGGCCAGGCGGCCATCGCCTTCTTCACATAGGCGTCGACCGCCTCGGCCAGGGCCGTATCGTCGTTGGCGGCGTTCCAGGCCAGGGCCGGGCGGGCCGCGAGGCTCAGCGGGAGGGCGCCGGCCAGGGCGCGACGACGGGTCAGGTTCAGGGGCAAGGCGCGGGCTCCAACTCTCGATGCGGCGACACGCTAACGCGCCGCTTCGCGCGCGTCACCCATCGCTTTCGGAGCAAGGATGACGAAGGTGTAATGGACCTGTCCAAGATGTAACTTTGCATTGCAAAGCAGGCTCGATACGCAACGATTATCGATAAGCGTCGGAAGCCGTCCGCCGCACCTTCAGGATCATCGGGGATGACGTCGTCCAAACTCGTTCTGCTGCTCGGCGCGGCCTGGGCCGTGCTGCCCGCCGCCGCCCTGGCCCAGGCGCAAACGCCGCAGCCGTCGCAGACGCCCGCGCCGGCTCAGCAGAGACCGACCCAGACGCCGGCTGGGCAGACGCCGGCCGGGCAGACGCCGCCCGCCTCCGGCCAGCCGGCCTCCGACCAGCCCGCCTCGGTCGGCGACGTCACCGTGACGGCGCGCGCCGACGACGTCCGCACCTCGATCGATTCCGTCAGCTACAGCCTGGCCAATGATCTGCAGGCGACCTCCGGCAGCCTGGCCGACGCCCTGCGCAACGTGCCCTCGGTCGATGTGGACTCGGAGGGCAATGTCTCCCTGCGCGGCGACGCCAATGTCACCATACTGGTCGACGGTCGCCCGTCCGGCATTCTGACCGGCCCCGGTCGCGGGCAGGCGCTGATCCAACTGCCCGCCAGCCAATATGCCCGGATCGAGGTGATGACCAACCCTTCCGCCGCCTACAGCCCCGAGGGGTCGGGCGGAGTCATCAATCTGATTACCAAGCCGACGGCGCCCAAGCCGGGCACGCAATCCACCGGCTCGGTGCGGGCGAATGTCGGCGACAACGGCCGCTGGAACGCCGGCCTCAGCGGATCCTGGCAGAAGGACCGGCTGACCCTGTCGGGCGACGTCAGTTACCGCTCCGATCCGACGGAGCTGAGCTTCAGCCGGACACGCGAGCAACTGGACCCGACGACCGGCGCCGTGGTCGCGACCACCACCGTCGATCAGCCGATCGAGTCCGAGCAGAACGGCGCCTTCGGCCGCTTCACCGCCGAATACAAGCTGGACGACAAGACCCAGATCACCGGCGAGCTGCGCGGCGTGGCCTTCGACGGCACAGGCTCGGCCTCCAGCCTGTTCGAAACACGCAACGCGGGAGGGGCGGTGACGAACGCCTATCGGCGCGAGGGATCGTCGGACTTTGACTTCGCCAACTGGGGCGCCACGGCCCGGGTGCTGCGCCGCTTCGACGGCGACGGCCATGAATGGTCCAACGAACTGCGCTACGATTCCAACAGCAATGAAAACACCAGCCAGGCCCTGACCACCTTCCTGACGCCGGCGGCGGCGGCCCTGTACGAGCGCACTCGGACTGAGGTCGATCAGGTCACCTGGGGCTTCACCAGCGCCTATACCCGCCCGATGTCGGACGGCGGCAAGCTGCGCCTGGGCTATGAGCTGAACCTTCAGCGGCCCGAGCAGGACGCCGGCTTCCTGCGTGGCCCGTCCGAGGCCGCCTTGACGCCCGTCCCGGCCCTGAACAACCGGTTCGAGGCCGAGCAGACGGTGCACGCCCTCTACACCACCTACGAACGTCCTTTGGGCGAGAAGCTGTCGGCTCAGCTGGGCCTGCGCCTGGAACAGGCGGACATAGAGATCAAGGATCTGACCGGCGGCGCCTCGGCGTCCCAGGACTATTTCCGCGCCTATCCGACGGCCCATCTGCAATATCAGCTGTCGGCCGAACAGACCCTGCGCGCCAGCTATTCGCGCCGCATCCAGCGGCCCCAGCCCGGCCAGCTAAACCCCTTCGTCGCCTATCAGGACCCGTTGAACGTCCGGTCCGGCAATCCGGACCTGGAGCCGCAGGAGACCGACAGCTTCGAAGCCATGTGGCAGATGCGCAAGGGCCAGAGCTTCTATCAGGCGACGGCCTATCTGCGGAACACCGACAAGGCCTTTACCGACGTGGCGACCGACATCGGCGGCGGCGTCTTCCTGACCCGGCCCGAAAACCTGGGCTCGCGCCAGGACGTGGGGGTCGAGGCGACGGCGAATGGGCGGCTGCTGTCGACCCTGCGCTACAGCGCCGGGGTCAATGTCTTCCGTCAGGAGATCGACTCGGGCGCCGTGGTCGGCGGCGGAGACCGCGAGGCGACACTGGCCAGCGGGCGTTTGAGCCTGAACTGGCAGCCGACGGCCAAGGACTTCGTCCAACTGTCCAGCTTCTGGCAGGGCGACAGCCTCTTGGCCCAGGGGCGGCGCGAGGCCGGCGGCATGGTCAATCTCGGCTATCGCCGCAAGCTGAACGAGCAGCTGTCGTTCAACTTCACCGCGCGCGACCTGTTCAACACCTTCAACACCACGACGATCTACGAGACGCCGCAGTTCCGCGAACGCTCGGAGCAGGACATCAAGCTGCGGGCCTTCTACGTCGGCCTGACCTGGAACTTCGGCGGGCCGCGCCGCCAGCCGGAACAGTTCGACTTCTCGACCGGTCCGACCGGCGGCTGAGACATGACGGCGAAGCGCGGGCGGGGTGAAATCTCCCGCCCGCCACCCCTTGTGTGCCCGACGGGTCACACCATCTGGATTTCACAGACCCGTGTCGTCGCTTCCTGAAAGGGCGGCGCGGGCGAAATCCGCCTGATGAGGGGACACCTATGAATCTCGATCTCTATTCCGACCGCGCCAAACAGGCCGTCCAGTCGGCCCAGTCGCTCGCCCTGGCCCGTCGCCATCAACAATTCGCGCCCGAACACCTGCTCAAGGTCCTGCTTGAGGAGCGCGACGGTCTGGCCAGAAACCTGATCACCGCCGCCGGCGGCGACGCCCGCCGCGCCGAGGCCGATGTCGAAACCGCCCTGAAGAAGCGCGCCCAGGTCACCGGCGGCTCGGGCCAGCTCTATCTGGACGGCGACACCGCCCGCGTCTTCGCCGCCGCCGAAGAGTCCTCAAAATCCGCCGGCGACGCCTTCGTCACCACCGAACGCCTGCTGGCGGGCCTGGCCAAGGAGGGCGGAACCGCCGCCGAGGTGCTGAAGGCCTCGGGCGTCACCGCCGACAAGCTGGAGGCCGCCATCGCCGAGGTCCGCAAGGGCAAGACCGCCGACAGCGCCGCCGCCGAAGACGCCTATGACGCCCTGAAACGCTATGCCCGCGACCTGACCCTGGCCGCCCGCGACGGCAAGATCGACCCGGTCATCGGCCGCGACGAAGAGATCCGCCGCACCATCCAGGTTCTGGCGAGGCGGACCAAGAACAACCCCGTCCTGATCGGCGAACCCGGCGTGGGCAAGACCGCCATCGTCGAGGGCCTGGCCCTGCGCATCGTCAACGGCGACGTGCCGGAATCCTTGCGCGACAAGACGGTGATGGCGCTGGACATGGGCTCCCTGATCGCCGGCGCCAAATACCGCGGCGAGTTCGAGGAGCGGCTGAAGGCCGTGCTGTCCGAGGTCTCGGCGGCCGAGGGCGGGATCGTCCTGTTCATCGACGAGATGCACACCCTGGTCGGCGCCGGCAAGGGCGACGGCGCCATGGACGCCTCCAACCTGCTGAAGCCTGCCCTGGCGCGCGGCGAACTCCACTGCGTCGGCGCCACGACGCTGGATGAATACAGGAAGCACGTCGAAAAGGACGCCGCCCTGGCCCGCCGCTTCCAGCCGGTCTTCGTCTCCGAACCGACGGTGGAGGACACGGTGTCGATCCTCCGTGGACTGAAGGAGAAGTACGAGGTCCACCACGGCGTCCGCATCTCCGACAGCGCCATCGTGGCCGCCGCCACCCTGTCGAACCGCTACATCACCGACCGCTTCCTGCCGGACAAGGCCATCGACCTGATCGACGAGGCCGCCAGCCGGGTGCGCATGGCCGTGGACTCCAAGCCCGAGGCCCTGGACGAGATCGACCGCCGCCTGGTCCAGCTGAAGATCGAGCGCGAGGCCCTGAAGAAGGAGACCGACCAGGCCTCCCAGCACCGGCTAGAGAAGCTGGAGGACGAGATCGCCGATCTGGAAGGCCAGTCCGACGACCTGACCGCCCAGTGGAAGGCCGAAAAGGAAAAGGTCGGCCAGGGCGCCCAGCTGCGCGAAACCCTGGACCGCCTGCGTCTGGAGCTGACCAACGCCCAGCGCGCCGGCGATCTGGGTCGCGCGTCCGAGATCGCCTATGGCCAGATCCCCCAGATCGAGAAACAGCTGGCCGAGGCCGAGGCGAACGAGGCCGACAAATCCGGCCCCCTGACGCCCGAGGTGGTCGACGCCGAACAGATCGCCGCCGTCGTCAGCCGCTGGACCGGCGTGCCCGTCGACAAGATGCTGGAGGGCGAGCGCGAAAAACTGCTGAAGATGGAGGAGGCCCTGTCCGCCCGCGTGGTGGGCCAGGACGAGGCGCTCGCCGCCGTCTCCGACGCGGTGCGCCGCGCCCGCGCCGGCCTGAACGACCCCAACCGGCCCCTGGGCAGTTTCCTGTTCCTGGGCCCGACCGGCGTGGGCAAGACCGAACTGACCAAGGCCCTGGCCGACTTCCTGTTCGACGACGAGGCGGCCATTACCCGGCTGGACATGTCGGAATATATGGAGAAGCACAGCGTCAGCCGCCTGATCGGGGCCCCTCCCGGCTATGTCGGCTATGACGAGGGCGGCGCCCTGACCGAGGCCGTGCGCCGCCGCCCCTATCAGGTCGTCCTGTTCGACGAGGTCGAAAAGGCCCACCCCGACGTCTTCAACGTGCTGCTGCAAGTGCTGGACGACGGCCGCCTGACCGACGGGCAAGGCCGCACCATCGACTTCCGCAACACCCTGATCATCATGACCTCCAACCTGGGCAGCCAGTATCTGGCCGATCAGGGCGAGGGCGAGGATGTGGAGGCCGTCCGCCCCTTCGTCATGGACGCCGTCCGCGCCCACTTCCGGCCCGAGTTCCTGAACCGGATCGACGAGATCATCCTGTTCCACCGCCTGGGCCGCGAACAGATGGGCGGGATCGTGCGGATCCAGCTGTCACGGTTCGAAAAACTGCTGGCCGACCGCCGCATGACGCTGGACCTGGACGACGCGGCCCTGGCCTGGCTGGCCGACCGCGGCTACGACCCGGCCTATGGGGCCCGGCCGCTGAAGCGGGTGATCCAGAAGGAGCTGGTGGACCCGATTGCGCGCAAACTGCTGGCCGGCGAGATCGAGGACGGCGGGGTGATCGCCGTCACCGCCGGAGAGGGCGGGTTGGAGATTGGGAAGGCGCGGGTGCATTAGGGGCTTGCCGACCCTTGATACTTTCGCACCCAAGTACTTCTCCTTCAGCCGACCCATCTCCTTGTTGGACACTATGGGCGATCTGTTGATCCACGACTACGTCGCCGAGCGTTAACGGTCGCTTCGATTCTTTCACGCTGAATTAGTCGAAGCGACCGGGGAATCTCGAGCGTCATTGTGGCTGTGAAAGCGATGACGAAAGCTAGAGCAAAATCGACAGGCCAATATCTAGATGTAGTGTCCGCAAACGCGGCGAAGGTGAGGCAAGCAAATGACGAAATAACATACAAGCCGAAAAGTAAGCTCAATCGTGCATAGCGAATTTCCATACTTCTAGATTGAACCAAACCCAGGCGCCAACTGCCGGGAAGTAAACTTGATGGATCGCCCAACAGGGTCTTCATCGCTAGTATAAAGCCCGCGAATGTGGCGCTCACGCCTGCAACTCCGATCAATAAGTCGGCGTTGGTCGCCAGAGGGTGTGACGCAAACGTTCCAGCCGCCGCCCCAAAGGCTAGGGCGAGGAGCAGAAGCGTCGTTCGACCGACATCAATGCGCGTTGATGTCGGCATCGACAAGCCGGCTGTAGAACCCGTCCATATGATCCCATACGTCACGATGATCGACGGTGGTTCCGTTGGCTGCGAACTTGGCGCTCTCTTTCACGGATATCTCCGAGGCTGTGATCCGAATGCCTGAACGAGTTACAATCTCGTACCCATCTTCGAACGAATCAAGAACATTTTCTGCGGTCCGTGCTGCTGCGGCTAAGCCAAGCTCTGTGTTTCTTCGAGCTTTTAGCTCTATAAATGTCTGCAAGTCAGCTTCTCGTTCTAGGTCGGCAGGGGTTTTGTCTCCTCCTAGAAGGACTGCGATTGCTGAATTCAGTCCCGCCTTGATTTTATCGCCGAAGGTTACGTTTTCGTCGAACGCTAGTGGCAGCGTAGCGCTGAACGCGCTGACATTAAGGTTCACCGACTTAACGCCCGCTTGGACAAGAGTTTTCAGAGTGGCGTGGTTTGCGGTGCGCTGTAGTTCAAAGCTTTTGGCTTCTGTTGATCGACCGGTCCCGTCGATGAGCGCTCGAAGATATGCGACCGTCGCCGGCTCGCTGACGTCGCTCACACATACGAGCACATCATTCTTGTTGGCAAAAATCATTGCATCGCCATCAAGATAGTCCTGTCCTGGAGGAGCGGGCGCACGCTGCAAGTCGCTTTCTTCCGCCGCATCTCGCGTGACGGTGGACGCTTCCTCGCCAGGATTATGTGAAGCGAGGTGCAGGTATATCTTATCTCCCTCGATCCTTCTGTGGCGAATATCCCAGACCAGTCCGTCTGGCCTAGTTATCTGGGTGGATTTCACGTCGGGACGCTCAACCAGAACGTCACGGAGTACGTCACCGAAAGACTGCCCAGAGTGCATTAGCCAAACTGCTCGACGGTAGCCTAAAGTCCTATTCTTGTAAGTTCCCATTACGTTCCCTCAACCTGAGGATTTAGAGTTCATCTATTTGGGGTTAATGTCTACTGGATAAGGCGCGCGCAGACGCCCCTTTAGCTTCGGAACTGCCGATCCTTTTCGTCATCCTCCGGCAAGCTGCGTATTCGCAGCGGAGTGCGGGCTCGTGATGCGGCTTAGACCCCCTCCGTCACGCCGCTTCGCGTCGCGCTGCGTCCCCATTTCATGGGGAGGAGACAGGCAAGGGCCGTCGCACCGTCTCCTCCCCGCCTGCGGGGAGGGGGACCGCCGCGCCGCTTGCGCGGGGGTG
This sequence comes from Brevundimonas sp. GW822-FHT03E11, assembly GCF_058801445.1. NCBI lineage: Bacteria > Pseudomonadati > Pseudomonadota > Alphaproteobacteria > Caulobacterales > Caulobacteraceae > Brevundimonas > Brevundimonas sp. GW822-FHT03E11. The sequence goes on along the minus strand of NZ_JBXANG010000001.1, from coordinate 397,210 downwards.
GAGGGGTTCTGGACGCCGCACGACGCGGAACGCCCCCACGCCGGGTCATAGGCGAAAGACCCTCTCCCGCTTGCGGGGGAGACCATCCCCGGCGTCCGCGTAGCGGACCAGGGTCGGAGGGGGAAGTGTCGCCAAAAAGGAAGACTTCCCCCATCGTCAGCCGTCTCGCTCCGCTCGACGAGCTGACACTTCCCCCGCAGGCGGGGGAAGGTCCGTGTCGCCTGCGGGCGCCTCAAGCGTAGTTGAAGCTGATCGAAATCCGGTCGGACTTGGCCTGGTTGGTCGGCACCTCGTGGCGCAGCCAGCTTTCCCACATCAGCACCGTCCCGGCCTGGGGCCGCAGATAGACGAAGGGGCGTTCGGCCTCGGGGGCGTCGTCGGTGACGCCGGGGCGGGCCATCATGAAGGGCAGGCGGGGGTCTTCCAGTTTCAGCGAAGAGGCGCCGTCGGGCACGTCGATATAGACGGTGCCGGACAGATAGGCGTGGGGGTGGATATGGCTGGTGTGGCCGCCGCCGGGCTTCAATATATTGACCCACAGATTGTCCAGACGCGGCTTCCGGGCCAGGTCGAAGTTCAGCGCCTGGGCATAGGCCAGGGCGTGGCGGTCCAGATGGCGCTTCAGTTCGGCGAACTCGGGGAAGCGCTGGGGCAGGTCGTTCAGAGAGGCGTAGGAGGTGTAGCCGCGATAGGCGTTGTCGCGGCACCAGCGGCGGCCGGCGGCGTCTTCTTCGGCCATCATGCGGACCACCTCGATCAGCTGGGCGTTGAAGGCGGGCCAGCCGCTTCCCTCGGCGAGGGAGGCTTCATAGACCTGGGTGACGAAGAGGGGGCGCAGGGACATGGGGCTGGGATAGCCGGTCTGACGCAGGGCGCAAGGCCTCGCCGTCGCAGCCGGGGAGAACCGCTGGGCAGGGGCGCACGATCCGGCTAAGACCGGGGCATGTTCAAGTCCGTCCTTGTCGCCAATCGCGGCGAAATCGCCTGTCGCGTCTTCCGCACCGCCCAGCGGATGGGGATTCGCACCATCGCCGTCTATTCCGAGGCCGACGCCCAGGCCCTGCATGTGCGGGCGGCGGACGAGGCGGTGCTGATCGGGCCGGCGCCGGCGCGTGAGAGCTATCTGGACGGGGCCAAGGTGCTGGCGGCGGCCAAGGCGACGGGGGCCGAGGCCATCCACCCCGGCTATGGCTTCCTGAGCGAAAACGCCGACTTCGCCGAGGCGGTGGCGGCGGCGGGGCTGATCTGGATCGGGCCGGACCCGGCTTCGATCCGGGCCATGGGGCTGAAGGACGCGGCCAAGGAACTGATGATCCAGGCCGGGGTGCCGGTGACGCCCGGCTATCAGGGCGCAGACCAGTCGCAAGAGACCCTGACGGCCGAGGCGGCGCGGATCGGCTATCCGGTGCTGATCAAGGCCGTGGCGGGCGGCGGCGGCAAGGGGATGAAACGGGTCGATGACCCGGCCGATTTCGCCGCCGGCCTGGCCAGCGCCCGGCGCGAGGCGGCGGCCGCCTTCGGCGACGACCGGGTGCTGATCGAACGCTACATCACCCGGCCGCGCCATATCGAAGTCCAGGTGTTCGGCGACCGCCACGGCGAGGTCGTGCATCTGTATGAGCGGGACTGCTCCCTGCAACGCCGCCACCAGAAGGTGATCGAAGAGGCGCCGGCTCCGGGCATGAGCGAGGCCGTGCGCGCCGCTGTAACGGACGCGGCGATCAAGGCGGCCAAGGCGGTCAACTATGTCGGGGCCGGGACGATCGAATTCATCGCCGACGCCTCGGACGGGCTGAAGGCGGACGGGATCTGGTTCATGGAGATGAATACCCGGCTTCAGGTCGAGCACCCGGTGACCGAGAGCGTGACCGGCGTCGACCTGGTCGAATGGCAGTTCCGGGTGGCGGCGGGCGAGCCCCTGCCGCTGAAGCAGGATCAGATCCGCCTGAACGGCTGGGCCATGGAGGCCCGCCTCTATGCCGAGGATCCGGCGACCGGCTTCCTGCCGTCGATCGGCCGTCTGGACCATTTCGTCATGCCCGAAGGAATTCGGGTCGACACCGGCGTGGAACAGGGCGGCGAGGTCAGCCAGTTCTACGACCCGATGATCGCCAAGCTGATCGTGCACGAAGACACGCGCGAGGCGGCGGCGGCGCGGTTGGCCGAGGCGGCGGGCGAGGTCGAGGTCTGGCCGGTCAAGACCAATGCGGGCTTTCTGAAACGCTGCCTGGACCATCCGCGCTTCGTGGCGGGGGATGTGGATACGGGGTTTATCGCGGCGGAGGAGGGGGCGTTGCAGCCCGCCGATGCGCCGGAGACGGTTCTGGCCGCCCTGACCCTGGTCGCGGAGGCGGCGACCGAGGTCGAGCCGGTCGGGTCCGACCGGTTCAGCCCCTGGGGCGGACAGCCGGGCCTGTCCTACGGTCTTCGACTGAACACCCCGCCCCAAACCACCGTCTGGGCCCGTCTGGACGGCGAGCCCGTCTCAGGCCCGGTCGCCCCGGTCGAAACCGGCTGGCGCGGCGCCGAAGGCCTGACCGCCCAGATCGGCTTTGATCAGGTTCAGGCCGGCGATCGCCTGTTCGGCTATCGGGCGGTCGAGGACGGCTTCATCCTGTTCGTGGAAGGCGAGGCGCGCCGCGTCACGCCGTACCGCGCCGCGACGAGCGCCGCAGCCGGGGCGGTGTCTGACGGCTCCCTTCGCGCTCCCATGCCGGGCAAGGTGGTGGCGGCGCCGGTCAAGGCGGGCGACGCTGTAACCAAGGGTCAGCCGGTCGTGGTGCTGGAGGCGATGAAGATGGAGCACGCCCTGACGGCGCCCTTCGACGGGGTTGTCGAAAGCGTCGCGGCCGTCGGGGATCAGGTGGGGGAGGCGGCGGTTCTGGCGGTGGTCAAGGCGCCGGACTGATCGCGGATCAAAACCCGATCCCGCCCAGGGGGCGGGTCAGGATGGACTCATCCATCTTGGCCATCAGGCCGTAAACGGCTCGCCAGGCGCCGCTGGCGCGCAGGTCCCGGCTCCAGGACTGGTGGGTGGGCTGATCGACCCAGACCTCCGTCACCCACAGGGTTTCCGCGTCGGCCAGGTCGTGGGCGACGATGTAGGAATGGCATCCGTGTTTCTTCACGGCCGGATCGGTCAGCAGAAGCGCCAGTTCGTCGCGGCGGCCGGGATGCGCCGTCAGGCGCGTAATCAATCCGTACATGGTCGTTCCGTTGCGCCGTGAATGAGAAGAAGGCACGGACCGCACCCTAAGGTCCGACCGTAAAGAGAAACTGGCGAAGGCCCTTAAGGGAGATTACGTGGTCGCCATGCCGCTTCACATGATCAAGCTGGGCGTCGGGGTGCCCGACGTCGAATGGCTGGAACGCCGCGCCGCCAAGGGCGGACCTCTGGTGGTTCACACCCGAATGACGCCCAAGCGCGCTTCGGAAATCGAGGACGGCGGGTCGCTGTACTGGGTGGTGAAGGGCGTGATCGTCTGTCGCCAGCCGGTTCTGGACATCACGACCCTGGGCGAGGGCAAGCAGAGCCGGTGCGAGATCATGCTGGAGCCTCGGGTGATCCGCACGGCGCCCCTGGCGCGGCGGCCCTTCCAGGGCTGGCGCTATTTCGAGCCCAAGGACGTCCCGCCTGATCTGGATACGCTGGACGCCGGCGAGGCGCCGGAGGAGCTGGTCCGTCAACTGCGTGAACTGGGCGCCTGGTAGCCAAGACCCCAGAGTTTTTGGGAGTTGACCCCGACGATCCCGCATGGCCTGTGCCGCGTCCGATGATCGCGCTCAGCTCCCAGACCCGCACCGCCTTCCACGACCTGCTGAACCTGGCCTGGCCGGTGATCCTGGCGCGGATCGGCATCATGACCATGGGTCTGACCGACGCCATTGTCGTCGGCAATTTCTCAAGCCGCGAACTGGCCTTCCACTCTCTGGCCTGGGCGCCGACGTCCATCGTGGTGACGACGGCGGTCGGTCTGATGCTGGGCGTTCAGGTGATGACCGCGCGGATGCTGGGCGAGGGACGGCGGCACTCGGTCGGCTCGGTGCTGCGCCGGGGCATGACCTATTCGTTGCAGATCGGCGTGGTCTCCATGATCGCCCTGATCGCGATCGGTCCGTGGGGGCTCGGCAAGATGGGCCTGGAAGACGGTCTGGCCGAGGGGGCGAGCCCCGCCCTGATCGTCTTCGCCCTGTCCATGCCCTTCTATCTGATCTCGGTGACGGGCCAGTTCTTCCTGGAGGCTCTGGGGCGGCCCAAGCCGGGCATGGTCGCCATGTGGGTCGCCAACGGGGTCAATCTGACGCTGAACCTGCTGTTGGTGCCGGATCTTTTGGGGATCGGCTTCAACGGCGCCTTCGCCTCGGCCTGGGCGACCTTCGGGGCGCGGGCGGCCCTGGCGCTCTTTCTGGTGGTTTATATTCTGCGCCTGCCCGAGGCGCGCGCCCTGGGTGTATTCGACAAGCCCGAACGCGATCCCCAGGCCGCGCGGGAACAGGTCAAGGTCGGCCTGGGCGCCGGCGCCTCCTATTTTATCGAGGTCGGAGCCTTTTCCGGTTTCACCTTCTTTGCCGGCCAGATCGGCGCGGCCGAGACGGCGGCCTGGGCCGTGGTGCTGAACGTCTCGGCCATCGTCTTCATGCTGCCCATGGGGCTGTCCTCGGCGACGGCGGTGCTGGTGGGCCGCAGCTATGGCGCCGGCGATGGCCGAGGGGTGTTGCGGGCCGGTCTGGTCGGCCTGGGCGTCGTCACGGCCCTGACCTTCGTCGTCGCCCTGGCGGTCTGGCCCAGCGCCCATCTGATCGTCGGCGCCTATAACCGCGACCCGGCGCTCTTGGCCATCGCCGCCCCGGCACTGGCGCTGGCGACCCTGTTCTTCGTAGCGGACGGCATCCAGGTGGTGGCCGCCCAGGCGAACCGCGCCGCGGGCGACGTCTGGTGGCCGACCATCCTGCATTTCACCGCCTATGGGGCTGTCATGATGCCGCTGGGCTGGGTCCTGGCGCACCAAATGGGCGTGAACGGCTTGGTGTGGGCGGTGGTCATCGCCAGCCTTGCCTCCTCGACCCTGTTGACGGGGCGATTCATCCGTATTGCGCGCCGACTGCCGCAAGGCGTTTGAGGAAACGACGTCGCCGCTCTATATCCCTGCGCTTCCCCGAACTCCTGGACGATCATGGCCCGCATCCTCATCACCTCGGCGCTGCCCTACATCAACGGCATCAAGCACCTGGGGAATCTGGCGGGCTCCATGTTGCCGGCCGACGTCTGGGCGCGTTTCAAGCGGGCTCAAGGCCATGACGTCCTCTATATCTGCGCCACGGACGAGCACGGCACCCCGGCCGAGCTGGCCGCCGCCGCCGCCGGCCAGGACGTCCGCACCTATTGCGACGAGCAGCACGAGATCCAGAAGGCCGCCGGTCAGGCCTTCGGCCTGAGCTATGACTGGTTCGGCCGGTCGTCCAACCCGCAGAACCATCGCCTGACCCAGCATTTCGCCGAGGCCCTGGAGAAGAACGGCCTGATCGAGGAGCGGGTGGATCGGATGATCTATTCGATCGACGACGCCCGCTTCCTGCCCGACCGCTATGTCGAGGGGACCTGCCCGCACTGCGGCCATGTCGGCGCGCGCGGCGACCAGTGCGACAACTGCGGCCGGCTGCTGGACCCGACCGACCTGATCGACCCCTATTCGTCGGTGTCGGGCTCTCGGAATCTGGAGGTGCGCGACACCCGTCACCTGTATCTGCTTCAGACCAGGATCGAGCCCCAGATCCGCGCCTGGGTCGACGGCAAGACCGGTTGGCAGACGCTGGCCAAGTCCATCGCCTACAAGCATCTGGACGAGGGGCTGATCGACCGGGGCATCACCCGCGACCTGGCCTGGGGCGTGCCGGTGACCAAGGACGGCTTCCCCCGCCCGGGCATGGAGGACAAGGTCTTCTACGTCTGGTTCGACGCACCCATCGAATATATCGCCGCGACCGAGGAGTGGGCCGAGGCTACGGGCCGGACCTGGCGCGACTGGTGGCGTCTGGACGAGGGGGCCGAGGACGTCCGCTATGTTCAGTTCATGGGCAAGGACAACGTCGCCTTCCACACCGTCAGCTTCCCGGCGACCATCATCGGCTCGGGCGAGCCGTGGAAGACGGTGGACCAGCTGAAGGCCTTCAACTGGCTGAACTGGTACGGCGGCAAGTTCTCGACCAGCCAGAAGCGCGGCGTCTTCATGGACCAGGCGCTGGAGCTGCTGCCGGCCGACTACTGGCGCTGGCGCCTGACGGCCTATGGGCCGGAACACGCGGATTCGGCCTTCACCTGGGAGGATTTCCAGGCCTCGACCAACAAGGATCTGGCCGACGTTCTGGGCAATTTCGTCAATCGGATCGTCAAGTTCGCCGAGTCCAAGTTCGACGGCGTCGTGCCGGAGGGCGGGGAACCCGGTCCGGTCGAGATCCAGCTGGAGGCCGACATCCGGGCCGCCGTCGCCGAGGCGACCGAACAGTTCGAGGCGATGGAGTTCCGCAAGGCCGCCGTCGCCATCCGCGCCGCCTGGGTGCTGGGCAACGAATATCTGCAGGTCGCCGCCCCCTGGACCGCCCTGAAGACCGACCGCGACCGGGCGGCGGTGGGCGTGCGCACCGGCCTGAACCTGGTGGCCCTGTTCGCCCGTTTGGCGGCGCCGATTCTGCCCTTCTCGGCTGAGAAGATCGCCGCCTCGGTCGGCTCGACCGATCTCAGCTGGCCCGCAGCGGACGAGGACTTGCTGAACCGTCTGCCGGTCGGCGGCGAGGTCGAGGCTCAGGGCGTGCTGTTCGCCAAGATCGAAGACGCCCAGGTCGCGGAATGGTCCGAACGCTTCGGCGGGGCGGAGTAGGGCGACCGCCTCAGTCCGCCTGCAGGCTCCCGCAGAAATGGGCGTGCAGCACGTCCATGACCTGAACCGCCGCCGGATGGACGATGAAATAGGTCAGGGTGCGGTGGTCGCGGCGAACGTCGATCACCCCCTCGTCCTTCAGCTTGGCCAGATGCTGGGACATGGATGTAGGGGCCATGCCGGTCTCGGCGATCAGGGTGGAGACGTTGCGCTCTCCCTGGGCCAGGGCGCACAGGATCAGCAGCCGGTGCGGACTGGCCAGCCCCTTCAGAAACGCCGCCGCCTGATCCGCTCGGGCCGGAAGGCCGTCGAAGACAGCGGTCATCGGTAGGTCTTTACATTTCATATTTCGATCATATCATAAATATCGAAATTGAAAAGGAGGCCGTTATGGCCAAGGACTATACGGCGCTGACGCGCGATATCTCGGCCTATATCGGTGAACTGCGCCGGGCGCAGCCGGGGCCGATGCAGGCCTTTTCGGAACTGGCCAAGACGGCGACCGCCGACGGCGCCCTGGACAAGAAGACCAAAGAGCTGATCGCCCTGGCGATCGGCGTGTCCCAGCGGTGCGACGGCTGTATCGGCTTTCATGCCAAGGCGCTGAAGGATTTGGGCGCGACGCGCGACGAGATCGCCGAAGTCATGGCCATGACGGTCTATATGGGCGGCGGCCCGGCCCTGATGTACGCCGCCGACGCCCTGCGCGCCTATGACCAGTTCGCCGAGGCCGGCTAGCCCTCGACGATCGGCAGACCGGCGGCGGCCCAGGCCTGGATCCCGCCGGTCAGGTTGAACAGCGGCTGACCCTCCGGCCCGGTCGGACCCACATAGGCGCAGACCTGATGGCTGCGACCGCCCTTCAGGCACATGACCACGATCTTGCGGTCGGCCGGAAGGTCCAGCGCCTGCCAGGCGGCGGGCATGGCGCTGAGCGGGGCCAGGATGGCGCCGTCGATGCGGGCGGCGGCGAACTCGTCCGCCTCGCGCACGTCGATCAGCACGGCTTCGCCCGCTTGCAGCCAGGCGGCGGCGGTTTCGACATCGACCGTCGCGACCGTCATGCGGCGGGCGCAGTCGGGGCGGCGGGCGCAGGGGCGGAACTGTCCTCGGTCCGCTTTTGGCCCATGTGTTTGGCCGCTTCCTCGGGACTTATCTCGATGAAGGCCGGCGCCGAGGCGTTGAACTCATCCATATGGCCGGTGCGGACCACCACCTGACGCGCGCCGTCCCAGATCATATGCAGGGCGACGTACAGAACCACGACCAGACCGACATAGCCGATCCAGCGGAAGCGGTGCAGCAGACGGGCGATATAGGTCGCCGCCACACCCATCAGGGCGATGGATAGGATCAGGCCGAAGACCATGATCCAAGGGTGTTCGTGGGCGGCGCCGGCGACGGCCAGCACATTGTCAAGCGACATGGTGATGTCGGCGATCATGATCTGGAGCAGGGCGGCGCCGAAGGACTTGCGCTTGACGCCCAGCTCTTCGGGCGAGGGGCCGGTGCCGTGCTCGATGCTCAGGGCGAGCTCCAGCTCCTTTTCCGCCTCGGCCTGATCGTGGGTGCGCTGCTCCTGCAGTTCTCGCCACATCTTCCAACAGACCCAAAGCAGCAGAAGACCGCCCGCCAGCAGCAGCCCGACCAGGGCCAGCAGCTGCACGGTGATCAGGGCGAAGCCGATGCGCATGACCACGGCGGCGGCCAGGCCGATCAGAATGGCCTTCTTGCGCTGTTCCTGGGGCAGGGCGGCGGCGGCCAGGCCGACGGCGACGGCGTTGTCGCCGGCCAGGACCAGATCCATCAGCAGAACCTGGCCCAGCGCGGTCGCTTGGCTGGCGAGTTCGGGAGAAGAGAGGAATTCCATGGCGGCTCCTTAACCTCGCCCGCGCCGTCTGTCAGCCGCGTTGCGCGCGCGCAGCCTCATAAAGCGCCACGGCCGCCGCATTGGAGACGTTCAGGCTCTCGAATCCGCCCGGCATGGGGATCTTGGCCAGGACGTCGCAATGTTCGGCCACCAGACGACGGATGCCGTCGCCTTCGGAACCCATGACCAGGACCGTCGGCTGGGCGTCCAGCGCCTCTTCCAGCGTCTGCTCGGCCGAACCGTCCAGGCCGACCGCGCGCCAGCCCAGATCCGCCAGTCTTTCCAGGGCGCGCGACAGATTGGTTACTCGCGCATGGGGCAGGCGTTCGGTGGCGCCGACCGCCGCCTTGGCCAGGGCGCCGGCCAGGGCGGGCGCATGGCGATCCTGAACGACGATCCCTCGCGCCCCAAAAGCCAGGGCCGAGCGGAAGACGGCGCCGACGTTCTGCGGATCGGTCAACTGGTCCAGCATGACGATGACCCCCTGGGCCGGATCGGCCAGATCGTCCAGCGACACCCCTTCCAGCGGCTGGACCTTGAAGGCCAGGCCCTGATGGACGGCGCCGGGCGGCAGCATGCGGGTCAGGATCTGGCCCTCGACCACTTCGATCTTGTGGCCATGCGCCAATCGGCCGTCCTCGATTTCGGCGGCGCGCTCGGGCGTGGCCAGCAACCGGCCCATGCCGCGCCGCGCCGGATTCGCCAGGGCGGCGAGGACGGGGTGACGGCCCCACAGAAAATTATCGGCGTCCGCCTTGCCGCGATCGGGCGAACGCGGGGTTCGGCTCGCATCCTCTCGGCCGGAAAAGCCTTTTGTGACAGGCTTTTGGCCCCTTTCCCGCGGGCCGGAAGATGGGTTTGCTGGGATTGGCTTTTTACCGCTTCTACGGTCGTTGCGTTCTGATTTCGACGACACTATAAGACGCCCTCCGATTTGGAGCCCCAAGGGCTTTCGGGTCTGGGCGCCCCCTCTACTGCAGAGGAGGCGACATGCCGAAGGCTTTTGTTTCGTCCCGCTTGATTATGGGCGGAACGAGGGGTCCGGCGGTTCGACAAGGCGCGTTGGGGGAATGTCCCGAGCGGCAAAGGGGGGGGACTGTAAATCCCCTGCGTAAGCTTCGAAGGTTCGAGTCCTTCTTCCCCCACCACGCGCCTTCGAACACGACGGATCAGGACGACGGAGAGGAATCGGCTGCGGCGTTCCCCGGAACTTCCGCAGTCTCCGCGCGGGTATAGCACAATGGTAGTGCAGCAGCCTTCCAAGCTGAGGATGTCGGTTCGATCCCGTCTACCCGCTCCAGGTTTTTAGATCAGCATCGCGCCCCTCAACCCGGGCCATCAGGAGTTTGGCCATGGCCAAGGAAAAGTTCGAACGCACGAAGCCGCACTGCAACATCGGCACGATCGGTCACGTTGACCACGGCAAGACGACGCTGACGGCGGCGATCACGATGACGCTGGCGAAGGCCGGCGGCGCCAAGGCGATGAACTACGCCGACATCGACGCTGCGCCGGAAGAGAAGGCGCGCGGCATCACGATCAACACGGCGCACGTGGAATATGAGACGGCGAACCGTCACTATGCGCACGTCGACTGCCCCGGCCACGCCGACTATGTGAAGAACATGATCACCGGCGCGGCGCAGATGGACGGCGCGATCCTGGTGGTTTCGGCCGCGGACGGCCCGATGCCGCAGACGCGCGAGCACATCCTGCTGGCCCGTCAGGTCGGCGTGCCGGCCCTGGTGGTCTTCATGAACAAGGTCGATCTGGTCGACGACGAAGAGCTGCTGGAGCTGGTCGAGATGGAAGTGCGCGAGCTCCTGAGCTCGTACCAGTTCCCGGGCGACGAGATCCCGATCACCAAGGGTTCGGCCAAGGCCGCGACCGACGGCGTGAACCCGGAGATCGGCGAACAGCGCATCCTGGCGCTGATGGAGACGGTCGACAGCTACATCCCGCAGCCTGAGCGTCCGGTGGACCTGCCGTTCCTGATGCCGGTTGAAGACGTCTTCTCGATCTCGGGCCGCGGCACCGTGGTGACCGGCCGCGTCGAAAAGGGCGTGATCAAGGTCGGTGAAGAAGTCGAGATCGTCGGCATCCGTCCGGTCCAGAAGACGACCTGCACGGGCGTGGAAATGTTCCGCAAGCTGCTGGACCAGGGCCAGGCGGGCGACAACGTCGGCGTTCTGCTGCGCGGCACCAAGCGTGAAGACGTCGAGCGCGGTCAGGTTCTGTGCAAGCCGGGTTCGATCACCCCGCACACCAAGTTCGTGGCCGAGGCCTACATCCTGACCAAGGAAGAGGGCGGCCGTCACACCCCGTTCTTCACCAACTATCGTCCGCAGTTCTACTTCCGCACGACCGACGTGACCGGCATCGTGAAGCTGAAGGAAGGCGTCGAGATGATCATGCCCGGCGACAACGCCGAGCTGAACGTCGAACTGATCACCCCGATCGCCATGGACCAGGGCCTGCGCTTCGCCATCCGTGAAGGCGGCCGCACCGTCGGCGCCGGCGTCGTGGCCAAGATCGTCGAGTAATCGACGGTCCAAACGACCCGAAGACCTCAGCGGCCCCCGGAGAAATCCGGGGGCCGTTTTGCTGTGCGGGCTTGGGTCTTATCGCGAGCCCAGGCTGAAGACGGACGGCACGTCACAGCGCCAGGTCTTCAGTCGCAGGGTGATGGCGGCGGCCTCCAACTGCGAGACCACGCCCAAGCCCAAGGCGGCCCAGAGCAGCGCGGTGGGCTGGCCCGTTACGAACAGTTGGGCGAACAAGACCCAGAGCGCGAGGCAGAAGAACTTGGACAACCAGTGATGTGGCGCGGCTTCGCGCCGGAACTTCACGATGCTGAGGGCTTGGTTGGCCGCTTCGAGGGCTAAAAGCGTCAGCGCGGGCGGCATCAGCGTCGGTCCCAGAGACGGGTGCATCAAAATCAGGGCGATCGCAGCGCCAAGCCAGAAGGAGACATCGGCGCGACTGTCCCAAAGTCTCAGGTTCGGCGTGACGCAATCGAGACGGCGCGCGATCACGCCGTCTAAGATATCGGACAGGACGGCGAGCGAGAGCAGGACTGCGGCCGTAATGGCTGCCGACGGGCCGATAAGCGCCAGGCCAAGCAGGGCTGGGGCCGCCACCAGCCGAAAGATCACCAGAGCCCAGGGCAGCCGCCGCATTGTGCTTGGCCTTATCGCTTCGCCGCCTCGATCATGCGGGCGATTTCGGCCGGGTCGATGCTGGCGGCGGCCTTGCCGTTGACGAAGAAGGTCGGGGTGCCTTGAAGCTTCAGGGCGGCGGCCGTGGTGTGGATGTCGGCGATGTGGCGGGTGGTGTCGGGTGCGGCCAGGGTCGCCTTGGCGCGGGCCAGATCGACGCCGTGTTCGACCAGGATGCGGTCGATGGTCTCTGGCGTCAGAGCCCTTTCGGTCATCAGGGCGTCATAGACCTCGAGATACTTGCCCTGCTGATGGGCGGCCAGGGCGGCGCGGGCGGCGTATTGCGAGGTTATGTCCTCTCCCCGGTCCAGGATCGGCCAATCCTTGAAGACGAAGCGGACGTCCGGATGGGCGGCCATCAGGGCGCGGTACTGGGGCGCCACCGCCTTGCAGCCGGGGCAGCGGAAGTCGAAGAATTCGATCACCGTCACCTTGGCGTCTGCCGGACCGAAGGCGGGGTCGCGGCGGTCGGGGGCCAGAAGCGCGGCGTTGGCGGCGGCGGCCTGGTTGGTTTCATCGACGCGGGCCTGCCCCTCCTTGGCCTGCAAGGCGAGGCTGGCTTCCTGCAGGACTTCGGGATGTTCCAGGAGATAGGCGCGGACATCGCTGGACCCGCCGCCGAGATAGGGCGCGGCGGCCAGGCCCAGGGCGACCACCGACACCCCCAGGGCGACATAGCCGGCGACGGCCCCGTTCATCCGGCGGGCCGGGGCGGGCGGAGCGGCGGGTGTCTCGGGCGCGGGGGCGTCGTGGGTCATGAGGTCTCGCAACAGGCGGAGAGGGGGATCAGTTCAGGGTGGCGGGGCGACGGCCGGCTTCGCGGCGATCGAGGTCCAAAAGATCATCGGGCGTCGCGCCGGACGCCAGGACGATATCGACCGCCCGGCGCCATTCGATGGAGTTCGGGTCCAGCATGCTGCGGGCGCGCAGGGCGAACTGGGTGGCCTGCTGTTCCTGGCCGGCGGCGAAATAGTATTCCGCGGTCGCCAGCCGGGCCTCGCCCTCCTTGCCCTGGGCGGCGTAGGCCTGTCCCAGCAAACGCCAGGCCATGGTGTTCTCGCGCTCGGCGACCGTGGCGTGTTTGAGCTGGTCGATGGCCTCGTCGAGGTTCTTGGGGTCCTCTGTGCCGATCAGGGCGTGGGCCAGGTTGATCCGCAGCAGGGGGGCGTCAGGCTTCAGCCGCACCGCCTCGCGGTGGGCGGTTACGGCCTCGGTCGGGCGGCCCTCTTCGAAATAGATCTGGCCCTTCAGTTCCGCGAAATAGGGGTTCTGAGGGTCTTCGGCGATCAGGGCGTCCACAGCCGTCAGCGCCTTGTCGGTCTGGCCGTCCCGATACCAGGCGATGGCGCGAGCGTAGCGGCCGGGCAGGCTGACATCGGAAGACGGATAGGCCCGCAGGGTGGTGTTCGGCGGGTCCATGAAGGCGTGGATCTTGGCCAGGATCAGGGCGTGCTGGGCCATTCGCTCGGGACTGTCGCGATGCGCGTAGTGGGGCTGGTCCTGGACGAAACGGCGCACCGATTCGATCCGCTGCGACGACAGGGGGTGGCTGCGGAAATAGGGATAGCGGCGGGCGTCGGAGAAGACCTCCTGGGCGCGGAAATTCTCGAAGAAGGACACCAGGCCGGCCCCGGATTCACCGGCGCCTTCCAGGGCGCGCGCGCCGGTCAGATCGGCCTCTCCCTCCTGGCTCTGCATATATTGCAGGGCCCCGATCGTGCCGAAATACTGGCTGGAGCCCAAGAGGGCGACGCCGGCGTCCGGCGCGCCGGCGGCGATGGCCAGGGCGCCCAGGGCCATGGTCATGAACATCGGCTGTTTGGCCGCGTTCTGGGCCCCGTCGCGCAGGGTGTGGCGGTTCTTGATATGGCCCGCCTCGTGCGCCATCACGCCCAAAAGCTCATTGGGGTTTTTGGTCCGCAGGATCAGGCCCGTGTTCACGCCCATGATCCGCCCGCGCGTGGCGAAGGCGTTCAGCTCATTGTCATTGACCAGAAGAACCTCGACGTCGGTCGGGTTCAGACCCATGGAGACGAAGACCGGATCGACCCATTCGCGGATGATCCCCTCGATCTCGGTGTCGCGGATCAGGCTCTGGGCCGAGGCCTGACCGGCGGCGACGAGGGCTGCAAAGCCCACCGCCGCCGCGGTCAGAAGGCGGGATGCGGATCGGGGAAGCCACGTCATGGCGTACTCCAAAAACGACCGGCCCCCGCCTGCATCCTGACAGCTTAATCGTGACCGATCAGCGGCGCCACCACCCGCGCTTGGGCTTTTCAGGCGGGGCGACGATTTGATTGGGGTCTTCGGCGATGATGGCTTCGATATCGACCTCGGGCTTGGGCGCCTCGAAGGTTTCCAACTCCGCCGTCGCGGCCGTCAGCACCGGCTGGTCGGCCTCGACCGCCGTCGGCGTCGCTTCCGGCTGGACCGGTTCAGGCTCAGGCGTGACGGCGGCGGCTGGCGTTTCGCTTTCGACTTCGACCTCGACCTCCGCCTCGGCCGGCGTCGCGACGGTTGGGGCGGCGGCGGTCTTGCGGCGCACGCGACGGCGCTGCGGCTCGGGCTGTACGGCGGATTGCGGTTCGGCTTGCGCCTCCGGCTGAGCCTCGGCGGCGACGGTCTCGGTCAGGACCGCCGCCTCCGGGGTCTCGTCGGCGGTTTCGGCGACGGCGGCGTCCGCCTTGAGGTCCTGGGCGTCGCCGCCTCGGCCCCGACCGCGTCTGCGACGGCGCCGCGAACGTCCGCCCTCTTCGCCGCCGCTTGCCGCAGCGACGACGTTCAGACCTTCAACCTCGGCCTCGGCCGCCGCGGGGCGATCGCCGCGCTCAGCACGGTCGGAGCGGGGCTCTGGCCGTCCCGGATTCAGCGGATCGAACCAGACATAGGGATTGTCCAGCGACGGCGTGCGGCCGCGCACCCAGCTGTAGACGTCACGCTCGCCGTCCTCGCGCACCCGGCGCCCGCCGCGGCGGCCACGGCGACGGCGGCGACCGTTCTCATCGTCCTCATCGTCCGAGGCGTCGGCGACATCCATCGTATCGGCGGTGTCCGTTTCCCCGCCTTCCTCGTCGCGACGCCCGCCGCGACGACGGCGACGGTTCCGTCCGCGACCGCCCCCGTCGTGACGTTCGGCCCGCTCGCGCGGCTCGTCATCGTCGCTGTCCTCGCGGTCCAGGGCGTCCAGATCGTCGTCCTCGTCGTCGGTGATGATCTCTTCGTCGTCCTCCTCATCCTCGTCTTCATAGAGGGAGGCGTCGAAATCGTCGTCGAGGTTGGGCATCTCGATCTCGGGCGCGACGAAGTCCTCGTTGGTCTCGGTACGCTCGATATTGTGTTCGCCCTGGCCCAGGCTGTCGTCGATCTGGACGATGACGTTCAGACCGCGACGCTCCAGCAGCGACTGCAGATAGGCGCGCTTGTGGTTCAGGATGTAAAGGCCGACGGCGGTGCAGACCTTCAGCACCACGACGCCCGCGCCGTTCTTGCCGGCCTCGATATCGACAGCGCGCAGGGTCATCAAGGCGGCGGATTCGGCTGAGCGGATGCGGCCGGTGCCCTGGCAGTGCGGGCACGCCTCGGTTGCGCCCTCGATCACGCCCAGGCGACGACGCTGGCGGCTGATCTCCATCAGGCCGAAGGGCGAGATGCGGCCCATCTGGATACGGGCGCGGTCGGTCGACAGGGCCTCCTTCAGCACCCGCTCGACCGTGCGGTTGTTCTTGCCTTCATCCATGTCGATGAAGTCGATGACGACCAGGCCGGCGAGGTCGCGCAGGCGCAGCTGGCGGGCGGCTTCTTCCGCCGCTTCCAGGTTGGTCTTGAACGCCGTCTGTTCGACGTTGCGTTCCTTGGTGGCGCGGCCCGAGTTGACGTCGATAGCCACCAGGGCTTCGGTCTGGTTGATGACCAGATAGCCGCCCGACTTCAGCGGCACGACCGGCTGATGGATTTGGGTCAGCAGTTCTTCGATGCCGTTGGCCGCGAACAGGGGGCGCGAGCCGCGGTACAGGTGAACCTTCTTGGCCTGAGCGGGCATCAGCACGCGCATGAAGTCGCGCGCTTCCTTGAAGCCCTCGACGCCCTCGACCTGAATGCCGTCGAAGTCCTTGTCGAACATGTCGCGCACGGCGCGCCGGACGAGGTTCTCTTCTTCGTAGATCAGAGAGGGGGCGTGGGAGGCGAGGGTTGTCTCGCGGATCGTCTCCCACAGACGCAGCAGATATTGATAGTCGCGCTTGATCTCGGCCTTGGTGCGCTTGGCGCCGGCGGTGCGGATGATCAGGCCCATGCCCTTGGGCACGTCGAGGGCCGCGACGGCGCTCTTCAGCCGGCGACGGTCCGAGGTGTTGGTGATCTTGCGGCTGATGCCGCCGCCCTTGCCGGTGTTGGGCATCAGGACGCAGTAGCGGCCGGCCAGCGACAGCCAGGTGGTCAGGGCTGCGCCCTTGGCGCCGCGCTCGTCCTTGACGACCTGCACCAGCAGGATCTGGCGACGCTTGATGACGTCCTGGATCTTGTAGCGGCGCATCAGCCGGCGCTTCAGCCGCTCTTCGTCGGCCAGGGCGGCCTCCGGATCGACGTCGTCGCCGGTGGATTCCCGATCCAGATCGTCCTCGTCCTCGTCGTCATGCGCCTCGGCCATGATGGCTTCGCGGTCGGCGACGGGGATCTGGTAGTAGTCCGGGTGGATTTCGTTGAAGGCCAGAAAGCCGTGACGGTTGCCGCCGTATTCGACAAAGGCGGCCTGTAGGCTGGGCTCTACGCGAGTGACCTTGGCAAGATAGATGTTGCCGCGAAGCTGGCGCTTCGCGCGGGATTCGAAATCGAATTCCTCAATCTGGCGTCCGTCTACGATCGCGACCCGGGTTTCTTCCGGGTGGGCCGCGTCGATCAGCATGGTCTTTGACATGGAAAGTCTCTCTCTGGCGCGCACAGGCCGACCGTCCCGGAACACCGGGCAGGGTCATGGCGGCTCGCCGAATGGGGGTAGGGGCCGGCGCGTGCGACTTCCCTTCGCCGAGGAGGGCGAAAGAGGCTTGGTCAAGCCGTAGGGGAAGGCAGGCGGAAAGGCCCATGGAGGTCGTCGGTCCTGAACCGGGCGCGCCAAACCTGGGGGGAAGGCCGCGACCCTGGTCCGCTCTTCGAACCATCGGCGACGCCGGGGCGGTTCTCGGATTGGTGAAAGTCAGCGCCGCGAGGAGGGCGCGCCCCTATTCGCACAGGCGAAAGGGCGCGATCGGTTCGCGGACGGTTCACAGCATAGTCACGCCGCATGCGAATGAAAAGGTGTTCGGCCTTAACCCCCTGAATACGAGCCTCTGGCATGATGGATCCGAAGTCGCAGTAGGAGTGGTTTGCAGGCGTCATGGGCGGTCGCGCTGTCACAGGAATGAGCCGTTGGGGCGCGAAGGAATGGGCGATGACCGCCCTGGCCTTCGTGGTCATCTGCGCCTGCGTCCTGTTTGCGACGCGCGGTTTCGCCTGGGGCGCCCAGGGCGACGTGCTGGCCGTGCGTTTCGGCGCCGATCGGGATCGGACCCGTGTGGTCATTGATCTGGACAAGTCCACACAGGGGCGCGTGATCAATGCGGGCGACGGCGGACGGATCACCCTGGCTCTGGCCGGAGTGGCGCCGGGACGCGGCTTGAACGGCGGCGGATCGGGCCTTGTTCGCGCCTATCAGGTGACGGCGGTCGGCGGCGCCTCTCGCGTTGAGTTGGAGCTGGCGCGCGACAGCCAGATCGAGCGACGCTTTCTTCTGCCGCCTGGCGACGGGGTGGCCCACTATCGCTATGTGGTCGATCTAAAGGCGAACGGAGGCGCCGTCGGCCCCGCTGCGCCGCGTGTCTCGCCGACCCCGGCTCCCCGACGTGCCGAAAAACCGCTGGTCGTCATCGACGCGGGCCACGGCGGCCGCGATCCGGGGGCAAGCGGCGCGAAGGTGAGTGAGAGTGAGGTGACTCTTGCCGCGGCCCTGACCCTGAAGGCCGAGTTGGAGCGCACGGGCCGGTATCGCGTTCTGCTGACACGCGAAACCAACACCTATGTCGATCTGTATCGCCGTGTCGCCATTGCGCGTCGGGCCGACGCGGATCTGTTCATCTCGCTGCACGCGGATGCTGGGACGGACCCGGCCGTGCGGGGCGCCAGCGTTTACACCCTGTCCGAACAGGGCGCAGGGCGGGCGGTGCGCGAGTTCACGCGGAGCGACAACTGGCATCGCGAACTGCATCTGCCCGGCCGCGACCCTTCGGTGGACCGCATCCTGCTGGACATGACCCAGCGTGCGACCCAGAACCGATCAGCCCAGTTCGCCCGTGTGCTGCTGACGCATTTGGAGGCCTCGGACCATCCGCTGCTGCGCCGCAGCCATCGCGATGCGGGCCTCGCCGTGCTTCTGGCGCCGGACGTGCCGGCGGTTCTGCTGGAGATGGGCTTCATCACCAATCCCGAGGACGAACGGCTGTTGACTGATGAACGGGCGCGTCGCCGCCTGATGAGGTCGGTCGCCGACGGCATTGACCGCTATTTCCGCGAGCCCGCCGCGGCCCTGGTGACCGCCTCCAACGACGGACCCGCCGGTCAG
The DNA here is from genome assembly GCF_058801445.1 of Brevundimonas sp. GW822-FHT03E11. Taxonomy (NCBI): domain Bacteria; kingdom Pseudomonadati; phylum Pseudomonadota; class Alphaproteobacteria; order Caulobacterales; family Caulobacteraceae; genus Brevundimonas; species Brevundimonas sp. GW822-FHT03E11. The sequence continues at coordinate 378,658 of NZ_JBXANG010000001.1, read as the reverse complement.
CCCTGACCGGTCGGCAACCAAGCCGGGGCTTGGCGGTTGTCGGATCATGAAGAGAGCAATCGTCACGGGAGGCGCCGGCCTGATCGGCGCCGGCATATGTCAGGCTCTGGCCAGCGAAGGCTGGCAGGTCGTCTCATTCGACAAGAAGGCCGCCGCGCCGGGCACGCGGCAGATCCTGTGCGACGTCGGCGACGAAGCCTCGGTCGCCGCCGCCTTCGAGGATCTGGGGTGGTCCGAGCTCGATCTTCTGGTCAACAACGCCGGCATCGCTGATCCCGCGAATGGTCCGTTGGCCGAATTGTCGCTGGAGGCCTGGCGCCGCACCCTGGACAGTCACCTGACCGGCGCCTTTCTGATGAGCCGTGCGGTCATTCCCCGCCTGAGGGAAGGGGCGAGCGTGGTCAACATGGTTTCGACCCGCGCCTTCATGTCCGAGCCCGAGACGGAAGCCTACGCCGCGGCCAAGGGGGCCCTTGTCGCCCTGACCCACGCCATGGCGATCAGCCTGGGGCCAAAGGTGCGGGTCAATGCGATCGCGCCGGGGTGGGTCGCTGATCCTGACGATGTGACCGCTGCCGACCACGAGCAGCATCCGGTCGGTCGCGTGGGGCGGGCGAAGGACGTCGCCCAGGCCGTGCTCTATCTGGCGGCGGCCGAGTTCGTCACAGGACAGGTGCTGACCCTGGACGGCGGGATGACGCGAAAGATGATCTACGCCGACTAGGGGCGAGCTGTCCTAGGCCAGGCCCGCCTTCTTCAGCGTCTTCCAGGCCTTGATCACCCGCTGCAGCTTGGCCTCGGCGCCGCGGTCCCCGCCGTTGGTGTCGGGATGAAAGCGCTTCAGCATCTCGTGGTAGCGGGCCTTGACCGCCGCCTTGTCCGCGCCGGGCTCCAGGTCCAGATCGGCCAGGGCGCCGCGTTCCAGCTTGCCGACGCGCCGATCCTCGGTCGGCGACTGGGGCGCCTGATCGCCGCGACGGCCGAAAAGGCCGAAACTGTCGCGCCATGAGCCGGCGCCTGTGGTGTTCGACGTACCCATCTTCGCCGAGAAGGCGGCGGCTTCACGCGTGAATCGACCCGCCTTCATCTCCCAGGTCGGGCGTCCGCCCGTCATGGCCTCGTTTTCCTGAGCCGCGCGAATCTCGCCTTCGGTCATGCCGGCGTAGAAGTTCCAGCCCTTGTTGTACTCACCCGCATGGGCCTGGCAGAACTCATAAAAGTCGTTCAGTCGTTCGCGCGACTTGGGCGCCTTGGCGGTCGCGGCGCGGCGGCAGTCCGGCCACTGGCACGGCTTTTCGCCGGGCTTGAGATGCAAAACATCCGCCTGGGCCGCTTCCTCCTCGGCCTTGGGCGGTTTCACGCGGATGTCGGTGAATCGCGGCTTGTATTGAAAGGAGGCGGACATCACACGAAGTGTAGTTCGGATTTGGACCTCTTCAAGGAAACGATCATGTCAGACGGGCCCGTGGCGACGATTATCCGTGAAAAACTGACCGCTGCGTTGTCGCCGCAACGTCTTCAGATCGAAGACGACAGCTGGCGGCACGCCGGTCATCACCATGAGGGCGGCATGGACGCCCAGCCGGGTGGGGAGAGTCATTTCAACCTTTTGATCGTGTCGTCCGCCTTCGAGGGCGTTTCGCGGGTGCTGCGCCAGCGGCGGATCAACGACCTTCTGCGCGCCGAACTGGCCGGGCCTGTACACGCCCTGTCCATAAAGGCCCTGACGCCGGCGGAGGCCGTTCACAGCGTCTGATTGCGGCGGAGACCAGCGTTCACTCCGTCTTAGAACCTTCGTACTAGCGTCGCGCCTTACAAAGAACGTGGGGGCGGGTTCATATGGTTGAATCGGACGGTGTTGCTAAGACATTTCCCGGTGATCGGCGCGCGGGCGACCCGGCCCAGGCCCTGACGGCCATCCTGCAAACCCAGTATCTGCGCTATGTCATCATCGCCTCCTGGGCCCTGGCGCTGTTGGGCACCGCCCCTTGGTGGCAAGCCCTGATCTGGTTCGTGATGACCCTGGGGGCCGGCACGATCCGGGGCGTGGTCGAGCACAAGCTGCGTGATCGGGTGGAGGCGGGCTGGGGCATGGTCTTCCCAGCGGTCGCGACCGTCACCACCGCCGCCTGGGCCGTCGCCCCCCTGATGGCCTGGTACTCCGGCGCGGTTTTCGGCCAGGCTTTGGCGGTCGGATTCATCATTTGCGGCTATGTGCTGGTCTTCGCCCAGCTTCGTAATTCGCCGCTGCACGCGATCATTGTCTCGTCGCCCTATGGGGCGGCGGCGGCGATCATGTTGCTGAGCTGCTGGGGCGAGCCTCAGTTCTGGTCGATGATTGCGGTGCTGCCGTGCGTGGTCGCCGTGCTGTTCGTGCTGGTGACCATGACCATGTTGCGCGAGAGCCGGATCGAGGCCTTCCAAGCCCACCAGGCCCATCTCATCGAAGAGCTGGAGGCCGCCCGTGACAAGGCGGATGCGGCGAACCAAGCCAAGTCCAACTTCCTCGGCGTCATTTCGCACGAGCTGCGAACGCCGATGAACGGCGTCCTCGGCGCGGCGCAGCTGCTCAGCGCAACCCGGCTGGAGGCCGCCCAGCGCGAATATCTGTCGATCATCCGCAACTCCGGCGACAACCTTCTGTCGCTGCTGAACGACATTCTCGACATGACCAAGATCGAGGCCGGCAAGATGACCTTCGAGGTCGTCGATGTTGTGGTGGAGGACCTTCACCGTCGGATCACCGGACCCTTCGAGGCCCAGGCCGAGGCCAAGGGTCTGACGTTCGCGTCTGAACTGGAAGGCGAGATTCCGGCGGTCGTGCGCGGCGATCCGCTGCGCGTCTGTCAGGTCGTGCAGAACCTGTTGTCCAACGCCGTGAAATTCACCGACGGCGGCGAAATTCTCTATCGCGTGCGCGGCACGCGCATCTCCGATCGGCGCGTCGGCTTTGAATTCTCGGTGACGGACAGCGGGTCGGGGATATCCGAAGCGGATCTGGCCCGGCTGTTCCAGCCTTTCACCCAGGTGGACGCCTCGTCGACGCGGCGCTTTGGCGGAACGGGCCTGGGTCTGACCATCGCACGCCGCATGGCCAACATCATGGGCGGCGACATCACGGTGGACTCCGAGGTGGGGCGCGGATCGTGCTTCACCCTGAGCGTAGAGGCCGAGGTCGTGGAATGGGTTCGCCCTGTCGCGACCGGCGCCGTAGAGGCCGAGGTCGAGGAAGGCGTTGCGCTGAGGGTGCTGGTGGTCGAGGACCACCCCGTCAACCGCATGATCCTGGAAGCCTGGATGAGCACGGCCTCCCACGCCGCCGTCACGGCGGAGAATGGACAGTTGGCCGTAGAGGCGGCGTCCGAACAGCCGTTCGATCTGATCATCATGGACGTCAACATGCCGGTCATGGATGGGCTGACGGCGACTCGGCGCATTCGGGATGGAGACGGGCCGAACGCCGACACGCCGATCGTCGTGCTGTCGGCCTCAGCCCGCAGCGAGGATCACGAAGCCGGGCTGGAGGCCGGCGCGGACGCCTATCTGACCAAGCCGATCGACTTCGCCGCCCTGGCGGAGATGATGGGCCGTGCCGCCGGCGGGCGCGCAGCCCTGAGCGCCGCCGAGGATTCGCCGAGCCAGTCGGCCGCAGCCTGACGCGACTGATTTAAGGGGGCGCGCAAGGCGCGGCGGCGGGAAACCTCCGTCGCCTTCTTCGTTCTGGGCTGACGGCGCCGCTCGCCGCGGCCAGACTGGATCATCATGCGCGCCTTCGCCGAACTTCTGGATCGTCTGTCTCTGACGGCGTCGCGCAACGCCAAACTGGTGCTGGTCCGGGACTATCTGAAAGCGACGCCCGATCCGGATCGGGGCTGGGCCTTGGCGGCCCTGACGGGGGATCTGACCTTCGACGCCGCCAAGCCGGCCATGATCCGAAAGGCGGTCGAAGGGCGGGTCGATTCCACCCTGTTCGGCTGGTCCTACGACTATGTCGGCGACCTGGCCGAGACCGTCGCCCTGATCTGGCCCGGTCAATCGGATCATCGCCCCAACCGCGAACCCGAACTGGGCGAGGTGGTGGACGCGCTGCGCGCTGCGGGCCGCACCGAGGTTCGAGCCTTGCTGGAAACCTGGTTGGACGCTCTGGAGCCGAAGGGGCGATGGGCCTTGCTGAAGCTGATGACGGGCGGACTGCGGGTCGGTCTGTCGGCGCGCCTGGCCAAGACGGCGGCGGCCATGATGCGCCCCGCCGAAGCGGTTGCGCCTCCTAAGGCGGAAGGCGGGGAGGCGCGTGCGGTCCTGGAGCCGGTGGACGTATCGGCGGTGGAGGAGGTCTGGCATGCTGTGGACCCGCCTTACGCTGATCTGTTCGCCTGGCTGGAAGGTCGCGCCGAACGGCCGAGCCCCGATGCGCCTGGACGGTTCAGGCCGGTCATGCTGGCCGTGGCCGTCGATGAGACGGCCGATCTGCCGCGGCTCGATCCAGCCGACTACGCCGCCGAATGGAAGTGGGACGGCATCCGCGTTCAGGCGGTGGTCGAGGGCGGTGTGCGCAAACTGTGGTCGCGCACCGGCGACGAGATTTCAGCCGCTTTTCCTGACGTGATGGAGACCCTAGCCTTCGCGGGCGCCTTGGACGGCGAACTGGTGGTCTGGCGGGACGGGGCCGTGGCGCCCTTCGGCGATCTGCAGCAAAGGCTGAACCGCAAGACGGTCGACGCCAAGGCCATGGCCGCCTTTCCCGCCGCCGTCATCGCCTATGATCTGCTGGCCGATGAGACCGGCGATTTACGGGCGCTGCCCCTCAGAGACCGCCGCGCCCGGCTGGAGGCGCTGGTCGGCGCCCATCCCGAGGCGCGCCTGCATCTCTCGCCTCTGGTCGATTACGCAGACTGGACGGAGTTGGCGCGGCTGCGGGCCGATCCGCCGGTCGGGGCGGCGGCCGAGGGCTTGATGCTGAAACGGTGGGACAGTCCCTATGTGGCCGGCCGACCAAAGGGGCCGTGGTTCAAGTGGAAACGTGATCCCCACGTCATCGACGCCGTTCTGATGTACGCCCAGCGCGGTCACGGCAAACGGTCGAGCTTCTACTCAGACTACACCTTCGGCGTCTGGACCGAGGCCGGTGCGCTGACCCCCGTCGGCAAGGCCTATTTCGGCTTTACCGACGAAGAGCTGAAGCAGTTGGACAAGTTCGTGCGGGACCATACGGTCGAGCGGTTCGGACCGGTGCGGTCGGTTCGGGCAGAACGGGATTTCGGCCTAGTGCTGGAGATCGCCTTCGAGGGTCTCCAACGATCGTCGCGGCACAAGTCCGGCGTCGCCATGCGCTTTCCCCGCATCAGCCGAATCCGCTGGGACAAGCCGGCGCGCGAAGCCGACACCCTGGTCGGGGTGATGGATCTTCTGGACGCCCTGGAAAGCGGCGGCGGACGGGTGGCTCGGAGTTGACGACCCGCGCCGGTTGCGGCGTCAGTCCGGGCGCACGACCATGCAGGTGACGCGACGTTCCGACAGAGCCTCGCACGCCGCCTTGGCGGCGTCCTCGGTCAGTCCGGTGAAGCGCGACCGGTACCATTCGCCCGCCGTCTGAACATTGCGTTCGGCGTTGGCGAATTGGGTGCGGAAGCGGCGATTGACCTCCGTCAGCCAGTCGGAAGCGACCTTTTCATCCTTGAAGGCGCCGACCTGAACAGCCCACCGGCCTGAGGCGCGTGATGGGGCGGCCCTCGCGGCTTCGCGGGCGGGCGGCGGCGTGGTTCGGCGCGCAGGCGCTGCAGCGCCGGATCCACCGTTCAGAGAGGCGGTGAGGTTGGCGGGCGCCCGACCGGCTGTGTCGGCGGCGGCGCGTCGTTCCGAAGGGGCGGGCGTGACGCGTGTCGGCAAAGCCGCCGGGGCCGGGGCCGCCGTATAGGCGACGGCCGAGGTTTCGCCGCCGATGGCGTCTTCGTCATCCGACAAGGCGGCGTAGGCCACGGGGGCGCTGGGCGACAGGGCTTCGGAGCCGACGCCGAAGCCGCGTTGTTCGAAGAAGGACTGGGCGATCTGGATCGACTCGCCCTGCGCCCGCCGCCGTTCGACCTCGAAGCCGGTGTCCATCAGTTCGGCGACATGGGCGTTGCGGCTGGCGCTGGAGCGACCGCCCAGCACGACGGTGATCAGCCGACGTCCATCGCGCACCGCAGAGGCGGCGAGATTGTAGCCCGAGGCGTTGGTATAGCCGGTCTTCATCCCGTCATAGCCGTTTCCAGTGGGCAGGAGACCGTTGGTGTTGCGATAGCTGCGGCCGTTGTAGGCCCAGTCATGCAGGCCGAAATAGCTGTAGTACTGGGGAAAGTCTCTCATGATGGCGCGGGCCAGGATGGCCTGGTCGCGGGCTGAGGTCACCTGGCGCGCATCGGGCAGGCCGTTGGCGGTGAAATAGCGCGTCTGGGTCATGCCCAACTGTTGGGCCTTCTGCGTCATCAGGCTGGTGAACCGGCTTTCGGAACCGCCCACATGTTCGGCGATGGCGACGGCCATGTCGTTGGCCGACCGCACGGCGGTGGCGCGCATGGCGTCGTCCAGGGTGATGGTCTGGCCCGCCGCCAGGCCGAGTTTCGACGGCGGCTGGGAGGCGGCGTGGGGCGAAACCGTCAGGACGTCGTCAGCCTTGACCCGGCCCTGAGACAGGGCCTCGAAGGTCAAATAGAGCGTCATCATCTTGGTCAGGGAGGCCGGATAACGACGGGCGTCGGCATGGCGCGAAAACAGAACCTCGCCCGAGGCGGCGTCTATGACGATGGCGGCGTAGCGGCTGTTTTCCTGGCTTTGAGCCTGGGCTTCGATCGGCCGGACGTTCGCGCTGAACACCAGCGACAGGGCGAGAACGGCGAAGAGACCACGGCGGAACAGTGACAGCATGGGCGGATACGACCCTCGGTGAGCAGGGTGCGACAGGCCCCCCGGCCGACGCGATTGGAGGTCTAGCATAGGAGAGGCGGGTTTCAGGGTGGTTAACCGATCATCAACGCGAATTTGAAGAGCGAGTCACGAAATGGTGCAATGCACAATGATCCTTGATTTTTGTTCGCTTGTGCAGCATAAAGGGGATGACCCTGGGTCAACTAGATTGCGCCGTCCCCCTAACCAATCGGAAACATGACCATGGCCGACACCGCCGAAACCATTAAGAAGACCGCCGATTCCGCCGCCAAGGCCCAAAACCAGGCTCAGGCCCATGCCGCCGAATTCCAGGCCGCCGGCGCCAAGGCCATGCGTGAAGGCATCGACAAATCCGTCGCCTCGCTGACCGAACTGAACGCCCACGGCAAGAAGAACCTGGACGCCATGGTCGAATCCGCCACCGTCGCCCAGAAGGGCGCCGAGGCCCTGTCGCAACAGGCCCTGGGCTTCGCCAAGACCAGCTGGGAAGACGGCGTCGCCGCCGCCAAGGAACTGTCGACCGCCCGCTCGGTCCAGGAGTTCTTCGAACTTCAGACGACCTGGGCCAAGAAGTCCATGGAACGCTATATGTCCGAACTGGCCAAGACCAACGAGATCGTCACCACGACGGTCAAGGACAGCCTGAAGCCCATCAATGAGCGCGTCACCGCCTCGGTCGAGACCTTCCAGGCCGCCCGCTAAGTCTGGCGATCGAAGCATTCGAAGGCCCCGAGGTTCGCCTCGGGGCCTTTTCTTTGTCTTCAGGGCAGGGGCGTGTGGTCGTAGCTGAAGACGCGCGCCAGCTTCCAAGTCTCGCCCTCGCGCTTCCACATCTGGGTGAAGCGGGCGCGGCCGACGCGGGTCTCGGGGCCGTCCCCGCGCCTCTCATAAAAGACGTGTTCGCCGGTTTCGACGGCGCCGTAGTTTTCGATCGGATAGACCGCCACCGCGTCCGCAAGCGCTTCGCGTCGAGACCGCCAGGCGTCCGGCGCAAGGCGGTCCTGACACCGATCGGCGTACTGGGCCACGAAACCGTCCGCATCCGTCGCCACCCGACCGCCCCTGTCGTCGAAGAATTCGAAATCGTCCGTAACGAGCGTCCGCAGGGTCGCAGGGTCGCACGCTTCGAAGAAGACGGAAAAGAGCCGGGCGTCCGCCGCCATGACCGACTCGCGCAGGGTCTGGCCCGGCGAGGGGGCGGCGAGCAGCGCCAATGCGGCCAATGGCGCGGCGGCGAGGGCGACAGACATGGGGGCGACCTTTGATTGGCGATGTCCCAACCTGTGGCGAAAGGGTTGCGGGATCACGTGAATCTTTCGTCAGCCTCCACTCACGAAAGCCGTGACTGGACGCCGCTTCAAATCAGGCCATCATTCCCTATCTGATAGACAAGACGACTCCCCGATACGGAACACGAATGCCCATACAAAGGCCCGGTGAAACAGGCGGCGGACAAGGAACCGCCGTCGTCACCGAAACAAAGCCCAAGCTTCAGAAGCCCTCGCTTTACCGAGTGCTCATACTGAACGACGATTATTCGCCGATGGAATTCGTCGTCTATGTCCTGGAACGATTCTTCCAGAAGAGCCGGGAAGAAGCCACTCGCATCATGCTGCATGTGCATCAGCATGGCGTGGGGGTCTGCGGCGTCTACACCTATGAAGTCGCCGAGACCAAGGTCGCGCAGGTCATCGAAACCGCGCGCCGCCACCAGCACCCGCTGCAATGCACGATGGAAAAGGACTGAGAGGAGCCTCCCTATGCCTTCATTTTCCCGTCCTCTCGAAGAAACCCTGCACCGCGCCGTCGGCTACGCCAATGCGCGCCGGCACGAATACGCCACGCTCGAACACCTGTTGCTGGCCCTGATCGACGACCCGGACGCCGCCAATGTCATGCGGGCGTGCAATGTCGATCTGTCGGCCTTGAAGGCGGCGCTGAACCTCTATGTCGACAATGATCTAGCCGCCCTCGCCACGGCTGACGGCGAGGACGCCAAGCCGACGGCGGGCTTCCAGCGCGTGATCCAGCGCGCGGTCATCCACGTCCAGTCCTCGGGTCGCGAAGAGGTGTCCGGCGCAAACGTGCTGGTCGCCATCTTCTCGGAGCGCGAGAGCCACGCCGCCTACTTCCTGCAAGAGCAGGACATGACCCGCTATGACGCGGTCAACTTCATCGCCCACGGCATCGCCAAGAAGGCCGGCGCCGGCGAGACCCGTCCCGCCAAGGGCGCCTCGCCTGAGGAGGCCGAAGACCAGTCAGCGGTCAAACAGGGCGGCGAGGCGCTGGAAGCCTATTGCGTCGACCTCAATGAGAAGTCGCGCCAGGGCAAGGTCGATCCACTGATCGGCCGTCAGGCCGAGGTCGAACGCTCGATCCAGATCCTGTGCCGCCGGACCAAGAACAATCCGCTGCTGGTCGGCGACCCCGGGGTCGGCAAGACCGCCATCGCCGAAGGCCTGGCGCGCAAGATCGTCAACGGCGAGGTGCCCGACGTCCTGAAGGACGCCACCATCTATTCGCTGGACATGGGCGCTCTTCTGGCCGGCACCCGCTATCGCGGCGATTTCGAAGAGCGGCTGAAACAGGTGGTCAAGGAGCTGGAGAACCACGACAACGCCGTGCTCTTCATCGACGAGATCCACACGGTGATCGGCGCCGGCGCGACCTCGGGCGGGGCCATGGATGCGTCGAACCTGCTGAAGCCGGCCCTCGCTTCGGGTTCGCTGCGCTGCATGGGATCGACGACCTATAAGGAGTATCGCCAACACTTCGAGAAGGACCGCGCCCTGGTGCGCCGCTTCCAGAAGATCGACGTCAACGAGCCGACGGTCGAGGATACGGTGAAGATCCTGAAAGGTCTGAAAACCTATTACGAACAGCACCATAAGGTTCGTTACACTGACAGCGCCGTGCGGACGGCGGTCGAGCTGTCGGCGCGCTACATGACCGACCGGAAACTGCCGGACAAGGCGATCGACGTGATCGACGAGGCCGGGGCGTCGCAGATGCTGCTGACCGAGTCCAAGCGCAAGAAGGTCATCGGTCAGAAGGAGGTCGAGGCCGTCATCGCCAAGATGGCCCGCATTCCGGCCAAGTCAGTGTCCAAGTCGGACACCGAGAGCCTGCGCGAGCTGGAGGTCGATCTGAAGCGCGTGGTCTTCGGGCAGGAGCAGGCGATCGAACAGGTGTCGGCGGCGATGAAGCTGGCGCGGGCGGGTCTGCGTGATCCGAACAAGCCGATCGGCAGCTTCCTGTTCAGCGGTCCGACCGGCGTCGGCAAGACCGAGGTGGCGCGTCAGCTGGCCTCCACCCTCGGCATCGAGATGCAGCGTTTCGACATGTCCGAGTACATGGAGCGGCACACCGTCAGCCGCCTGATCGGGGCGCCTCCCGGCTATGTCGGCCATGACCAGGGCGGTCTGCTGACCGACGCCGTCGATCAGCATCCCCATTCGGTGGTGCTGCTGGACGAGATCGAGAAGGCGCACCCGGACGTCTACAACATCCTGTTGCAGGTGATGGACAACGGCTTGTTGACCGACGCGGTCGGCAAGAAGGTGGACTTCAGGAACGTCATCCTGATCATGACCACCAACGCCGGCGCCGCCGACAACGCCCGCGCCTCCATCGGCTTCGGCCGCGGCAAGGTCGAGGGCGAGGACGAAAAGGCCATCCAGCGTCTGTTCGCGCCGGAGTTCAGGAACCGCCTGGACGCCATCGTGGCCTTCAAGCCGCTGCAGGCCGACACGATCCGCTCGGTGGTGACCAAGTTCATCCTTCAGCTGGAAGCCCAGCTGGCAGACCGCAACATCACCATCGAACTGACCGACGAGGCGGCCGACTGGCTGGCCAAGAACGGCTTCGACGAACTGTACGGCGCGCGTCCGCTGGCGCGGGTCATCCAGGATTCGATCAAGAAGCCGCTGGCCGACGACATCCTGTTCGGGCGTCTGACGCGCGGCGGACACGTCAAGGTCCAGCTGAAGGACGGCAAGATCGACTTCGACATCAAGAGCGCCGGCGGCGTTCCGGCGAAGTCGGAGGAAGAAGAGACGGCCTGATCAGCCCGAGCGACGACGAGTAGAAGGCCCGGGCGTCTCCGCCCGGGCCTTTTTTCTGTCTCAAGTCACTGGCGAAATCGGGGGCGGAGGGCGTTATGAAACTAAAGATCTTGAGGGCTTTGCTCGTGATGGCGGCGGCTTTGGCTGTTCTGGTCATTGCCCTCGTTGTCTGGTTTCAAGGCTTTAGCCTTCAAAGTGATGGAATATTCGTGGTCACATTCGCTATGTGTCTGTTGGGTGCGGATCGCACCTACGAATGGATTTCCAAGCGATCTAGCAATCGCATAGCCGCCTATTCGTCAGCAGCGACGGCTTTGATGATTGGCGCCTTCGTCATGGCCGAACTGATGGCCCGTCTCAGCTTCGACAATCGAGCCTCGACCTACCGATGGATGGCCGGCTTTGGGATGGTGACGGCTTTGGCCTGGGTGTCGTTTGACCTGCTGCTGCGTGGAAGGCTCGACACATCCGACAAATGGGTCAAACCCACAGCGACCGGGTTGGCCATTGTGGTGTTCCTCATTTCGCTCTGGGCGGCTTTCGCCGTTCCGTTTGTCCGGGTAGGGACCGTCAGCCCCCATGACTGCGCCTTGATGGCCCAGGCGCTGAAGGAGTTTTCGCCGGAAGGCGTATCTGGTGGAATGCGGTTAAGCTCGAAGGCGAACTGCAACTGGCGGACCCTAGGTCTCCCTGAGCCAAATGCTAATGTTATTTCCCAGAGCGGGGAGTTTCACCCTTGGTTCTCAGTGGAGCCTCCCGTCTATTCTCTGCTGCGAACCCGTGCGACCCTGTCAGTAGGACAAGAATGGATCATGCTGGGTGGAGGCGGACAAGATTGTCTCTATTCGCGCACCTTGAAGGGATGGCGACGAGATAGATGCGAAACAAGCTGGATCAGTTGAGCGCGCACGACGAATGAGCGTTGCCGATGCAGAACGCACCATTCAAGCTGCTCAGGTCGCCCTTGAGAATGGCCGAAAGCAGGAGGCGTTTGAGTGCCTTAAGGCGGCTATCGCCGCGGATACTGATCATCCGGCTGCCCTGGCGGCCATGGGGATGTTCCTGTCGGTCCATGGCGATCCGGGGCAGGCGAGCCAGGTCCTGAGTCGGGCCTTGGCGAAGGCCGTAGATCCCGGGATGCGTGGGAAGGTGGCGGCGGCTCTGGCTGAGCGGCTGTCCGGTCTGGCGCCGAACGGCTGGCATCCCGTGCTGGACGCGGATCTTACGGTGTTGCTGGGCGAAGCGGCGGTCGATCCGCAGAAACTGGCGCGGGTCGTTGCGCGGACCCTGCTGCTGAAGACGCCGGACTTTGACGGCTCCGTTGAGGCGCTGGAAGCGATTGGCCGCGATCCGCTGTGGCGGGGGTTTTTGTCGCGCTGCCTAAATCTGGATGCTGCGATGGAGGCGCGGTTGAATGCCGTGCGCGCCGCCCTGGTCGCGACCGATGGGACGGAGGGCGAGGGCCGCGCGGCCTTGCTAGAGGCACTGGCGGTGAATGGTTTCGCCGCGGAATATCTCGACGCAGGACCAGAGGGTTTGACGGGGCGCCTGGCCTGGCTGTTTCGGACGCCGGGGCTGGATGAGGAGGTGAGCGGCGAACTAGCGCGTCGGGCCGTTGAGCAGCCCAAGCGAGAGGGTGAGCTGGCGGCAGGGCTCGAGTGTTTGACGCCGTCCGACGACGCGGTTTCCGTGGCGGTGCGCGATCAGTATGAGGCCAGTCCCTATCCGCGTTGGGTCGCACCGCCCGCGCCCGAAGCGCGCTCACTGATTTCGTGCGTTAAGGCCTTGCCTGGGCTGGATCGGGAGGCTTTCGCCGGACGGCCCGAACGGGTTCTGGTCGCCGGCTGCGGCACAGGGTTCGAGCCGATCGACCTGGCCCGGACCGATCCGACCTTGTCGATCACCGCCATGGACCTGAGCCGCGCCAGCCTGGCTTATGGCGCACGGGTCGCAGGCGAACTTGGGCTTGATCGGGTTCGGTTCGTCCAAGGCGACATACTGGCGCTGGACCAGATCGAGGACCGGTTCGACGTCGTGACCTCCACCGGCGTGATCCACCATATGGCGCGGCCGGACGAGGGCTTGGCGCGCCTGGCTGGGGTGCTGCGGCCGGGCGGAGTGGTGCGGCTGGGCCTCTACAGCGAGCGGGGGCGCAAGCGGGTGAAGCTGGCTCACGCCCTGATCCGGGAACGCGGCTGGCGAGCGACGCCAGAGGACATCCGCGCCTTCCGCGCCCACGTCCTGTCCTTGCCGGACGGGGCGCCCTTGGCCGCCTTGAGGGAGAGCGACGACTTCTACAGTCTCAGTGGATGCCGTGATCTGGTCTTCCACGTGCAGGAACATTGCTACACGCCGCCCCAACTGGACGATCTGCTGGCCGTCGCTGGTCTCCGCCTTATCGGTTTCGACGCCCCGCCCGAGGCTCAGTCGGCCTTCCGTTCGGCCTTCGGGCGCGCCGATCCGCTGGATATGGACCTATGGGACCGGCTGGAGACGCAAAACCCGACCCTGTTCGCCGGCATGTACCATCTGTGGGCGCAGAGGCCGGCCTAGGTGGACCTTCCCCCGCTTGCGGGGGAAGTGTCAGCTCGTCGAGCGTAGCGAGACGGCTGACGATGGGGGAAGTCTTCTTCCAGCCAAACAAGACTCCCCTCTCCGACCCTGGTTCGCTTCGCGAACGACGGGCCACCTCGCCCGCAAGCGGGAGAGGGTCAGTTTTCTTTTTTGAAGGGCGACAGTTCCTCGGTCATCTCTCGCCTCTGCGCCTCCACTGCGGGGCCTTCGCGACGGAGATAGTCGGCGACCGGGCCGCGCAGCGCGGGGTCGGCGATGAAGTGGGCGGAGTAGACGGGGGAGGGCAGATAGCCGCGTGCGATCTTGTGCTCGCCCTGGGCGCCCGCCTCGACGCGGGACAGGCCGCGCGCAACGGCGAACTCGATCGCCTGATAATAGCAGAGCTCGAAATGGAGGAAGGGCACGTCTTCCAGCGCGCCCCACTGGCGGCCGTACAGGGCGTCGCGGCCGATGAAATTCAAGGCGCCGGCGATGGGCCTTTCGTCGCGGAAGGCCATGACGAGGGCGATCCGGTCCGCCATGGTCGCGCCCACGCGGCTAAAGAAGTCCCGGGTCAGATAGGGTCGCCCCCATTTCCGGTCGCCCGTGTCCATGTAGAAGGCGAAGAAGGCGTCCCAGTGGGCCTCGGCGATGTCGGCGCCCGTCAGGATGCGGATGTCCAGACCGGCCTGGGCGTCGCGGCGTTCGCGGCGGATGGTCTTGCGACGGTTGGCCGACAGGGCGGCCAGGAAGTCGTCGAAGGTCTGATAGCCGTCATTGCGCCAGATGAACTGGATGTCCTGGCGGAGCAGCAGGCCAGCCTGGGCCATATCCGTCCATTCCGTCTCGGTTGGGAAGTTGACGTGCAGGGACGAGACGCCCAGCCGCTCGACCAGGGTCAGGGCGCCCTGAAGCAGGGCCTGCCGCACCGTCGCGGCGTCCGTATCCGGGTGGTTCAGGAAGCGTGGGCCGGTCGCCGGGGTGAAGGGCACGGCGCCCAGCAGCTTGGGGTAATAGCGACCGCCGGCGCGCTCATAGGCGTCGGCCCAGCTGTGGTCGAAGACATATTCGCCCTGGCTGTGGCCCTTCAGATAGAGGGGCATGACGCCCAGGACGGCGTCATCCTCGTCACGCAGGGCCAGGTGTCGCGGCGCCCAACCCTGGTGCGGCGCGGCGCTGCCGGACGCCTCGCAGGCGTGCAGAAAATCGTAGGAGACGAAGGGATCGCCGGTGGGACACGCGCAGGCGTCCCAGGCCTCGCGGCCGATGTCGGCGATCCCGTCGTGAACCGTCAGTGTGAAGGTCAACGGATCTCCACGACGGCGTCCACCTCGACGGCGAAGCCGAGGGGCAGCTTGTAGACGCCGACGGCGGAACGGGCGTGGCGGCCGGCGTCGCCGAACACCTCGACCATCAGGTCCGAGCAGCCGTTGATGACGGCGGGAATGGCCTCGAATTCCGGTCCCGCCTGGACGAAGCCGCCCAGCTTCACGATCCGCACGACCCGGCCCAGGTCGCCGTCGCAGGCGGCCTTGATCTGGGCCAGCAGATTGATCCCGCACAGGCGGGCGGCGGCGGCAGCCTGTTCCGGCGTCACGTCTACGCCGACCGTGCCCTTGATCCCGCCCGAGGCGTCGTTCGACAGCTGGCCCGAGATGTGGACGACCGCGCCCGACTGGACGAAGGGCACATAGTTGGCCACCGCCTTGGCGGGTTCCGGCAGGGTGATGCCGAGTTCGGCGATACGGGATTCGATGGTCATGGGGGCTCCTTGATCTGGTCGGCGGTTTAGCGCGGCGCAAGGGCGGCGTCACCCGTCCGGCGTCTTAAGCCTTCGCCAATCGCCATATGCCAGAATGGCGCTCATGGATCTGCACCTGACCTCTGACGTCGCCGCCTTTCAGGCCGTGTTGGCGCGCCTTTCGCCGTCGGACTGGGCGCACGTTGATGCAGCCATGGAGCCCGCCGCCGCCAAGGCCGCAGAGGCCGCGCCCCACTGGGATTTCGAAATGCCAGCCAGGGCGGTGGACGCCGTTCTGGGCGCATCCGCCTCTGACGCGGTTCGACGCGGCCTCATCGCCAGTTGGGCCCTGCGCTTGCCGGATCGGGTCGCGACCCTGGCTCTGCCGCCCGAAGTGCTGTCCCTCTATCCCTATTGGATCGAACAGCTGGCGGCCTTCCTGACCCAGGCGGAGGGCGATTACGACTTCGACCACTGGGCCAAGGATGTTCGCTTCAGCCTGGCGCTCAGCGTGCCGGCGGCCAAGAGCCAGGTCATCGACCTGAGTTCGCCGGTGGGGCCGGGACAGATCATCAAACATGTGCGCGACGGCTGGGGTTTCGGCCCGCTGTTCCGCTATCTGAAGGCGGGCGCCAAACGCGAGCCCTGGCTGGAGGTCCATACCGAGAGCCGCTGGCTGCGCGGCTTCAACGAGGAGGGTTGGAACGACGCCTGGGCCACGGCGGCGGAAATCTGTCGGACGCGACCGGAGCTGGCGGGGATGATCGGCTCCAGCTGGTTCTACGACCCGCCCCTGACCGAGATCAGCCCCCGCCTGGCGCACCTGCGGCTCAACCCGCTGAAGGGCGGGGCCTTTATGGTGCATCAAGGGCCGGGCGAGATTCACACGCAGCGGGCGGCAACAGCCTCTGCGTCGCGAAAGGCGTTGATCGACAGCGGTGAATACACCGCGCGGTCATGGCTGATGGTCTGGCCGAGGAAGGAGCTGATCGCCTGGGCGGATCGGCGCAAGGCCGTCGCCCTCGTCTGAGAGCCGGCGATGTTCGATAGCCCGATTATCGATTAGTGTGCTGACATTTTCGGATTGGAGCGACGGCATGTCGATGGCGGCGAAGCGTGCGGGCGGGGCGCATCCTCTGCGTTTGGTCGGCTGGGGCCTTGTGGCCTTGGCCCTATCGGCGCCGCTGGTGGCCATGCAGTTCACTCGCGAGGTCGCCTGGACGGCGTCGGACTTCCTGTTCGCGGGCGTCTTGCTGGTCGGAGCGGGCGTCTTGATCGAACTGACGCTGGCTTTGATCAAACGTCGTTCTTTGGCTCTGGCCGTCTGCGCCGCGGTGGTCCTGGCGGTTCTGCTGATTTGGGCCGAGGGCGCCGTGGGCGTTTTCTAAGCCGTTTCAGTCGGTAAGGCGGCCCCAGGCCGAGGCCACGGGTTGAATGTCCAGCCCGGCGGCCTTGGCGAGCAGGATCAGCCGGTCGATGTCTTCGGGGCGGCAGCCATAGGGGGTGGGCGCGTCGCTGACGTCGTGGCCGTAGGCGATCAGCCAGCCTCTAGAGGCCGCCGTGTCTGCGACAAGCTGTTCCAGATCATAGCCGGGCAGGCGACGGCTCTCCAGGCCGATGGCCTGCACCAGATTGCGATCCACGCGGCCGGTGTTGATCCCGTCGCGCACGCCTCGCCCGCACAGGAAGCGCCGCTCAATCACCGCCTTGGACCCCAGGGCGCAGTCGCCGAACGGATAGGCGAAGGTCTGCATCCGATAGCCGTCCAGCCGTTCCGACACCCAGGCGGCGTTGCGGGCCAGGCTGGCGTCCAGTTCGGCCGGCGACAGGCGCAGGGTCGAGACGTGTTCATAGGTGTGGCAGCCGACCTCGTGTCCCGCCGCGTGCAGGGCCTGAAGGTGCTCGGTCTCGAACTGCGGCAGATCCAGATTGCGCCCGCCCGCCAGACCGCCGCAGACATAGTAGGTGGCCTTCACCTCGTGCTGGGCCAGCACCGGCCCGGCCTCCAGCCAGGCGGAGGCGGGGATATCGTCGAACGACAGGCTCAGCACGCCTCGCGGGGGCCGGATGGTCGCGGGGCGGACATCCAGATAACGGCCGGCGCGGCGGCGCATCTTGTCGACGAAGGCGTTCATGCCGCCCTTATGACCAATCGGGCTTAAGGCCGGGTTTCAGACCGTAACGGGTCGAGCGGTCAGGCCGCGCGCGCCGAAGACGCGGCGATAGCGTTGGATTTCGGCCGGATCGCCCACGGCCTTTTCCGGATTGTCCGACAGTTTGACGGCGGGACGCCCTCCAGCCTCGACCACCTTGCAGACCAGGGAGATGGGCTCAAGCTCGGGGGCGAAGGCGGGCGAACAGTCGCGGAAGTCATTGGTCAGATTGGTGCCCCAGCCGAAGCTGAGCCGGGTGCGGCCATGGAAATGGGCGTGGGCCGCTTCGATGCCGTCAATGTCCATGCCGTCGGAGAAGATCAGCAGCTTCTCGCGCGGATCGCGGCCCCGTTCGCGCCACCAGTCGATCAGCCGTTCGCCCGCCGGGATCGGCGGGGCCGAGTCGGGGCGGAAGCCGGTCCAGTCGGCGACCCAGTCGGGAGCCTGATCCAGAAAGGCCTCGGTGCCGAAGGCGTCGGGCAGGACGACCAGCAGATTGCCGCCGTAGTGCCGCCGCCACTCGTCCAGCACAGCATAGGGCGTCTGGGCCAGGCTGGCGTCGTCGGGGGCCAGGGCGGCCAGGACCATCGGCAGTTCGTGGCCATTGGTGCCGATGGCCTCCAGATCGTTCTCCATGGCGTGGAGCACATTGGAGGTGCCGATGAAGGACCGGCCCAGACCTTCCTTCAGGGCCTGAATGCACCAGCGTTGCCACAGGAAGCCGTGGCGACGACGGGTGCCGAAGTCGGACAGGGCCAGATCGGGCAGGGCGCGCAGCCGCTCGACCTTGGACCACAGCCGGGTCTTGGCCCGCGAATAGAGGACGTCCAGTTCGAACCGTCCCAGCCGACGCAGCCCTGTGCGGCAGCGCAGTTCATTGAGGATGGCCAGGGCGGGGATTTCCCACAGGGTCACCTCGGCCCAGGCGCCGGAGAAGGTCAGGACATATTGGCCGTCCTGAACCGACAGGTCGTAGTCGGGCAGGCGGTAGTCGGTCAGCCAGGCGATGAAGTCCGGCGAGAAGATTTGCTTCACCCCATAGAAGCTGTTGCCCGCCAGCCAGACCAATTCCTTGTTGGTGAAGCGCAATGTGCGGGCGTGGTCCAGCTGGTCGCGCAGTGCAGCGACGTCGATCTCGTCCGCCATACGGACCGACCGGGTGCGGTTGATGACCTGGAAGACGACGGGCGTGTCGCGATGTTCACGCCAGATCATCTGCAACATCAGCAATTTGTAGAAATCGGTGTCCAGCAGGCTGCGGACGATCGGGTCCAGGCGGAACCCGTGGTCGAAGGCGCGTTTGGCGAGGTCCATGCGTCCTCTTAGGTCTTAAGCGCCCGACCCGCCACCACGGCGTCCTTGCCGAACTTTTCCCGCAGCCGGTCGATGGCCCGTTCGGTCTTCAGGAGGCGGGTCTCGGCGCTTTGGAACAGACCGACAGGCGCGTCTTCCGCATCCTGAATATCCGCCATGCCGATACCGATCAGCCGATAGGGCGGCCCCAGTTCCGGTCGCAGCAGATCGCGACCGGCGGCGAACAGGGCGCGGGCGGTCTGGACCGGTTCGGCCAGGCTGATCCGCCGGGTGACGATCTTGAAGTCGGTGCGGCGCAGTTTCAGCACCAGGACGCGGCTGGCGACGCCATCGCGCCGCGCCTTTGACGCCAGCTTCTCGCACAGGGGCCAGAGCTCGGCCTCCAGCGCCTCGGCTGTGCTGAGGTCCTCATTGAAGGTGGTCTCGGCGCTCATGCCCTTGCGGTCCCGCTCCGGGTTCACGGCGCGGGCGTCGCGGGCGTGGGCCAGGTCGTAGAGGCGCAGACCGGACTCGCCATAGCGTTTGACCAGGTCGCGGACGTCGGCCCGGGCCAGATCGCCGATGGTGGCGTAGCCGTCGCTGCGCAGCGCCTTGCCGAACACCGGGCCGACGCCGGGCAGGGCGGTGACGGAGCGGGGCGCCAGCAGGGCCTGCGCATCCCCTGCGCCGATCACGGAAAAGCCGCGCGGCTTGTCCATCTCCGAGGCCATTTTCGCAAGGAAGCGATTGGGCGCCAGGCCGATCGAGACGGTCAGGCCGGTCTCGTCCTCGATCTGCTTCTGGAACCGGATCAACTGAAAGGCCGCAGGCCCGCCGTTCAGTCGCTCCGTGCCCGACAGATCGACCCAGGCCTCGTCCAGCGACAGCGGCTGGATCAGGGGCGTCAGCCGGCCCAGGGCGCCCAGGATGCGATCTGACTCAAAGACGTATTTGGCGAAGTCCGGCTTGATCACCACGGCATCGGGACAGGCCTTCAGGGCCTTGAACATCGGCATGGCGCTGCCGACGCCATATTGGCGGGCGACATAGCAGGCGGTCGAAACCACGCCGCGCTTTCCCCCGCCGACGATCACCGGCCGGTCGCGAAGCTCGGGCCGATCGCGCTTTTCGACCGAGGCGTAGAAGGCGTCGCAGTCCATGTGCGCGATCGTCAACCGATCCAGTTCCGTGTGGGCGACGATGCGGCGCGATCCGCACGACGGGCAGCGCCGATCCGGCGGCCCGGCGGGGTCGGTTCCGGTCCACAGACAGTGGCGACAGACGGCCTTTATGGCCACGCTTAAGGTCTCCGTAACCTTGGCTTCACCCCAACTTAAGACTGGGCAGGCAGTATGACGTTCAACGCGGCGTCGCCAATTCGCCGGCGACCCAGGTCAGGTGATGATGTCCAAGAAAGTCCTCATCGTCGAGGATAACGAGCTGAACATGAAGCTTTTTCATGATCTGCTCGATTCCCAGGGCTACGAGACCTTGCAGACCCGAGAGGGGCTGCAGGCCTTGGCCCTGGCGCGCGCGCACCATCCGGACCTGATCCTGATGGATATTCAACTGCCTGAAATTTCGGGTCTCGAAGTCACCAAATGGCTGAAGGACGACGAGGAGCTGAACCATATTCCCGTCATCGCCGTGACCGCCTTCGCCATGAAGGGCGATGAGGAGCGGATTCGTCAGGGCGGTTGCGAGGCCTATATCTCCAAGCCGATATCGGTCATGCACTTCCTCCAGACCATTCGGCAGCATCTGGGATGAGCGCGCGAATTCTGGTCGTCGACGATGTAGACGTGAATGTGCGTCTGCTCGAGGCCAAGCTGACCATCGAATATTATGACGTGCTGACCTGCCACGACGGTCAGACGGCCTTGACCCTGGCGGCGAAAGAGCAGCCGGACCTGATCCTGCTGGACGTCATGATGCCGGGCATGGACGGTTTCGAGACTTGTCGGCGGTTGAAGGCGCGAGCTGAGACGCGCCACATTCCGGTGGTGCTGGTGACGGCCCTGGACGGCCGAGCCGATCGGATTCGCGGTCTGGAGGCCGAGGCCGACGACTTTCTGACCAAGCCGATCGACGATGTGGTGCTGCTGGCGCGGGTCAAGTCGCTGACGCGGCTGAAGCAGGTGATGGACGAACTGCGCGAGCGCGAGGAAAGCAGCCGGCGCATGGGCGTGGGCGACGAGGCTGCAGCGCGTCTGAGAACCGAAGGCGGCCGGGTTCTGATCGTCGATGACGACGAAAGCCAGGCCGCAGCGGTCGCTGCGGAACTGGGCCGCGAACACCGCGTGGTGGTGGAGACCGACCCCCAGGCGGCGCTTGCGGCGGCCAAGGGGCCGCTGGATCTGATCATCGTCAATGTGGCGGCCCAGAGTTTCGACGGATTAAGGGTCATCGCCATGCTGAAATCCGGCGATGCGCGGCGCGCGCCGGTCCTCGCAATCGTGGAGCCTGGCGAGCGACCTCGGATGGTCAAGGCGCTGGAGCTGGGGGCTACCGACATCCTGCCGCGTCCGATCGACACCGAGGAGCTTTCCGCCCGTGTCCGCACCCAGATCCGGCGCAAACGCTATACGGACTTCCTGCGCCAGAAGCTGGACAGCAGTCTGGAAATGGCCGTCACCGACTCTCTGACGGGCCTGCACAATCGGCGCTACATGGCCGGCCAGCTGCAGGCCCTGGTGGGGCGCGCCACACACGGCGGCTCGCCGGTGGCTGTGCTGGTCTTGGATATCGACCACTTCAAGGCGGTCAACGACGGTTTCGGCCACGACGCCGGCGATGAGGTTCTGGCCGAATTTGCGGTCCGGCTCGCCACCAATGTGCGCGCCGTGGACCTGCCCTGCCGTATGGGCGGGGAGGAATTCGTGGTGGTCATGCCGGGCGCGGGTCTGGAGGACGCCCGTATGGTGGCCGAGCGTATTCGCCGCGACATCGCCGCAGCGCCGTTCCGCGTGATGGGCGGCGAGGAGTTTTTGACCATCACCCTGTCGATCGGCGTCGCCGCGACGACCGGCGCCGGGGACACGCCCGAGGCCCTGCTGAAGCGGGCCGATGAAGGCGTTTATGAAGCCAAGGCCGGCGGCCGCAACAAGGTCGTCGCGCGCGCGGTCTGACGTCGCACCGGCTTAGCCGCAACGAAAAACGCCCGGCTGCGACCAGCCGGGCGTTTTCCCTTGTCAGCGGATCAAGGCGTTACTTGATCTTGCCTTCCTTGAACTCGACGTGCTTGCGCACGACCGGGTCGTACTTCTTGACGACCATCTTCTCGGTCATGGTGCGAGCGTTCTTCTTGGTGACGTAGAAGAAGCCGGTGTCGGCCGTGGAGTTCAGGCGGATCTTGATGGAAGCCGGTTTGGCCATCGGAATTACCTCTGCGACGGCGAAAGCCGCTTAAAATAAGAGGCGCGAAACATACTCAGACTCGATCCAAAGTCAACGGCCCAATCTCAGACGGCCGTCCACGGCTGAAGAGGCCGCACAGTCGCGCAGGCGGGGCCGCCGTCGCGGGCGCGGCCGGGCAGAATCATCTCCAGCGTCCGGCCCTCGCGCGCCAGGGCCAGAAGGTCTGCGGGAATATCATGGACGTCGATCTTGGCGCGACGGCTCCATTCGCTGTGCTGTCCCGCCGACGTGCCGATGGCGATATAGATGAAGCGGCGCAACGCTCCCTCGCGTCGCACGAAGGGGCCGGTCAGCCGCCCGTCGTCGGACAGGGTCACGGGGACGTCGAAACTGATCGGACCGTCACCGGCGATACGGGGTTTGACCGGCGTGTTGGCCTTGTCCTGCAGGCTGTAGGCGACGCCTGGGACCGGGTCTGCTGTGGTCAGGCGCAGGGTGATGGCGCTGGGCATGGTCAGTCCCTGTGATCGACGATATGGCGGCCGCGCACCATGCGGACGAAGGGGAGGGGGCGGTTGGGGCTGGTTCGATCCTGGCCAAGCCGCTCGGCCAGTTCGCCCAGCACGAAGCGGGTGATGGCGGGCAGATCGAGGGCGCGAGCGTCTTCCAGGGGAAGCCAGGCGATTTCGTCCAGCTCGCCTGATCCTGCGGTCGGCTCGGGCGTCAACAGGGCCTCCGCCGGGGCCAGGAAGAACCGGGCGTCGAACCGGCGCGGGCGGCCGGGCGGCGTAACGGCGCGGGCGATGTAGGACAGGACCGACAGATCGGGCAGGGCGCCCGCTTGCCGGTATTCGCGCCACGGTCCGGCGACGCTGGTCGACGGCGCGGCGCGCCCCAGGATCAGCCCGGTCTCCTCGAAGGTCTCGCGGATCGCCGTCAGGGCCAGGGCGCGGGCGCGGCGGGCGGGAACCTCGGCCTCCAGCCGGCGCGCGACATCGGGGGCCAAGGCGCCGGTCGAGGCGGCGGTGAAATCCGCCCGGTCGATCCGCCCACCGGGAAACACCCACTTCGACGCCATGAAGACATGGCCCGGCGCCCGCCGCCCCATCAGCACCTCAGGCCGCGACCCGCCCCGTGTCACGATCAATGTCGCCGCGTCCTTGGGGCGTTGGGCGCCGCCGACGCGAGGCGCGTCGGTCAGGTCCTGCGCGGCGTCGAAGGGGGTCACCTCCGTTTGCCTTTGCGCACGCCCTTCAGCCCGCCCGAAGGTTTGGAGCCGTTGCGGGGCTTGGGGCCGCCCGGCCGGTTCTTGCCGCGGATCGGCGGGCCGTCGCCGCCTCGTCCCCGGACGCCGTAGCGAGGGGGCGGGGCGTTGGGATCGCGCGGCTCCGGTTCGCTGAGCATTTCGAACACCAGTCCGCCGGTGACGGGGGTGGCCTCCACCAGCCTGACCTCGACCATCCGGCCCAGGGTGAAGCGCTTGCCGGTGCGTTCGCCGACCAGGGCGTGGGCGCGGTCGTCGTGGGCGAAATACTCGCCGCCCAGGGTGGAGACGGGAACCAGGCCGTCGGCGCCGGTCTCGTCGAGGCGGATGAACAGGCCGAAGCGGGTCACGCCGGTGATCCGTCCGGTGAAGGTCGCGCCGACGCGGTCCTCCAGGAAGGCGGCGATATAGCGGTCCATGGCGTCCCGCTCGGCCGCCATGGACCGGCGCTCGGTCATGGTCACGCCCTCGGCGATGGCCGGCAGTTCGGCGATCTCGCGGTCGGTCAGCCCGTCCTTGCCGAGGTTCAGCGCCCGGATCAGGCCGCGGTGGACGATCAGGTCGGAGTAACGCCGGATCGGCGAGGTGAAGTGGGCGTAGCGGTCCAGGTTCAGGCCGAAGTGGCCGACATTGTCCGGCGAATAGATGGCCTGCATCTGGGTGCGCAGAACCACTTCGTTGACCACATCGGCGTATTCGCCGTCGCGGGTCTCGTCCAGCAACTTGTTGAACCGCTTGGTCGTGCCCGGCTCGCCCTTGTTCCAGGGCTTGCCGATGGTCGAGAGGAAGTCGGCCAGGTTGAAGATCTTCTCCTGACTGGGGGCGTCGTGGACGCGATAGATCAGGGGCGTCTTCTTCTGCTCCAGGGTCTCGGCGGCGCAGACGTTGGCCTGGATCATCATCTCCTCGATCAGCCGGTGCGCCTCCAGGGAAGCGCGCTTCTCGATGGAGGCGATCCCGCCGTCGGGCGCCATGCGGATGCGGCGTTCGGCGGATTCGATCTGCAGCGGACTGCGCTTCAGCCGGCCCTTCAGCATGGCGTGATAGGCGTTCCACAGCGGATAGAGGATGGTCTCCATGATCGGTCCGGTCGTGTCGTCGGCCCCGCACCCCTTTTCAGGCCCGTCGATGGCCGCCTGGGCCTGTTCGTAGCTGAGCTTGGCGTGCGACCGCATCAGGCCGCGCACGAACCTGTGGCCGGTCTTGCGGCCGTCCTTGTCGAACACCATCCGCACCGCCAGACAGGCGCGGTTCTCGCCCTCCTTCAGGCTGCACAGGCCGTTCGACAGCACCTCGGGCAGCATGGGTTCGACCCGGTCGGGGAAGTAGGTGGAGTTGCCCTTGTCGCGCGCCTCGCGGTCCAGCTGGCTGCCGGGGCGGACGTAGGCGGCGACGTCAGCGATGGCGACCCAGACGATCCAGCCGCCGGGGTTCTTCGGATCTTCGTCGCGGGCGGCGTAGACGGCGTCGTCATGGTCTCGCGCATCGGCGGGGTCGATGGTGATGAAGGGGATCTCGCGCAGATCTTCGCGCCCCTTCAGCGTCGGCAGCTCCTGATCCTCGGCCTCGCGCTCCACCGCCTCGGAGAAGCCGGTCGGCACGCCATGGGCGTGGATGGCGATCAGGGAGGCGGCGCGGGGGTCGTCCTCCTTGCCGATATGTTCCAGGATCTTGCCGCGCTTGGGCCCATAGCGCTGGTCGCCCTTTTCGATGGCGGCCAGGACCAGATCGCCGTCGCGCAGATCGCCGGACTGGGCCTGGGGCACCAGCAGCACGTCCTTGGAGCGGCGATCGACCGGCTCGACGCGGGTCTCGCGCGCCGACTTGCGGATGACGCCCAGGACACGGTTCGTCCCGGCGTCCAGCCGTTTGATCAACCGCGCCTCCCAGCCGTCGTCGCCGCGCTGGAACTTGACCAAAAGCCGGTCGCCCAGGCCGGGCGCGGGACCGGGCTTTGCCTTGTCAGGCATCAACAGGGCGCGGGGCGCATCGGCGCCGGCCTCGACCAGGCGGACGTAAAGTTCGCCGTCGCCGTCGCGTTCGATCACATCGGCGACGCCGACGGGGGGCAGGGCGCCGGCTTCTGAGAAGCCCTTGCGGCCCCGTTTGCCCAGTCGGCCCTCAGCCTCCAGCTCGCGGATCATTTCGCGCAGGGCTCGGCGATCGCCGCCCTTCAGGCCGAAGTGGCGGGCGATATCGGTCTTCTCGGCCGATCCGGCCTCGCGCAGAAAGGCGAGGAGGGTGTCTTTGTCGGGGAGACCGGCGGGCGGCCTCTTGGGTGATTTGGTCATTGCGTCTTTCGTAGCGCGGAACCGCGCCCTTGGGTCAAATCTTGCGTGAGTTGACCATGTGAATGTGAGGCCTCAGCCTCGCTGCGTCCCGAACCGGAGCCTACGATGTCCCTGAACGCCCCCGCCCTTAGCGCGACCGTGAAGTCGCCGCTGGATCTGATCGGCCGGACGCCGATGGTGGAGGTGACGAAGATCGACACCGGCAAGTGCCGGCTGTTGCTGAAACTGGAGTCCCAGAACCCCGGCGGTTCGATCAAGGACCGGATCGCGGTCGAGATGCTGGATGCGGCCGAACGTGAGGGATGGCTGAAGGAAGGCGGCACGATCGTCGAGGCGACGGCCGGCAATACCGGCCTGGCCCTGACCCTGGTCGGGCGGGCGCGTGGATATAAGGTGCTGCTGGTCATTCCGGACAAGATGTCGAAGGAAAAAATCCAGCATCTGCGAGCCATGGGCGCCGATGTTCGCCTCACCCGGTCGGACGTGCCGCACGGACACCCGGAATATTACACCGACATGGCCGAGCGTCTGGCCCAGGCCATTCCCGGCGCCTATTACGTCAACCAGTTCGCCAACCAGTCGAACGCCGAGGCCCATGTGAAGACGACGGGGCCGGAGATCTGGGAACAGACGGGGGGCGACATCGACGCCTTCGTCGCCGGTATCGGCTCGGGCGGGACGATCACCGGCGTGGCGCGCTACCTGAAGAGCGTCGGCTCGAACGCCCAGATCATTCTGGCGGATCCGGTGGGATCGACCCTGGCCGGCATCGTCAACGAGGGCGTGCCGGGGCCGGACGGCAGCTATACGGTCGAGGGCATCGGTCAGAACTTCGTGCCCGATACGGCGGACATGAGCCTGATCGACAAGGCCTATTCGATCCCGGACGCGGAAGCCATCGCCACGGCGCGCGAACTGCTGCTGAAGGAAGGCATTCTGGCGGGATCTTCGTCGGGCACTCTGATCGCCACGGCCCTGCGCTGGTGCCGCGAACAGACTGAGCCCAAGACCTGCGTCACCTTCGTCTGCGACACCGGGGCCAAGTATCTGTCCAAGGTCTATAACGACGCCTGGCTGGCGGATCAGGGCCTGGGCGAGCGCGAGCTGCACGGCGACCTGTCGGACCTGATCAATCGCAAGTACGAGCGGGGCGACGTGGTCGTCGCCGGTCCGGGCGACACCCTGGACACGGCCTTCAAGCGGATGAAGGGCGCCGACGTCTCCCAGCTGCCGATCATCGAGGACGGGCGTCTGGTCGGCATTCTGGACGAGAGCGATCTGGTCCATGTGATGAACACCGACGAGATCACCCGCAAGGAGCGGTTCGCCAAGCCGGTCGCCGACGCCATGACGCGCGATCTGGACACGGTCCAGGTTAATGAGCCGCTGGACGCCCTGATCCCCCTGTTCGACCGTGATCGGGTGGCCATCGTGCTGGACGGCGAAAAGTTCGTGGGCCTGATCACCCGCACCGACCTGATCAACCACCTCAGCCTGAACCGGTAAGAACCATGGCCGACAAGAAGAACAGCCAGGGTTTCTCGACCCGCGCCATCCATGCCGGGCAGCATCCCGACCCGACGACGGGCGCGGTGATGACGCCGATCTACGCCACCTCGACCTACGCCCAGGAAAGCCCGGGCGTGAACAAGGGCTATGAGTATGCGCGGGGCAAGAACCCGACGCGCGAGGCGTTCGAGGCCTGCATCGCCGACCTGGAGGGCGGGACGCATGGGTTCGGCTTCGGCTCGGGCATGGCGGCGACCTCGACGGCGCTGGAGCTGCTGGACGCGGGCGATCACGTCGTGACCGGCGATGACCTGTACGGCGGTTCGTGGCGGCTGTTCGAGCGGGTGCGACGGCGGAGCATGGGGCTGGACTTCACCTATGTGGACCTGAGCGACATCGCCGCGGTCGAGGCGGCCATCACGCCCAAGACGAAGATGCTGTGGGTCGAGACGCCGACCAACCCGCTGATGAAACTGGCCGACATCGCCGCCCTGTCGACGGTGGCCAAGGCGCATGGCCTGCTGCTGGTGGTCGACAACACCTTCGCCACGCCCTTCTGCCAGCAGCCCTTGAGCCTGGGGGCGGACATCGTCATGCACTCGGCCACCAAATATCTGAACGGCCATTCGGACATCATCGGCGGGGTGCTGGCGACCGCAGATGCTGAGCTGGCGACGCGGATCAAGTTTCTGCAGAACTCGGTCGGCGGAATCATGGGGCCGTTCGACGCCTTCCTGGCCAACCGTGGCCTGAAGACCCTGGCGCTGCGGATGAAGGCCCACTGCGAGAACGCCCTGACGGTGGCGCGCTGGCTGGAGACCCGGTCGGGCGTGGCGAAAGTCATCTATCCCGGCCTGATCGCCCATCCGCAGCACGAACTGGCGGCGCGCCAGATGCGCGGCGGTTACGGCGGCATGGTGACGGTGATCCTGGACGGCGACCTGGAGCGGACCAAGCGGGTGCTGGAGCAGGTGCAGGTCTTTACGCTGGCGGAATCGCTGGGGGGGGTCGAAAGCCTGGTGAACCACCCGGCCATCATGACCCACGCCAGCGTGCCCAAGGAGGTCCGCGAGAAGGGCGGGATCACCGACAGCCTGATCCGCCTGTCGGTCGGGGTCGAGGACGTCGAGGACCTGATCGCCGACCTGGATCAGGCCCTGGGCTGATCTCAGCCGGTCGGCAGAGCCGTCTGGTGGCCGGTGACGGGCGGCAGCTTCTTCTTGGGGGCGGCGCGCTTCGCCGGCGGGGCCTTGACGGGCTTGGGCAGGGCGGCGCGGCGGGCCAGTTCGTCGTCGATGACCGGCAGGATGTCGCTGGCGGCCATCACCTGGGTGGAGGCGCCGTGTTCGACCAGACGGGCGGCGTTGGCGCGCAGGGTGGTCAGGTCGGCGTCGGTCATGGTGGGGATCATGTCGGCGAGCGGGGTCATGTCGTCATCCGTGCAGAAAGGCTTCAGGGCCGGCGCGCGAGGCGCCAGCCCTTCAGCTGATTGAAGGCGATCTCGACCACGACACGGTCGCCGAGCAAGGACACGCCGTTCGGCGCACCCAGGGTCGGCAGGACCGTGACGATGTGGCCGTTGTCCAGGCGGACCTTCCGGCCGCCCAGAGGCAGGAGCTTCGTCACCTCGCCGTCGAAAGCGATGGCGGGCGAGCCAAGAAGCTTGTCCTACTCCGCCGCCGAAAGGCGACTGGCGGATTCCTTGCCGGAGCGCTGGTCGCGCTCGATCTCGTAGCCGATCTTCTGGCCTTCGTTCAGCGAGCCGAGGCTCGAGGTTTCGACCGCCGAGGCGTGGACGAAGACGTCCTTGCCGCCGTCATCAGGGGCGATAAAGCCGTAGCCTTTGGTGGGATTGTACCATTTTACAGTGCCGGTAGCCACTTGGAGACCTCCGTCTGGCGTTGACCGAAGGGAGGGCCCCAGGCGGTCTGTCGGGTCTGAATGGGATCGGCGTTTGGACCTCGGTGCGTGATGCAAAGGGAGCAGCGGCGTTACGCAGAGAGATCGACGCCCTCGATATGGGAGCCCCAAGGCGCGGGCGCAAGGGTGCGGGTCAGAAGGCGTAGGCCACTTCCGCCACCAGGGCCTTCTCGTACTGTTCGCCGAATGTATGGGCGTCGGTGTCGTGGTAGCGCAGATCCAGCGCCAGGGCGTCCGTCAGGGCGTAGGTCACGCCCGCGTTCCAGCCGGTGTAGTCGGGGGCGCCGTCCTGTTCGCGGCGGCCGACGGCGGCAGAGCCCTCCAGACGGGGACTGAAGGCCCAGGCGAGTTGGGCTTCGACCCAGGTGAAGGACCGTGTGGACCCGGCCGCGTCGGGCGAATACTGGACCTGCAGCCGGGCCTCGGCGGGACCGACGGCGCGGCTGATGTCGCCGGTCAGCTCCCAACCATCGGCGTCATAGCCGGGATCAACGTCCCATCGGTTCTTGTAGGCCAGGCTGAGGTCGAAGGCGTAGCCCCAGGCTTCCGGCCGGTAGCCGGCGACCAGTTCGGTCTCGAACCGGGAACCCCCAGCCTGGATCGTCTCGAACCCGGGACCGGCGTAGAAACGGCCGTCGGCGGACTCCCAGGTCGCAGCGCCGAAGACATAGCCGTCGTTGCCGGACTTGGACGCCGCCTTGGATCGGTTGTCCGTCCCCGCCCCCAGCTCGAAACCCCAGTCCGAGGAAGGACCGGAGGTCTTGGCCAGGGCCGGTGCGGCGAGGGCCGCAAGGGCGACGGCGAGGGGAACGGGGAGGCGGGCGGCGCGTGTGTTTCGGATCATGGGGGCTCCAACGCGCGAACCGCGCGAAAGAGCCCCTTAGCCTGTCGGGAAGCGGGCTGAAAACTGTTCCGTAGCCTGAGCGAACTCTTGTCGCAGGCGGGCGACCAGTTCGGCGGTCGGAACGACGTCGTGGATGGCCCCTGCGCCCTGGCCGGCGGACCAGACCGTCTTCCAGGCCTTGGCTTCGTCGCCCATGTCCAGCTTGTGCTCGGGCAGATGTTTGGGATCGATACCGTTTTCGATCAGGGATTTGGTCATGAAGTTGGCCGGAACGCCGGAGACCGCCGGGGTATGGACGATGTCGGTCGAGCCGCTGTCGATGACCATCTGCTTATAGGCCTCGGGCGCCAGGGCTTCGGCCGTGTTGATGAAGCGGGTGCCCATATAGGCGAAATCGGCGCCCATCATCAGGGCCGCCGCCACGTCTCGGCCCGTCGAAATGGCCCCGGCCAGGATGATGGTCCCGTCGTAGAAGGACCGGACCTCGTTGATCAGGGCGAAGGGATTGATGATGCCGGCGTGGCCGCCGGCGCCGTTGGCGACCAGGATGAGGCCGTCGACGCCCGCCTCGGCCGCCTTTCGGGCGTGACGGATGTTGGCGATGTCGTGGAAGACCACGCCGCCGTAGCCGTGGACCGCATCCACCACGTCGCGCACCGCGCCGAGCGAGGTGATGATGAGCGGCGCCTTCTCCTCGACCGACACCATCATGTCGGCCATCAGCCGGGGGTTGGTCGGGTGGACGATGTGGTTGACGCCGAAGGCGGCGGCGTCGGGGGACAGGCGTCCCTTGATCTCCTGCAGCCAGTCCCGATAGCCCTCGGTGGTGCGCTGGTTCAGCGACGGGAAGGTGCCGATGATCCCGGCGTTGCAGGCCTCGACCACCAGATCCGGCCCCGAGACCAGGAACATCGGCGAGGAGATGACCGGCAGGGTCAGGCCTTTTTGAAGCGAAGCGGGAATGGCCACAGGCGTCTCCTTCAGTTTCGTTTCAGGACGCATACCGGGCTGTCGCGGCGTAAGGCAATCCGTTCCGAAGTCCGACCGAAACCTTCAGTCTGTCAGGAAAGGCGCCAGCAGGGGATGGGCCAGGACGGGCGCGGCCAGACGAACCACGGCCTGCGGATCTTCCAGCCGGACGGCGGCGGTGGCGTCGGCGACGATGAAGTCGGCGTGGGTGCGCGACGGCTCGGTCAGCCGCTCGTGCCCCGGCCGCACCGTGGCGAGATACTGGGCTACGACCGAATCCGCCGACCGACCCCGCTCGGACTGGTCGCGCAGCAGGCGCCGGATGAAGCGGATGTCGGCGGGGGTGTCGACGAAGACCCGGATGTCAAACAGGGCGGTCAGCTCGGGCGTACAGAGCACATGGGTGCCTTCGACGATCACCACCTCGGCTGGCGGGATCGGTTCGCCGCCCGGCTCGCGTCCATGATGGATGAAGGAATAGACGGGCGCGGTCACGCCCCGACCCGACTTCAACGCCTTCAGGTCTGTGATCATCAGCGCATGGTCGCGCGCGGCTACATCGTCGAAGTCGAAGGTCGCGGGGTCGAAGCCGGGCAGGGCGGCGGCGTCCTTATAATAGGAGTCTTCGCGCACCAGCACGGCCGCCCCGTCGGGCAGGCTGGACACAAGCGCCTCCGCCAGCGTGCTCTTACCGGAGCCGGAGCCCCCCGTGATTGCGATCAATATGGCCATGGACGGCCTTCTACGGCGCCGGCCGGCGCATCGCCAAGCGCCGGTCCGACGGGGCGATCGGTCGCGCGACGGCGCGCCGGGCTCGCATTGCTTATCGCTGATCACCCCTATAGCGTCTCATCAAGCGTCGCGGGCGAGCAGACGCATCAAGGGACAAGGAAGACGCACATGCTGGGATTGATGCAGGATTGGCCTCTGACGGTCGATAAGATCCTCGACCATGCCAAGAACTGGCACGGCGACCGCGAAGTGGTCACCCGTTCCGTCGAAGGCCCCATCGTCCGCACCACCTACAGCCGGATTCACGACAGGGCCAAGCGGGTGTCCAACGCCCTGAAAGCCTGGGGTATCGAGCCCGGCGATCGCGTCGCCACCCTGGCCTGGAACACCGACCGCCATATCGAGACCTGGTACGGCGTCATGGGCATAGGCGCGGTGTGCCACACCCTGAACCCCCGTCTGTTTCCCGAGCAACTCGTCTATATCATCAACCACGCCGAGGACCGGGTCATCTTCACCGACCTGACCTTCGTGCCGCTGCTTGAAGCGATTCTGCCTCACATCCCGAAGGTCGAGCGGGTCATCATCATGACCGACGACGCCCACATGCCGCAGACCCGGCTGCCGCGCGCAGAATCCTATGAAAGGATCGTGGCTGACCAGTCCGCCGGCGTCTTGTGGGGCGACTTCCCGGAAAACACCGCCTGCGGCCTGTGCTACACCTCCGGCACCACGGGGAATCCCAAAGGGGTGCTGTATTCGCACCGCTCCAACTTCCTGCACACCTTCATGGCCCTGCAAGCTTCGGTGGTCGGGGGCAAGACCAGCGACGTCATACTGCCGGTGGTGCCCATGTTCCACGCCAACGCCTGGGGCATCGCCTTCGTCGGTCCCGCATCGGGCTGCAAGCTGGTGATGCCGGGCGCCCGGATGGACGGGGAGGCTCTGTATGAGCTGCTCGAGACCGAGGGCGTCACCTTCTCGGCCGCCGTGCCCACCGTGTGGCAGGGGCTTCTGGCCCATATGCGGCAGAACGGATTGAAGCTTTCTACGGTCAAGCGCGTGCTGATCGGCGGTTCGGCCGTGCCGGAAAGCCTGATCCGCGCCTTCCACGACGATTATGGCGTCGAAGTGCTCCAGGGCTGGGGGATGACCGAGACTTCGCCGATCGGCACCCTGTCGAACATGACGCCGGAGACGGCGGCCCTGCCGTTCGAGGAACAGCTGAAATACCGCACCAAACAGGGGACGCCCCCACTGGGCATAGAACTGGCGCTGAAGGACGACGCGGGTCAGAGCCTGCCGCATGACGGGGCCACCTTCGGCCATTTGATGGTCAAGGGACCGACGGTCGCCCGCGCCTATTTCCGCGAGGACGCCTCGATCCTGGACGCGGACGGCTTCTTCGACACGGGGGATGTGGCGACGGTGGACGAACTGGGCTTCATGCAGATCACCGACCGTTCGAAGGATGTGATCAAGTCGGGCGGGGAGTGGATCAGCTCCATCGAGATCGAAAACATCGCCGTCGGCCACCCCAAGGTCGAGCTGGCGGCCGTCATCGGCGCCCCCCACGCCAAATGGGACGAGCGCCCGGTCCTGCTGGTCAAGCTGAAGGCCGGCGAGACTCTGGACAAGCAGGAGCATCTCGACTTTCTGAAGGGCAAGATCGCCAAATGGTGGATGCCCGATGACGTGGTGGCCCTGGACGAGATCCCCCTGGGCGCCACGGGCAAGATCGACAAGAAGCTTCTGCGCGAGCGGATGAAGGACTATCGTCTGCCCGACGTTCAGCCCGCCTGACCTGCCGGAACGCCGATGCGATCGACCAAGCCCGTCCCCGCCTTGATCCCTGTCCTGACCGCCGTGACGGCGGCGGCCCCGGTCCTGGCGGTGGCGGCCATGGCGGCGACCCTGTTCGGCGGGGTCGATCGGGCGGTCACCTATGATCTGCTGACCTGGACGGTGGGGCGGGGCATGGCCTGGGTCGGTCTGGGCGCAGCCTTGACCGTGACGGTCCTGGCTCTGCGGGACCTCGGTCGCCGTTGGGTCTATGCCGTCACGGCTCTGGTCCTGGCGGGAGGCGTCCTGGGCGTCTTCCTCCATCAAGGCGCACGGCTGGCCCAGCCTACGCCGCGTGACGTCAGCACCAGTGTGGAAGAACCACCGGCCTTCAGCCATTTGGCCGCCCTTCATCCTCGCGCGAATGACGTTCAGGGGATGCAGGCCTGTCCCGCCGCCCGCTCCATTCCCTCGCAGATCTTGGCGCAGCAGGCGGTATCGGCCCTGGTGGACGCTGGTTTTCCAGTGGTTCGCGCCGCGACCTTCGAGGTCGAGGGGGTGCATGAGGGCGCCTGGTTCGGCTTCGCCTATGACGCGGTGATCCGCATCCGGCCCGGACGGACCGACATTCGAGTTGCAGCGCGCGATCCGCGCCCCGACGGCGGCGCGACCTGCCGTCTGATGGGCAAGATCGTCGCGGCCCTGGAGGAGGAAGTCCGCTAGAGCATGATCGTTTCGGACGGAACCGCGCAGCGGTTCCTCCTCAACGGATCAGGCTCTAGGCCGGACGAAACTCCGCCGTCACGCTGGGCGGGCCCGAAACGGTCGCCGTCCCGTCTTCGACCAATTTGATCAGATGGGCCAGGACCGACAGGGCGGCGGCCGGCCACAGCCGCTGATCCACGGCGGCGTAGAGAATCGGCGTCATCTCCGCCGCCGTTCGGTCGCCCGCCCTCAACCGCGCCGCCACCTGGGCCTCGCGCTCCAGCCTGTGGGCGCGATAGGCTGACAGAAAGGGCCCAGGGTTCGTCACAGGGGCGCCGTGCGTGGGCCAGAGAGTGGTGAAGTTCCGCGCGATCACGGCGTCCAAGCTGGCCATATAGTCGCGCATGTTTCCATCCGGCGGCGCCACCACCGTGGTGGACCAGCCCATGACGTGGTCGCCGCTGAACAGGGCGTTCTCCTCCCGTAGAGCGAACGCCATATGGTTCGAGGCGTGGCCGGGCGTGAACAGGGCCTCCAGCGTCCAGCCGTCGCCCTCGATCCGTTCGCCGCCCGTCAGCACCGTGTCGGGGGCGAAGTCCGCATCCTCATCCTCATCCAGCGCGCCCGAGGCGTGGGTTTCTCGCACCGGGGGCCGCGCCGCGACAATCGTCGCCCCCTTACGATCGGCGAAGGGGCGGGCGAGGGGGGCGTGGTCGCGGTGGGTGTGGGTGACGAGGACGTGGCTCACTACACGTCCCGCCACCGCCGTCAGCAGGGCGGCGAGATGCGGCTCGTCCAAAGGGCCGGGGTCGATCACCGCCACCTGCGCCCCCGGCTCGGCCCGACCGACAATATAGGTCCCCGTCCCCGTGAAGGTGAAGGGACCCGGATTGTGGGCGATCACTCGCTGAATCAGCGGCGAGACCTGATCGCGCCGCCCGTGGGCGAAATCAAAATCCCGAACGAAGGGAATCACGCCGACGCCCCCGTCCTCTGGCGCGACCCTTGCCTTAACTCCTCGGTAACCTTCGCCGGAGCGCCCCATCATGGCTCGTTCGATCGCCTTCGCTGTCTCAAATCGGCTCCAGCCTATCGCGGCGGCGCTGCTGTGTCTCATGGCGGCGCAACTCGTCACAGCGTCGTGCACGCCCGAGCCGGCGCCTTATGCGTCGAGGGTGGCGGTGGAGCGGTGATTTGAGCGGAATGCTCCTAGGGACCATCTAGAGGGCTGTGGGGGAAATATTGCGCATCCGATGACGCAGCAGACAAAAAATCTCAAAGTGTCGCGTTCTTGCGGGCTCAGATTTATGAATTGGTGGATTTCGCCGCAATAACGACGTATTGTGGCCTTCCTCGCCTTTCTGTGGCCATATTGCGACAGGTGGACGACTAAAGGGTTACGGACCTGTAATAGACGTAGCGCGCCCTATGTGGCGGATTAAGCTCTCCTCCGATCTACGTGCATGGGGACGTAGAGTTTAGGCGGCATTTTAGCGTCGCCCGATCGTTTCAGGAGGATGATTTTGAAAAACCGATCCATTCGGCAGCGGATGCTCGCTACGACCATGATGGGCGGCGTGGCGTTCGCCATGATCGTGGCAGCGCCTGTCCTGACGCCAACGGCTGCTTTGGCTCAAAGCACGACGGGCGGCCTTCGCGTGACCGTCAATGGCCCTGACGGCGCGCCCCTGGCCGGCGCAACGGTCACTGTCAGTTCGCCGCTCTCGCTGGTGTCTCGTACTGGCGTGACGGATAGTGCGGGTTTTGTGCGCTTGTCGGGCCTTGACCCGGCCGCCAACTACACGGTCACGATCTCGGCGCCCAACTATGAAACCTTTACGGCGACCGGCATTGCGGTGACGTCGAACAGTGACCTGTCGCAGACGTTCAGCATCGGTGGTGCGTCGACCGTGGACGACATCATCGTGACCGGCACCTCTTTCGCCGCTGTCGATGTGACTTCCGCCACGGTTCAGACTGTTTTGACGCTGGACACTGTGGAATCCCTGCCTACGGGCCGGAGCTATCAAAGCTATCTGCAACTCGTTCCTGGCGTGAAGCCTGGCTCGAACCCGTCTTCAAAGTCGGGCATTAACTCGTCAGTCACTGGTGTGGTGGGTTCGTCTTCGGACAACGTCTACTACATTGATGGCGTAAATGTCACCGACCCCGTCACCGGCACCTTTGGCGCCAACCTGAACAACGAAATCATTCAGGAGCAGAAGGTCATTACTGGCGGTGCACCTGCTGAGTACGAAGGTGGTTCGGGTCTCATCTCACAAGTGGTGACAAAGTCCGGGTCAAATGAGTTCCACGGTTCTGTCAACTACTACTTCCAGAATGACAGTCTCGTTCAGGAAGACAAACATAATGAGTCGGCTGGATTCTCCACCTACGACACGGCAGTGACGCTCGGCGGACCCATTCTTCGTGATAGGCTGTGGTTCTTCGGTTCTTATCAGCGCACGCATCGCGAAGACGACGTTCTGAACAGAACCACCGGCGCGGTTCAGCGGACGGTCGAACGCGACGCTGAGTACGGCTTCGCGAAGTTGACTTGGCAGATTACCGACAATGACCGGTTGACCGCGACCTACCTGAGCGATCCGACGGAAATCAGCGGCAGCTCCTCGGCATCTGTTCGCAACTATCGTGACTCGGCGACGGACCAGGGTGGCGAGCGTTACAAGATCGATTACACCAAGACCTGGGGCGATCTGACGCTGAACGCTTACTACTTCAACCACGAGTCTGAGCTCAACACGATCGCCGCCGACAGCTCCACGCGTAATAACGTCGTGTTTGCTCGTGGGGCGACTTATACCTACGAAGAGCAGAACATTGGTGGTTCGGGCGGGAATACGCTTCGTAACCGCAATCGGGATGAATGGGGCGTCAGCGCCGAGTACTTCCTGGACACGTCCTTCGGCAGCCATACGTTCAAGGCGGGTTACACATCGACCAAGAACGAAAACATCGTCGAGGGTACGGTGAACGGAGGCGCGACCTATACCTCGCTGTCGAGCCGTTACCCGGGCACGACCTTTGCTCAACTGGCGGGCACGGGCTTTACGAGCGCTGTCTTCTCCGCCGATGACCGTAGTCGTATCATCGATGGCATCAACGCAGCCTCGAACCGGGCCGCGCTTTATGCGATCGTTGACACCAACCGTGACGGATCCCTGTCGCTGGGTGAGATCGACGCCATCAGCTTCTCCGATACGGCAGGAAACCCGGGCGGCCAGATCAACTCGTATCGCTCGCTGCGGACACAGAACGGCATCAACAATGTGGGTTCCGAAGGCAAGGCCTTCTACATCCAGGATAGCTGGACCAAGGGACAACTGACGGTGAACGCCGGCGTGCGAGCCGAGGAGTGGACCCACACCGATTCGAACGGAAGCGAACTGTTTACGTTTGAATGGGAACTCGCGCCGCGTGTCAGCGTCGTCTATGATTTGTTCGGGGACGGCCGCACCAAGGTCTGGGCCTTCGGCGGTCGCTATTACGATCCCGTACGTAACGACATGACCGCCTTCGCCGGCAGCCTGTCAGGGGCAGTCGATGAAGAGCAGATCAACATTGGCGGCAACTGGGTGACTTATCGTACCCGCGGTGGCGCTGCTGTGCTCGACTCCATCTTCTCGCCCAGCACCAAGACGCCCTACACGGATGAATTCCTGATCGGCTATTCGACCACCTTTGGACGTGACATCGGTCTGTCGGTGGTCGCCACCCAGCGGAACACCCGTAACATCTTCGAAGACTACGATCTGCACGTCTATTCGGACCCGACCAATACGGGTCTGGACGGCAACGCGGTTCCCGGTGGGCCCTTCTTCCTGGACTACAGCTACTTCGGTTTGAGCGCCGCTCAGATTGCTGACGTCCAAGCGGGTCGGATCAACTATGTGTTGGGCACCCTCGCCGGCGGCAAGCGTGACTATCGCGGCATCGAAGTGGCGCTGACGAAGTACCGTACCGAAAACTGGTTCGGACAGCTGTCCTACACCTTCAACGACGCCAAGGGTAACTCGAGCTCGGACGGCAATGCAGGCGTGCAGGGTGACTTCATCTACCTGGATCCCCGCGCTCCGAACGCCTGGGGTGATCTGCCTGGGAACATCAAGCATCAGTTCAAGGCTTACGGCGGTTACGAGTTCGACTTCGGCCTCGAGCTGGCTGGCGTCTTCAACTGGAACAGCGGTGTAATCTACACCCCCATCTCGTATCTGTATGGATATGTGGCGGGACCGCGCGATCCCGCTTACAACTTCGGCGGCACGACCTCGACTTGGCTTTCGCCCGGCTTCACCGGCTCGGAGACGGGCCCGTCGTACTTCACCTTCGATGTTCGGGCGACCTACACGCTCGACCTGTCGTTCGGTAAGGTCGAGCTGTTTGCGGACATCTTCAACATTCTGGATCAGCAGTCCGCGACGTCGGAATTCACTGACGTGGCTGGTAACGCTGACTTCGACTACCAGGAAGCGAATGCTTGGGTTGCGCCTCGCCGCGCCTATCTGGGGGTGCGCTACTCCTTCTAAGACGAGAACCTCAGGATGTCGGCGGCTCCGCCGTCATCCTCAAGGCCAAGTCATAGCGGAAGAAGCACTGGGCGGCGGACTTCGGTCCGCCGCCCTTTCTTTTTGAGCGCCGCACTGGCGCCATCTTGGCGGTGGAGCGTTACAGCTTGGCTGGGCGCTGGGGCGCCCTCTCGTCTAGGATTGCAATGCTGAAGTTTTCCGCCGCCGCGCTCGCCGCGACCCTTTCGCTTTCCGCCGCCGCCGCCGCCTTCGCCCAGTCCCAGGACGGGCCGATCGTCACCGGCAATCGCACCGCCGAGACGGCGGAGGCCCTGAAGGTCCGTGAGGCGATCGCCTATTCGCACACGCTGCCGCGCGGGGCGCCGACACAGGATTATCCGCTGGTGGCCTGGTGCGACGCCCTGGTGACGGGGCACGCGGATCTGGGCGACAGCCTGACGAACCGCTCGCCGGAGGATACGGAGCTGGTGCGGCTGGGTCGTCTGGAGGCCCAGGATTTCCGCAGCGCCCTGGCGGCGGCGGAGCCGAGGCAGACGGCGGCGACCAAGGCGGCTGCGCAACAGGCGGCGGCTGCGGCCAAGGCCCAGTGGGCGCCGCTTCTGGCGAGCGAGGACGAGGCGGCGCGGAGCCAGTCCTTCGGCCTGTTCTACGGCCTGCCGGGCCGGTGCGAACATGCGGCGCGGCGCATCCGGAACAACATCACCACTCCGCCGGCGACCCCGGCCGAAGTGGGGCTTGAGGCGCCGGCGCCCGCAAACTAAGCGGCGGGGTCTCGAAGATTAACAGCGGCGGCCTGGGTCCGGCTCAGGCCGCCGTTTCCCGTTTGGCGGCGTAGGGATCGTAGTTGAGGATGGGGGCCAGCCAGCGTTCGCAGGTGGCCACGTCCCAGCCCTTGCGACGGGCGTAGTCCTCGACCTGGTCCAGGTCGATCTTGCCGACGCCGAAATAGTGGCTGCCGGGATGGCCGAAATAGAGGCCCGAGACCGAGGCGGGGGGCCTCATGGCGAAGCTCTCCGTCAGGGCCATTCCGGCGTTTTGCTCGGCCTGAAGCAGGCGGAACAGGGTGGCCTTTTCCGTATGGTCGGGCTGGGCCGGGTAACCGGGCGCCGGGCGGATGCCCTGGTATTGTTCGGCGATCAGATCGTCGACGCTGGTCGCCTCGTCGGCAGCGTAACCCCACAGCTGGGTGCGGACTTCCTTGTGCAGCCGTTCGGCGAAGGCCTCGGCCATGCGGTCGGCCAGGGCGGTGGCGAGGATGGCGGAATAGTCGTCGCCCGCGTCCTTGAAGCGTTTGGCGATCTCCAGCTCGCCGTGGCCGGCGGTGACGGCGAAGGCGCCGATATAGTCCTGGTCGTCGTCGGCGATGAAGTCGGACAGAGCCAGGTTCGGTTTGCCGTTCGACTTCTTGATCTGCTGACGCAGCGTGTGGAAGCGGGCGATCTCGGCGTCGCGCGTCTCGTCGGCGAAGACGATGATGTCGTCGCCGGCGGCGCGGGCGGGCCAGAAGCCGACCACGCCCTTGGCGGTAAACCACTTCTCGTCGATGATCCGCTTCAGCATGGCTTGCGCGTCGGCGAACAGATCCCGGGCGGCCTGGCCGACGATCTCGTCTTCGAGGATCAGCGGATAGCGGCCGATCAGCTCCCAACTGGCGAAGAAGGGAGTCCAGTCGATGTGGTCGGCGAGATCCTGAAGATCCCAGGCGTCGAAGGCCCGCACGCCGATGAAGCCGGGCTTGCCGGGGCGGGGCTGATCGGGGTCTAGCCTGAAGCGGTTCCCGCGCGCCTGATCCAGGGTCGCGCGCGCCTTGACCTCCTGGCCCCGCGCGTACTGTTCGCGGATGCGGATGTATTCGTCGCGGGTGGCGGCTTCGTTCCTGGCCCTTTCGGTGGGCGACAGCAGGCCCGAGACCACGCTGACCGCGCGCGAGGCGTCGACGACATAGGTGGTCGAGCCCCGGCGATAGGCCGGCTCGATCTTGACCGCCGTGTGGGTGCGGCTGGTGGTGGCGCCGCCGATCAGCAGGGGAATGTCGAAGCCGCGTCGCTCCATCTCGGCGGCGACGAAGACCATCTCGTCCAGCGAAGGCGTGATCAGGCCGGACAGGCCGATGATGTCGACGTTATGGGCCTTGGCCTCGTCCAGGATCCGGTCGGCCGGCACCATGACGCCCAGGTCGATGACTTCGTAATTATTGCACTGAAGCACGACGCCGACGATGTTCTTGCCGATGTCGTGGACGTCGCCCTTGACCGTGGCCATCAGGATGCGGCCCGCCTGCTCGCGCGGTTTGCCGGCCTTTTCGGCCTCCATGAAGGGTTCCAGCCAGGCGACGGCCTGTTTCATCACCCGGGCGGACTTGACCACCTGGGGCAGGAACATCTTGCCCGAGCCGAACAGGTCGCCGACCACATTCATCCCGTCCATCAGCGGACCTTCGATGACGTGCAGCGGCCGTTCGGCGGCGAGACGCGCCTCCTCGGTGTCGGCCTCGATGAACTCGGTGATGCCGTGGACCAGGGCGTGCTCGA
This sequence comes from Brevundimonas sp. GW822-FHT03E11, assembly GCF_058801445.1. NCBI lineage: Bacteria > Pseudomonadati > Pseudomonadota > Alphaproteobacteria > Caulobacterales > Caulobacteraceae > Brevundimonas > Brevundimonas sp. GW822-FHT03E11. The sequence continues at coordinate 337,479 of NZ_JBXANG010000001.1, read as the reverse complement.
TCCGCTTGCCGACCGGCTGTTCGCGCCAACTGAGATCGACGACGCGGGCCTGACCCTTTTCGCCCTTGTAGCGCGGCGCCATATCGACCAGCCGCTCGGTGTTCGAGACATTGGTCCGCTGCGGTCGGTTCAGAATGACGTCCTCGACCGCCTCGCGCAGCTCGGGGTCGATGTCGTCATAGACGGGCAGGTCGCCGGCGTTGACGATGCCCATGTCCATGCCGGCGTTGATGGCGTGGTACAGGAAGACGCTGTGGATGGCCCGGCGCACCGGCTCGTTACCGCGGAAGCTGAACGAGACGTTCGAGACGCCGCCCGAAATGCGGGCGTAGGGCAGGGTGGCCTTGATGACCTTGACCGCCTCGATGAAGTCGACGGCGTAGTTGTCGTGCTCCTCGATCCCCGTCGCCACGGCGAAGATGTTGGGATCGAAGATGATGTCCTCGGGCGGGAAGCCGACCTCTTTGACCAGGATGTTGTAGGCGCGGGTGCAGATCTCGATCTTGCGGGCGGCGGTGTCGGCCTGGCCCACCTCGTCGAAGGCCATGACCACGACGGCGGCGCCGTAGCGCAGGCATTTGATCGCCTGTTCGCGGAAGGCGGCCTCGCCCTCCTTCATGCTGATCGAGTTGACGATGGGCTTGCCCTGGACGCACTTCAGCCCCGCCTCGATCACCTCCCATTTGGAGCTGTCGATCATCACCGGCACGCGGGCGATGTCGGGCTCGGCCGCGATCAGGTTGAGGAAGGTTCGCATGGCGACGGCGCCGTCCAGCAGGCCCTCATCCATATTGATGTCGATGATCTGGGCCCCGGCCTCGACCTGCTGACGGGCGACATCGAGGGCGGCCGAATAGTCGCCCTCGACGATCAGCTTGCGGAATTTGGCCGAGCCGGTGACGTTGGTCCGTTCGCCGACGTTGATGAAGGTGGGGCGCATTACAGACTTCCGCTCATCCCCGCGAAAGCGGGGACCCAGTGCTTTTGGGAGGCACGGTGCATGGGATCGCGAGCGAAGACATCATGGTGATGGCTGTCGCCCAAAGGACTAGGTCCCCGCTTTCGCGGGGATGAGCGGGGAGGGAAGCCTGTCACGCCACCATCTCGAACGGTTCGAGGCCCGACAGCCGCAGGGCCACCGGTCGTTCCGGGATCGCGCGCGGCTTCAGCGGCGCGACTTCCTCGGCGACGTGCCTGATGTGATCCGGCGTCGTGCCGCAGCAGCCGCCGACGATGTTGACCAAGCCGGAGGCGGCCCATTCCTCGATGAAATGGGCGGTCTCGTGCGGCTCCTCGTCGTACTGGCCCATGGCGTTGGGCAGGCCGGCGTTGGGATAGGCCGCGACCAGGGTGTCGGCGACGCGGCTCAGTTCGGCGATGAAGGGCCGCATCAGGTCGGCGCCCAAGGCGCAGTTGAAGCCCACGGCGAAGGGTTTGGCGTGACGCACGCTGTTCCAGAAGGCCTCGGCCGTCTGGCCCGACAGGGTGCGGCCCGACCGGTCGGTGATGGTGCCCGAGATCCAGATGGGCAGGGCGTCCATGCCTTCGTCTTCCAGATCCTTGATCGCCTTGATCGCGGCCTTGCAGTTCAGCGTGTCGGTGATGGTCTCGATCAGATAGAGATCGACGCCGCCTTCGTTCAGCGCCTTCACTTGATGGCGATAGGCCTCATAGACCTGATCGAAGGTCACGCTGCGGGCGCCGGGGTCGTTCACGTCGGACGACATGGACAGCATCTTGTTCAGCGGACCGATGGAGCCGGCGGCGAAGCGCGGCTTGTGCGGCTCCTTCTCCGTCCAGCGGTCGGCGGCGGCGCGGGCCAGTCTGGCGCCTTCCAGATTGATGTCCCACACCGCCTGGGCGTCCAGGGCGTAATCCTCCTGGGCGATGGTGGTGCCGGAGAAGGTGTTGGTCTCGGAGATGTCGGCGCCGGCGGCGTAATACTGGTCGTGCAGGTCCGAGATGATGTCGGGCCGGGTGATGCAGAGGATGTCGTTGTTCCCCTTCATCTGGTGCGACTCGTCATAGCCGTTGGCGGCGACGAAGCGGTCGGCGCGGAAGTCGGCTTCCGACAGGCCGAGACGCTGGATCATCACGCCCCAACTGCCGTCAAGGACCAGGATGCGTTCCTTGGCCGCCGCATGCAGGGCGGCGATCCGTTCGGCCCGAGTCAGGGGGCGGGTGAGGGGAGAGGTCATTACGCCACAGCCTTTGTTTCACGCACGCCCAGCACGCGGCAGATCGCATAGACCAGATCGGCGCGGTTCAGGGTGTAGAAGTGGAAGTCGGAGAAGCCTTCTTCCTGCAGACGTGCGCAGGTCTCGGCGGCGATGGAGGCGGCCAGCAGTTTGCGGGTCTCCGGGTCGTCGTCCAGCCCGTCGAAATGAGCTTTCAGCCAGTCGGGGATACCCGCGCCGCAAGCGCCGCACATACGGACCAGGCCGGCGAAGTTGGACACGGGCATGACGCCGGGGATCAGGGGAATGGTCACCCCTGCCGCCCGCACCCGGTCGCGGAAACGCAGGAAGGCGTCGATGTCGAAGAAGAACTGGCTGACGGCGCGGGTTGCGCCGGCGTCCACCTTGGCCTTGAGCACCTCGATGTCGTGATCAATGGACGGGCTCTCGGGATGTTTCTCGGGATAGGCGCCGACCGTGACGTCGAAGCCGCCGATGCGGCTGATGGCGGCCGTCAGTTCGGTGGCGTTGGCGTAGCCGTCGGCGCGGGGCTGATAGACGCCGCCGATGCCGCCGCCGCCGGGCGGATCGCCACGCAGGGCGACGATGTGGTCCACGCCGATGGTCTTGTAGCCGGCGATCACCTCGTCCACCTCATCCCGACTCGCGTCGACGCAGGTCAGGTGGGCGGCGGGCCGTAAAGCCGTCTCGGCGATGATCCTTTGCACGGTCCGGTGGGTGCGTTCCCGCGTCGAACCACCCGCTCCATAGGTGACGGAGACGAAGGCGGGGTTCAGCGGCTCAAGCCGGCGGATCGCCTTCCACAGATTGACCTCGGCCTCGTCGGTCTTGGGCGGAAAGAACTCAAAGGAAACCCGCACCGTTTCGCGGTTCGATCCGGCGCGCGCGACCGGCCCCAGCGGCGAGAGCAGCAAGGCCCGCGCTTCCGCCAGATTGGTGGAGGAACCGGTCATCATGCGCTCTTTCTGCCTTGGGCGGCGGCCGGCGCCGCCCGGCGTTCGGCCGTCCAGATCGTTACAGTCAGCCCTTCGTTATCGGGGGGCAGGGCGATGGGCGCAGAGGGAGCCAGGCCGTTGTCGACCAGCCAGCCGGTGATTTCTGCGTCTGCGAAGCCCAGGCGGCGGTGCTGATGCGCCTCGCGCATATGTTCGAAGTCGTGCGGGGCGAAATCGACGATGACCAGCCGCCCGCCCGGGCAGACCAGACGCGCCGCCTCGGCCACGGCGGCGGAAGGGTCGGCGAGATAGTGCAAGACCTGATGCACGATCACCAGATCGGCGCTGCCGGCGGGCAGGCGGGTGGCGAAGATGTCGCCGTGACGCAGTTCGACCTTGCTCAGTCCGGCCTTGGAGACATTGGCGCGGGCGATGTTGAGCATGTTCTGGCTCAGATCCAGCCCGACCGACATCTTGGCCTTCTTGCCGAACAGGGTCAGCATACGTCCCGAGCCGGTGCCCAGGTCGACGACGCGCTTGAACGGACCGGGCCCCACCGCCCTTTCCAGTGCGGCTTCCACGGCGCTTTCGCTGACATAGAGGGAGCGCAGCCGGTCCCATTGCGGCGCAATCTGTTCGAAATAGCTTTCGGCCGCCTGCTGTCGGTCCTTCTGCACCTCGCTCAGTCGCCGATGGTCGGCCTCTCCGGCGTCGTCGGCCAGGATGTCCAGAACGGTGTCGATCAGCCGCCGCGCATGGGGATCGTGCGACAGGCGGTAATAGACACGGGCGCCGTCGGGAAACCGCTCGATCAGCCCGGAATCGGTCATCAGCTTCAGGTGACGGGAGACGCGGGGCTGGCTCTGGTCCAGAATGCGCGACATCTCCATGACCGACAGCTCTTCACTGGCCAGCAGAGACAGGATGCGCAGGCGGGTGGGTTCGCCGGCGGCGCGAAGCGCTTCGACAGTCTGATCGGCGTTCAAGCTCATATGATCATATAAAGATATCTTTATATGATTTGGCAAGCAAAAACCTGCTCGCGAAGGCCGCGACGGGAAGGCTTCCGTTCGCCGTTGAAGGAGATGCAATCCCTTTGGAGTGGTTCCATGCGCAGTCTTCTGATCTCAACCTTCGCCCTCCTCGTCGCCGGACCCGCCCTGGCGCAGAGCGATTTTCCTGAGCCGCCGATGGGCGGGGGGCAGATGTCCGGCCCGCCGCCGATGGGCGGGATGCGTCCGCCGGAGCGCGAGACCCTCGCTGACATGAAGGCGAGGATGGGCGCCATGTTCGACCGTATCGACGCCAACCATGACGGCGCGATCAACGCCTCGGAGCTGGCCGCCTCGCCGGGCGGTCGGATGCTGAGCCGCGCCGATGCGGATGGGAACGGACTCATCACCAAGGCCGAGATGGAGGCCGCCGCCGAAGCCATGTTCAAGACCATGGACAAGAACGGCGACGGCGTCGTCACGGCCGATGAACGCCCCCAGCGTCCGCAACGCCCGGACTGATCACTCGACCGGCGTCTTCAGCGGCTGGCCCGCGAAATGCGCCTGAAGATTCTGCATCAGCAGCATCAGCATGCCCTGCACCCCGGCGGTCGTCGCGCCGGCGGTGTGGGGCGTCAGGACGAGGTTCGGAACATCGGCCCAGCGTGAAGGCTCGGTCGGCTCCTCCATGAAGACGTCCAAGGCCGCCTGACCCAGGGCGCCGGATTTCAGCATGTCGATCAGGGCGTCCTCATCGACCAACTGACCGCGCGCGACATTGACCAGCAGGCCGTCCGGCCCCAGGGCCTGAAGCACCTCGCGAGAGATCAGGCCGCGATTGGTTTCATCGGCCTTGCAGGCGACGACCAGGATGTCGCTGGCCTTGGCCAGGGCCGACAGACTGTCGGCCCGCGGCCATTCGGCGCCCTTGGGGCGAGGGCCCCACCAGCTCACATCCATGCGGAACGTCTCGGCGCGCCGGGCCACGGCCGCGCCTATGGCGCCCAGGCCGACGACGCCCAGTTTCTGGCCGCCGAGCGAGGGGGTGATGCTGCGGGTCTCGGCGGTCCAGCCGCCCGACCGGACCTGACGATCGCCCGAGACGATCTGCCGACGCGCGGCCAGGATCAGGCCCAGGGCGTGGTCGGCCACGTCTTCATGGTTGACCCCCGGCGCATGGGTGACGGGCAGGCCGCGTTCACGACACCAGTCGATGTCGATCCCGTCATAGCCCGAGGTGAAACAGGCGATCAGATCGAGGGCGGGGAGGCGTTCGATCAGCCCCTTGTCCAGCGGCGCCTCGCCGGCGACGATCAGGGCGCGGATGTCATGGGCGGCCTCAATGGGCGGGCCTTCCCAGAAGCGGTAGACGTCATAGGCGCTCTCTAGGATCGGCGAGAGCGGGGCGAGATGCCGCTGCATGATGAGAACGGCGGGGCGTTGGGTCATGCAGCGGCTCCTCTTTTTAGATCAGGCGATCAGCGCCCGAACTTCTGGTGTTGCAGGCGCTTGGGAATGATGCTGTCGGCGCCCAGGCGGCGCATCTTGTCCTGTTCGTAGGCCTCGAAGTTCCCTTCGAACCATTCCACATGGCCGTCGCCTTCAAAGGCGAGGATGTGGGTGGCCAGACGGTCCAGGAACCAGCGGTCGTGGGAGATGACCACGGCGCAGCCGGCGAACTCCTCCAGAGCCTCCTCGAGGTTCTGCAGGGTCTCGATATCCAGGTCGTTGGTCGGTTCGTCGAGCAGGATCAGATTCCCGCCGGCGGCCAGGGTCTTGGCCAGATGGACGCGGTTGCGCTCGCCGCCGGACAGCTGACCGACCTTCTTCTGCTGGTCGCCGCCCTTGAAGTTGAAGCTGCCGACGTAGGCGCGGGTGTTGATCTCGCGCTTGCCGACCATCATCACGTCGGTGCCGCCGGAGATGGCCTGCCAGATGGTCTCGTCCGGCTTCAGATCATCACGCGACTGGTCGACATAGGCCAGCTTGACCGTCTCGCCGACACGGATCGAGCCGCCGTCGGGCTTTTCCTGGCCTGTGATCAGCTTGAACATGGTCGACTTGCCGGCGCCGTTGGGGCCGATGACGCCGACGATGCCGTTGGGCGGCAGTTTGAAGGTCAGGTTGTCGAACAGGGTCTTGTCGCCGTAGGACTTCTGCAGGCCTTCGACCTCCAGCACGACATTGCCGAGGCGCGGTCCGGGCGGGATCTGGATGTGGGCGTGGGTCTGGGCGCCGCGCATCGACTCCTGTTCCTCGACCATCCGCTCGTAGGCGGCCAGACGGGCCTTGGACTTGGCCTGACGGGCCTTGGCGCCCGAACGGACCCATTCCAGTTCGCGCGAGAGGGCGCGCTGGCGGGCTTCGGATTCCGACTGTTCCTGAATGACGCGCTTGGTCTTGGCTTCCAGCCAGGAGGAATAGTTGCCCTCGTGCGGATGGCCCTTGCCGCGGTCCAGCTCCAGCGTCCACTTGGTGACCTGGTCCAGGAAGTAGCGGTCGTGGGTGACCAGGATGACGCAGCCCGGGAAGTTTTCCAGATGGTGCTGCAGCCAGGCGACGGATTCGGCGTCCAAGTGGTTGGTCGGTTCGTCCATCAGCAGCATGTCGGGCTTGGACAGCAGCAGGCGGGCCAGGGCCACGCGGCGCTTCTCACCGCCGGACAGGTTGGTGACTTCCCAGTCGTCGGGCGGGCAGCGCAGGGCGCCCATGGCCTGGTCGATCCGAGCGTCGATGTCCCAGACGTCGCCGGCGTCGATCTTCTCCTGGAGGGCGGTCATCTCCTCCATCAGTTCGTCGGTGTAGTTTTCGCCAAGTTCGGCGGCGACTTCATTGAAGCGGTTGACCCACTGCTTCTCCTCGCACCAGGCCTCGACGTTCTGGCGAACGTTCAGGGCGGGGTCGAGTTGGGGCTCCTGCTCCAGATAGCCGCGCTTGATTCCGTCGGCGGCGCGGGCCTCGCCGGTGAACTCGGTGTCCAGGCCGGCCATGATCTTCAGCAGGGTGGACTTACCCGAGCCGTTGACCCCGACGACGCCGATCTTGGCGTCGTTGTAGAAGCTGAGCCAGATGTTCTCGAAGATCTTGCGGCCGCCGGGGAAGGTCTTGGTCAGACCCTGCATCTGGAAAATATATTGTTGCGCCATGAGGTGCGATTTCGCCCTTGGGGTTTTCGTCGAATGGGGGAGGTTGCCGCGGATGTAGCGATCCTGAGGCGCGAGAGCAAATAAGGCGAGTATTGGCGGGTCGGGCGCCCTGTGTCGGAACGGGGCCTCTCACCAGTCCAGAGCGGCTTCGCCTCTCAGAAGGGCTTCGGATTCGGGCGTGTGTTTGGCGCCCGATCGGTTGTGCAGCACCAGCGGCGGCAGGAGGCGCAACGGCGCCTTGCCGGTCTTGATCGCCCGGACCAGCACCCGTTTGGCCGGTTCCTCGGCGAAGGGCTGGATCGGTCGAATGGCGAAGGACCCGGCCTTGTCTCCCAGCAGGGCCAGAAGATCGGCCAGGCGGTCGGCGCGGTGGATGATCACGATCCGGCCGCCCTCGCGCACCGCTTTCAGCAGCAGGCCGGTCCACGCCGCCAGACCGTCGTCGGCCATCCAGGCGCCGTGCTTGCCCGGGGCCGGCGCGCGCAGGGCGCCCGGGTCGTCGAAGAAGGGGGGATTGGATACGGCCCAGTCGAAGGCCGGCAGCTCCAGGGGGCGGAAGCCCGCCGCCACTTCGCCGTCGATGACGGTCATACGGTCCGTGAAACCGTTCAGCGCCGCATTCTGACGCGCCAGATCGGCGGCGAGCGAGTCGCGCTCCAGCCCCGTCAGGAAAGCCCCCTCATGACGGGCGGCGATCTGCATCAGGACCGCCCCCGTGCCGCAGCCGGCTTCGAACAGCCGCTCGCCCGGCCGTGGCGCGACGGCGGCGGCCAAAATGGCCGCGTCCATGCCGGCGCGATAACCCCGCGCGGGCTGTCGCAAGCGCACGCGCCCGCCTAACAGGGCGTTCTCGACGACTTCCGGCGCGGCGGGAACGCTGTCCAAGCCTCAATCTCCTTGACCCTCCGGGGGGTGATCACCATTGTGCGCGCCATCGCGATCCGGCAAGCGGATCGCGGTCGGAATTAGCTGCGCGGCGGACGTTGCGCGACCTGCGAAAGAGTATCCCCTTGGACCTCGCCCCTGCCGTGTTTCCCCGTCCGAAGGGGGATGTGAACGCCCTCGTCCGGCTGGCCGGAACCGATATGGCCGAGGTGGACGCCCTGATCATCGACCGGATGCAGTCGGACGTGCCGATCATCCCAAAACTGGCCGAACATCTGGTCTCGGCAGGGGGCAAACGGCTGCGGCCCCTGCTCACAGTCGCCGCCGCCAGGGCCACGGGCGCGCAGGGGGACATTCTGTCGCCCAAGAAGCTGGCGGCGGCGGTGGAGTTCATCCACACAGCCACCCTGCTGCACGACGACATCGTCGATGCGTCGGAGCTGCGTCGAGGCAAGGTCGCCGCTCATCTGATCTGGGGCGCGCCGACCAGCGTCCTGGTCGGCGACTTCCTGTTCGCCCGCGCCTTCGAACTGATGGTCGAAACGGATTCGATGCGGGCTCTGGGCATTCTGGCCGAGGCCTCGCGCGTGATCTCGGAAGGCGAGGTGCTGCAGCTGACCCGCGCCCACGACCTGAACCTGGACCAGGCCACCTATCTTCAGATCATCTCGGCCAAGACCGCCGAACTGTTCGCCGCCGCCGCCGAGGCGGGGGCCGTGGGCGCCGGGGCGTCGGCCGGGGCGGTCAAGGCCCTGCGCGATTACGGCATGGCCCTGGGCATCGCCTTCCAGCTGGCCGATGACGCCCTGGATTACGGCGCGACTGCCGAGGCCCTGGGCAAGAACGCCGGCGACGATTTCAACGAGGGCAAGGCCACCCTGCCGCTGCTGCTGGCCGTGGCCCGCACAAAAGGCCGCGAGGACGCCTTCTGGGAGCGGACCGTGACCAAGGGCGAGCGCACGCCCGAGGACTTCGCCCGCGCCCGTGAACTGGTCGTCGGCTCCGGCGCCATCGGCGCGACCCTGGACCTGGCCGGCGACTATGCCGATCAGGCCAAGGCCGCCCTGTCGGTCCTGCCGGCGTCCGACTGGCGCGCGGCCCTGGAAGACCTGGCCGATTTCGCCGTTTCGCGTGCCGCCTGAACCTGTGAATGAACCCGCTCCGACGGCGACGGTCGCAGCGAGTCTGGACGCCCAGGTTCACGCCGCCGATCTGGACCGCTGGCTGTCCAGCCGCCTGGTCGCCGATGAGCGCGCCCGCGCCGACCTGATCGCCCTCTACGCCTTCGAGGCCGAGCTGATGGCCATACCCACGCGGGTGACCCAGCCGCTTCTGGCCGAGATGCGCTACACTTGGTGGGCCGAGCAGTTGGACGGGGTCTTCGCTGGGGTCGCCCGCAAGGGTCACCCGGTGCTGGAGGCCCTGACCGATCTGGTCGCCCGCCACGCCCTGGACCGCGCGCCCTTCGACGCCCTGATCGAGGCTCATATCGGCCGCGTCCACGGCGAGCCCCACGATCTGGACGCCTTTTACGTCGGCCCGATGCAGACGGCGGTTCATGTGCTGGCCGGTCCGGGCCACGGGGACAAGGTGGTCGAGGCGGGTCGGGTGCGGGGGCTGGGGCAGGTCGGGCGGACGGAGGAGGCGCGGGCGGGGCGCCGGACGGCGAACGCGGCCTTGAAGAGCTTGCCCGCCGAAGCCTTCCCGGCCGTGGCCTCGGCCGCCCTGACGACGCCCGATCAGCCGGAGCCGCTCAAGCGTTTGCGACTGCTCTGGGCGACGGTCCGCGGACGGGTTTAGCCCGCGTCCCGCCACGCCTTCAGGCTCGCCATCGCACGAAGGCTCTGCAGCCGCTTCTTGGCCCGTCCGCGTTCCTTGGGATGGATGCGCTTGCCGTCCTCATCGACCTTGGGGGCCTCCAGCGGGGGCAGCAGGCCGTAGTTGATGTTCATCGGCTGGAACTTGGAGCCTTCCAGATGGCCCCCGGTGATGTGTTCGACCAGGGCGCCCATGGCGGTCTCGGGCGGGGGCGGCGACAGGTCGCGGCCCAGAGCTTGCGCCGCGGCGAGGCGGCCGGTCAGCAGGCCCATGGCGGCGCTCTCGACATAGCCCTCGACCCCCGTGACCTGGCCGGCGAAGCGCAGCCGGGGCATGGCCTTGAGCCGCAACTGCTTGTCCAGCAACTGGGGACTGTTCAGATAGGTGTTGCGGTGCAGGCCGCCCAGACGCGCGAACTGGGCGTTCTGCAAGCCGGGGATCATGCGGAAGACCTCGGCCTGCGCCCCGTGCTTCAGCTTGGTCTGGAAGCCGACCATGTTGAACAGGGTGCCCAAGGCGTTGTCCTGACGCAGCTGGACGATGGCGTGAGGCTTGACCGTCGGATTGCGCGGATTGGTCAGGCCGACGGGCTTCATCGGGCCGTGTCGCAGGGTCTCGCGCCCCCGCTCGGCCATGACCTCGATCGGCAGACAGCCGTCGAAATAGGGGACGTGCTCCCAGTCCTTGAACTCGGCCTTGGGGCCGTTCAGCAGGGCGTCGATGAAGGCCTCGTACTGGTCCTTGTCCATCGGACAGTTGACGTAGGCGGCCGCGTCTCCGCCGGGACCTTCCTTGTCATAGCGCGACTGCCGCCAGGCGATGTCGAAGTCGATCGAGTCAGCGTGGACGATGGGGGCGATGGCGTCGAAGAAGCTCAGGCTCTCCTCGCCCGTCGCCTTCAGGATGGCGTCGGCCAGGGCGGGCGAGGTCAGGGGGCCGGTGGCGACAATCACATTGTCCCAATCCTCAGGCGGCAGGCCGACGATCTCCTCACGCACGACGGTGATCAGAGGGTGGGCCTCCAGCTTCGCCGTGACCGCCTGGGAAAAGCCGTCGCGATCCACCGCCAGGGCGCCGCCCGCCGGCACCTGATGGGCGTCGCCGCATGCCATGATGACCGAGTCCAGCGCGCGCATCTCGGCGTGCAGCAGACCGACCGCATTGTACTCCCAATCATCCGAGCGGAAGGAGTTGGAGCAGACCAGTTCGGCCAGTCCGTCCGTCTGGTGGGCGTCGGTCTTCACGCCGGGCACGCCTCGCATCTCGTGCAGGATGACGGGCACGCCGGCCTGAGCGATCTGCCAGGCGGCTTCTGAGCCGGCCAGGCCGCCGCCGATGACGTGAACAGGGGAAGGAGATGTGGGGGAAGCGTTCATCGCGGCCTTCTAGCGGCCGTCTGGCGTGATGTCATGATCCCCTGCTATGTCGCGGCGGGGATGAGGGGGTGCGCGTGAACCGTCACAGACAATTGCCGTTAGGCGAGACCCTGAAGGCCGCCTTCGCAAAGCTGCCGCTGGCCTGGCGGAGCGCGTGGGGCGCGATCCTGGTCTGCGCCGTCGTTTGGAGCGTCGCCGGGTGGAGCGCCCATGCGGTTGAAGCCTCGTGGGCGATGATCGGGCGGGGTGTCGGCCAGATCGCCGGCCTCGTCGCCGGCTTGGCCCTGGCGGGCGGCCTGACGCGGATTGCGGTCAGCGCGGATCTGGAAGAGGCGCGGCGACGCGGACTGGGTCCTGCCGGTCTTCAGTTCGGATGGCCGGAACTGCGGCTGCTGGGCGCCGCCCTGCTGTGCGCGGTCTTCATGGCCATGATCCTCTCGGTCGCGGCCCTGCTGCTTCTGGCCCTGTTCGGCATGGCGGGGCTGGACGCTGAGGCGATCAACCAGCGGAACTGGGTTGCGGTCGGTCCGGTGTGGAAGCTGGTCCTGCTCGCGGTCGTGACCCTGCTGGTGGCCTATGGGGTTCTAGTGATGGCCGTGCGGCTGTCCTTGTTCGCCCCGGCCACCCTGGGGCGCGGGCATATGGTCTCGCTGAACAGCATGGGCGTCGCCGAGGGCAGTTTCTGGCCCCTGCTGGGCGGGCTGATCGTGGTCGGCCTGCCCAAGCTGGTCCTGATCGGGCTCTCCGCTGCGGGCTTGCTGTCCGGCGCCGCCAGGGACGTGGCATCCGCCCTGGTCCTGTCGGGGCTGGAGGCGCCCTTGGCCGCCGTCTTCCTGGGCGAAGCCTATCAGCGGCTGGAATATTGGGCTCCGGACGCGCGCGATCCGGGCTGACGCCTAACGGATCGAAACTGAGCGTTCCAGGCCATACAGGGCCTCGACCACGTCCTCCGCCTTCTGCTGGACCAACTGCTGGGCGTCCTGAACGCCGCGATTGTAGAAGATCGCGCCGATTTCCTTGCCGATGAAGTCCAGCAACATCTCGGCCGGCAGTTGAGCCAGCTCCTGCTCCAGCTCGTCGCGGAAATAGGCGCGCAGCCTGGCCGTGGCGGCCGCGCGCTGATCCTTGGACAGTTGAACGGGCTTGATCATCACGCCACCTCGGCCAGCGCCTCTTCCGCCGCGATCCAGGCGGTTTCAGCGGCGTCCAGATCGGCCTGGGTCTTGGCGCGGGCGCGGCCCAGGCTTTCCAGCTTTTTCGAGTCATTGGCGGCTGCCGCAGCGGCGAGGTCGGTGTCGATACGGGCCAGGTCGGCGGTCAGGCGCGCCATCTCCTCTTCTGCCTTCTTCACCGCATGGCGTAGGGTAGAGGGGGAGGGGCCTGACTTCTTCTTCTCCGCCTTGGGCGCAGCGACAGGCGCCGCTTCGGCCACGGGCTCGGGCTTGAGCTGACTGGGCTTCATCCCGGCTTGTTTGGCGCGGTCGAGGACGAACTTGGCGTAGTCGTCCATGTCGCCTTCGAACGGCTTCACCGTACCGTCGGCGGCCAGCCACAGCCGGTCGGCGACCAGCTCCATCAGCGACCGATCGTGGGTGATCAGGATGACGGCGCCCGTGTACTGGTTCAGGGCGTCCAGCAGGGCGCGACGGCTGTCGATGTCCAGGTGGTTGGTCGGTTCGTCGAGGATCAGGATGTGGGGCGCATCCATGGCCACCAGGTTCAGCAGAAGACGCGCGCGCTCGCCCCCGGACAGGGCCCCCACCTTGGTGTCCTGCTTCTGATAGGGCAGGCCGAACTGGGCCAGGCGGCTGCGCCGGCTGCTTTCGGACGCTTCGGGCATGGCGCGCAGGATGATCTGCAACGGCGTGTCCTCGGGGTCCATCGCCTCGATCTGATGCTGGTGGAACCAGCCGACCCGCATCTTGCCGTCGCGGTGGAATTCTCCGGCGTCGACGGTCAGGGCCTTGGCGATCAGCTTGGCGAAGGTGGACTTGCCGGCGCCGTTGACGCCCAAGAGGCCGATGCGGTCGTCCAGGTCCATCCGCAGGTTCAGGTTCTTGAGGATCGGCTTGCCCGGCTCATAGCCGACGCTGGCCTTCTCCAGTCGGATCAGGGGCGGGGGCAGGGGGCGTTCCGGCGAGGGCAGGACGAAGGGGGCGACGCGCTCCTCGGGCGGCAGCTCGATCCGCTCCATCTTCTCCAGCTTCTTGACGCGCGACTGGGCCTGGGTGGCCTTGGACGCCTTGGCCTTGAAGCGGTCGATGAACTTCTGAAGGTGGGCGCGCTCGGCGTCCTGCTTGGACTTGGTGGCCTCCATCAGCCGCAGCTTTTCGGCTCGGGTGCGCTCGAAGGTGTCGTAGTTGCCGGTGTAGAGCTCCAGCTTGCGGTTCGAGAGCTGAAGGATGTGGGTGCAGACCGAGTTCAGCAGGTCGCGGTCGTGCGAGATCATCAGGGCCGTGTGCGGGTATTTCTTCAGCCGCGCCTCCAGCCACAGGGCGCCTTCCAGATCGAGGTAGTTGGTCGGTTCGTCCAGCAGCAGCATGTCCGGTTCGGCGAACAGGGCGGCGGCCAGGGCCACGCGCATCCGCCAACCGCCCGAGAAGTGCGACATGGGCCGTTGGATGTCTTCCTGGCTGAAGCCCAGGCCGACCAGGATTTCCGAGGCGCGCGCCGGGGCGCTCTCGGCATCGATCTCGATCAGCCGGCCCCAGATTTCGCCCATCTCCTCGGGATCGGCGGTTTCCAGCCGCGTCATCAGCTCGTGGCGCTCGACGTCGGCCTCAAGGATGGTCTCCAGCACGCTGACGGGGGTGGCGGGGTGTTCCTGATCCACCGAGGCGATGCGGGCGGTCTTGGGCAGGCTGATCTCGTCGCCGTTGGCGGCCAGTTCGCCCAGGATCACCTTGAACAGGGTCGATTTGCCGATGCCGTTTCGGCCGACCAGACCCACCTTGGAGCCGGGTGGCAGGCTGACCGAGGCGTCGTCCAGAAACTGGCGGCCCCAGGCGTTCAGGGTCAGGTTGTTGATCTGGAGCATGTGGGCGGTCGAAATCTGAAATCGTCCGAAGGCCGCCTATCGCCGGGCGAGGGGCCGTCAGACATGAAAAAAGGGACAGTTGGAAACTCGGGAGGTCGTCGCTATAAGCCCGCGACACTCAATCTCCCAAACAAGAAGTCACTCTCCATGACCGAACGCACCTTCTCGATCATCAAGCCCGACGCCACGCGCCGCAACCTGACCGGCGCGATCAACGCCGTGATCGAAGGCGCCGGCCTGCGCATCGTGGCCCAGCGCCGCGTCAAGCTGACCACCGACCAGGCCAAGAAGTTCTACGAAGTCCACGCCGAGCGTCCCTTCTACGGCGAACTGGTCGAGCAGATGACCGCCGAGCCGGTCGTCGTCCAGGTTCTGGAAGGCGAGAACGCCGTGGCCAAGTACCGTGAAGTCATGGGCGCCACCAACCCGGAACAGGCCGCCGAAGGCACGATCCGCAAGCAATTCGCCCTGTCGATCGGCGAGAACTCGGTCCACGGCTCGGACAGCCTGGACAACGCCAAGATCGAAATCGAGCAGTTCTTCACCGAAGACCAGATCGTCGGCTAAGCGCTCAAGTCGCGAGGGGCCGCGCCCCGAGCGTAGCGCGAAGAGACAGAGGCCCGCGTCCGGAACCGGACGCGGGCCTTTTCGTTGGGTCAGTCTCGTATCGTCCCCCTCTCGGAGCAGACCCATGAAGACCATCCTGAAACTGACCCCCGTCATCGGCGCCGTGGCCCTGCTGGCCGCTTGCGGCCAGACCATGGAACAACGTGCCGCCACCGGCGCCCTGGGCGGCGCCGTCGCCGGTCAGGTGGTCGGCGGCAACACCGGCTCAACTGTCGCCGGCGCCGCCATCGGCGCTGTCGCCGGCGCTGCGACGACGCCGAAGTAAGACCTCAGCCTAACGGCTGAAAAAGAAAGGCCCGGAGCGACGCTCCGGGCCTTTTCCGTTTGGGCTGCGGACCGCCTACCAGATGCGGGCGCGGGCCTCGGGGGCGATATATTCCTTCTGGTCGGGCGAGACGCCGAAGGCGGCGTACCAAGCGTCGATGTTGCGCGGCGATGTGGCGGCCCGGACCGAACCGGGCGAATGCGGGTCGGTGGTCAGCTGTTCCTTCAGGGCCGCCTCACGCGACTTCTCGCGCCAGACCTGGGCCCAGCCCAGGAAGACGCGCTGGTCGCCGGTCAGGCCGTCGATCACCGGCGCCGGCTGGCCGTTCAGCGACTTGTGATAGGCGTCCAGAGCCAGCAGCAGGCCGCCCAGATCGGCGATGTTCTCGCCCATGGTCAGGTCGCCGTTCACGTGGACGCCGGGGATGGGCTCCAGCGAGTTGTAGATGTCGCCCAGCACCTTGGCGCGCGCCTCGAAGCGGGCGGCGTCTTCCGGCGTCCACCAGTCGCGCAGCACGCCGTCGCCGTCGGACTTGCGGCCCTGGTCGTCGAAGCCGTGGGTGATCTCATGGCCGATGACGGCGCCGATGCCGCCGTAGTTGACGGCCGGGTCCGCGTTCGGATCGAAGAAGGGCGCCTGCAGGATGGCGGCCGGGAAGACGATCTCGTTGCGCGGCGGGTTGTAATAGGCGTTCACCGTCTGGGGCGTCATGCCCCATTCCAGCGGATCGACCGGCTTGCCGATCTTGCCGCGCTGATACGCCCACTCGAAAGCGCTGGAGCGTTCGACATTGCCGTACAGGTCGCCGGGGGTCAGTTCGAGACCGTCATAAGACCGCCACTTGTCGGGGTAGCCGATCTTCACCCCGAACTTGGACATCTTGTAGAGGGCCTGTTCGCGGGTCGCCTCGCTCATCCAGTCCAGGGTCTTCAGCCGCTCGGTCATGGCCGCGCGGATGTTGTCGACCAGGGTCTCCATCTGAGCCTTGGATGAGGCGGGGAAGTGCAGACGGACATATTCCTGGGCCAGGACCTCGCCCAGCTGACCGTCGACCAGGGCTACGCCCCGGTTCCAGCGCGGCCGGTTCTCGGGCTGGCCGCGCAGGGTCTTGCCGCGGAATTCGAAGCGGGCGTCGACGAAGGCCTTGGATAGATAGGGGCTGGCCTGATCGACGATCTGGGTGGCCTCCCACGCCTTCAGGGTCTCGATCGGGGTGTCGGCGAAGACCTGGGCGATGCCGGGGATGGCCGTGTTCTCCATCAGCACCAGGGTGTCGAGGTTTCCGACCTGGGCGCCGTCGAGGAAGGCGGCCCAGTCGAAGCCGGGGGCCAGGGCGGCCAGGTCGGCGACCTTGCTGGGGTTGTAGAGCTTGTCGATCTGGCGACGCTCGACCGTGGTCCAGTGCTTCTCCGCGACCTTGGTCTCGAAGGCCAGGATGTCGGCGGCGGTCTTGGCCGGCTCGGTCCAGCCGATGGCGGTCAGGGTCTGGGTCAAATAGGCCAGATAGGCCTCGCGCTGGGCGGCGAAGTCCGGCTTCAGATAATAGTCGCGGTCGGGCAGGCCCAGGCCGCCCTGACCCAGATAGGCCGAGTTGATGTTCGGGTTCTGCAGATCCTCGAAGACCGCGACGCCGAACAGCGAGCCGCCGAAGCCCGAATGGCTGGCGCCCATCAGGCGGGCCATGGCGGCGTGGTCGGTCACAGCCTTCACGGCGGCCAGGTCGGCGGCCATGGGGGCCGCGCCCAGCTGTTCGACGCGGGCCTCGTCCATGAAGCTGGCGTAGAGGGCGCCGACCTTCTGGGCGTTGGCGTTGACCGGATTGGCGGCGCTGGCCTCGATGATCGCGCGCAGCTGGGCCTGGGCGTTTTCATAGAGGACGTCGAAAGGGCCGAACCGGGCCTTGTCGGCCGGGATCTCGGTGGTGCGGAGATAGGTTCCGTTAGCGTATTCGTTGAAGTTGTCGCCCGGCTTCACCGACGTGTTGCGACCGGCGAGGTCGAAGCCCCATTCCCCGAAAGCACCGGCGCCGAGGGGGGCGGGGGCGCCGTGCGCGCCGTGCGCGTGGTCCTGGGCCGAGGCGCCGCCGGTCAGGGCGACCACGATACAGGCCGAACAGGCGGCCATCAGGCGGATACGTTGCATGGAGAGACAGTCCTGATTGGAATCGGCGGCACCTTTGCGCCGGTCTGGCGTAGTGTCCCATGAAGTTTTCGTAATCTTGGGACGGAAGAACTGTCGAGGAGGGGACCGCACACCCTTGGCTCCCTCATCCAGGCCTCGTGCCTAGGATGACGGGTTTAGGCAGAGGGTTTCAGTCCCGCACCAGGCCCTGGCAGAAGTTCCTCAGCACCTGCGGATACAGCCTGTGCTCCGCCGTCTTGACCCGTTCGGCCAGGGCGGCGGGCGTGTCGCCGTCGATGATCCGCACGCGGGCCTGGCCCAGGACCGGGCCTTCATCCACGCCCTCGGTGACCAGATGCACGGTGCAACCGGCCTCGGCGTCGCCGGCGGCGAGGGCGCGGGCGTGGGTGTCCAGGCCCGGATAGAGGGGCAGGAGGCTGGGGTGGATGTTCAGCATCCGACCCTCCCAAGCCCGCACCAGCCAGGGGGTCAGGATGCGCATATAGCCGGCCAGGGCGACCACCTCGACGCCGGCCGCGCGCAGGGCTGCATCCACCGCCCGCTCATGCGCCTCGCGGTCCTTGCCGAACGGCTTGTGAGGGATGGACAGGGTCTGGACCCCCTTGGCCGCAGCGACGGCCAGGCCGCCGGCGTCCTCGATGTTCGAAATCACCAAGGCGACGTCATAGCCGCTGTCGGCAGTCTGACCTGCGTCGATCAGGGCGGCCATATTGGAGCCGGTTCCCGAGATCAGGACGGCGACACGGACGGGAGAAGCGGCTTGGGACGACATGGCCGCCCCCATGGCGGGGCGGGCGACGCTTGGCAAGGTTCAAACACGATCGGCTCTTGTTGTTCGTCGTGTTCGGACGTTACTGTATAACGCCGCCCGTTCGACGAGGGGTCTTAAGGGCCGGCGCGTACAGGGGATTATCGCATGAAGAGACTGATCTGCCTTGCGGCCATGGCCGCGATGCTGGGCGCGCCCGTAGCGGCCTTCGCCCAGGAGAGCGGTTCGAGCGGCAACGGCGGCGGCGCGATGCGCTCGGCGAGCGACCGATTCCGCAACGCCAACGCCGAGGCCATCGAGAAAGACTGGGCGCGCGCGCCGGTCGAGGAGACCGAGGTCACGACGGCCCATTCGGTCAACGCCCATGGCAAGACCCTGCGCTATCACGCGACGGCGGGCACGCTGACGATCCGCGACGACGCGGGCATGCCGACCGCCAGCCTGTTCTACACCGCCTATACGCTGGACGGTCAGCCCGTCGGGACGCGGCCTGTGACCTATCTGTACAACGGCGGGCCGGGCTCGCCGACGGTCTGGCTGCACATGGGCTCGTTCGGGCCGATGCGGGTCCAGACCGACGAGCCGACCGTGGTGCGCCCGGCGCCCTTCGCCTTCGGGCCCAATGACATGACCCTGCTGGACCAGACGGATCTGGTCTTCATCGACATGGTGGGGGCGGGCTTTTCGCGGCCTCTGGGCGAGACGTCCGGTTCGACCTTCTGGGGGGTGGACCAGGACGCCGACGCCTTCGCCCGCGCCATCATGCGCTACACGACCAAGTTCAGCCGCTGGTCGAGCCCGAAATACATCATCGGCGAGTCCTACGGCACCCTGCGGACCGGGGCCGTGGCCTTCCAGCTGGAAGACCGGGGCATGTCCCTGAACGGGGTGGTGCTGCTGTCCTCGATCATGAACTACGGCGTGCGTCAGCCGGGCTATCCGCAGAATTTCGTCACCCTGCTGCCGACCTATTCGGCGACGGCCTGGTATCACCGCAAGCTGGCCCATCCGGCGGCGACGGTGGGGGAACAGGTTCAGCGGGCGCGCGACTTCGCGCTCGGGCCCTACGCCTCGGCCCTGGCCAAGGGGCATATGATCTCAGACGCCGAACGGGCCGAGATCGTGCGTCAGATGAGCGAACTGACCGGCCTGTCGCCCACCTTCATCGACAACGCCAATATGCGGGTGGAGCTGAGCAGTTTCCGCAAGGAGCTGCTGCGCGACCGGCGCCAGACCATCGGGCGGCTGGACACCCGCTATCTGGGCCTGGACGACGACGCCTCCGGCGACGAGCCCGAGGACGATCCGTCCAGCTCGGCCGTGACGGGGGCCTATTTCGGCGTCTTCCGCGACTATGTGGCCAATGAGCTGAACTACAAGACCGACGTCGAATACCGGATGTCGGCGCGGGGCCTGCCGGGCTTCAACTGGAACTGGAGCCACCGTCCGCCGGTCGGCGGGCCGCAGACGACGCCGAACACGGCGGTCGATCTGGCCACGGCGATGCGGCGCAATCCCTATCTGAAGGTGATGTCGCTGAACGGTTACTACGACGCCGCGACGCCCTTCTTCTCGACCGAGTTCGACCTGGCCCAGATGATGCTGGAGCCGAACCTGAGGCCGAACCTGGAGTTCACTTACTATGAGGGCGGGCACATGATGTACCTGAGCCACGAGGCCCTGGTGAAGCTCCACGCCGACCTGTCGCGCTTCTACAGCGAAACGGCGAACGGCGGGGCGCGCTGATACGCAAAAGGGCCGGAGGCGTCGCCGCCTCCTGCCCTTGTTTCATTCGAAATCGGCGGGTCGAAGGATCAGGCCGCTTCCAGCTGTCCGCAGACGAAGGCGACCTCGCCCGCGTTGAGCAGGGCGGCCAGCACCGGCTCGGCGTTCTCGGGCGAGACGATCAGGATAAAGCCGACGCCGCAGTTGAAGGTGCGGCGCATCTCGTGGTCGCTGATGCCGCCGGCCTCGGCCAGCCACTGGAAGACGTGGGGCATGGGCCAGGCGTCCCAGTCGAACGCGGCTTTCAGCCCCTCGGCGATGCAGCGCGGCGGGTTTTCGATCAGGCCTCCGCCGGTGATGTGGGCCGCGCCCTTGACCAGGCCCGCCTTCATCAGGGGCAGGACCGGCTTCACATAGATGCGGGTCGGCTCCATCAGGGCCTGGGCCAGGGAGCGGTCCTTGGCGAAGGGGGCGTCGTCGCCCCAGGCCAGGCCGGACTTCTCGACCACCTTGCGAACCAGCGAATAGCCGTTCGAGTGCGGACCGGTGGAGCCCAGGCCGATGATGATGTCGCCGGCCGCCTGGCGGTCCAGATAGGGCAGGGCATGGCCGCGCTCGACCGCGCCCAGGCTGAAGCCGGCCAGGTCATAGTCGCCCTCGGTGTACATGCCCGGCATTTCCGCCGTCTCGCCGCCCACCAGGGCGCAGCCCGCCTGGCGGCAGCCCTCGGCGATGCCGGCGACCACGCGGCGGGCGGCGTCGATCTCCAGGCGGCCGGTGGCGTAATAGTCGAGGAACAGCAGGGGCTCGGCGCCCTGGGCCAGGAGGTCGTTGACGCACATGGCGACCAGGTCGACGCCCACGCCGTCATGACGCCCGGTCTCGATGGCGATTTTTAGCTTGGTGCCGACGCCGTCGGTCGTGGTGACGATCAGCGGATCCTCGAATCCGGCCGCCTTCAGATCGAACAGGGCGCCGAAACCGCCCAGCGAAGGCTCGGATCCGGGGCGCGCCGTGGACTTGGCCAGGGGCTTGATATGTTCGACCAACATCTCGCCTGCGTCGATGTCCACGCCGGCGTCGGCGTAGGTCAGGCCGTTTTCGAGAGGTTTTTGGGTGTCGCTCATGGGTCTCGGGCCTGGAATCGGGGCGGAAATGCAGCGCGGCTCTTGCCACAGGTGGGTTGCGGGGGGCTATAGCATCGGAATGACGCCGATCACCACCAATGAGGCGCTGGCCGATTTCTGCGCCCGCCTCGCCACCGCCCCGTTCATCACGGTCGACACCGAGTTCATGCGGGAAACGACCTACTGGCCCAGGCTGTGCCTGATCCAGGCCGCGTCCGCCGATCACGCCGGCATCATCGATCCGATGGCGGAAGGCCTGGACCTGGAGCCCTTCCTGGATCTGCTGCGCGACCCGAAGATCATCAAGGTCTTCCACGCCTGTCGACAGGACGTCGAAATCTTCGTGCGCCTGGGCGCCATGCCCAAGCCGATGTTCGACACCCAGGTGGCGGCCATGGCGGCCGGGTTCGGCGAGCAGGTCGCCTATGATTCCCTGGTGCGGCAGATGCTGCGCGTCGAACTGGACAAGGGCAGCCGCTTCACCGACTGGGCGCGACGCCCCCTGTCGGACAGCCAGCTGGTCTACGCCCTGGGCGACGTGACGCATTTGGCGGCCCTGTATCCGAAGCTGCGCGACCGGCTGAAGAAGGAAGGTCGGCTGGACTGGGTGATGGCGGAGATGGAGAGCCTGGTCGATCCGGCCCTTTACGACACCAATCCCGAGAACGCCTGGAAGCGGCTGAAGCCCAAGAAGTTCTCAGCCAAATATCTGGCGGCCTTCAAGGCCGTGGCCGTCTGGCGCGAGCGGGCGGCCCAGGAGCGCGACCAGCCGCGCGGCCGCATCCTCAAGGACGAGGGCATCGACGAGGTCGCGCAACAGGCGCCGACCGACCCCGACGCCTTCAACCGGCTGCGTTCGGTGCCCAAGGGGTTCGGCGGATCGCGGTTGGGGCTGGAACTGGCCGAGGAGCTGAAACGCGTTCTGGCCGATCCGGAATCCCATGCGCCCGAGATGGAGCGCCCTGCCCATCGCCAGCCGGCGCCTCCGTCGGTGGTCGAGTTGCTTAAGGTGCTGCTGAAGGCCAAGAGCGACAACGCCGGCGTCGCGCCCAAGCTGATCGCCACGGTTTCCGACCTGGAGAAGATCGCCGTTACGGACGACGCCGACGTGGATGCGCTGAAGGGCTGGCGGCGCCAGATCTTCGGCGAGGACGCGCTGAAGCTGAAACGGGGCGAGATCGCCCTGGTGCTGAGCGGCGCCCGGGTCGAGGTGGTCGAGATCGAAGGCTAGAGGCCGGGGCTCGACGCGCCGTCGATCCTCTAGGTCTGGATCTTCAGGCCCAGGTCCATCGCCTCGGCCAGAGCCTTGGCGCGTTTGCGCGTCTGTTCGCCCAGCAGAACGTCGGCATAGCCTTCCGTCGCCGTCAGCCGAAGCTCTCCGCCCTTCACACGCGCCGTGGCGTTGGCGAGAAGTTGCGGCGAGCGGCCGGACAGATCGCAGGCCAGGCGGATGGCCAGCCCCAGGGCTCGGGCGCGTCTGGCGGCTGTGGCGTCCAGCAGACGATCAACGACCTCGGGCTGGGGCGTGGCCGGACCGCCGCCGTATCGGGCGTTGAGGGCGCTGGCCAGGAAGGCGCGTTCATCGTGGCTGATCCCCGCCACGGGCGCGCGCAGCACCTGGTCGAACACCAACTCCAAACGGTGATCAGGATGCAGCCGCGCGCCCAGGTCCGCCAGACGGCAGGCGGCGGCGACCAGCACGTCGTCGCGCTTGGCGCCGAAGACGGAGGGAAGCGCTGCGACGATCTCGGCGATCCATCCCTTCAGAGCGCCCGGCAGGGCGGGCGCCACCCCCTGACGACCGCCCAGGGCCGCGCAGCCGGCAAGAAGAGGATCAGCCGTCCGGGTGGCCTTGTCCAGGGTTTCGAACAGGAGGCCCTCACGCACGCCCCAGGCCGACATTTCAATGTGTTTGAGGCCCAGATGATTGATCAGCCCCTCCAGCACCAGTCCGGCGTAGGGCAGGGTTTCTGCGCGGGTTTTCGAGACGCCGGGCAGTTTGGCCAGGCTGACCGCGGATTGTCGGGACACCAGCCGCGCGGTCTCCAACGCCTCGTCCGCCGACATCCGATATTGATGCACCACCTTCAGCGGATAGGACTTCAGCCCCATGTGAACCTGGGCCAGGGTGCGCCAGGCGCCGCCGACGGCGTAGAGCCGGTCCGTTCGGAACCGTGAAGCGACCGGCTTCAGCTTCTGGTCGATGCGGCCCCTGATCCGTTCAGCGTCGAAACCGCTTCCCTCGGCCAGGGCGAAGGGTCCGAGCGGCAGGGTCAGGCCCTGTCCTCGAGTCCATTTCAGCGTCTTCAGACCCTTCAACTGAGTCAGCTCCAGGCTGGAGCCCCCCATATCGGCCGAAACGCCCTGGGCGGTCGGAGCGCCCGCCAGCACGCCCATGGCGGCGTACTTCGCCTCTTCCTCGCCGCTCAATACGCGGATGTTCAGCCCGGTCTCCGCCGCCACCCTCTGGCAGAAGTCAGGCCCGTCTTCGGCTTCTCGCACCGCAGCTGTGGCAGCGATCAGGGTCGCGTCCGGACGCACGCCTTCCAGAACGGCGGCGAAACGGCGAAGCGCCGTCAGGGCCATGGCGACGCCCTCGGGCGACAGCCGGCCGGTGACGGGCAGGTCGCGGCCAAGGCCCGCCAGGACCTTTTCGTTGAAGACCGTCCAAACGGCGCGGCCTTCCAGATGGTACAGGACCAGGCGAACCGAGTTGGAGCCGATGTCGATGGCGGCGATGTCGCGGCCGGCTGGGGCTATGTCACCCATCAACGGCCGGGGCGCTCGTAGCGGAGGACGGCCGGCAAGGTCTTCACCTTGCGGCCGCGGCCCGACAGGCTGGGATTGGTCATGAAGTAATCATGGGCGGAGAAGGGGCGTTCCGGATCGGCGGGGGAAACGCGCGTATAGCGCCCGTCGGCGTCCAAGACCCAGCTTTGCGCATCATCCTTCAGATTGGCGACCATGATTTGATCCAGCACCTGATCATGGACGGTGGCGTTGAGGATGGGGGTCATCACCTCCACCCGTCGATTCAGGTTCCGCGTCATCCAGTCGGCTGACGAGATGAAGACCTTGGCCTTGTCGTGCGGCAGATCCTTGCCGTTGGCGAAACAGACGATCCGGCTGTGTTCCAGGAAGCGGCCGACGATGGACTTGACCCGGATGTTCTCCGACAGGCCCGGTACCCCGGGACGCAGACAGCAGATGCCGCGCACCACCAGGTCGATACGCACGCCCCATTGGCTGGCCCGGTACAGGGCGTCGATGATCTCGGGATCGACCAGGGCGTTCAGCTTCACCCAGATGGCCGCCGGCTTGCCCATGGCGGCGGCCGACATCTCCTTGCCGATCAGTTCGATCAGCTTGGCCTTCATGTTGAGCGGGGAGACGATCAACGCCTCCAACTCGTCCGGGGTGGCGTAGCCGGTGATGTAGTTGAACACCCGGCTGGCGTCGCGCGCCAGAGCCGGATCACAGCTGAAAAGGGACAGGTCGGTGTAAACCTTGGCCGTGACCGGGTGATAGTTGCCGGTGCCGTAGTGGCAATAGGTTCGCAGGCCGTCCCCTTCACGTCGCACCACGACGCTCAGCTTGGCGTGGGTCTTGTATTCGACAAAGCCGAACACGACGTGGACGCCGGCCCGCTCCATCGCTCGCGCCCAGCGCAGGTTGGCTTCTTCGTCGAAACGGGCCTTCAGCTCGACCAGGGCGGTGACGTTCTTGCCGTTCTCGGCCGCCTCGATCAGGGCGGCGACGATGGGGCTGTCCTTGGAGGTGCGGTACAGGGTCTGTTTGATGGCGATGACGTTCGGGTCACGCGCCGCCTGACGCAGGAACTGCACCACCACGTCGAAGCTCTCGAACGGGTGGTGGATCAGCATGTCCTTTTCGCGCACGGCCGCGAAGATGTCGCCGCCGTTGTCGCGAACCCGTTCCGGATAGCGCGGCTCATAGCCTTTGAACTTCAGGTCGGGATGGCCGCCGGGTATCAGGTCCGACAGCTGAGCCAGGCCCAGCATGCCGTCCACCAGCACCACGTCCTGGGGCGTCGCCTCCAACTCGCCGATGATGAAGTCGCGCAGATCGGCGGGCATCGAGGCCTCGATCTTGACGCGCACCACCGAGCCGAGGCGTCGCTGCTTCAAGGCCTCCTCGAACTCCAGCACCAGGTCTTCGGCCTCTTCCTCGATCTCGATGTCGCTGTCGCGGATCAGACGGAGCAGGCCCTTTTCCAAGACCTCGCAGCCCGGGAAGAGGTGGTTGATGAAGAGCAGAAGCACGTTCTCGAGGGTAATGAACCGCTTGCGACCCGGCGCCGAGCGACCGTCGGTCGGCAATTCCCAGAAGCGGCGCACTTGGGTCGGCACCGGCACCAGGGCGTAGAAGGTCTTGGCCTCGCCCTTGCGCTTCAGCTTCAGCGCCAGGGAAAAGCCGAGGTTGGGCAGGAAGGGGAAGGGGTGAGCCGGATCAATGGCGAGAGGCGTCAGAACGGCGAACAGCTGGTTCAGGAACTCGGGCTCCAGCCGCTCCCTTTCGGTCTTGGTCAGGCGGTTGCGATCGACCACCTCGATCCCCGCCGCAGCCAATTCCTTCTTCAGCTGACGCCAGCGGACCTGTTGTTCGGCCATCAACTGGCCCGCTGCGATATTGATGCGCTCCAGCTGTTCGGCCGGGGTCAGACCGTCCGCGGACAGGATTCTGAGTCGCTCGCGCAACTGGCCCTTCAGGCCTGCGACGCGCGTCATGAAGAACTCGTCGAGATTGTTCGCCGAGATCGAGACGAACCGCAGCCGCTCCAGCAGCGGATGGTTCGGATTGGCCGCCTCTTCCAACACGCGTTCGTTGAAGGCCAGCCAGGAAATCTCGCGATTGAAGAAGCGCGACGGCGAGATCATCAGATCTTCGTTCAGGGCCAGCTGAGGCGCGCGGGAGGCTGGAACTTCCTCGCCCCGGGTGTCGTCTTGAATCGCAGCGTCGGTCATGCGCCGGTTGTCGCGCGCGACTGTGACGGCCGCAAGCGGACGAGCCGGAAATTTGCAGGGGCGGGTAAGATCGTAGGGAGGGGGCGCTTCAGGCGGCGTCTGCGTCGCCGAGCTGGTCCAGAACCTCGCGGGCCAGGGGGCGGGTCACCGGGCGATGCAGGGCGTCCAGCCGATCCACCACCTGCACGGCCATGTCCGCCGAACGGTCTAGGCGTCGCACCAGATAGTCGATGACGTCGTCGGCGGGGGCGATGCTGCGCTCTGCGAAGCGGGCGCGAAGAATGGCCGACAGCACCTTGTCATCCGGCGCCTCGACGGCCACGGCCCGCACCGCATCCAGACGCGAGCGCAGGTCGGGCAGGGCTGCTCGCCATCGCCGCGGGGCCGCCCGATCCACCAGCAGGAGGGCGCCGCCGGAGAGGTTCGCCAGATTGATCAGATGAAACAGGCTTTCATCATCCGCATCAGAGGCCGAATCCAGCAGGACGGGGCGGCCTTCCAGCTCCAGGGGGTCGATCAGAGCCGCTTCCACGCCGTGCAGGGGCAGGGCGCCGACCCGTTCGGCCCAGTCGGCGGCCAAACGGCTCTTGCCGGCTCCCGCCGGTCCATAGAGCGCCAGGACAGAACCCACGCCGTCCGGCCAGGCCGCCAGCACCCGCGCGGCCTCGGCGTTGCTGTCTGAGACCACGAAGGCGTCGCCTACGGGGCGTTCCAGCGGCAGACGCAGCTGTTCGGCGGGCTTTGGGCTCAGGGCGCTCGGCGCGGACATGGTTCTGTCATAGCAGAGGCCCGGTCGGCCTGTGTCAGAGCGGGCCTGTTGGTAATGGGGAGGGACGTCAGACCCTGTGGAGCGTTTCAGGCGAGTTCGGCCAGGACGGGGTTCAGCTTGCCCGCCTTGAACTCGGTCACCTTGTAATCGGCCAGGCCGTGGACCTGGAAAGGATCGTCCTTCAGCAGGGTTTCCAGCGCCTCCTTCGTTCCGCCGCCACGGACGACCAGAATGCCGCCGGTGCGAGGAACCATCGGGCCGGCGGCGAGGATCAGGCCGCTGGCGACGTGTTGGTCCAGCCAGGCGCGGTGCTCGACCGTCTTTTGCTCAATGGCCTCGATCGGCTGGGTATAGGTGATGGTGACGATGAACATGGGCGCCTTCAGCTTTACTGGAACCGCTATTGCGCGCCGCAGCGGGGTTTGCAACGGCTGAAACCTTGACTTTCCGGGGCGATGATGCGCCCTACGCCGCTTCGATTTCAGGCGCCGAAGGCGTCAGATTCCACCGCCAGATTTCCAGACGGTCTGTTCATGCACGCCTACCGCTCCCATACCTGCGGCGCCCTGCGCGCCTCCGACGCCGGTTCCGCCGTTCGCCTGTCCGGCTGGGTCCACCGGAAGCGCGACCACGGCGGTCTGCTGTTCATCGACCTGCGCGACCACTATGGCCTGACCCAGCTGGTGCTGCACCCCGAGACGCCGGGCTTCGCCGCCGTGGAGCGTCTGCGCGCCGAGAGCGTGATCCGGGTGGACGGCGAAGTGATCGCCCGCGACGCCGCCGTCATCAATCCGAACCTGCCGACCGGCGAGATCGAGGTCCGGGTCCAGGGCGTCGAGGTTCTGTCGGAAGCCGCCGAACTGCCGCTGCCGGTCTTCGGCGAGCCGGAGTATCCTGAGGAGATCCGTCTCAAGCACCGCTACCTGGATCTCCGTCGCGAGACCCTGCACAAGAACATCGTGCTGCGCTCGCGCGTGATCCAGTCGATCCGCAACCGCATGTTCGACCAGGGCTTCCTGGAATATCAGACGCCGATCCTGACGGCCTCGTCGCCCGAGGGCGCGCGCGACTTCCTGGTGCCCAGCCGCCTGCACCCCGAGAAGTTCTACGCCCTGCCGCAGGCGCCCCAGCAGTTCAAACAGCTGCTGATGGTCTCGGGCTTCGACCGCTATTTCCAGATCGCGCCCTGTTTCCGCGATGAAGACCTGCGCGCCGACCGATCGCTGGAGTTCTACCAGCTCGACGTCGAGATGAGCTTCGTGACCCAGGAAGACGTCTTCGCCGCCATCGAACCCGTCATGCACGGCGTCTTCGAAGAGTTCGGCGAGGGCAAGCCGGTCTCGCCCATCGACCAGACCCACACCTTCACCAACGACTTCGGTCAGAGCTTCGAACACAAGGGCTTCGAACGCCTGACCTACGCCCAGTCAATGGCCTGGTACGGCTCCGACAAGCCGGATCTGCGCAACCCGATCAAGATGCAGGTCGTGTCCGACCATTTCCGCGACGGCGGTTTCGGCCTGTTCGCCAAGATCCTGGGCGCGGACGAGAAGAACGCCGTCTGGGCCATTCCGGCGCCGACCGGCGGATCGCGCGCCTTCTGCGACCGCATGAACAGCTGGGCTCAGGGCGAAGGCCAGCCGGGCCTGGGCTATATCTTCTGGTCCGACGACCAGGGCGCCTGGGGCGGCCCCATCGCCAAGAACCTGGGCCAGGAGCCGACCGAGGCCCTGATGCAGTCCCTGGGCCTGGGCCAGGGCGACGCCGCCTTCTTCGTCGCCGGCCTGCCGTCGACCTTCGCCAAATTCGCCGGTCTTGCCCGCACCCGCGTGGGGACGGAGCTGAAGCTGGTGGACGAGAACCAGTTCAAATTCTGCTGGATCGTCGACTTCCCCATGTTCGAATGGTCGGAAGAAGAGAAGAAGGTCGACTTCAGCCACAACCCCTTCTCGATGCCTCAGGGCGGGCTGGAGGCCCTGGAGACCCAGGATCCGCTGACCATCCGCGCCTATCAGTACGACATCGTCTGCAACGGCTATGAGCTGTGCTCGGGCGCGATCCGGAACCACAAGGCCGAGATCATGCTGAAGGCCTTCGAAATCGCGGGCTACGACGCCTCGGTGGTCGAAGAGCAGTTCGGCGGCATGCTGAACGCCTTCCGCTTCGGCGCCCCGCCGCACGGCGGCCTGGCGCCCGGCATCGACCGGATCGTCATGCTGCTGGCCGGTCAGCAGGCCATCCGCGAGGTAATCGCCTTCCCGCTGAACCAGCAAGGCGAAGACCTGCTGATGAGCGCCCCGGCCTCGGTGCAGGATCGCCAGCTGAAGGAGCTGCACATCCGCACGGCCCCGCCGATCAAGGTCTGATCGGCCTGACTGAGCGAAAGAAAGGGCGCGCCGAAAGGCGCGCCCTTTTCGATTCGACCGCATTCAGCAGGGCGTCAGCGCTCTGCAGTCACGAAGTTGCGGACGCGCGGCGGCGCGGGCGGCGTCGGCGGCGCGGGAACGGCGCGGATGACGCGGATTGCGCCGCGGCAGGCCTGGGCCGTCAGACGGCCGGGAAGGCGGGTCGATCCATCGCCGCAGGCTTCCCGCACCTGATCCTGGGTCAGATTGCGCGCGCCGGACAAATCTGCGCCTCGAATATCGGTGCGCCGCAGGGAGGCGTCTCTGAAGTCGGCCCGGCTAAAGACGCCGCCGGTCAGCCGCGCGCCGTCCAGGCTGGAATCCCGGAAGGAGGCGCCGGTGAAGTCCCCGTGGGTCAGGTTGGAGGCGTTGATCTCGGCATCGCTGAAATCGGCCCCGGCGGCGCGGACATTGGCCAGGGTCGCGCCGAATAGCTCGCTGCCCGAAAAGTCGGCCTCGATCAGGGTGGCGCCGTTGAAATTGACCCCGTGCAACTCGCCTCCGGAAAGGTTGGCGCGGGAAAGGTTGGCGCGCACGAAGGAGGCGCCCTGGGCCTCTGCTCCCGTCAGGACGGCGTTTGCGAAGCTGGTGGAGGTGAAGTCGGCGCCGACGATCTCGACTCCGGTCAGATTGGCGCGGCTGAAGTCGCTGCCCGTGAAGTTCGACCCCACCATTTCCGCGCCACGCAGATTGGCCCCGACCAGGGTGGCGTTCATGAAGCTGGCGCCGGTGAAGGTCGCACCGGAAAGATTGCGCCCCGACAGCTCGCAGCGATTGCAGGATCCGCCGAGCGAGACTGACCGGGCCACGTCGCGATCTTGCACCGTCATCTCGACGCCGGCGAAGGCGGACGGCGCCAGCAGAAGGCCGCTCGCCGCAGCCAAGGCGGGCAAAAGGACCGAAAGGGTAGGGCGGATGATCTGTTTCACACCGCCTGAATGCCCTGAAACCGTGACCGGACCTACTTAAATCGAGGTAATTTCGTTAAATGCCGGCAAGATTGGCGGCCTTCAGCAGGCCGGAATACGCAGGCCGTGCGGCAGGACGGTGGAGCCGTCGCCGCAGGCTCGGTTGAGCTGGCTCTGCGTCAGACCTGAGGCGCGCGACAGATCGGCGCCGGAGAGATTGGTTCCCTCGAGCGTGGCCCCTGCGAAGTTCGCCCCTTGCAGATAGGCGCCGACGAAACTGGCGTTGGTCAGGTTCGCGCCTGAAAAGCTGGAGCCGGAAAAGACCCCGCCATAGGCGTCCACGTCGCGCAGATCGGCGTTGGAGAAGCGGGTGCGGTTCATCACGCTCAGGCTCAGGTCGGCTTGGCGCAGACGCGACCGCGACAGGTTCAGGCCCCGCGCCTCAAGCCCGGAAAAGTCGCCCTGAAAAAGGTTGCAGCCCGCGCAGGAAGCGCCCCGACGCACCGAGGCGATCTGACCGGCGTTCTGGGCCGAGGCGGGGACGGCCAGGGTCGCGAGAAGGGCGGCGGCGAGGGAAAGGGCGGTCAGGCGGGACATGGGGTCGCTCCGGCGAAGGCGTCGCATTGATCCTGAGCCTAGGGGCGACCCGTTAACTTAGCCCTGATCCCCGCCTTGCAGGGCCGGCGCCGCGCCGCAGGTGTCGCAGGTCCAGCCGGCGCCGCGTTGTTGCAGGCTGAAGTCCCCGCAGGAGGGACAGGCCGCCGCCTCTGTCTCGCCGCCTGGCCGAGGCTCCGTCTCCAGCTTGCGGCCGAAGGGCACGACGACCAGATTGTCCGGCGCCGAGCCGCGCGCGAACCCCTTGGATATAAAGCGTGCGGCGGGGACGGCCTCGCCGTCCTTGGGCTTTCCATCGCCCAGTTCGCCCCAGTTTTGGCCCTCGGCCTGGGTGTGATCCGCCTGGGCGTTGGCCAACTCCTGGCGGCTCAGATAGGAGACGCCCAGTTCGCGGAAGATGTAGTCGAGGATCGAGGTCGCCGAACGGATGGAATCATTGCCGGTGACCCGTCCCGCCGGCTCGAAGCGGGTGAAGACGAAGGCGTCCACGAACTCGTCCAGCGGCACGCCGTATTGCAGGCCGATAGAGATGGCGATGGCGAAGTTGTTCATCAGGCTGCGGAAGGCGGCGCCTTCCTTGTGCATGTCGATGAAGATCTCGCCCAGTTCGCCGTCTTCATATTCTCCGGTGTGGATATAGACCTTGTGGCCGCCTACGGCCGCCTTCTGGATATAGCCCTTGCGACGGTCGGGCAGTTTGCGGCGGGCGCGTTCGCGTTCCACCACCCGTTCGATGATCCGCTCCTTGGGGGCGGGTGCGGCGGCGGTCTGGGGTGCGGCTTCGAAGCGCGGCGCAGGGTCGGTCTTGGGCAGGGTCAGCAGAGGGCCGGGGGGAGGCGCGGCGCGGTTCAGGCGGATGGCGCGCCGTCCGTGATCCGCCGCCTGGCTGAGCGTGCGCGCGGCCTGGGCGGCGGTGGCGCGCCAGTCGAGGGTTTCAAGGGCGATGTCCGGGGCGTCGCTGAAGGGTTCGAGCGCCAGACGCAGGCGACCCTCGAAGCCGGCGGGATCGGCGAGAAGGGCTGCGAGGTCGGTCGGCGCGCCCTCCCAATCCCTCAGATGACCATGGCCGAACACCCATTGAGCCGCAGCGGCCTCAGCCTCTTCGGGCACCCCCAGCAGGTTCAACAAGGGGCCGTCGCCGTCTTCCAGTCCCAGAACGTCGCGGATGAAGCCGGGGTCGAGGACGGGTGCGGTGAAGACGGCGTCGAAGCTTTCCGCAGCACCCAGAGCCTGTTCCACGGCGGCCAGTTCCACATCGGTGAAGCCGAAGGCGCGGAGCGCGGAATGATCCACGCCCGGCGCCTCGACCAGGGTGCGTCGGCCGAACAGGCGACGCTCGGCCGCCTGGACGTCCCCTCCGCTGCGGACCAGGGCGGCGGCCAGGGCCGGGGCCAGGCGGCGACCGATCCCACCGTCTGCGGTCTCGAATAGATCGACGACGGCGGGCGCGCCCCGGCCGAGACGCAGGCGGGCCTCGGCGTCGTCGACGAACAGACCCAAGGCGATGTGGCGGCGGGGACCGGACGTCCGATCCAGAATCTCGATCGCCTGGGCGGCGAGGGGGAAGGAATTGGCGGACAGCCGGTCGCGGCGCGCCTTTTCGACATCGACAATTTGGGCCTTCAAACCCTCCCACTCGCCACAGGGACTGCGCAGCCGCGCCAGCTCGACCGAGGTTTGGACTGCGACCGACGCCGTCAGGGCGCCCAAGGCCTCGGCGCGGGCGGCGGGATCGCCGTCGAGCGGCGCCAGGGCGTCCAAAAGCCCCTCCAGTCCCAGCGCGAGCACGGCGTCGTCCGATTGGAGGTCCAGGGCCGTCACCCACAGACGAACCAGATCGGGCAGAAGATCGAACGTCCCATCGCTCAGGGTCGCGACCGCAGCCAGGTCGATCAGAACCCGATTGGCGGCGGGTTCGGCCAGAACCTCAGCGTCCCGCGGGTCGAAGACGACGACCAGGCCGCCGTCCAGGGCGGCCTCTGCAGCGGCCAGAACTTCAGGGGAGCCGGCGGCGGTCTGGGTCCGGTCGGCCAGGACCACCAGCTGGGCACCGTCCGCCAAGGGGCGAAGCGTCAGGCTGGGACGCTCACCATCGACGGCGCGCAGGATGTCGGCGTCGGTCGCCCCGCGGCCGCGGGCGGCGGCGGCGGCCCGGCCCAGCGCGGGATTTCGCATCGGGTCGGCGCAATCCCCCCGGGCCCCCTCGCAACGATCGACCGCGTCGGCGACGGCGCAGAGGGCGTCGGTCAGGGCCTCCGCTGATTGTCGCGCCAGCCGCTGGGTCGTCCGATCGGCCCTGTGGGCGGAAAGCCGGGCGGCGGCGGATGGATCGGCGAGGTCGACGACGCCGGCCGTTGCCGCGTGTCCCACCGGGGTCGCCAGGCCGAGCTGCATCGTAGCCGCCAGCTCCGCCGCAAAGGCGCCCGCCGCCTTGGTGTCGGCAAAGACGCCCTCGGCCAATCCCTTGGCCGCCAAACGCCCAGCCCAGGCGTCCGGCGCGCCGTTCAGCCAGCCGCCTGCGACGGACGGCGGGGGCGAGAGCGAATCGCCCCAGTCCAGCCAGGCTTCGATCCGGGCGTCGGACCAGCCGGCGGGCGCCAGAACCTCCTGGACCAGGAAGGGGCGCTCTATGGCGCGGGTCTCCATCGCGACCCGCACGGCGCGAGCGACGAAGCCGGATTGAAAGCGCATAAACCGCATCTCCCCTTAGAGCTGGCGCCAGATTACGGTGTCGCGATGACCCGCGCTACTAGATGTAGTCGTTATCAACCGCTGAATTCGCGGTGGATCATGCCGCCCGACCCCAGGGATCGCACCCAGGGGCGGTGGCGGCCGAAGCCTGGACGGGAACACCCGTCGGGGGAGGAGAAATCGAGAAGGGGCGACATCTCGCCGCTTGCGGTGACTGAGCCTCCTGTGTCATGTAACCGATTACATTTGTTATCGACGGACCTTCGATAAGTGGGCCGGCACGATGAACGCTCAGAGAGGAAACCGTGGACGTCTCCACCCCGTCAGCCGTTAACGGACATGCGCCGGCCGCCAAGGCCGCCACGATCCGTGACGTGGCGGAGCGGGCGCAGGTGTCCGTCGCCTCAGTGTCGCGCGTGCTTAACGGCTCTGACGCCATCACGGAATCGACCCGGCGTCGGGTGCTCGATGCGGTCGAATATCTCCGGTATGTGCCTCACGTCGGCGCCCGCAGCCTGTCTACCAGTCGGACCGACACGATCGGCGTCATCCTGCCGGACCTGTACGGCGAGTTCTTCTCCGAGCTGATCCGCGGCATGGATTTAGCCGCCCGCGCGCACGGCAAACATCTGATCGTATCCAGCTCCCACGGCGATACCGAGGAAACCCTGGCCGCCCTGCGATCGATGCGCGGTCGGGTCGATGGAATGATCGTCCTGTCGCCCCATCTGCGCGCCGCCAACCTGGCCGCCGACGTGGCGGGCCGCATGCCGGTGGTGTTGATGAACGGCGGCCTGGACGAGGCGGGCCGCCCCTCCATCGCGATCGACAATCACGGGGCGGCCGTCACGGCGGTCGAGCATCTGCGCGCGACGGGCCGGCGCCGCATCGCCCACATTCGGGGCGCGGCCGGAAACCTGGAGGCGGACATCCGCGCCGAAGGCTACGCCAGCGCCCTGGTCGACCAGGAACCGATCATCGTCGAGGGCGATTTCACCCAGGCGGCCGGGCATCGCGCCGCCACCCGGTTGCTGGCTCTGGACCAGCGCCCCGACGCGGTGTTCGCGGCCAACGACATGATGGCCCTGGGCGCCATGCTGGCCTTCCAGGAGGCGGGCGTGCGCTGCCCTGAGGACGTGGCCGTGATCGGATTCGACGACGTGCCGCTGGCGGCCCTGGTCCGGCCGACCCTGACCACGTTGAGAGTGAATATTGCGGAAATGGGCCGAAGGGGCGTGGAGCGCCTGATCGGCCTGGTCCAGGCCGGCCCGAACGGGGCGCCGGATTCCGCCTGCGAAATCGTTCGACCGCTCCTGGTCGAACGACAATCCACCGCGGCGGCTGAAACCGCCGGGTCGACCACCGTCAATCCAACCGCACAGCCGTTGTGAAACGGGCCCATCAGGAGGGGAAAACAGGATGAGAAAGTTCAATACACGCAGCACCGCCTTGGCGGCCGCGTCGGCTCTGGCCATCGCGGCCGGTTTCGCTGGGGCGGCGAGCGCCCAAAACGCAACGACTACGCTCCGCGGCGCCGTTTACGACGGCGCGACCGCTGAAGCCGGCGCGCAAGTCACAGCCACGGAAGTGGCGACCGGCTATGTGGCGCGCGCCCGCGTCGGCGCCGACGGCCGCTACGTCTTTTCCGGTCTCCGTCCCGGCACTTATCGCGTTCAAGTGACCAGCGCGGACGGCCAGACGGCTGAAGAAACGGTCACCCTGGCCCTGGGCCAGGTCGGCACGCTCAATCTGGACGTCGCCGCCGCTTCGACCGCGCCCGCGACCAGCGGCGCGACCGAGCTGGGCGACATCGTCGTGACCGGCCGTCGGGTGTTTGAAGTCCGCACGCCCGAAGTCGCCACCAATGTGACCCAGCAGCAGATCAACAACCTGCCGCAGATCAGCCGCAACTTCCTGAACTTCGCCGCCCTGGCCCCCGGCTTGCGTGTTCGCGAAGACGATACGGAGCGGACCATTTCGGCCGGTGGTCAGACGGCTCAGGCCATCAACGTCTTCATCGACGGTCAGAACCGAAAATCCCTGATCAACGACGGCGGCGTGGCTGGTCAGGACGACAGCCGCGGCACCCCTTTCCCGCAGGGCGCGGTTCAGGAGTTCCGCGTCATCAGCCAAAACTTCAAGGCTGAGTATGAACAGGCCGGTTCGGCCATCATTACGGCCGTGACCCGCTCTGGCACGAACGAGTTCCACGGTGACGCCTTCGTCTTCTATCAGGATCCCGACTGGATCGCTCAGGATGAGATTTCGGAACGTCGTGGAGCCGAGAAGGCGCCGCTGAAGCGACTGCAATACGGCGCCAGCCTGGGTGGCCCGATCATCCAGGATCGTCTGCACTTCTTCGGCGCCTACGAGCGCAAGGATGAGGACCGGATTTCGCAGTCCTTCCTGAACCGCACGGAATACAATGACTTCTTCGCCGCCGATCTGGGCACAACCTCGACGCCGTATGAACAGGACATCTTCTTCGGCAAGCTGTCGTGGCAGATCAACGACCGGCAGCGTCTGGAACTCAGCGCCGAGTACAAGACCGAAGAGGATATCCGTGGGGCCAGCGGCCAGAACGCCCCCAGCCGCGCGGCGCGCAACAGCGGTGAGAACAAGGCGTTCAACCTGCGTCACCAATACCAGGGCGATCGCTTCCTGAATGAGTTCGCGATCGATTACCTGCAGTCCAGCTATGAGCAGTCGGTGATCAACGGCGGCGACTACGGCCGCCGGTATGTCATCTTCCGGGACGACAGTCCGACGACGCCCGGCTTCCAGTACAACATCAACAACCGCGAGGCGACGGTCTTCACGGCTGGCGGTCGCGCGGACTCTCAGTTCCTGGAGCAGAAGAGCACGACGATCCGGAACGACCTGACTATCCCCGACCTGTCCTGGATGGGTACCCACACCATCAAGATGGGTGCGAAGTATTCGATGCAGAATTACTTCGTGCAGAAGGACTTCGGCCGCAACCCGACCTTCACCTACGACATCGAGGCGCGTCCTGAAATCAACGGAAGCCGAACCATTCCGGTCTCTGTTGACCTCGGCGTGGCCGTTCCTCCCGCTGACGCTGACAACAATGTCATCGGACTGTACATTCAGGACGACTGGCAGATCACCGACAAGCTGGAACTGAACCTAGGCATCCGCTGGGACTACGAGGACAACGCGGTCAACAACGACTACCGGACGCCGGACTCCATTCGGAACATGCTGGCGGCGATTCAGAACCTGCCGAGCTACGATTTCCCGTCCTACTTCAATCCGGCTGACTATATTTCCGACGGTGATCGTCCTGCTTTCAAGGACGCCTTCCAGCCTCGCTTCGGCTTCTCCTATGACGTTTTCGGCGACGAACGCACTGTGCTGTTCGGCGGTGCAGGGCGCTATTACGACCGGATCGGCTTCAACTTCGCCTTCGATGAACGGTTCAAGCCGTTCCAGTTCAACAAGACTATCTACTTCTCCAACACCGGCGGCCTCGTCGGGGGGCAGCAGACGGTAGCCTGGAACCCAGCCTATCTGACGCCGGCCGGCCTTGATCCGCTGCTGGCCGCGTCGCCGGGCGCCGGAGAGGTCTTCCTTGTCAAGAACAACTTCGAACCGCCGCGCACCGATCAGTTCAATATCGGCGTGCGCCAGAAGTTCGGCCAATGGCAGACGGCCCTTACATTCGCGGCCGGTCATACGGAGGGTGAATCTGCTTGGTACATCGCCAACGCCCTGACCGAGACGGGTGGTCGCTTCAACGGACCGTCGCCCACCTCGGTCGGCTTCCCGCAGTTCCGGAACACCATCTTCTTCCAGAACACGGACAAGGAACGCGACTATAAAGCGATCTATTTGACCGCTGATAAGCCGTACAACGCTCAGGACGGCTGGGGCTTCAATCTGGCCTACACCTATATGGACGCGACCCAGAACGGCAGCCGTGACAACGGATATGCGGCCTTCGACTTCGACTACAATGTCCCCAGCCAATCGCCGGAATATCGATCGGCGACGGACGAGCGGCACCGCATCGTCGCCTCGGGCACCCTGGGTCTGCCGGCCGATTTCCTGCTGTCCGGCATCGTGACCTTGGGTTCAGGCCTGCCGTATAATGTTTTCAACTGCCCTGACGCGCCGGCGGGTGGTCCCAACATCTGCTGGAATGCCGGGAACCCCGAAAAGCGCGCCTTCCTGCCGGGCCTGAACTTCGCCTATCGGCAAGTGGATCTGCGCTTGACGAAGGCCTTCGAAGTGTTTGGCGGACAGCGAGTGGAGTTCATTGCTGACGCCATCAACCTGTTCAACTTCACCAACTACAGCTCGTTCGAAGGCAGCTACACCAGCCCGCGCTTCGGCGCTGGCACCGGAGTCTTCACGCCGACCCGCAGCTTCCAGGTCGGTCTGCGCTACTCCTTCTAACCACCCTGAGCCTGGGCCGCCTTCCGCTTGCGTGGAAGGCGGCCTTCTTTTTTCAGATATTCAGTGAGCGTGCCTATGATCCGCCGAGACTTCCTGATGCGAACCACGGCAGGGGCTGCGGCCTTGGCGGTCGGGGGCCTCGTTGTGGGCGAGGCGGCGGCGCAGCAGGCGGTCACTGGGGCGGTAAACGGCACGCAGCGCCGGCCTCTGCGGCTGGACCGCGAGGTCGATGAGCTTCAGGAACGCACCTTCCGCTGGTTCGAAAAGGTCACGGACCGGGCCACCGGTCTGACGCCGGATCGCTGGCCCAGCAAATCCTTCTGCTCCATCGCGGCGGTCGGCTTCGCCCTGACCTGCTGGCCCATCGGCGTCGAGCGCCGCTGGATGAGCCGGGACGAGGCGCGCGAGCGGACCCTGATCACCGTCCGCTATTTCCACAGCCTGCCCCAGGGGCCGGAGCCGGCCGGCACGGCGGGGCACAAGGGCTTCTTCTATCATTTCCTCGATATGGAGACCGGTCTTCGTTACCGGACCAATGAGCTGTCGACCGTGGACACGGCCCTGCTGATGGCCGGCATGTTGTTCGCCGCCCGTTATTTCGACGGCGACCACCCCGATGAGGTCGAGATCCGCAGCCGGGTCCAGGCCCTGTATGAGCGGATCGAATGGGACTGGGCCGTCGTGCGCGACAACCGGATCACCATGGGCTGGCATCCGGAGAGCGGCTTCATCCCGTCGGACTGGCACGTCTACAACGAGGGCATGCTGGTGCTGCTGCTGGCCATCGGCAGCCCGACCCATCCGGTTTCGGTCAATGTCTGGCACGAATGGGCCGCCAGCTATGACCAGAGCTGGACCGACCGCTGGGGCAGTTGGCACCTGAATTTCGCGCCGATCTTCGGCCACCAGTACAGCCATATGTACGTCGACTTCCGCGGCATCCAGGACGCCTGGATGCGGGGCCAGTCGGCCCAGATGGGCGAGTATTTGGACTATTTCGAAAACAGCCGCCGCGCCGTCTATGCCCAGCAGAAATACGGCCACGACAATCCGGGCCAGTGGGCCGGCTATTCGTCCGAAATCTGGGGCCTGACGGCCTGCGACGGGCCGGGCGATTTCAAACAGACGATCAACGGGGTCGAGCGCGAGTTCTTCAGCTATTCGGCGCGCGGCCCCGGCGACCGCGACGACGGCACCATAGCCCCCACGGCGGCGGCCAGCTCCATCGCCTTCGCGCCCGAGATCGTCGTGCCCTGCATCAAGGCGATGAAGAGCCGGTTCGGCGCGGGGATTTACACCGAGTGGGGCTTCCGCGACAGCTTCAACCCGACCCTGACCCAGCGCGACGGGCCCTTGCAGCACGGCAAGATCGTTGACGGGGTGGGCTGGGTGGCCGACGACTATCTGGGCATCGACCAGGGCCCCATCGTCGGCATGACCGAGAACCATCGCTCCGACTTCATCTGGCGCTATATGCGCGGCGAGCCGCACATCCGTAAGGCCCTGGAGACGGCGGGCTTCACCGGCGGCTGGCTGAACGCATGATCTCTGGCCCGCACAGGCGGGGTGCCCTGGCGCTGCTGGCGGGCGGGGCGGCGGCGGCCTGCACGCCGCGTCGTGACGGCGAGACAGTGCTGCGCTTCTGGGCCATGGGCAATGAGGGCGGGACGGTGGGCCAACTGATGCCCGAGTTCGAGCGGCGCAATCCCGGCGTCCGCGTCGCGGTCCAGCCCCTGCCTTGGACGGCGGCGCATGAGAAGCTGCTGACAGCCTATGCTGGCGGCTCCCTGCCGGACGTCAGCCAGATCGGCAACACCTGGGTTTCGGAACTGACCGCCATCGGCGCCCTGTCGCCGACCCCGCCGGCCGCCGCCGACCTGCTGACCGATCAGTTCGAGGCGGTGCTGGAGACCAATGAGGTGGCCGGCCGGGCCATGACCACGCCCTGGTACGTCGATACGCGTCTGCTGTTTTATCGCACCGACCTTCTGGCCCGCGCGGGCTTCGGCGCGCCGCCTCGGACCTGGGCCGAGTGGAAGCGGGCCATGCACGGGATCAAGCGCGTGGCGGGCGGCGACAACTACGCCATCCTGCTGCCGCTGAACGAGTTCGAGCAGCTTCTGACCTTCGGCCTTCAGACCGAGGAGCCCTTGCTGCGGGACAGGAATACGCGCGGCAACTTCTCCAACCCTGGCTTCATCGCGGCCCTGGCCTTCTATCGCAGCCTGTTCGCCGAGGGCCTGGCGCCCCTGGCGTCGGCGGCGCAGATCTCCAACGTCTGGACCGAGTTCGCGCGCGGCTATTTCAGCTTCTACTTCTCCGGCCCGTGGAGCGTGGGCGATTTCCGCAGCCGTCTGCCGACGTCGTTTCAGTCCAGCTGGGCCACGGCGGGCGTGCCGGGGCCGAACGGCCTGGGCGCCTCGGCGCCGGGCGGCTCCAGCCTGGCGGTCTTCCAGTCTTCGCCGCATCAGGAGGCGGCCTGGGCCCTGGTGCGCTATCTGTCCGAACCGGCGGTCCAGGCCCGGTTCAACACCATCGTCGGCGACCTGCCGGCGCGGAAAAGCGCCTGGGATATCGCTCAGGTCGAGCGCGACCCTATGCTGGCGCCCTTCCGGGGCCAGCTGGAACGCGCCAAGGCCGTGCCCAAGGTTCCCGAATGGGAGCGGATCGTGACAGAGATGCAGATCGTCGCCGAACGGATGGTGCGCGGCGAATATACGCCCGAGACCGCGGCGGCCGAGATCGATCGCCGTGCTGATCGACTGCTGGAGAAGCGCCGCTGGATGATGGAGCAGGGCAGGGCCGTATGACCGTCGTCGATCCCGCAGTACCTGCCGTCAGACGTTCACGTGGCCTCGCAGCCCGCGAACGCGCCGCCTGGGGCTTCGTCGCCCCGGCCATGATCGCCATCGGCCTGTTCTTCGCCCTTCCGGTGATCGCGGCCCTGCTGCTCAGCCTGACCGACTTCGACATCTACGCCCTGGCGGACCTCGACAATCTGCGCTTCGTCGGCCTGCAGAACTACGAGCGGCTGATGACCAATCCGCTGTTCTGGGGCGCGATGAAGAACACGCTGACCTTCGCGGTCCTGGGCGTGCCCCTGTCCATTGCGGCCTCTCTGGCGGCGGCGGTGATCCTGAACGCGCGGGTGGTGAAGTGGCGGCCGATTTGGCGGGTCATGTTCTTCGCCCCCTATGTCACCACCCTGGTCGCCACGGCCGTAGTGTGGCGCTATCTGCTGCACACCCGCTACGGCGTCATCAACTGGGGGCTGGAGAGCATCGGCCTGCCCGCCGTCGACTGGCTGGGCCAACCGTCGACCTCCATCCCCGCCATCCTGATGTTCGTGGTCTGGAAGATCTTCGGCTACAATATGCTGATCTTCCTGGCGGTGCTTCAGACCGTGCCGGATGACCTGTACGAGGCCGCCCGCATCGACGGCGCCGGGCCCTGGAAACAGTTCCGCCATGTCACCCTTCCGGCCATCGCGCCGACCATCTTGCTGGTCTCGATCATCTCGGTCGCCAGCTTCTTCCAGCTGTTCGCCGAACCCTATGTCATGACCCAAGGCGGCCCGGCCCAGAGCACGGTGACGGTGCTGTATTTCATGTACGAGGAAGGCTTCAAATGGTGGAACCTGGGCTCCGCCAGCGCGGTCGCCTTCGTCCTGTTCCTGTGCATCCTGGCCATCACCCTGGTGCAGCTGGCCGTGGCCAAGCGGGTGGGGGCGTATCAGTGATGGCGTTTTCCTGCGGTCAGTCTCCCCTATCAAGAGCGCGTCATCCTCGCCCTCGTGGCGAGGATCCAGACTCCCGGTGTGTCCGCAGTATGCACCCCCTTCAAACACCTGGAGTCTGGATCCTCGGGACAAGCCCGAGGATGACGGTGCTTGGGAAGGGGGTAGGGGGGGAGACGGCAATGGAGGAGGGATGCCTATGAATATCCGTTCCATCCTCCTCAACCTCGCCGTCGCCCTGATCGCCCTCGTCGTTCTGTTCCCGCTGGTCTGGATGGCGTCGGTCAGCTTCATGCCGACCGGCGAGGCGGCGACCTTCCCGCCGCCGCTGGCCCCGTCGCGCTGGACGCTGGAGCATTATCAGGACCTGTTTCTGAACCAGGGCATGGGCCGCTATCTGTGGAACAGTTTCGCCCTGGCGACCCTGGCGACGATCCTGGCGCTCGGCTTCACCGTCCCGGCCGGCTACGCCTTCGCCAAGCTGAAGTTCACGGGGCGCGAACGCCTGTTCCAGCTGCTGGTCGCCGCCCTGGTGGTGCCGGCCCAGATCGGCACCCTGCCGCTGTTCCTGATGCTGAAGGGGATGGGGCTGGTGAACACCTATGCCGGCGCACTGGTGCCCTGGCTGGCCTCGATCTTCGGCCTGTTCCTGGTGCGCCAATATGCGCTGAGCATTCCCGACGAGATGCTGGAGGCGGCCCGGATCGACGGCGCCGGCGAGGGCCAGATCTTCCGCCGCATCGTCCTGCCGACGCTGCAGCCGATCATCGTTACCCTGGGCCTGTTCGTCTTCCTGGGCAGCTGGAACGACTTCCTGTGGCCGTTGATCATCCTGACGGACCAGTCGAACTACACCCTGCCTGTCGCCCTGGCGGCGCTCTCTCGCGAACATGTCCAGGATGTCGAACTGATGATGGCGGGCGCGGTCGTCACGGTCGCGCCTGTGCTGATCCTCTTCCTCGCCCTGCAACGCTACTACATCCGCGGCATGCTCGCGGGCAGCGTGAAGGGGTAAATTTCTCGTCTCTCTACGCCGTCATCCTCGCCCTTGTGGCGAGGATCCAGACTCCCGGTGCGGCCGCCCTATGCACCCCGTCCAATACCGGGAGTCTGGATCCTCGGGACAAGCCCGAGGATGACGCGGAGAGGGAAAGCTGGAGTCATCCAATGCGTATCCTGACCTCCACCCTCGCGCTCAGCGCCGCCCTGATGGCCGCCCCCGCCGTCGCCCAGGACACGCGCGTTCTCGACAGCATGGACGACGCCTCGCGGTGGCAGGCCAGCGCCTCGACCGACGTCCACGCCGCCGTCTCCGCCGTGGCGGGGCATGACGGCCGCGCCGTGCGGCTCGATTATGATTTCGACGGCAAGGCCGGCTACGCCGTGCTCAGCCGCGCCCTGCCGGTCGATCTGCCCGACAATTACGAGATCAGCTTCTGGGTGCGCGGCGCCGGGCCGACCAACACCTTCGAGGTCAAGCTGACCGACGCCTCGGCCGAGAACGTCTGGTGGAAACAGACGGCGCGCTACGACTTCCCCGACGGATGGACGAAGTTCGTCATCAAGCGCCGCCAAGTGTCCAAGGCCTGGGGCCCCAGCCCGGAGACGGTGCTGCGCCGCGCCGAACG
The DNA here is from genome assembly GCF_058801445.1 of Brevundimonas sp. GW822-FHT03E11. NCBI lineage: Bacteria > Pseudomonadati > Pseudomonadota > Alphaproteobacteria > Caulobacterales > Caulobacteraceae > Brevundimonas > Brevundimonas sp. GW822-FHT03E11. The sequence continues at coordinate 294,278 of NZ_JBXANG010000001.1, read as the reverse complement.
GGTCGAGTTCGTCGTGGTGGCGGCTGAGGGCGGCAAGGGCGCGGTCGAGATCGATCAACTGAGCCTGCGCGCCCTGCCGGTCGAGCCCCTCGCGCCGCCCCAGCCGATCGCCGCCGATGGGCGGGCGCAGACGACGGCTGCCAACGCCGTCGACCTGGACCCGAAGACCGCCTGGACCCCGCCTGTGGGCGAGCCGTCGGCCCTGACCCTGGATCTGGGATACGAACGCGAGTTCGGCGGCCTGACCCTGCGCTGGGGCGAGCGGGGCGCGGCGGCGGACTATAGGATTTCAGCGTCTCTCGACGGACGCGACTGGCGTGAGCTGACATCCGTGAAGGGCGGCAACGGCGGCGTCGACTGGCTGCGCACGCCTGAGACGAGCGCCCGCTGGCTGCGGCTGGAACCGCTGAGGCCGGTCCCCGCCTCGGACGTGGTCGGCTCGTCCGGCGCCGGCCAGCGGCTGGGCGCCGGGCAGGCGACCACCTATGCGCTGAACGAGATCGAGGTCGAACCCCTGGCCTTCGGCGAGGACGCCACGGCCTTCGTGGAGGCGGTGGCCAGGGAGAACCGACGCGGTCTCTATCCGCGCGGCTTCTTCGGCGAACAGCCCTACTGGACCCTGGTCGGCGTGGACGGGGGCGGGGAGAGCGGTCTGATCGGCGAGGACGGCGCCATCGAACTGCGCCGCGCGGGCCCCAGCATCGAACCCTTCGTCGTCGATAACGGCCGGCTGATCACTTGGGCCGACGTCAATATCGAACAGGGGCTGAAGGACGGCGATCTGCCCATTCCCTCGGTAACCTGGATCGCCGACGACTGGACGCTGAAGATCACCAGCTTCGCCGATGGTTCACCGGACCAGGCGCGTCTGTGGGGCCGCTATGACCTGACCAACACCTCCAACCGGCCGCGCAGCCTGACCCTGGCCCTGACGGCGCGGCCGTTCCAGGTGAATGGGCCGGTGCAATTCCTGGCCATTCCGGGCGGGGTGGCGCCGGTCGAGCGGATCGCCTGGGACGGCGCGAGCCTGACGCTGAACGACGACGTCCGGGTCCAGCCCCTGACCGCGCCGGACGCTGTGGCGGCTTCGAGCTTCGACGCCGGGGCCGATCCTCAATCATTGATTTTGCCTACGGCGCGACGCCCAGTGGGTGAGCCGGTCGCCGTCTCCGACGCCACGGACCTGCCGGCCGGCGCCCTGCTGTACGAGGTGACGCTTCAGCCCGGTGAGACGCGCACCTTCGGCTTCCTGTCGCCGCTGGCGGGCGATCCGTCGCAGGCCGGGCAGGGCGTCGCCGCCCTGGATCAGGCCGAGCAGGCGCTGGCGGCGCAGTGGCGTGAGAAGCTGGACCGGGTGGACCTGACCCTCCCGCCCGCCGCCCAAAGGATCGAGGATGCTTTGAAATCCTCACTGGCCCATATGTTGATGTCGCGTCAGGGGCCGATCCTCCAGCCCGGCACCCGCAGCTACAACCGTTCCTGGATCCGCGACGGGGCCATGATGGCCGAGGGGCTGAACCGGCTGGGCATGGCCGAGCACTCTGCCGACTATCTGCGCTGGTACGCCCCCTACGTCTTTGAAAACGGCAAGGTTCCCTGCTGCGTCGACGCGCGGGGCGCCGATCCGGTGCCCGAGAACGACAGCCACGGCGAGTTCATCTTCCTGGCCGCCGAGACCTATCGCTACACCGGCGACGAGGCTCTGCTGCGTCAGGTCTGGCCCCAGGTCCAGAAGGCGATCGCCTATATGGACGAACTGCGCGCCTCCACCCGCACCGCCGCCTTCCAGGCCCCAGACCAGCGCCACCTGTACGGTCTGCTGCCCCCGACGATCAGCCACGAGGGCTATTCGGACAAGGCGGCCTATTCCTACTGGGACGATTTCTGGGGCCTGCTGGGCTACAAGGACGCCGTCTTCATCGCCCAGACCCTGGGCGACGCCGAGGCCGCCGCCCGCTATGCTGCGGCGCGCGATCAGTTCGCCGCCGACATCCGCGCCTCCATTGTCGCCACAGCCGCACACCACGACATCGACTGGATCGCCGGCGCCGCGGACCGGGGCGATTTCGACGCCACCTCGACCACCATCGCCCTGTCTCCGGCGGGCGAGCAGGATAATCTCCCGCCCGAACTGATGGCGCGAACCTTCGACCTCTATTGGGAAAACTTCCAGAACCGGCTGACCAATCGCACGGGGTGGAAGGACTACACCCCCTACGAATGGCGGCTGGTCGGCGCCTATGTGCGGCTGGGCCAGAAGGACCGCGCCCTGGCGGTGCTGGACTTCCTGATGGCCGACCGCCGGCCCGAGGCCTGGAACGGCTGGGCCGAGGTGGTGGGGCGCGACAAGCGCGAGCCGCGCTTCATCGGTGACATGCCCCACGCCTGGATCAGCTCCGACTATATCCGCTCGGCTCTGGACCTGTTCGCCTACGAGCGGGACCGCGACCACGCCCTGGTGCTGGCGGCGGGCGTGCCTGAGGCCTGGCTGGATACGAAGGAGGGCGTCGGGGTGACGGACCTGCGCACGGCCTATGGATCGCTGACCTACGCCTATCGCAAACAGGGGGCGGCCTATGTGCTGACCCTGGGCGAGGGCGCGACGCCGCCGGGCGGCTATGTGCTGCAATGGCCCGCCGGCGAGGGGCGGCCGGAGCGGGTCCGCATCGACGGGCGGGCCGCGCAATGGTCTGGCGACGAGCTTGCGATCCCAGTGGGCGCGCGACGGGTGGAGATGCGCTGACGAAAGGTCTTCCTTCTCCCATTGGGAGAAGGTGGCCCGGAGGGCCGGATGAGGGCCGGCCGGTGGGCCGGTTCGCACCGCCGAACCCTCACCCTTTCGCGCCAGAACGATCGCTTCGCTCTCGTGCGCTCAAGCCCTCTCCCGGCGGGAGAGGGGCCTTATGAGTCAGTCTTCCGCCTTCGCCTTGGCCTTCTTCGCCGGCGCCTTCTTGGCGGCGGGCTTCTTCGCAGCCGCAGCCTTCTTCGACGCAGCCGTTTTCTTCGCCGGCGCCTTCTTCTTCGGCGCCGCGCCGGCCTTGGCGGCGAGCAGGGGCAGGGCGGCTTCCAAGGTCAGGTCTTCGGGCGCCGTGCCTTTCGGCAGGGTGGCGTTGATCTTGCCCGATTTGACATAGGGGCCGAAGCGGCCGGCCATGACGTGGATCGGCTCGCCCGTCTCGGGGTGGGCGCCCAGGTCCTTCAGCGGGGCCGCAGCCGCCCCGCGGCCGGGACGACCGGCGCGCTTCTCGGCCAGCAGGGCGACGGCGCGGTTCAGACCGACCTCGAACACCTCGTCGATGTCCGAGACATTGGCGTAGGTGCCGGCGTGCAGGACGAAGGGACCGTAACGGCCCAGGCCCGCCGTGATCATCTTGCCGTCCTCGGGGTGAACCCCGACCTCGCGCGGCAGGGCCAGCAAGCGCAGAGCCTGGTCCAGCGTCAGGGACGCGGGCGACCAGCCCTTGGGCAGGGACGAGCGTTTTGGCTTCTCGCCGTCCGGCGGCGCGATTTCGACATAGGGGCCGAAGCGGCCGATCTTCAGCTGCACGGGGTGTCCGGTCGCCGGATCGACCCCCAGTTCGCGATCGCCGCTCTCGGCCGACCCGTCCTCGGCCGAAGGACTGGCGACGGGACGGGTGTATTTGCAGTCAGGATAGCGCGAGCAGCCGATGAAGGCGCCGAACCGGCTGGTCTTCAGGCTCAGTTGGCCCTGGTGGCACAGGGGGCATTCGCGCGGGTCGGACCCGTCGCCCTTGTCGGGGAAGATATGGGCGCCCAGGCTCTCGTTCAGGGCGTCCAGAATGGCCGTGGTGCGCAGCTCGCCCGCGGCTTGGGTCGCGGCGTGGAAGTCCTGCCAGAACTCGCGCAGCAGCACCTTCCAGTTCAGATCGCCGGCCGAAACCTCGTCAAGCCGGGTCTCAAGCGCGGCGGTGAAGTCGTACTCGACCCATTTGCGGAAGAACTGCTCCAGGAAGGCCGTGACCAGCCGCCCCTTGTCCTCAGGATAGAAGCGGTTCTTGTCCACCCGCACATATTCCCTGTCGCGCAGGGTCGACAGGGTCGAGGCGTAGGTCGAGGGGCGGCCGATGCCCAGTTCTTCCAGCTTCTTGACCAGGGTGGCTTCCGAATAGCGCGGGGGCGGTTCGGTGAAATGCTGATCGGTGCGGATGGCGTCGACCTTGGCCTTGGCGCCCTCCTTCAGGGCCGGCAGGCGGCTGGTGTCGTCTTCGCCCTCGTCGCCTTCCGCGCCCTTCTGCTTCTCGTCGCGGCCTTCCTCATAGACGGCCAGGAAGCCGTCGAAGGTCACCACCTGGCCGGTGGCGCGCAGGCCGGTCAGCCCGTCGGAGGTCTCGATCTCGACCGTGGTGCGGTCCAGACGCGCGGCCTCCATCTGCGAGGCGACCATCCGCTTCCAGATCAGCTCATAGAGGCGCTGAAGATCGGACTCGAGGCGCAGGCTGTCGGGATGGCGGGCGATGTTGGTTGGCCGGATCGCTTCGTGCGCTTCCTGAGCATTCTTCGCCTTCACCTTGTAATGGCGAGGTTCGGCCGGGACATAGGCGGGGCCGTACTCCTTGCCGATCACCTCGCGCGCCTGGGCCAGACCCTCGGGGCTGACGGACACGCCGTCGGTCCGCATATAGGTGATCAGGCCGCCGGTCTCGTCCACGCCCTCATACAGTTTCTGCGCCGCCTGCATGGTGCGCTGGGCGGTGAAGCCCAGCTTGCGCGCGGCCTCCTGCTGCAGGGTGGAGGTGGTGAAGGGCGGCGCCGGGTTGCGACGGACCGGCTTCTTCTCGACCGAGTTGATGGTGAAGTCCCCGGCCTGGATGGCGGCGCGGGCGGCCGAGGCGGTGGCCTCGTCCTTGATGTCCAGACGCTGCACCCGCTTGCCGGCGTGCTTGACCAGGCGGGCGGTGAAGGGCGGGCTGTCGGCGTTCAGGTCCGCCTCGATGGACCAGTATTCCTGAGGCTTGAACTTCTCGATCTCCATCTCGCGATCGACGACGATGCGCAGCGCCACCGACTGGACGCGACCGGCCGAGCGCGCGCCCGGCAGCTTGCGCCATAGCACGGGCGACAGGGTGAAGCCGACCAGATAGTCCAGGGCGCGGCGCGCCAGATAGGCCTCGACCAGCTCCATGTCGATCTGGCGCGGATTGGCCATCGCCTCCAGAACGGCGGACTTGGTGATGGCGTTGAAGGTGACGCGTTCGACGTGGGTGTCCTTCAGCGCCTTCTTCTTGTTCAGCACCTCCAGCACGTGCCAGCTGATCGCTTCCCCTTCGCGGTCGGGGTCGGTCGCCAGGATGATGCGGTCGGCGCGCTTGGCGGCCTCGGCGATTTCGGACAGGCGCTTGGCGCCCTTGGCGTCGGCCTCCCAGTGCATGGAGAAGTCGTCGTCGGGCAGGACCGAGCCGTCCTTGGACGGCAGGTCCCGGACGTGGCCGTATGAGGCCAGGACCTCGTAGTCCGAACCCAGATACTTATTGATGGTCTTGGCCTTTGCGGGGCTCTCGACGATGACGAGGTTCATGCGTGTTCGGTCTCGGGAAGGGGCGCGAACGTGGTTGGAGCGGAGCCATGTGTCAATGCACCGGCCGCCGGGCGCCCGTAAACTTGCGGAATATCGGGTGACTATCACGGATCGAAGACGAATCCGGAAGAGACTTCACTATATCGACGCCAGACCGCCCGGCAGCAGCTCGGCTCGGCCGGCCAGGCTCAGCTCCAGCAGGGCGGCGGCGACCTGGCCCATGGGGGCGTTCAGGGCGCGAGCGATCTCGTCGCGCGGCGTCGGGGTGGGCGAGAGCAGGGCGGCGACCCGGTCCAGGAAGGCGTCGTCCACCTCGCCATAATCCATCGGCTCCGACGGCGGCGCGCGCAGGCTGCGCAGGGTGTTGAAGGCGCGCTCGATGTCCTCGATCCCCTCGCAGAGGATGGCGCCCTGGCGCAGCAGTTCGTTCGGCCCCTTGGCGCGCGGGTCCAGCGGCGAGCCCGGCACGGCGAAGACGTCGCGCCCCTGTTCGGCCGCCAGTCGGGCGGTGATCAGGGATCCCGACTTGATCTCCGCCTCCACCACCACGACGCCGCGCGACAGGCCCGAGATGATGCGGTTGCGGCGGGGGAAGTCCCGCGCCTGGGCCCGCGCGCCGACGGGGCTTTCCGACACGACGCAGCCCTGGTCGATCAGCCGCGCGTAAAGATCCGCGTGTTCGGGCGGATAGACGTCGTCCACCCCGCCGCCCAGGACCGCCACGGTCCCCGTCGCCAGGGCGCCTTCGTGGGCGGCGGCGTCGATGCCGCGCGCCATGCCCGAGACGACGACATGACCGGCCTGCCCCAGTTGCAGCGCCAGGCCGCGCGCGATCCTCTGTCCGCCCGCCGAGGCGATACGGGCGCCGACGACGGCGACACAGGGCGCGTTCAGCAGTTCGAACCGGCCCCGCGCCCACAGGATCGGCGGCGGCGGGTCGAGCGCCGCCAGCATTTCGGGATAGTCGGGATCGCCCAGCACCAGCAGGCGCGCGCCGATCCGCTCGCCATCGGCCAGTTCGCGCTCGATGTCTGCGACGGGCGGAGGAATGGAGGCCGCGCCGGACTTGCGGACCAGATCGGGCAGAACCTCCAGCACGCGAACGGCTGAGCCATAGCGGCCCAGCAGCTGGGAAAAGGCGACGGGACCGATGCGGTCGGTGCGGGCGAGCCGCAGCCGGGCGAACCGTTCGTCCGCCGCCGGGGTCACGCCTTCTTGGCCCCGATGCGCGGCTCCTCGCCCTTCAGCAGGCGGGCGATGTTCTGATGATGGCGGACCCAGATCAGCACGGCGGCGAAGACGGTCAGGGCCAGGATCGCCATGTCCACCGGCAGGCCCACGGCGGCCAGCGGCAACAGGGCCAGAAGGGGCGCAGTCGCCGAGGAGATCAGGGCCGCCAGCGACGAATAGCGGAAGGCGAAGGCGCTGATCAGCCAGACGGCGCCGGCCATCAGGCCCAGGGGCCAGGCGGCGGCCAGCAGCAGGCCATAGAAGGTCGCCACCCCCTTGCCGCCCTTGAACTTCAGCCAGACGGGAAACAGGTGGCCCAGGAAGGCCGCGCCGCCGGCGATGGCGCCCGCAGCCTGGCTGTCGAACAGGGCGCGGGCGATCAACAGGGCGACGGCCCCCTTGCCGGCGTCCAGCAGCAGGGTGGCCAGGGCCAGGTCCTTGCGCCCGGTGCGCAGCACATTGGTCGCGCCGATATTGCCCGATCCGATGTTGCGTACGTCGCCGGCGCCGGCGGCGCGGGTGATCACCACGCCGAACGGGATCGAGCCGAGCAGATATCCGCCCAGCGCGACCAGCGCCAAGGTCCCGACCGCGGGCCCCACCAGATCCTGCACTTTGATTCTCTCCCCGGGAAATGCAGCGGCAAAATGCGTCGGCGCGCCTTACGGAGCAAGGGCGATCCGGCCTCTTGACCCGATGAATGACGCAGGGTCAGGTCCGCGCGCCTTTCCGGAGAGTCTCATGAGCCGATATTCCACCGCCGTCGCCGCCTCCATCCTGCTGATGTCGGCCTCGGCCTGCGTCGGCGCCCCGACCGGCGGGGAGAGGGCCGTGTCCCGCCCGGCCATGGCCGCCTATTTCGACTGTGTCCGCGACGGCGGGGTGGCCATCTCCGCCCACCGGGCGGTCTCGGCCCCGGATCAGCCTGAGAACTCCATTGCGGCCATCGAGGCGACCGGGCGAGCCATTCCCGGCGCCGTCCTCGAACTGGACGCGATCCTGACCAGGGACGGCCATCTGGTGCTGATGCACGACGAGACGATGGACCGGACCACGACCGGCCGGGGCCGCGTCGCCGACCTGACCCTGGCCCAGGTCAAGGCCGCCCGGCTGAAGGCCTCGAACGGCGCCTTGACCGAGGCCGCGCCCCCGACCCTGGCCGAGGCCCTGGACGCCGCCGGCCGCGTCGGCGCCATCGCCAGCCTGGACCTGAAACCGACCGAAGGCGCGACCACGGTCGATCTGGCGAAAGCCATCATTGCCGAGGTGCGGCGCTCGGGCGCGCAGAACCGGGTGATCCTGATCACCTATAATGACGCCGACGCCCGCGCCGTGGCGGCCCTGGCGCCGGAGATGATGATTTCGGCCGGTCTGGACGGCGTCGAGGATCTGGACGGTCTGAATCCGGCCCAGATCCTGGCCTGGACCGGCACGCGCGAGGAGCGGCCCGGCCTGTGGTCGGCCCTGCGTCAGGCGGGGGTCGAGGTCCAGTTCGGCACCCTGGGGGCGGAGGGCCGCCGCCGCGATGACCGCTACGCCGCCGACGGCGACGTCTCCGAATACCGCGACCTGTTCCGCCAGGGCGTGACCGTCATCGCCACCGACACGCCCCTGGCCGTCCAGTCGGTGCTGGGCGCGGAAGTCGCCAAGGCCGCCGCCTGCCGCCGCCCGCGCTGACGCGACGATTTGCGCTCGATCAAGGAGCGGACGAACGGGCTAGGGCAGGGGAAGATCAGGAGTTCAGCATGCGCGATGATCTGATGTTCGACGTGGCCGTGGTCGGGGCCGGACCGGCGGGCCTGGCCTTCACCCGGTCGCTGGCCGGGGCGGGGCTGACGATCGCTCTGATCGAGGGACAGGACGAGGCGGCCTTGCGCGACCCGGCCTTCGACGGACGCGAGATCGCCCTGACCCACAACTCCATCCGCCTGTTAAAGTCCCTCGGCGCCTGGGACCGGGTTCCGGCGCAAGAGATTTCGGACCTGCGCGAGGCGCGGGTGCTGGACGGCGGCTCGCCCTTCGCCCTGACCTTCGACGCCGGCGGCGCCGACCGGCTGGGCGTCCTGATCCCCAACCACCTGATCCGCCGCGCCCTGTTCGAAGTCGTGGAAGGCCAGGCGGGCGTGACCCTGATGGCCGGACGGCGGGTGGCCAGCTGCGCCGTCCAGGGCGCCGCCCCGCGGGGCCGGGTCGTGCTGGACGACGACGCGACGCTCCGGGCGAAGCTGATCGTGGCGGCCGACTCGCGCTTCTCCGGCGTGCGCGACCAGTTGGGCGTCGGGGTTGGGATGAACCGGCTGGGCCGGTCGATGATGGTCTGCCGGATGCGTCACGACCAGGCGCACGGCCATGTCGCCACCGAATGGTTCGACCACCGCCAGACCGTCGCCCTGCTGCCCGTCGCCGATGCTGAGGAGCGGGTCTCATCCGTCGTCCTGACTCTGGCCGCCCCGGCCATCGCCGACCTGATGCGCCTGTCGCACGAGGCCTTTGCGGTCGAGATGGAGCGGCGGCTCAAGGGCCGCCTGACCGGCCTCGAACTGATCGGAACCCGCCACGCCTATCCCCTGGCCACCACCTGGAGCCGCCGGTTCGCGGGCGAGGGTTTCGCCCTGATCGGCGACGCCGCCGTGGGCATGCACCCGGTCACCGCCCACGGCTTCAACCTGGGTCTGCGCGGGCAGGCTGCGCTGGCCAAGGTGGTGAGATCGGCGCGCGGGGGGGACATCGGCTCGGAACGCCTGCTGGCCCGCTATGAACGCGACCACCGCCTCGCCAGCTGGCCCCTGTACCAAGGCACCAACGCCCTGGTCCGCCTGTTCACCCAGGAAACGCCCCCGGCCCGTCTGGCGCGCGGCGCCGCCCTGCGCGCCGGCCAGGCGACCGCGCCGTTCAAACGGGTGGTGAAACGGATGCTGACGGCGTGATCTATTATTCTTCCTTCTCCCATGGGGAGAAGGTGGCCCGAAGGGCCGGATGAGGGACCGGCGGCGGGCCAGTTCGCACCACCTTACCCTCACCCTTTCGCGCAAGGACGATCGCTTCGCTCTCGTGCGCTCAAGCCCTCTCCCGATGGGAGAGGGAAGGGTGGGTCAGAAAACCTTCCGCCCCGCCACCCAGGTCCCGATCACCTTGCCTTGCAGCCGTCGCCCGTCGAAGGGCGAGTTCTTCGACTTCGAGCGCAGCCTGTCCGCATCCACGATCACCGGCGCCCCGGGGTCGAACAGCACCAGGTCGGCGGGTGCGCCTTCCGCCAGCACCCCGGCGTCGAGGCCCAGCAGGGCGGCCGGTCCCTGGGTCAGGGGCCGCAGCACGTCCAGCAGGTCCAGCCCGTCCTCGTGGTGCAGGGTCAGGGCGGCGGGCAGCAGGGTCTCCAGGCCCACGGCGCCGGGCGCGGCCTCGGCGAAGGGGCGGCGCTTGTCCTCGGCCGGGGCGGGGGCGTGGGCCGAGGTGATGACGTCGATCAGCCCCTCACGCACCGCCTCGATCAGGGCCTGACGATCGGCCTCGGAGCGCAGCGGCGGGTCCAGCCGGTAGAAGGTGCGATAGTCGCCGATATCCACCTCGTTGAAGCACAGGTGGTTGATCGAGACGCTGACGGCGACCTCCAGCCCCTTGGCCCGCGCCCGCGCCAGGGTCTCCAGCGCGCCTTCGGTCGAGATCTGATCGACCAGGAACCGCGCGCCCGTCTGTTCGACCAGGGCCAGGTCGCGCTCCAGCCCGATCCGCTCGGCGATGGCCGGGCTGCCCGGCAGGCCCAGCCGCGTGGCCAGCTCGCCCGAGGCGGCGACGCCCCCCTCGGTCAGCCAGGGGTCGGACGGACGGCAGGCGATCAGGGCGTTGAAGGCGGCGGCGTAGCTCATCACCCTTTGCAGGGTGCGGCTGTTGACGATCACCTTGTCGCCGTCGGTGAAATAAAGGGCGCCGGCCTCGTCCATCAGGCCGATCTCGGCCATCCGCTGGCCGTCCAGGGCCTTGGTCGCGGCGCCGGCCGCTCGGACATTGACCAGATTCAGGGCCGCGCCGCGCCGCTGGATGAAGTCGACCATGGCCGGGTCGTCCACGGCGGGATCGGTGTCGGGCTGGACCACGATGGTCGTCACGCCCCCGGCTGCGGCGGCCAGGCTGGCGGACTTCAGCGTCTCTTTCGGTTCAGCGCCAGGTTCGCCGGTCTTGACCCGGATGTCGATCAGGCCGGGCGCGAGGCAGTGGCCGTCGGCGTCGATCACCTGATCGGCGTCGATGGGCGATGCACCGTGAACGACGCGCACGATGCGGCCATTCTCGATCAGGACGCCGCCGGGGCCGTCGTAGTCGCTGGCGGGGTCCAGCAGCCGGGCGTTGAGGATGGCGAGGGTGGTCATCGGAAATCCTCCCCCGTTGGGGGAGGGGGACCGCCCGAAGGGTGGTGGAGGGGGCCTGCCGCGAACAGGGTGTCTGGGGCCTGCCCCCTCCACCGCTTCGCGATCCCCCTCCCCCAACGGGGGAGGATTTGAGCGTTCGTCGTCATCACTTGTCCCCCCAACGGGCCGACAGGGAGGCCAGCACGGCCATGCGGGCGGCGACGCCCATCTCGACCTGATCCTGGATCAGGGAGACGTCCAGGTCGTCGGCCACGTCGGAATCGATCTCGACCCCCCGGTTCATCGGCCCGGGGTGCATGACCCGGGCGCCCGGCTTGGCCCAGGCCAGCTTCTCGCGGTCCAGACCCCAGAAGCGGAAATATTCGCGGGTCGAGGGCACCAGGGCGCCGGCCATCCGCTCCAACTGAAGCCGCAGCATCATGACCACGTCGCAGCCGGCCAGCCCCTCGCGCATGTCGTGGAAGACCTCGCAGCCCCAGCGGTCGGCGTCGCCGGGCACCAGGGTCGGCGGCCCGATCAGGCGCACCCGCGCCCCCATCATCTGCAACAGGGCGACGTTCGAGCGCGCCACCCGGCTGTGGGTGATGTCGCCGCAGATGGCGACCGTCAGGCTGGTCACGTCTCCGAAGGCGCGCCGCATCGACAGCAGGTCCAGCAGGGCTTGGGTCGGATGCTCATGCCGGCCGTCCCCGGCGTTGACGACGGCGCACCCGACCTTCTGGCTCAGCAGCTCCGCCGCGCCCGAGGCCGAATGGCGGATGACCAGAATGTCCGGCTTCATCGCATTCAGCGTCACCGCGGTATCGATCAGGGTCTCGCCCTTCTTCACCGAGGAGGAGGCCACCGGCATGGTGACGACGTCTGCGCCCAGCCGCTTGGCGGCGATCTCGAACGAGGAGCTGGTGCGGGTCGAGTTCTCGAAGAACAGGTTCACGACCGTGCGCCCGTGCAGCAGATCCAGGGCCTTGGACGACTGGCGATTGAAGTCGACGAAGGCGTCGCCCAGGTCCAGCAGCTGCGGGGTGACGAAGGGGTTCAGATCCGAGGCGGCCAGGAAATGGGCCTTGGGGAACGGAATCAGCCGCTCTCGAATGGTCTGGTCGGTGACGTCGTGGGGCTGGGTCATCGAGACGCGCCTATAGGCGGGAGTCGCCGCAAAGGCCAGACCGGGGGCCGGCCGGGCCGCGGATCAAACGAAGTGGAACAGGGCCAGAAGCACCGGAATCACCACCGCGCTGCCGACGGTGGTCGAGGCGATGATCCCAGCGATCAGGGGCGCATCACCGCCCATCTGCCGCGCCAGCATATAGGAGGCGGCCGATCCCGGCACCGCCCCGCAGATCAGGGCCACCCCCTGGGTCAGGCTGTCGCCGCCGAGCGCCCAGGCGATCAGCCACATCAGCGGCGGCATGACCCCCAGCTTGACCAGGGTCACGGCGGCGATGGTCCCCTGGCGGCGCCTGACCTCGGCGAAGGACAACCCCGCCCCGGCGACGATCAGGCCCAGGGGCAGGGCGGCCACGCCCAACAGGTCCATCGCGTCCGACAGGCCGGGGATCAGCGGGACCCGCAGCAGGTTCAGCCCCAGGCCGATCAGACAGGCCAGCAGGATCGGATTGACGATCATCGACTTCGCCAGCCCCAGCACCGAGGGCTCGCGCTTCAGCGCTCCCCATTTGGCCAGAACCGCCACACAGGTGATATTGGTCACCGGAATGATGAAGGCGATGGCCACCGCCGCCATGGCCGTCCCGGTCGAGCCGTAGACCGACTGGATCACCGGCACGAAGACGAAGCTGTTCCAGCGGATCACCCCCTGGAACACGCTGGTGTAGGCCGGCCCGTCCAGCGGGATCAGGGGCTTGGCCGCATAGGTGGCCGCCGCCACGATCAGGGTCGCCCCGACCGCCGCCGCCCCCGCCACCGTCGCCCCGCCGCCGGCCAGGTCCGCGTGCCAGATCGCCGGGATCAGGAAGCTGGGGTAGAAGATATTGATCGACAGCTTCTCGATCGGCCGCCAGGCCTCGTCCGGCAGGAAGCCGGACTTTCGCAAGCCGTAGCCCAGGGCGATCATTAGAAAGACCGGCAGGACGCCGGCGATCAGGCCGGTCAAATCCAGCTCGCCTGATCCCGCACCCGGTCCAGCGCGCCTTGCAGAATCCAGGCGGCGGCTGTGCGGTCCACGACCTCGGCCCGGCGCTTGCGGTTCAGGTCCAGGTCCTCGATCAGGAACCGCTCGACCGCGCTGGTGGACAGCCGCTCGTCCCAGAAGGCGACGTTGATGGGCCGCAGCCGCTCCAGATTGCGGGCGAAGGCGCGGCACGACTGGGCGCGCGGCCCTTCAGTCCCGTCCATATTGACCGGCAGGCCGATCACCAGGGCCGAGACCTTGCGATGGGCCATCAGCTTGAACAGCTGTTCGGCTTCATGCGTGAACTTGGACTTGCGGATCAGCTCCAGCGGCGAGGCGATCAGGCGCGTGGCGTCCGACACGGCCACCCCAACGGTCTTCTCGCCCAGATCCAGCCCCATCCACGGGGTCTCGGGCGGGCAGGTGGCGGGCAGGTCGAGGAGGTCGAGAACAGGCACGGCCGGGCGGTAGGCCGCAATCCTGCGGAAGTCAAAGGCGTCACCTTGTGAATCCGAGGTCGGAAGGCTAATCCGCCGATACATTCCCTATCGACGCGCATTGGAGGGCCGCATGGCCATCGACGCTGCGACGGTGCGCAAGGTCGCGCATCTCGCCCGCATCAAGACCCCCGAGGATCGGCTGGAGCCGCTGGCCCAGGAGCTGAACGGCATCCTGCAGTGGATCGAGCAGCTGAACGAGGTCGATGTCGACGGCGTCGAGCCCATGACCTCGAACGTCGCCCAGCCCCTGCGCCTGCGCGAGGACGTGGTCACCGACGGCGGCAAGATCGACGCCGTCCTGTCCAACGCCCCGAAGTCCGCCGACGGCTTCTTCGTCGTGCCCAAGGTGGTCGAATAATCATGAGCGACCTGACCAAACTGACCCTGAAGGCCGCCGTCGACGGCCTGAAGGCCAAGGACTTTTCCTCGGCCGAAATCACCCAGGCCTTCCTGACCTCTATCGAGGCCGCCAATCCGACGCTGAACGCCTATGTCGAGGTGACGGCGGACAAGGCCATGGACATGGCCCGCGCCTCCGACGCCCGCATCGCGGCCGGCGAAGCCGGGGTGCTGGAAGGCGCCCCCCTGGGCGTCAAGGACCTGTTCTGCACCGAGGGCGTCCAGACCACGGCCGGCTCCAACATGCTGCGCGGCTTCGTGCCGCCCTATGAATCGACCGTCACCGCCAATCTGTGGCGCGACGGGGCGGTCATGCTGGGCAAGCTGAACATGGACGAGTTCGCCATGGGCTCGTCCAACGAGACCTCGGCCTTCGGTCCGGTCAAGAACCCGTGGAAATCGACCGGCTCCAACGCCGATCTGACGCCGGGCGGATCCTCGGGCGGTTCGGCCTCGGCCGTCGCCGCCGACCTGTGCCTGGCCGCGACCGCCTCCGACACCGGCGGTTCGATCCGCCAGCCTGCGGCCTTCACCGGCACGGTCGGGATCAAGCCCACCTATGGCCGCGCCAGCCGCTTCGGCATGGTGGCCTTCGCCAGTTCGCTGGACCAGGCCGGCCCGATCACCAAGACGGTCGAGGACGCGGCCCTGCTGCTGCAATCCATGTGCTCGTTCGACGCTAAGGATTCGACCAGTCTGGACGTCCCGACGCCCGACTGGACCGCTTCGGTCGGCCAGTCGGTCAAGGGCCTGCGCATCGGCGTGCCGCGCGAATATGTGGTGGACGGCATGCCCGCCGAGATCCAGGCCCTGTGGGACCAGGGCGTGGCCTGGCTGAAGGACGCCGGCTGCGAGATCGTGGACATCAGCCTGCCGCACACGAAGTACGCCCTGCCGACCTACTATATCGTCGCCCCGGCCGAGGCCTCGTCCAACCTGGCCCGTTATGACGGCATGCGGTTCGGGCACCGGGCGGATGACTTCAAGTCCCTGGACGACCTCTACGCCGCCTCGCGCGCGGAAGGGTTCGGCAAGGAGGTCCAGCGTCGCCTGACCATCGGCGCCTATGTGCTGTCGGCCGGCTTCTACGACGCCTACTACGTCAAGGCGCTGAAGGTCCGTCGCCGCATAGCCGAGGACTTCGACAATGTCTGGGGCCGGGTGGACGCCATCCTGACCCCCTCGACCCCGTCGGCCGCCTTCGCCCTGGGGGACAAGCAGATCGATCCCCTGACCATGTATCTGAACGACGTCTTCACGGTGACGACCAACCTGGCCGGCCTGCCGGGCATTTCGGTCCCCGCCGGCGTCGATTCCAACGGCCTCCCGCTGGGCCTCCAGGTCATCGGCAAGGCCCTGGACGAGGCGACCGTCTTCCAGGTCGGCGCGGCGCTGGAACGGGCGGCGGGCTTCACGGCCAAGCCGGGTCAGTGGTGGTGAACTGATCTTTCCCTCTCCCGGAGGGAGAGGGAGGGGCCCGCTCAACGCAGTTGAGTGGGAGGGTGAGGGACCGACCTCACCCGTCTCGCATGATCGCGGACCGCATCGGTGATCTGATGCGGCTCCCCCAGGGCCTGAGCATTGGTAAACCTTATGACGACCCACCCCAGCGCTTCGATGTCCAGCTGGCGATAATGGTCGTTCAGCACTACCTCGTCCCGCTCATGGACCGGGCCATCCAGTTCGATGACCAGCCTCAGCGCCTCGCAGGCGAAGTCCGCACAGTAGCGATCGATCGGATGCTGCCGACGGAACTTGAACCCGTCGCACCGCCCGCCGCGCAACAGAGACCAGGCACGTCGTTCCGCCAGACCGGACGTCTGTCTCAGCGTCCGCGCCCGATCCGTTCGCTCTTGTCTCGTCATGGTTGCGGCCCTATCCCCCGGAGGGAGAAGGCGGCCGAAAGGCTTGGGTGAGGGAAGACCATGCTATTGACGGCCGCAGTCTGTCCCTCACCCTCCCACGCCTGCGGCGCGGGCCCCTCCCTCTCCCTCCGGGAGAGGGGAAAATCAGGCCGCCGGCAGCGCCTTCAGGTCGGCGTCGATGGCCGCGATCTTCTCGTCGGTGATGGCACCCTGGGAGTAGGGGGCCAGCTGGCGCAGGCTCATGCCCTTGAACTGGCCATAGGCGGGATGCTTGTCCATGCCGGGCAGGTGCTTCTCCAGCACGGCCTTGGTCGCCGGATCGTTCACCAGGGCCTCGATCGGGCTGTCGATGGTCGGATGGGCGTGATGCTCGGCATGAGCATGGTCTTGGGCCGGGGCCGGGGCCGGGGCCGTAGCCGGCGCGGTCTGCGCCGAGGCGGCGCCGACCAGCAGCAGGGAGGCCGCAGCGGCGGCGATCAGGGTCTTGGACATGGGATTCTCCATTGAGGCGACCGAAGTTGAGCGCGATTTCGCGACACCCTCAAGACAGCCTCTTTCTCGCCGCCGCCGACGGCGCTAGGACGACCCCATGACCGACACTGTTCCGAACCCGAAAACCATCAAGGGCCGCACCGGCGATTGGGAAATCGTCATGGGGCTGGAGATCCACGCCCAGGTGGCCTCCAAGGCCAAGCTCTTCTCCGGCGCCGCCGTCGGCTTCGGCGCGGGGCCGAACGAACAGGTCTCGCTGGTGGACGCCGGCTTCCCCGGCATGCTGCCGACCCTGAACAAGCACTGCGTCGAACAGGCGGTGAAGACCGGTCTGGGCCTGCGTGCGCAGATCAACAAGCGCAGCCAGTTCGACCGCAAGAACTACTTCTACCCCGACCTGCCGACGGGCTATCAGATCAGCCAGCTCTATTACCCCATCGTCGGCGAAGGCGTGGTCGAGGTGGAGGCCGAGGACGGCAGCTTCTTCAACGTCGGCATCGAGCGGCTGCACCTTGAGCAGGATGCGGGCAAGCTGATCCACGACCTGTCGCCGACCGAGAGCTATGTCGACCTGAACCGGGCCGGCACGGCCCTGATGGAGATCGTCTCGCGGCCTGACCTGCGCACGCCGGAAGAGGCGGTCGCCTACGTCAAGAAGATCCGGACCATCCTGGTCTATCTAGGCACCTGCGACGGCGACATGGAGAAGGGCAACCTCCGCGCCGACGTGAACGTCTCGGTCTGCCGCGCCGGCAACTATGAGAAGTTCAAGGCCACGGGCGACTTCAGCTTCCTGGGCACGCGCTGCGAGATCAAGAACGTCAACTCGTTCCGCTTCATCTCCCAGGCGATCCAGTACGAGGCGCGCCGCCAGATCGAGATCCTCGAGGACGGCGGTTCGATCATTCAGGAAACCCGCCTGTTCGATCCGGTGAAGGGCGAAACGCGGTCGATGCGCTCCAAGGAAGAGGCGCAGGACTACCGCTACTTCCCCGACCCCGACCTGCTGCCGCTGGACCTGGAAGAGGCCTGGATCGCCGAGATCAAGGCGTCCCTGCCCGAACTGCCGGACGACAAGCGCAAACGTCTGATGAGCCAGTACGGCCTGTCCCAGTACGACGCCATCGTGCTGATCTCGGAACAGGCCAAGGCCGACTATTTCGAGGTCGCCGCGAAGGGTCGCGACGCCAAGCTTGTCGCCAACTGGGTGACGAACGAGGTCTCGGCGCGTCTGGCCGCCGACGGCAAGGACTTCAGCGAGAACCCGCTGCCGGCCGCCCATGTGGCCCAGCTGGTCGAACTGATCGAGACCAACGTCATCTCCTCCAAGATCGCCAAGGAGGTGTTCGACCACGTCTGGAACGGCGAAGGCTCGCCGGCCGAGGTGGTGGAGAAGCACGGCCTGAAGCAGGTGACCGACACCGGCGCCATCGAGAAGGCGGTCGACGAGATCATCGCCGCCAATCCGGACAAGGCCGCCGCCGTCGCCGAAAAGCCTCAGGCTCTCGGCTGGTTCGTCGGCCAGGTCATGAAGGCCACGGGCGGCAAGGCCAATCCGGCCGCCGTCAACGACATCCTGAAGGCCAAGCTGGGGCTTTGACCTCCGCCTCCGCCCCGTCTGACGGAACCTCTGAAAAAAGGCCCGGAGATCGCTCTCCGGGCCTTCTTCATTCGAACCGCGCTTCAGCCCCGGGTCGGATCAATAGACGTTCGAAAGGACGCTGGCGATCAGACCCGTCGCGACGGCGACCAGCAGAATGTCGCTGCCGGCATGGACGTAGCGATAGCCGTGCGGCGCCGGACGCAGGCCGTAGAAATAGGGGTCGCGGACATAGTAGGTCCGATACCGGGACGGCAGATAGGCGCCGGTCCGCCACCGATAGCCGTAGTAGCGCGGCTCGACGCGGTAGTAGCCGTAGCTGGGGGCGTACCAGTAGCCCGACCGAGGCCCGTTGTAGCCGCGGAACTCGGACCGACCTCGCCACCAGTCGCGATTGTTGCGGTCCCAGCGGTCGTTACGCCAGTCGCGACGATCATCCCGGCGTTCGACGCGATAATCGCGGCGGTCATCGCGGCGATCGTGGCGGTATTCCTGGCGATCCCGGTATTCGCCCTGACGCCAGTCACGTCGATCGTCGCGGCGTTCGTTGCGATAGTCGCGGCGGTCGTCCCGGCGGTCTTGGCGATATTCGCGCCGGTCGTCGCGGCTCTGCGCCTGGGCCATCATCGGAACGGCGGTAGCGGAGAGGGCGAGGGCGACGACGGCGGCCTTGGTGAGGCGTTTCATCAGCGTGCTCCAATCTGGGCCTTCCGCCGAGAGGACGAAAGCACCCGTTAATGACGTCAAAGTCCGGCTTTGCGTCTGAACGCCTCCTGAATGACCGTGTCAGGATTAATCGAGCGGACGTTGCGCAGGCGAGGCTGCCGACCCAGATGTCCGCAAGGCTCAATGGAGATCGTCTAATGAACGCGCCGATCCAGCTCTGGTACTGGCCCACCCCCAATGGGTGGAAGGTCTCCATCGCGCTCGAGGAGATCGGCCTGGCCTATGAGGTCAGGCCTGTGAACATCGGCGTCGGCGAACAGTTCGAGCCGGCCTTCCAGGCGATCAGCCCCAACGGTCGGATGCCGGCCATCGTCGATCCGGACGGACCCGGCGGCGCGCCGATCTCGATCTTCGAATCCGGCGCCATCCTCCAGTACCTGGGAAACAAGTCGGGTCTCTTCTATCCGACCGAGACACGAGCGCGGGTAGAGGTCGATCAATGGCTGTTCTGGCAGGTCGGCGGCCTCGGGCCGATGGCCGGACAGACCCATCATTTCCGCCAGTATGCTCCGGCCATGATCAAGGATCAGCGCCAGATCGCCTACGGCGTCCGGCGCTATACGAACGAGACCCATCGTCTCTATGGCGTCATGGATCGCCGCCTGCGGGATCGAGACTATCTGGCCGGAGACTATTCCATCGCCGACATGGCCGCCTGGCCCTGGATACTGCCCAGTCTCCAAGGTCAGGATCTGGCCGAGTTCCCCCGTCTGGCGGCTTGGCTTGAGCGGGTCGGCGCCCGGCCGGCTGTCAGGGCGGGCAGGGCGGTGCTGGAAGACCGGCGCGGAAACGCCGGCGGGTCTGGAAAGGCCGCCGAAGCGGCGCGGGCTATCCTCTTCGGCCAGCGAGCGCGCCCCGCGTAAACGACAGGTTTCCGAACGATTTCGGATTTATGAATCGAGGCTGGAGTATTCATTCTCGCTTTACTGAAAAGTCCTGCACGGGCTTTCGGCGTTAACTTTAACTTCAAACCAGCGGTATTTGATGCGTCATCAGAGACGGACCCAGAAGGGCGTTCGTTCAGGAGATGTGGTGATGCAAGCGCAAGAAATGGCGCACGACCTGGCGGCCGGCGCGCAGACGGATGAACTGCCCCTGCCGACTGCCGACATGTCGGGCGACGAGCTGTTCAAGCTGGGCATGATGTATTCGGCCGGATCGGGCGGCTGTCCGATGGACCGGGTCTCGGCCCACATGATCTTCAACTTGGCGGCCATGAAGGGTTCGATCGAGGCGCGCGTTTACCGCCGCGAGATGAGCCAGGAGATGGATCGCGAAGAGATCGCCGAGGCCCAGAAGGCGGCGCGCCGTTACATCGACACCGGCGTGGTTCGTCTGGTCGCCTGACCGCAGAGACGCTTACGCCTCAGAAGCTGGCGTAACCCGCGCCGTTCGAGCCGTTGATCGAATAGCTGAAGCCGATCGGCATGGCCGAGCGCACCTGGGTGAAGAAGGCGGCGAGTTCGCCAAGGGTCGAACGCGGCACGAAGATGATGTCGCCGCGCCTCAGGGCGACGACCTCGCCCCGCCGGGGACGCAGATCGATCACCCGCATCATGCGCGCGCCGCCAGGGCCGCGCCGGATCAGGGCCGCCCGTTCCGCCTTGCCTGTGGGCAGCAGGCCGCCTGCCTGAATGACGGCCTGGTGCGCGTCCAGGTCTCCGACCATTTCGATCACGCCCGGCGTGCGGACCTCGCCATCCACCCAGACCCGAATGGGCCCGGCCTGGCGCAGGGTCACCTCCACCGTCGGGCGCAGCAGTTGCGACCCATAGGCCGCAGACACCGCCTGTTCCAGCTCAGAGAGACTCCGATCCGCCGCCATGACCTGACCGATCAGGGGCAGGGCGACGCGGCCGTCCGGTCCGACCTTCAGCGTTCGCGTCAGTTCGGCGGCGGTGGGCAGGGCCACCTCGATCTCATCGCCGGGATAAAGCAGATATTCTGGCTCTTCGTCGGTCCAGTCGGCGAAGGGGATGTTGGGAAAATCCCCGCGGCTGGAAGGCTGGATCCTTTGCGCGCGGTCGCTGGGGCGGGGCATTCGGCCCGCAGCCCCGCCGCCGCATGCCGCCAGGGTGGCGGCGGCCGATCCGAGGGCCAGCAGGAACAGTCGGCGATCTGACGTCATGGAATCGGTTGGTCCGCCGGGAAAGAGGATGGATCACAGCCTCGCCCCTTATGGGTAACCGATGGTTAACGCCGGTCAGCGAAAGGTTGCGTCGATCAAGAGTTTCCTGGATTCGCTCGCCATGCGTTCGACGGCCTATGTCACGACCCGACCGCGCTACGGCGTGCTGGACGTCGTCGGACTGCTGTTCCGCGAACTGCTCTTGATGGTCGTCGTCTTCCTGCTGATCTTCGCCCTGGGAGCCGCCGCCGTCTTCACCCTGAAGAAGACCTATACGGCCCAGGGCGCCGTCTTCGCAGGCGTCGGCCAGGAATATGTCTATCAACCCCGTGTGGGCACGGCCGAACGGGGGCAGGCGCCGCAGGGCGACGAGGTGGCGAATTCCGAAGCGGCCATCCTCAGTTCGGGCCAGGTGCGCCAGCGCGTCATCGACGCCTTGGGGCCCCAGGTCATTTTGGGCAGGGCGCCCAAGGGCGCGCCGGAAAAGTCGAAGGCGGCGGCCAGCAAGGTGCTGGGCTCCAGTCTGCAAGTCGCGACGGCGCCGGGCAGCGCGGTCATCCGCGTCAGCTACAAGGCGGATAATCCTCAGCAGGCGGCCCGCATCCTGAACAGCGTGATCGATCAGTATCTGGCCTATCGTCGCGAAGTCTTTCAGGACAAGACCCCGGCCATCGCCAGCCAGCGCCTTGCGTTTGAAGAGGATCTGAACGCCGCGGACCGGGCCTATGAGCAGTTTCTGACGTCGAACGACATCGGCGACTTCGCCGCCGCCAAGGCCACCTTGGCGGCGACCTATCAGACGACCTTCGCCGATCGGATGGCGACGCAGAGCCAGTTGAACCAGACCAGCCAGAGGCTGAGCACGCTCGTGGCGCTGCAGGCCAGTACGCCGGCCGAGGTCGCCCTGCAGCAGGACCTGAACATCTCGGCCCAGGATCAGGTGCTGCAACTGCGCACCGAACGCCAGCAGCTGCTGTCGCGCTATCAGCCCGACGCCCAGCCGGTGAAGGACATCGAGGCGCGGATCGCCCAGCTGCAAGCCTATGTCGCCAGCGGGACGGCGGTCGGGCCTAAGGAGGTTCGTACCGGACCCAACCCGGTCTGGACCGAGCTGGAGACGACCCGAATCAACACCCAGGCCGACCGTGACGCCCTGGCGGCCCGGTTGGCGGCGCTGGATCGGCAGCTCTCGGACATCCGGTCGCGGCAGGCGCGGCTGACGGCTCTGGAGTCCGAGAATGCGACCCTGGCGGGCAATCGCGAGGTCCTGACCGCCAATATCCGCGAGTTCCAGCAGCGCGAAAGCCAGAGCCGAGCGGACAACGCCCTGGTGGCGGCCGGCGCCGACAACGTCACCGTCATCGAGCGGGCCCAGCCGCCGGCGACGGGCAAGAGCCTGAAGGCGCCGGCCCTGGCCGCCGTCTTCCTGTTCGCCGCCTTCACCGCCCTGTGCATCGGCCTGCTGAGGATTTTCACGCGGCGGGGATTTTCGACGCCCGACTCGGTGCGCCGTACTCTGGACGTGCCGGTCCTGGCGGTCGCCCCCGCCAAGGCGCACTAGGTCGGTGGGGCTTGGGCGGGCGGCCATGATACTGTGGCGCGTGGTGGAGCGCGCGTAGCGATTCGATGGTCGATCTGACGTCCGAAATGGCCGGTCTGTGGGCGGCGCTGGGGCCGGCCCCGGCGCATCGCGCCCGGGTGATCCAGTTCGCCGCCGCCACGACCGGCGAAGGCGTCTCGACGGTCACGCGCGAATACGCCCGGCTGGCCGCCGTGCGGGCGCGAAAGCCGGTCTGGTTGGTGGACGGCGATCTGGCGCAGCAAGGGCAGCTTGAAGCCATCGCCGCCGAACCGGACCGGTTCGGGCAGCTAGGCAAGCCGGCCCAGGCCTCGCCCGACGGCTCCAGCTTCTTCGCGGTCACGCCGGCGCCGACGGGGCGGGACGGCAAGCCGGTTCCGCCGGCGCGCCTGCTGACCGCGCGGCCCTGCCTGGGCGGACGGCTGTGGACGACGCGGTTTCACATGGAGGCCCTGCGCTCGGGGCACCGCATCGAGGCGGTGGGAGAGCCGCGCTACTGGGACGCCCTGAGGCCGCACGCCGACACCATCGTCATCGACAGCCCGGCGGCGGACCGCAACGACATGGCGATCATCCTGGCGCCCTTCGTCGACATGACGGTTCTGGTGGTCGCGGCCGGCGGGGCGAGCGCGAGCGCCCCGATGATCCTGCGCGACGAGATCGAGGCTGTCGGCGGTCGTATCGCCGGGGTGGTCATGAACCGTTCGACCTATAAGCCGCCCAAATTCCTGTCCCGGCTGGCGGGTTAAGCGGCTTTGCGAAGCATGGCCGCGCCGTAGAGCTTCGGCTCGAACCCCTTTGTCCAGAAGACCTTGCCCAAGCCGCGCGCCATGCGGTCCAAGGTTTCGGCGCGGGCGGGGCGGCGGAGCAGGGCGAGGGTCAGGGACGCAAGTCCCCAGACGGCGGCCTGGGCGGCGCCGATCAGCATCCAGCGGGAGACGCCAGGCCAGTCGCGGCGGGCGGCGGCCATCTGGCTGGGGCTCTGGCCATAGGCGAAGGCGCGCAGCAGGGCGTAGTTCAGGGTGGCGCGGTCGGGGGGCGCGAACTCGTCCACCCAGGCGTCGGCGGCCCAGCCGAACCGGCCGCCGCGCGCCTGCAGGGCGGTGAACAGGCGGTCGTCCTCGCCTCCGGTCTCGTTCATGGCCGTGTCGAAAGGGGCGTCGCCGGGCAGGGCCGTGGCGCGGACCATCAGGCTGTTGCCGCACCCGTGGATCTGGTCGGTCAGGCCGGTCTCAGCCGGGCCGTCGCGGCCAAAGAACCGCTCCAGATAGGCGGTGGTCCAACCCGTGCCCTCGGGCACGCGGCCCCGGATCGGGCCGAACAGGACGTCGGCCCCGGTCTGGGCCTGGGCCTGCAACAGGGCGGCCAGCCAGCCGGGAGAGGCGGCCTCGTCGTCATCCAGAAAGGCGATCAGGGGGGCGTCGGTGGCGGCCAGACCGACATTGCGGGCGGTGGCGACGCCGGGGACGGGCGCGTGGGCGTAGATCAAGGGAACCGGCGCCTCGGCTCGCAGCCGCTCGACCACGGCCGAGGCCGAACCGTCGGGATCATTGTCGGCGACGACCACGGCGGCGATCCGGTCCAGCGACCCGACCTGGGCGAAGACCGAGCGCAGGGCGCGCTCCAGCGTGGCGGGGCGGCGCAGGGTGGGGATGAGGACGGCGACGTCCCGCATCAGATCGCGTCCGCATAGACGGCCGCCCGGTACAGGCGCAGGGCGAAGGCGCGGGTGCGGGGCGGCAACAGAGGCGACAGGGCCGCGCTTCTGGCCATGCGACGGATCAGGGGCAGGGACGGCAGGCGTTTCAGGGCGCGGGCGGCCTTGTAGCTGGGGTAGGTCTGGACAATCTCGGGGTGCAGGGCGACGACGCGGGCGAAGTTGGCGGCGCCCTGGTCGAACTTTCGCGCCAGGTCCGGCACCGTGTCCAGGCCCATATGGGTGGCGGGATTGTCGATGTGGACCACCTGGAACCGGCGGGCGACCCGCATGGCCCATTCGACATCCTCCCACCCCCAGCCGGTGAAGCCAGGGTCGAAGGATTCGACGGCGAAGACGTCGCGGCGCACCAAAAGATTGGAGGTGTAGACGTATTTCTCGGGCGTTCTGGCGCGCTGGGCGGCGCGAACGCATTCACTGGCGCTGGACAGGGCGCGATGGACGGCGAATCGGCGGTCGCGCGGCGCCTGTTTCAGCGAAAAGCCGCCGAAGGCCACGGCCGGGTCGTCGCGCGCGATCAGCTCGATCCAGGTCTGGAGAAAGCGCGGGCTGTCGGGCTTCATGTCGCTGTCGAGGAACAGCCAGGCGCCGGCGCGGGCGGCGATGGTCAGTCGGTTGCGTCCGCGCGCCCGGCCTTCGTTGGCGGACAGGGTGACGAGGCGGGCGGGCAGGGCCAGGGCGTCCAGCGCCGCCTTCAGCCGGGCGGTCAAACCAGGGTCGCCCGTGCCGTCGTCCAGCAGGATCAGTTCGACCCGGCCGGCGACGGCGGCGCCTTCCGTATCCAGCCGGCGCAGCAGGGGGGCGGGATCGTCGCCCAGGAAGGGGATCAGCACAGACAGTTCCGGCCGGGCGCCGACCCAGCCGGGGTTGTCGTGGATATCGGCGCGGGAGCCGCTCATGCCGTCGCGCTCCGTCGGGCCTTGATCAGTCGGTTCAGCACGTCGCGCACCCCTGCGGCGTTCAGCGTCAGCGCCAGGGCCGCATAGACCAGTCCGCCGACGCTCGCGTCCAGCATCAGTTCGATGAAACCGCCCAGCGGCGGAAGGCGCCAGACCACCAGGGCCATGCCGGTCGAGGCCAGGCCGCAACGGACCAGGGCCTCCCACGGAATGGGCAGGGCGATGGCGCGGCGGCTTATGAGCAGACAGGCGACCAGGCCTATGGCGAAGCTGAGGGCCGTGGCGACGGCGGCGCCCAGCACGCCCAGCCGGGGGATCAGCACCAGGTTCAGGACGACGTTGGCGACGGCGGGGACGGCCATGGTGACCAGCAGCAGGCCGGTCTTCTTGCCCAGGGTGAAGCCGAAGCCGAAATAGTAGGTGACAATGCCGGACAGAAAGGCCGAGGCCGCAATCCAGGGGGTGACCAGGGCGGCGGCGACGCGCAGTTCGGGCCCGATCATCAGCTCGGCCAGAGGGCGGGCCACCAGGGCCAGGCCAACGGCGGCGGGCAGGCCGATCAGGATCAGGGTCGAACCCTGTTCCAGGGCCGTGTGACGCAGGGCCTCGCGACCGCCGCGCTCCAGCGCCATGACCATGGCCGGGGCGCCGGCCGCGCCCAGCCAGATGAACATCACGTCCAGGGTGCGGTTCGCCAGGCTGTAGCTGGCGTGATAGGCGCCGACCGCCGCCGCATCCAGGAAGGCCGCCAACAGGAACCGGTCGGTCGAGGCCAGGACCAGGGCCAGGGTCAGCGACGCCGCGATGGGATAGCCGTAGGCGGCGTAGGCCTTCAGCCGCGCACGATCCACGGTTCCGCCGGCCGACTGGCGCAGTTCGCCCGGCAGGATGAAGGGCAGGGCGAACAGGGGGGCGATCATCAGCCCCAGCATGGGCGAGGCGGCGCCCGCGCCGGCCAGGGCGAACCCGGCCCCGACCAGAAAGCCCAGGACGGCGACGGCCATGTCGACGGTTGCGGCCTTGGACACCTCGCCGGCCGCGCGATACCGCTCCTGCGCCAGCTTGGCCAGGTTGCGGATGGGCGCTCCGGCCAAGCCGAAGGCCAGGGCCATTTTGAAGGCCGGGCTTAGGGGCAGAAGCCAGACGACGAGGGCGGCGACGGGCGTGAAGACGGCGATGACGGCGAAGGAGGTGCGGTACAGGCTGGCGAAATGGGTCGCCAGGCCGCCCGGCGTGCGCTCGGCCGCCCAGAAGCGGGCCATGGCCGCCTCCAGCCAGCTGAAGCTGACGGTATGGGCCAGGCTGGTGACCGAAAAGGCCAGGGCGTAGCGGCCGAAATCCTCGGGGCTGAGCAGGCGGGTGAAGACGACGATGGTCAGGAAGCCGACCACGCCCTGAACGATCTGGGCCGGCAGATAGCCCCAGACGCCGCGCCAGAACATACGTTTCTCGCTCACCTGACGGCGGCCCGGTCGCCCAGAAGAACGGGCACGGTGACCAGGAGAATCCACAGGTCCAGCCAGAAGGACTGGCGCTGGATATAGTCGATGTCCAGCTCGACCCTGCGGCGCACCTCGGCCTCGGTGTGGACCGGGCCGCGCGAGCCTTTGACGGCGGCCCAGCCGGTGATGCCGGGCTTGATGCGGTGACGGTGGGCGTATTCGGCCACCATAAGGGCGGATTCGGTCTCGCCGGTCTTCATGCCGATGGCGTGGGGCCGGGGACCGACCAGAGACATTTCGCCGGACAGAACATTGAAGATCTGGGGCAGCTCATCCAGGCTGGTGGCGCGGATGAAGCGGCCGACGCGGGTGACGCGGTCGTCGTCGGCGGCCACCTGGCGGCTTGCGGTGGCGTCGGCGGCGGCATGGCGCATCGAGCGGAACTTCCACACTATGATGGCCTCCTGGTTGAAGCCGTGTCGCCGCTGGCGGAAGAAGATCGGCCCAGGACTGTCCAGACGCACCGCCAGGGCGATCAGAATCATCAGAGGCGCCGAGGCGATCAGGGCCAGGCCGCCGATCACCAGATCCTGAAGCCGTTTGACGAAGGCCCGGCGCTCGTCGCTGGGCGTGTTGCCGAGCGGCGCCAGGCGGCCACCGGCCAGCCGCTTGAGCGCATCGTCGCGGCCGGCTTCGGAATCGACCAGGATGGCCACGGGCGTGGGCAGGGTCTCCAGCCGACGGGCCAAGTCGCGCCCGCGCGGCCCGGCCTCAGGGTCGATGGCCAATACGATATGATCGACATAGGGCAGCATGCGGTGGCTCAGCAGGGCGTCGGCCCGGCCCAGCACGGGCACTCCGGCCAGCCGGCTGGGCGAACGCGCCAGCCGATCGTCGAACACGCCCAGGACGTTCAGGTCCCGCCGCTCCAGCGCGCGTTCGATCAGGGCCTGGGCGTTTCGGGTGGCTCCCACGATGACGATGTTGGGCGACAGGGCGCCCTGGCGGCGCCAACGCCCGACCAGGATCAGCCACAGACCGTGGAGACCGGTCAGGGCCGCCGCCGCCGTCAGGCCCCAGGGGAGGACCGGACCCAGCCCGTCGCCTTGCAGCGCCCAGCCCACAGTCACGGCGGCCGCGATCGCCAGCGCCAGGGCCGCGAGCACCGCCGCCAGATGGACCAGGGGCGACCGCTCCGGCTCGAATCGATACAGGTCCAGGCCCCGCAGCAGGGCCAGAACCGTCGTCACTCCGACGGCCAGGGGCAGGACGGCGCCGACCGGCAGGATGCGGAGATCAATCGACTCCAGCGCCCACAGGACGAGCGCCGCCAGGCCGACGGCGATCGTCACGTCGAGGGCGCGAAACCAGTGGGCGGCCAGGCGCACGCTGGAGCGACGGCGCGCGTTCAGCCAGACCTCGGGCCGGAACGGACCCCGCTGGGCGCGCGCCTCACCCGCGTCGCCCGGCGGCGTCGCGGCGGCGGTCGCGGCGAGAGAGGAGGCGCAGTCAGGCATGGATATCCGTGGCGTCGTACAGTCGCCACCCTGCACGCTCGGCCCTCTATGTGACGTTAACATCGTCGTTTCGCGCGAAGCGGATTGCACGACGCATCAGGCTCCGCTATCGAGCCCTTCGCTGGAGACGTGGCCGAGTGGCTGAAGGCAACGGTTTGCTAAATCGTCGTACCCCGTAAGGGGTACCGAGGGTTCGAATCCCTCCGTCTCCGCCACCTCCTTGGAAGCATGAGTGAAACGGAAGCTCGCCCCGGAGCTGTTCGCCTGCGTCAAGTCGTCAACGCTCCGCTTCTAGACGCGCCGCCTCCAGTTCGTTGCGGGCTATGCTGAAGTCGGCCTGGAAGGCGGGATCCGCCTTCAGGGCGGCGACCAAGGCGGCGCCGACCAGGCGGCCGGCCTCGACGTCGCTGGCGTAGTGGACGCCGCAGATCATTCGGCTGTCGCCATAGGCCAGGCCGCGGGCCAGGACGGCGTCGGCGCGGTCCGGCGCCATTTCGGCCAGGACCAGGGCCCAGGCCCAGCCCAGGGCGGCGTGGCCGGAGGGGTAGGAGCCGCTGTTCGCCAGCCAGGGCTCGGGCGGGAAACAGGTTTCGGCCGGTTCCGCGACGAAGGGACGAGGGCGGAAGAAGCCGCGTTTGGCGGGGGTCTGGATGGTCTCCAGATCCCCCAGCATCCGGCCCAGGAGCCGGGTCAGGGTCGGCATGCGCGCGGGCTCGAACCGGATGCCCAGGGCTTCATTGAAGACGCGCGGGGCGGTCGGCGTCTCGATCTCATTGTCGGCGCGGGCCTGATCCCAGCGGGGCGTGTCCTTCAAGGCGCGGGTGGCGCGGTACCGGTCGATGTCATCCTGATCGCGCAGCGACCCGGCCTCCGGCGGGGGCGGCAGGAAACGGGAGGCGTCAGGGGCCGCGCCTGCGGTCAGATAACCCTTCGGGTGATCGCGGAAGCCGGTCCAGAAGGTCGGGGCGGGAGAGGGGCTGGAGGCGCATCCGGCCAGCACGATCAACGGGGCGAGCGCCAGGGCCGCCGCGACGGCGCGGCCGCGCAGGGACAGGATTCGAATCATGAAATCAACTCTGGACGGGATCAGGCCGGTTGGGCGCCGGGGCGGCCATCCTCGACGACCCAGCGATTCAGGGTGGAGATCGACGCCTTGGGATCGCGCACGTCGCTGATCGCCTGATAGCGGGTGATCATCCGCTCCGGGGTGACGTCCATCGCCATATAGCCGCGCACGCGGCTTTCGAAGAAGCGGATGTGCGGATTGGCCGGCATGGCCGCCATCAGCCCCTCATAGGGCGGGCCGCCGGAGGTGATGGAGGTGCCCACAAACTCGGTCGCCACCACCGGCGAGGTCTCGTCGCGGCTGTCCAGCAGGACGTCATTGGTCCAGAAGGAGTGATAGTCGCCGGACAGGACCACGGGATTGCGCGGCTTCAGCTGATGCAGGGCCTGGGTCATGCGGTCGCGGGCGGCGGGGAAGCCGTCCCAGGTGTCGGTCCAGTAGCGGGTCTCGCCATCGGGGTTTTCGAACCGCAGCCCGGCCATGACAAGGTCCTGGCCCAGGATGGTCCAGCGCGCGTCGCCGCCCCCGAGACCGTCGTACAGCCAGCGTTCCTGGTCGAAGCCCAGGAAGGTGCGCGACGGGTCGGTGCGGTCCAGGCACAGGCTGTCGGGCACGATCTGGCCCTTGGCCCCGCCTTCATCGACGCAGGCGCCGCGCGACCGATACTGGCGTCCGTCCAGCATGAAGAACTCGGCCAAACGGCCGTAGCGGACGCGCTTGTGAATGGGCATCTGAAGCCGGCGGTCCAGCCGCGTGCGGCGGATCGGCATGGCTTCATAGAAGGCCTGATAGCCGGCGGCGCGGCGGCGCAGGAAGTCGTCGGGCCGCCCGCCCTCGTCGGGCCAGACGCCGGAATAGTTGTTCAGCACCTCATGGTCGTCCCAGGTCACCAGACAGGGAGCGGCGGCGTGAAGACTTTGAAGGTCCGGATCGGTGCGGTGCAGGGCGTAGCGGTTGCGATAGCCGGCCAGGGTGGTGGCGTCCTCAAAGCCGTAGTGTCGCACCACATTGGCCGCTCGCGCGCCGGTGCGGGTGTATTCATAGATATAGTCGCCCAGGAACAGAGTCAGGTCGGGGGCTTCATCGGCCATATGGCCATAGGCGCTGAAATAGCCGACCTCCCAGTTCGAACAGGAGGCCACGGCCAGTTTCAGCCGATCCACCTCGGCGTAGGGCGCCGGCGCCGTGCGCGCCAGGCCGACGGGGCTGCGCTGACCGGCGGCGGTGAAACGGTACCAATAGGGGCGACCGGGACGCAGGCCCTGAACCTCGACATGGACCGAATGGGCCTCGGCGGGCTGGGCCGTGGTTCGGCCCGCAGCGACGATGCGGTTGAAACCTTCGTCGGCGGCGACCTCCCAAAGAACCTCCATCGGCTCGCCCAGACCGCCCAGGCCGTCCGGCGCTATGGGATCGGCGGCCAGGCGGGTCCACAGAACGAAGCCGTCCGGCCAAGGGTCGCCGCTGGCGACGCCGAGGGAGAAAAGATCGGCGCCCGCCTGGGCCCGGCCGAACCGGAGGACGACCGGCGCGGCGACCAGCCCCCCGATCAGGGCGCGGCGCGACAGTCGATCGTTCAGGCCGGTCATCGCCCGGCCTCGTCGGCGCCGGGGCCGAAGCGGGCGCGGAAATCTTCCAGGCGGATGACGAAGTCGTCGGCGGCGACAAAGGCGTCGTCCGTCATCTGGGGCTGTTCATTGGGCTTGTAGCGACGGGCGTACTCGGCCTGGTCGGACGCATAGACCCCATAATAGGTCGAATAGGTGCGGACCCGCACGGTCGGGACGTCGCCGCCCATGTCGAAGGCCATCAGACGCAGCCAGCCGTCGCCGATCCCCGGCGCGCGGCCCGGCGCCAGGCCGGCGTCGAGCGCCGTCTGATTGCGGTCCTGATAGTCGGACAGAAGCTGATAGACGGCGCCGCCCTGTCGATTCAGGTCGGTGCGGAAGGCCTGGCCGTTATGATGGCCGCTCAGGACCATGAAGATCTGCGGATTGCGGCTGATCAGCTTGTCCCACACCCCCTGGGCGCTGTTGTCGAAGGGGTCGAGGGCGTTCAGATCGACGACCGGATGGGCGCGGCGCTGGCCGGTCTTGTCGATGAAGTCGTGGGTGGTGATCAGGGTCGGCAGGCCGGGATGGGCGTGGATGACCGTCTCCGCCCATTTCAGGCTGGCGTCGGACGGCGCCATCTGCAGGCCGATGTGCAGGAAGCGATAACCGCCCGCCTCGAAGACCTGGGCGCTGTCGGCGCCGTCGTCATGAGAGGCCACATACCAGGGCCGGTCCTTGAAATATTTCGAGGTCGCGCCGAAGGCCTGGGTGAAGGCGGTCAGGCCGCCGATGTGGATCATGCCCAGACGACGCAGGTCGCCCGGCGGCGCCGTCAGATCCTGGGGCCACTGCTCGTCCCACCATTGGCCGTCATAGTCGTGGTTGCCTGACACGACAGAGAAGGGCAGGACGCCGTCGATCCGGTCGTAGGCGGCGATGGCCGCCGGGATTTCGACATTCCGCACGCCGTCCGCCCAGGCCGCGACGCCCGCGCCTGCCGGCGCTGGGCGAGGGCGGAAGCCCCGGGCCGCATGGTCCGGGTCGATGTCGATGATCGGGTGCTGCCAGACATCGCCCACGGCGGTCGCGAAGACGATGTCGCCGCCGCGCGACACGGCGTTGTCAGCGATGAATTGAAGCTGCTGATCCATCAGGTCGCGGGCGTCGAAGGCGAAGCCCTCCGCACGCTGATGGGTGAAGTCGACGTAGTTCTGAGTGTCGGGAATGACGGCGATGGTGAACCGCTGCGGCGCCGGTTCGGCCATGACGGCTCCGGCGGTCAAGGCGGTCAAGGCGGCGAGGGCGGCGGCGGTCCCGCCCAGACGTTTCCAGGGGAATTGCAAGGCGTGTCTCTCCCAACGAAGAAGGGCGGGCTTCGGCCGACCGACCGAAGCCCGCAAGGCGTCAGTACCGATAGCTCAGGCGCACGCCCCAGGTGCGGGGCGGGTTCGGCGAACCGGTCGAGGCCGAGATGAAGCGGTTGCGCGACTCCTCGGAATAGTCGTCCGTCAGATTGTTCACATAGACGCCCAGGGCGTAGTTCCCGTCCATCGGCCGCACCGTCAGGCCGGCGTTGACCAGCCAGAAGGAGTCGATGATCGAGTTGGCCGAGGTGCTGAACTTCTCGTCACGGAAGGCGTAGTTGGTCTGGGCCTCCACGCCCCAGTCGCCCATCCGCCAGTCATAGGCGATCGAACCCTTGTAGTCCCATTTGGGGAAGGGCAGACGTTCGCCGGCCCGGTCGCTGTAGACGATGGTGTTGTACTCGCCCGTCACCTTGTCGCGCGCCACCTCGGTGGCGGTGGCGTTGACGAAGAAGAACTCGTCGTATTCGCCGTACTTGTAGGCGAGGGCCTGGGTGACGGTCAGATTGGGGAGGGGACGCCAGACGGCCTCGATCTCTGCGCCCTGGATGTGGGACTTGGGCACGTTGATCATACGGCCCACGCGGCCCGTGCGGGTGTAGAGGATGCCCTGCAGCTGCTGATCGCGATAGTCGTAGTAGAAGGCGGCGGCGTTGAACTGAAGCTTGCGCTGGAAGAAGCTGGACTTCAGACCGGTCTCATAGGCGATCAGCTCTTCGAATTTGAACGGCTCCAGCTGGTCCGGCAGGCCGCTGTTGTAGGTGGTGAAACCGCCCGACTTCACGCCACGCGAAACATTGGCGTAGGTCAGTATGTCGTCGCTAAGGGTGTATTCGACGCCCAGTTTGCCGGTCCACTCGCCCATCTCTTGCGACTTGGAGGTGGTGGCCCGGACGGACGGGGTGGGGGCCAGGACCTCGGTCTTGAAGTTGTTCAGTTCGCGGGTTTCATCCTCATAGCGCAGGCCGCCGACCAGGGTCAGGCGGTCGGTCAGGCGATAGTCCACATTGCCGAATACGCCGGTGGTCTCGACCTTCTGGCCGTAGGTGGTGCTCATCCAGAAGGCCAGGCTCTTGGCTTCGGAGAAGTCCGAATAGAAGCCGCCGTCCACGGATTCATTGGCGTGATAAACGCCGGCCAGCCATTGGATCCGACCGCCGGCCGGCGAGGCCAGGCGGACCTCCTGGGACGAGGTGTCGATGTCGTTGAAGAAGAAGGTGCCCGCCTCGTTCGATGCCGTGGCGTCCCAGTCGTTGAACTCCTGGCGGTCGAAGGTCTCATAGCTGGCGATGGCGGTCAGGGTTGCCCAGTTCAGATCCTGGTTCAGCCGCAGGCTGACGCCCTTGCCCTCATTGTCCCGGAAGGGCTTGGCGTTGGGCGAGGCGCCGATCAACTGGGCGAAATAGGGCGAGATGCCCCAGCCGGTGATGCGGTGATCGGTGTCGATCGGATAGACCCGCCCGCCGCCGGCGGTGAAGGGGGTGGTGATCAGACGCAGGCCCCGCCCGTCGGACTCGTCGCGGCTGTAGTGCAGGTTCAGATCGACGTCGGTCTGGGCCGAGGGACGCCAGGTCAGGCGCAGGCGCGCGGCCTTGGTGTCCTTGTCGCCCAGGCTCTCGCCGGTGTCGCGATTGTACTGCCACGCCCCGCCCGATTCAGCCGCGACCGAAAGGCGGGCGGTCAGGGTGTCGACGACGGGGCCGGAGACATAGGCTTCCATCTTGGCCGCGTCATAGCTGCCGTAGCTCAGGTTCAGACCTGCGGCGACGTGATCGGTCGGGGCGTTGGTGATGACGCTGACCGCGCCGCCCGTCGTGTTGCGGCCGTAAAGCGTGCCCTGCGGGCCGCGCAGCACCTCGATGCGGGCGATGTCGTACAGCAGCCCTTGGGTCATCACGCCGTAGGGATAGGCGACTTCGTCCACATAGATGCCGACGGTCGAGGTGTTGTTGGCGGCGTAGTCGGTCAGGCCGACGCCGCGGATGCGGAACTGGGGCTGGCCGCCGCCCAGCTGGCTGTCGACCTCCAGGCTGGGCACGGTGTTTTCCAGATCGTTCACGGTCTGGATGTTGCGGTCGTCCAGCGTTTCGCCGGACACCACGGTCAGGGCCAGGGCGACCTTCTGCGACGATTCGGAGCGACGCTGGGCCGTGACGATGACGTCATCGACCGAGGCCGTTTGAGAGGCGGTTTGGGTTTGGGCGGAGGCGGGCAGGGCCGCCGCCGTGAGGACGGCGACCGAGGCGCCGAGAAGAAGACGTTGCATGTTGACCATCCATCGGGCGACGCGCGGGGCCCCCACCCTCGCGTGTCGATGTGTTGCTGAAGGTCGTCGAACAGCCGTTTGGTCGCCTCCTGATCGAAGCGGGCCCTGACCCTGGGGAGAAGTCCGGCCGCATCGTCGCGTGGAAAAACAGATGTTCGACAACGATGCGGCATTAGATTGCGCGCGCAATGCTTTTATGAAGCTTGTTAGAACTGTTCTTGTCAGCCGTAGTCAGGGCTGAGCGCGCACGACGATAACGTGTGTTCTGTCACCTACGACGCGCAACCAGCCGGGTTGCGGCCGCCTTGAGCGCCGCCCCGTCGAGGGGCTCTCCGGTCGCCCGAGCGGTCAGGGCGGCGGCCTTGATCCAGAGGGCGAACCGCGTCGCCGCCAGCCGATTGAGATCGAAGTCGGCCGGCCAGACGCCGGCCTGATTGTAATAGGTGCCTCCGCCTTCGGGACCGCGCAGCAACATGGCCAGGTCACGCAGCGCGGGGTCGCGCCGCGCCTCCATGCACACGCCCGCGATCAGCCTGGCGTATCGGACGTAGAAGCCCTCTGCCTGGGGCGTGATGGCGACTGTCGGCGCCATCAGCCGCGCCCAACGCTCCAGGTCCGCCGACGCCGGGTCGCCTTCTGGACGTTGACCGGCCAGATACAGCGGCATGTCACGGAAGACGCTGTGCCAGACCGCATCCAGGACGAAGCGGCGCATGTCGGGCCAGTGATAGGCGATGGTCGAGGTTGAGGTCCCCGCCACGGCGCTGACGGACCGGTTGGTCAGGGCGCCCAGACCCCGCTCCAGTATCTGATCCGCCGCGATATGCAGAAGCTTCAGCTTCATCGAATCCGGTTCCAGTCCGGCCGCCGGCGCCTGGGGTATGATCAGGGTTTCCCTGTGCCAGAGGGTCGCGGTCGCCGGCCTTTCAGTCTCGCCGAAGGCGCGGTCGACGAGGCCGCCCAGACCTTCGGACGCGATCACCTCATAGTCTGCGCGTTCGCCCAGGGCTCCGGCGTAGAACTGCTCCATCGTGGTCCAGGCCACGATGATGGAGGCGAAATCGACCAGCCGGGGATCAGCCGCCAGATAGTCGGCCCACGCCGTCTCCCGCATCGCGGCCCAGCGCCGAATGAGATCGCGACGCTCGGCGCAGGCGTCTCCGTCGATCAACAGCGCCTCCCAGATCCGCGCGAAACCGGCGCTGTCGGAGGCGCGCAGGCGCAGATAGTGCCGCAACAAGGCCAGAAGGGCGTCTCGGCTGGGCGGCAGGCCGGCGACGGGGGCGAAGAAGGCGGCGTGAAAGGCCGCGTCCTGCCGCAGCGCCTCTTCTCCCACCGCCTGGATCAGCCCGGCCTTCGATCCGAAGAGGTTGACGATGACCGTCGTGCTCTTGCCGACAGCGTGGGCGAGGTCGCGCATCGTGAGGCTGTCGAGCCCGTTGGCCGCCGCCTGGGCGATGGCGGCCTCGATGATCTGAAGGGCGTCGGCGGCCCGGCCGGGCGCTTGGACTTGAGACATAGGTTTCAATGAAGTCTCGAGGATGAGCTGTCGAGTGCGCGGCGCGACGTTCGGGGAAGACGGCCTTGTCTTCAGCGACGAAGCGTCGCGGACCGAGCGCGGCTTAATCTCGGATTGTGTAGCGGAGATGATGGCGGCGGCGACAGCCTTTCCGCCCAGGGCCGCGCTCCCTCGATGATCTGATGAAACCAAATTCCTCGACGGAGGATTGGGCTCGGACAGACGAAGGCTGGACGAGGAGATTGAAGGTCGATGATCGCCGCCACAGGGTCGGAGCGCCCCGCCCATAATCCACTCCACGCCATACTGCTGTGTTTTCCGATCGCCCTGTTCACCTCGGCCCTGATCAGCGACATCGCCTATCTGCGGACCGCCGAGATGCAGTGGTCGAATTTTTCGGCCTGGCTGATTGTCGGCGCCCTGGTTTTCGGCGGCGTCGCAGGACTGTGGGCGATCGTCCAACTGGTTCTGGCCTGGCGCACCCCTCAGCGGCTGGCAACCCTGACTTATGTCGTCGCCTTGGCCTTGGCTTGGCTCTGCGGCCTGATCAACGCCTTCAAGCACAGCCAGGACGCATGGAGCTCGGTCGGGGCCCTGGGCCTGACTCTGTCCATCCTGTCCACCCTCTTCGTCCTTGTCGCAGGGTGGTTCGCCTATAGCGCCGCGCCGGTTCGGGGGATTGCACGATGATCAGACACCTTCTCGGCGCGACCGCCGTGCTCCTGGCCCTGACGGCTTGCAGTCGCAGCGATCCCAACCTCAGACAGACCGGTCCCAATCCCGATCTGCCGGCCCAGAACCAGACCCTGGTTCCACCGATGAAGATCGCCGAGCCCGTGGGCTGGAACGGCGAGCGGCCCGCCGTTCCCGCCGGCTTCGCCATCACGCCCCTGGCGACTGACCTGAAGATTCCGCGCCAGATTCTTGTTCTGCCGAACGGGGACATTCTGGTGGCGGAAGGGTCCGGCGGCCATGCGCCCAAGCTGCGTCCCAAGGACGTCATCGCCGGCCTCATCAAGGCCAAGGGCAAGAGCAGCGTGAAGGGCGGGGATCGGATCACCCTGCTGCGCGACGCCGACGGAGACGGACAGGCCGAACTCCGCACGACCTTCATCGATAATCTGGATGCGCCCTACGGCCTGGCCTTCGTCGACGGCGCCCTCTACGTCGCCGAGCAGGGCGCCTTGCTGCGCTTTCCCTATCAACCTGGACAGACGCGGATCACAGCGCCCGGCGCGGTCCTGACCGAGCTTCCCTCGGCCATCAACCACCACTGGACCAAGTCACTGACCTCCAGCGCCGACGGCCAGACCCTTTACGTCGGCATCGGATCCAACAGCAATGTCGGCGAGCGCGGCATGGCGGTGGAGCAGGACCGCGCCGTGGTCTGGGCGATCGACCGGCAGACCGGCGCCCACCGCATCCTCGCCAGCGGCATCCGCAATCCGACGGCCCTGGCGATTGAGCCGACCACCAGCGCTCTCTGGGCCGTGGTCAATGAGCGCGACGAATTGGGCCCGCAACTGGCTCCCGACTATTTGACCTCGGTGCGGCCCGGCGCCTTCTACGGCTGGCCCTACAGCTATTGGGGGCAGAACGTCGATCCGCGCGCCCATCCGCAGCGGCCGGACAAGGTGGCCGAGGCGGTCAAGCCCGACTACGCCCTGGGCTCCCATGTCGCGGCCCTTGGCCTGAGCTTCGCCACCAACGGTGGTTTCGGCGGCGCCTTCAGCCAGGGCGCCTTCATCGGCGAGCACGGCAGTTGGAACCGCCAGGACCTGTCCGGCTACAAGGTGAGCTGGGTGCCGTTCAACGCCGGTCGTCCGGCGGGACAGCCCGTCGATTTCGCTACGGGCTTCATCAAGGACGGCAAGGCGAGGGGACGGCCGGTCGGCGTCACCTTCGACCCTCAACGTCGCATCCTGCTGATCGCCGACGATCTGTCGAACACCGTCTGGCGGGTCGCGCCGCAATAAGGCGGAGACGGTCGGCGGGGTTCAGGCCGCCGCCGACTGATCCGGTCCGAGGTGCGCCTCCACCAGGGCGCGCACGCGGGCGAAGGCGGCTGTGGCGCCGGCCGTTGCCCGATCCTCTTGAGCCTGCGTCATCTCCGCCGCGTCCAGGGCGGCGGTGAAGCTGCGCCAGTGGTCGGCGCGACCGTCCGGAGAGGCGGCCAGATGCCGGGCGCCGAACGCCTCTGACAAGCCCAGGCCGGCCGCCGCCTTCAGCAAAAACGCCGCGCCCAAATTCGATCCTTCCGCCACGTAAAGCCAGCCCAGCGCCGTGGGAATGTCGGCGATCTGATCCTCAAATACGGGGCTGTCAGACTCGACGCCGGGTTCGGCCTCCAGGTCGCCAAGGTCTGCGATCACCGCGTCATACCTTCGCCGCGCGGCCAGATCCGGGATCAGGGCCGTCAGAGCCTCGTTCTTATAGAGGGCCGCCACGTCGCGATGGAATATCTGCTGCATTCGCAGAAACTCCGCATATCGCGCGCGACTTTCGAAGGGGCGGGCGGCCATGACGGCTTCGTCCAGGCCCTGATGCACGCCTTGCGTCGCCGCCTTCAGTCTTTTGGCTCGGCTTGTCTCAGTTTCGATCATCAGCAGCTGCCATCCAGGCGTGGGTCTGAGAGTGGTTGCGCGGGCCGATCGCTGTTTTCGATTGAGCCTCAGTCACGGATGAAGTGCGGGACAAAGCGTGAGGTGTCGCGGGTGATCCGGCCCGCGTCCTCGCGCAGGCTCATGCCCGCCGGCTCGTCGCCGACCACCCAGGAGCCGACGATGACGTGGGCGTCGTCGAACCGGGGCGTGTCGTGCAGGGCCTGACGGATGAAACGGCCCTGGCCGTAGCCGCCGTCCACGACCGCTTCCGCGCTGACGCCCTGGTCGATCAGTTCGACATTGGCGCCCTCGCGGGAAAACAGCGGCTTGCGGACGTAGGAGTCCCCGAGAGCAGCCTGCGCCGGATCGCCCTCGAAATAGGCCTCCAGCAGATTGGGATGGCCTTTGTGGCGTTCCCACAACAAGGGCAGGATGGCCTTGTTGGACAGAATGCTCTTCCAGGCGGGTTCAAGCACCGTGACGTCGGCGGTGGGCAGGGGGGCGGCGTAGTCGTCGCGCAGCATCTGCTCCCACGGGTAGAGCTTGAACATCGCCTGGATGATCCAGTTCTCATGGTCGACGAAACGGCCGTCGGCGTTCAGGCCGATCTGGTCGATGGCGACGAACTGGGGCTCAAGCCCGGCCTGCTGGGCCAGGTCTTCGAGGAAGCGCACCGTCTGGCGATCCTCCACGAAGTCGGCGTCCGACGAGAAATGGACGAAGCCGCCGTTCGGGAAGATGGCGCGGAAGCGGGCGACCAGTTTTTCGTGCAGGCTGTTGAACTGGTCGGCCTCGGCGGGCAGGACGCCGGCCCGGATCTGATCCTCCAGCCACAGCCATTGGAAGGCGGCCGTCTCATAGACGCTGGTCGGGGTGTCGGCGTTGTATTCGTACAGCTTGGCCGGACCCTTGCCGTCATAGGCGAAGTCGAAGCGGCCGTAGAGGGACGGATCCCCGCGCGTCCAGCTGGCGGCCACATAGTCCCGCATGGGTTCGGGGATATCCAGCTGCTCCATCAGCCGCTCGGACTGGACGGCCTCCTTCACCAGCTCCAGGCAGAGGCCGTGCAGTTCGGCGGTCGGCGCCTCGATCCCGTCCTCGACCTCCTCCATGGAGAAGGCGTAGGCCGCCGTCTCGTCCCAGTAGATTTCGCCGTTGATGTGGCGCCAGGTGAAGCCGAGGCTGTCGGCCTTGGCTTCCCAGTCGGGACGGGGTTCGAAGCGCAGACGCTCCATGGATTAGGCCGGGTCCTTGTCGGGCGTGGCCACGCCTGGGGTGGATTGGCCGATGCGGGGCGTGACCACGGTCACTTCCGGCTGGCTGAGGCGGGCCAAAACGTCGTCGGCCGACGAATGACCGGGCAGGATGCCGGCCTCGCGCAGCTTGGCGTCCAGATCGGCGCCGGTGCGGCGATCCTCCAGCGCCTGGCTGGCGTTCAGCTTTTCTTCCTGGATGGCCTGGCGCTGCTTGATCCGTTGCAGACTGTCCGCCGCCGAGCCGATGCGCGAGTGGGCGCCGGCCGAGTTCAGGGCGACCGAGGTCTGGGCCCGCTGGACCGAGTCATTGACCTTGACGATGTCGATCTCGCGACGGAGCGTCTCGATCTTCTGGTCGGTGGCGGCGATGGCCGTTCGCAGACGCGTCTCGGCCGTCTTCATGTCCTCGATCAACGGGCTGCGGCTGTTGATCTCGACCTCCAGCTCGGCGATGCGGGCGGCGACCTCGCGGGCCAGATCGGTCTTGCCTTGAGCCAGGGCGGTGCGGGCCGAGCTTTCGTACTTGGCGATCTGGTCGCGGAAGCTGGCCATTTCATTTTCGGCCATGCGGCGACGCGCCACCAGGCCGGCCAGGTCGTCGCGCGCCTTGCCCTGGGCGTTGTCGGCGTCGCGGATTTCCTGATCGAGAATCTTCAGGGCGTTGGCGTCGACGAGGCCCTGGGCTGCGTCATGGGCCGTGCCGCGGAACAGGGCGGAGAGTTTTCTGAGCATGGACATGGTCGGGTCTTTCGGATCAGGCGGCTTCGGCGCCGAAGGTTTCGCGCAGTTCGGTGGCGTCGATCGCATTCTCGGCCAGGGTGCGCAATTCGATCAGAATGGTCTGAAGCGTCGTCTTGCACGACAGTTCGCCCATCAACTCGTACACGTCCTCGCCGCCGACGTTGGTGATGGCGAAGTTCGACAGGGGCACCACGCGCTGAGCCTTCAGCAGGAATTCGTTGAAGGCGTGGCGATCGGCCTGTTCCGACACCGGCCACAGCAGGACCGAACAGACGATCTGGGCGCCGCCGACGCTGAGATAGACCGGCAGGTCGCCGTATTCATGCATGGTGGCCAGCAACACGGGGTCCGCCCCCTCCAGCACGCGCAGGGTCATTTCGCCCTCGCGCACCAGGGGGGACTGGTCCAGCGCCGCCTTGATGGCGGGCACGGTCCAGGGGGTTTCGATCACGGCGTCCATCTGATGGTCGTCTCCAGGGGTGAAGGAATCGGAAGTGGGGATCCGGCGGCGCCCGGCAAGCCGCGGGCCGCGGGTGGAGTCCGTGACTATGGCGCGGACGGCGGCCTTGACGTCTTCGCGCGCAGCCTCCGGCACCCAGAGCTCCAGCTTGACGAGGCCCGCTTCCCGGCGCGCCTTTCGCCACGCGCGAATGCGGTCGTTGGCGGCGGACGGGGGTGTCGAGCGGTTCGGCATGGCGTTACATGAAACGCGTAACATGAACGCTTGACAGGATGCAAGATCGGGCTGAGGGTGCGCCCATGAACCGCTTCGCTCCGTCGCTCTTGCGTCCGAGGCTCGCCCTTGGCGTCCATGGGGCCTAGATAGTCGCCATGTTCAAGAAACTCTTCGGATCGTCGAACAAGGCTGAGTCCGCATCGAAGCTGGCGGCGGTTCGCAACATCACTGTGGGCCGCACGGTGTCGCTGGACCCGCTGGCCTGGCGTCGGCTGGGCGAAGAGACCCGTTTCGCCCTGGACCGCGACGTGCTCGACATTTCGGCCCAGGGGCTGATCCGTCTGGAAAGCGGTCAGTTCGTCCATCGCTTCTACACCGACGACCACGTCATGCTTCAGGCCATGAGCGACGACGAGGCAGGGCTGGAGAACTATGACTTCAGCCTGTTCATCCCCTGGACCTCGGCCTATCCGCCGGGAGAGCGGGAACGGCGGGTCTGGCGCGACCGGCTGTCGGCGCCGGTCTTCCACGGGGCGGCCGAGGACCTGCCTGACTATCCGCGCTTCTGGTTCTCCGAGAGCGATGCGATCCAGCCGCCGGTCACCCTGTGGGAGACCATCTGGGACGACCGGGCCGCAACCAAACCCTACGCCAAAATCTTCCAGACTTGCATGCTGTATGCGCGAGAACTGGCGGGCGGGCGCGAACTGATGATCGCCCTGGAGCAGCAGCCCGAGGGCGGCGAGACGACGCACGAAATCATGATCGGCATTCCGCTGGAAATGGCCGAGTTCCGCGCCTGAGGGCGTGTTTGAAGAGGGGAAGACCGAATGTTCGACTGGTTCCTGTTTCAGCAGGGGGCGATCGCCTTCCTGATCGCCTTCGCCGTGGCGGGCGGCTTCACCCTGGCGTTCAAGCTGGTCTACCAGTGGGTCACGCCGTACCACGAGCATACGCTGATCCGGCAGGGCAATACGGCCGCCGCCATTGCGTTGGGCGGCGCGCTCATCGGCTATGTCCTGCCCCTGGCTTCCGCCTTGTCGCATACGGTCAGTCTGATGGAGTTCGCCGCCTGGGCCCTGCTGGCCGGGGTGATCCAGATCGTGGTCTTCGTCACCATCAGCCGTCTGGCCTTCCGCAATCTGGTGGCCCGGATCGAGGCGGGCGAGATCGCGGCGGCTGTCTATCTGGCCTCCATCTCGATCTGCGTCGGCCTGCTGAACGCCGCCTGCATGACCTCGTGACCGCCATGACCGATCGCAAGCCGGAAGCCGACCTGCCCCAAACCAAGACCCTGCGCCGACTGAAACGGTCGCGCGCCTTGCATATCGGCGGCCTGATGGCCACTGCGAGCTTCTCGCTGGCCGCCTGCGACGCGCCGGACGCGCCGGCGCCTCGCGCCGCAGCAGAACCGGCCTTGGCCTACGCCTCCCTGGATGAATGCCGTGCGGCGGACGTCATACCCGACGCCCAGTGCGACGCGGCCCTGGCCAAGGCGCAGGAGGATGCCGCCCGCACAGCGCCCCGCTACGCCACGCGCGAGGAGTGCGAGGGCCAGTGGGGCCCGTCGCAGTGCCAGCCGAACAATCAGGGCGGCGGGTCGTTCTTCACCCCGCTGCTGGCCGGCTTCGTCATCGGCCAGATGCTGGACGGCGGGCGCTACTACGGGGGCGGCCCGCTGTATCGAGACCGCGAGGATCGATATGTGAACGGATACGGCGGCGGCTACGCCTATCGCGACTATCGCACCGGTCGGATGGTGACGACGCGCGACAACGGAGATGTCGTGAAGCAGGCGCCGACGCGGGTACAGAGCCGGACCACGGTCGTCTCGCGCGGCGGCTTCGGCGGCGGGGGGCGCAGTTTCGGCGGCTGAACTCGTCCCTTCGCCAGGATCGGACGACGGCCCGCAGGTTGCGCCTGCGGGCCGTTTTGCTTGTGTGAGAAGGTCGAACGCGACAGGGCCGTGAAGTTTGAATGAAAAGGCCTGTCACACATTGAGGGGGCCTGAGAGCCCGTCGTTGAAGCGCCTAGAACTCACTGGGGGCTACTCACATGAAGAACCGAATTCTGGGCACGACGGCCTTCGCCGTGGTCGCTGCAACGCCGTTCGTCGCCTTGGCGCAGACCGCCGAACCGGCCGCCGTCGCGAGCCAGGCCACAGCCACTCTGGACGAGATCGTCGTCACCGGCTCCTATCGCCGCAGCCTTGAAGAGGCGGTCGACATCAAGCGCAAGACGGTCGGCTTCTCGGACTCCATCGTCGCCACCGACGTCGCCAACTTCCCCGAACAGAACCTGGCCGAGGCACTGCAGCGCATCCCAGGCGTCACCATCGAACGCAACCGCGGCCTGGGCCAGCGCGTCAACGTGCGCGGCCTGCCCAGCGATTTCACCTTCGTCAGCATCAACGGCCTGGCCACCGCCTCGGGCAGCGGCGGTCGTGACGTCGAGTTCGACATCTTCGCCTCGGAAATCATCCAGCAGGTGACGGTCCAGAAGTCGCCGCGCGCCGCCGATGAAGAAGGCGGCATCGCCGGTTCGGTCAATATCTCGACCGCCCGTCCGTTCGATTACGCCGGTCGCCGGGTCGTCGGTTCGGTGGAGGGCGCCTACAACTCCATCTCCGAAGAGATCGATCCCAAGATCGCCTTCCTGGCCAGCGACACCTGGGGCGACTTCGGGGCCCTGGTGTCCTTCTCGACGGCCCGCCGCACCAACCGCACCGACTCGGAATCGGGCATCAACTTCCGCCCGATGTCGCGCTTCCTGGCGACCTCGACCGGCGCCCGGGGGACCCAGGCGGCGGCGGTTCTGCTGCGAGACGCCGGCATCGCCATTCCGAACCGGTCCGACACCAATGTCACCAACCGGATCATCTTCCAGGACAAGGTCGGCGACCGCGCCTATCTGAACACCCAGGATCAGTGGGGCGGCACCGTCTCTCTGCAGTATCGCCCGTCGTCGAACTTCAGCCTAGCCTTCGACGCCATGATCGGCAGCTACGACACGACCGAGGACGAGTATGATGCGGCGGCCTATTCGGCCTCCAGCCGCTCGACCCTGGAGACCATCCACGAGTTCGACAAGACCACCCTGGCCGACTACGGCATGGTGGTGCTGCGCGACGTCTCCTACACCGCGACCCAGCACGAGATGCTCAGCAAGGAGCGTATCAACGAAACCGACTACCAGCAGTTCGGAACCGAGCTGCAC
Source organism: Brevundimonas sp. GW822-FHT03E11 (assembly GCF_058801445.1). Classification (NCBI taxonomy): domain Bacteria; kingdom Pseudomonadati; phylum Pseudomonadota; class Alphaproteobacteria; order Caulobacterales; family Caulobacteraceae; genus Brevundimonas; species Brevundimonas sp. GW822-FHT03E11. The sequence goes on along the minus strand of NZ_JBXANG010000001.1, from coordinate 249,893 downwards.
TGGAGCGGCGACAGCTGGAAACTGCACGCCATCGCCGGCTATTCCGGCGCCGAGAAGACCCTGGACTACGCCAACCTGAAGCACGTGGCCTATGCGCCGTCGCGGACGCGCTGGACGGCCGAAGGCGGCGAGACGATCCAGAGCGCCAACCCGGCCTCGATCGACATGTACAACTCGCCCTCGCGCTATCTGTTCGAGGCGTATGAGACCACCTACGAAGAGATCAACGACGACAAGTACGCCGCCCAGATCGACTTCACCCAGTACCTCGACTTCAGCTTCTTCCCGGCGCTGAAGAGCGTCCAGGTCGGCGCGCGCTACACGGACAAGTCCAAGGAGCGTCAGTACGGTTCGCTGAACATCCAAGGCTCCGGCGCAGGCAAGGTCGACTATGTGGGGCGCCCGATGTCGCAGAGCGAACTGACGCCGATCGGCGTTCTGGTGCCCGGCGGCGACTACAGCATCCGCGACCTGAACTGGAGCCAGGTCTCGAACGACTACGCCCGTCGCACCTTCCGCTATGACGGCTTCTTCACTCCGTTCAACGTCGGCGACTACTACGAGGTGACGGAAGAGGTTCTGGCCGCCTACGCCATGGCTGACCTGGAGTTCGACCTGGGACCGGTGCCGGTCGCCGTCAACGGCGGCGCCCGCTACATCGACACCTCGATCACCTCTTCGGGCTATCACCAGATTCAAACGCCGACCGGCGGCACCACCTATACGCCGGAGCCGGTGTCCAGCGACGGCAGCTACGACAAGGTCCTGCCCAGCCTGAACATCACTGCCGACCTGACCGACAGCCTGATCTTCCGCGCCGCAGCATCCGAGACCCTGATCCGTCCGGCCCTGACGGACCTGGCCTACAAGCGCACGGCCAGCTGGAACTCGTTCCGCTTCACCGACGGCAACCCCAACCTGAAGCCGACCTACGCCAAACAGTGGGAAGCCGGTCTGGAACAGTATCTGGGCGACGGCGGCCTGCTGGCGGTCTCCTACTTCTGGAAGGAGATCGAGGGCGTCGTGCGTCAGGCCCTGACGGGCACGGTGCCGAACGTGACCAAGTACAACGCCAACGGCTCGATCGACGGCGTCTACACCTTCGACGTCTATCAGCCGATCAACGAGCCCGGCTCCTACGAGGTCAGCGGCGTGGAGCTGGTCGCCGTCGTGCCCTTCGGCCAGTTCTTCTCACCGCTGGAAGGCTTCGGGATCAACGCCAACTACACGGTGCTGGACAGCTCGCTGACCGGCTCCTCGACTCTTGGCATCCCGACGCCGCCCATCGGGCTGGCCGACAACACCTACAACGTCACCCTGTTCTACGAGAACGACAAGGTCCAGGCCCGCGCCTCCTACAACTACAAGGACGAGTACGTCGAAGCCATCGGCTATGAGATGTACCCGATCACGCGCGAGGGCTATGGCCAGGTCGATCTGTCGGCCAGCTACCGCGTGACCGACAGCCTCCAGATCAATGTGGAAGGCATCAACGTCACGGACGAGGCGACCAAGGGATACACGATGGATCCCTCCTTCCCGACCATGTACGAAAAGTCGGGACGCCGTATCAACTTCGGCCTGCGGATGGAGTTCTGATCCATTCCCACAAGCGAACCTCATGTCGAAAGCGGGGGGCGACCGACGTCGTCCTTCGCCTTCCCCGGCCCAACCCGCCGGGACAGAGGCCGGCGCGACGCCCCTTCCGCGAGGAGGGGGCGTCTTCGCTTAGTCGCGTCTGAGTGTCCAGGTGGGCGGGGCGACCATGTCGCTTGATCAGGTCTTCGCCGGCCTGCGGCGCGATCTCATGGCCTATGTGCAGCGCCGGGGCCTGTCGGCCGAGGACGCGGAGGACGTGGCGCAGGAAGCCTTCACGCGTTTCCACCGCGCGGGCCACGATCTGACGGGGCCGGACGCCCGCCCCCTGTTGTTCGTCATCGCCCGAAACCTTCAGGCGGATCGTTGGAAGGCCGCCGGTCGGACGGGGGTTCGCGGCACGGACGACATCCACGCCCTCGACGCCTCGCCGCGCGCCGTGGCCAGCGAGGCGCCTGCCGCCGACCAGCAGCTGATCGGCAGGGAGAATCTGGCTGCGGCCGCCCGCGTCATCCGCGCCCTGCCGCCGCGAACCCGCGACGCCTTTCTATTGCACCGGTTCGAGGACCAGACCTACGCCCAGATCGCCAAACGTCTGGGCGTGTCGGTCAGCATGGTCGAAAAACACATTGCCGAAGCCCTCCGTCAGCTGAAGATTTCACGAGATGGCTGAGGGGTTTGGCGAAACTGTCGTTGTGAGTCTTGAAGGCGTCGGCGCCCCATCCGCCCGCCGCGTCCCGGAGCGTTCTGTTTGCGCATGATCCAGCGCCTGACATCCCTGTTTGATCGTCGGCCGCTGACCGCCGAAGCCTGGCTGGCGCGCATGCGACGGCCGGACGTCTCCGCACGCGACCAGGCGGCCTTCCTCGAATGGCTGGAGGCGGACGAGGCTCATCTGGACCAGTACGAGGCCGCGAAGAGGGGGGTGGCGGAACTGTCGCCGTTGAGCGATGTCTTTGCGGCCGATCTGGCGCGTCTTCGGGGGCGACGGAATGTCGTGTCCCAGAGACGTATGCTGATCGCCGGCGGCCTGGCGACAGGCGCGGTGGCGGCGGTGGCCGCCGTCGCTCTGGTCCTGCCCGGCGCTGGCCAGGAGCCCGCCGTCGCGGCCGGTCGTGTTTACGCCAGCGCGCCGGGCCAGATCACGGATGTGACGCTGGAAGACGGGTCACGCGTCACCCTGGATTCCGACACGCGGATCCAGGTCGCCTATCGCCGTGACGCCCGCCGCCTAACCCTGATGCAGGGCGCGGCCTATTTCGACGTCGCCCACAATGCCGAACGACCCTTCCAGGTCGCGGTCGAGGATCGCTACGTCATCGTGACAGGGACGCGGTTCGCGGCGGCGTTGAGAAACGATCAGGCGGAGGTGTCGTTGCTGGAGGGACGGGTCGCCGTCGGGCGGACCGACGTCGGCCGCGCCCGCGCGCTGGAGCGCGCCGTCGCCCTGGCTCCGGGGCAGCAGGCCGTCTTCAAACGGGGCGTCAACCGCGTCAGTCTTCGTCGGATCGACGTCGAGGCGGCCACCGCCTGGCGCGAGCGCAGACTGGTCTTCCACGATGCGCCCCTGTCGGTCGTGGTCGAAGAGGCCGGGCGCTACGCAGGCGCGCCCCTGGTGATCGCCGACCCCGCCCTCGCCGAGATGCGCGTGACGGCGGTTTTGCCCCTGACGGACGAGGCGAAACTGATCGACCGGCTGGACGCCCTGTTGCCGATCTCGATCGAACGCGGCGAGGACGGCCGGGTCCTGATCCGCCCCGAATAGGTCTATCGCAGAGCTGTCACGCAAGCGCGCTAAGCGTTGCGTCTTCGTTGTTCGCTACCCTGGCTCAAGGCGCCGTTCGCTTGAAACCGCCCGCACGATCGACGCCGTTCGATGCGCTACGGGGAGGCGTCGCCGCCGCCGCTCTGGCGATCGTCGCCCTCGGCGGCTGGGCCCCGGCCGCCCGGGCGCAGGATCGCGCGCAGGTTTTCGACATCCCCGCCCAGGACGCGCGTCGCGCCTTGGTGCAGCTCTGTGTTTCGGCGGGCTGTGACCTGGCCTTTCTGACGCCCATGGGCGAGGCGCGGCGCACGCGAGCGGTTCGCGGGCAAATGTCCTGGCGCGCTGCGGCAGACCAGATGCTCCAAGGCACCGGCTTGCGGCACCGTTTCATCGGCGACCGGGGGCTGCGGGTCTGGATGGAGGCTCAAAAGCCCGCCGAGATCCCGCCCATTCCCGCCGCAGAGCTGGAGTCGATCACGGTCGTGGGGCGGCTGTCGGAGCAGATCGAGGAATCCTTGCGACGCAAGGCGGCGGCGGACGTCATCCTGGACAGCGCGTCCGCGACCCGGATCGGCGAACTTCCGGCGGCGAATCTGGCTGAGGCCCTCCAGAGAGTGCCCGGCGTGGCCATCGAACGCGAGGTGGGCGAGGGGCAGTTCGTCAGCGTCCGGGGGCTGGGGCCGCTGTTCCAGTCGGTGACCCTGAACGGAGGGCCAGTCGCCTTCAACGAGAACATCCGCAACTCGACCCAGAGCGGTCGGCAGTTCCGCTTCCGCGCCCTGTCGGCCGATCTCCTGGCGGGGGCTCAGCTCACCAAGTCGGCGACGCCCGATCTGATCGAGGGCGGGATCGGCTCCAACATCGACATCGAGACGATCGGCGGCCTGGACGGGGATCCCTTCCTGAGCTTCAGGGCGGGCGCCTCCGTGGAGGCGCGAACGGGCCGGCCGGAAACAGACGTCTCCCTCGCGGGCCGGTTCGTGTCCCAAGGCGGCGCATGGGGTTTGGTCGGCGGCGTGTCCCAGGAGGGGCGGTCGGTCCTCTACGACCGTTTTCAGGTGGGACGCTATACGCCGGTCGTCGTCGAGGGGCAGCCGGCGGTCGCCCCCAGCGATGTGAGGACGACGGTCGAGCACGAGGATCGGCTGAGGCGCAGCCTCTTCCTCGGCGGAGAGTGGCGGGCGTCGCCTTCGCTCAGGCTGCGGTTCGACAGCCTCGTCTCCACCTTCGACAACACCATTCGCGAGGACCGGATCGCCTATGGGGTCGGCGCCCTTCTGGAGACGCCCGGCGCCACGGCCACGGTCACGGACGGCGTGGTCACGGCCGGCTCGATCCGGGCGGGCGTGATCGACAACAACACGGAGTTCTCCGCCCAGGCGCATCTGAACATCGTGGTGTCGGGCAGGGCGGATGTGGTGCTGGGCGATTGGAGCCTGACGCCGCGTTTCAGCCTGTCCCGCGCACGATCAAAGCTGGATACGCCGCTGGAGAGGATCTCCTTCCGTTCGTTACAGGCCCCCGCCTATGCGTTCGACGTCAACGGGGCGGCGAGCGGCCGGCAGGCGGCTCTGCTTGCGACCGATCTGGACCTGACCGACCCGGCCGGCTTCGCCTTCAAGCGTTTGGGCGTGCGCGCCATCGAATCCGTCGACGAGGACCTGACGGGCCTCCTCGATCTGCGGCGTCCCGTGTCCGTCGATCTGGGCAGGACGGTCCTGACCGAAATCGCCTTCGGCGCCCAGATCAGCGATCGGTCCCGCGATTACCAGAGACGCGACCGTGAGGCCGCGCTTCGGCCGGGCGCCGTTATGACCCCCGAGTTTCTCGGATTTCGCGTGGCCGACGACGTGTTCGATTCCCTGATCGACCGGCATCCGGGGTCCTGGATCGCCGCCGACTTCGACCGGTTTCAGCAGGCCTTTCGAATCCCAAGGGAAAGCGAGGAACTGGCGGTCGGGCCCGACGCCCTGGTTCCCACGGGGGCTGATCTGCAGAACTCCTATCGCGTCGGCGAGCGTGTCGGGGCTCTTTACGCGCGAACGGATTTCGAGGGAGAGGCGGGCGGCGCCCCCTTCTCGGGCAATCTGGGTCTTCGTCTGGTGGCGACACGCACGGCGGTGGACGGCGCCTTTCTGAACGCCGGAGAAAGCGGCGGCGCCGCCATTCGTCCGGTCTCCAAGGTCGGGACCGACGCCGCCCTGCTGCCCAGTTTCAACATCGCCTTCGATCTGGATCGGGGCCGGCGCCTGCGGCTGGCGGCGTCCCGCACGATGACGCGGCCTTCGCTGGCGGACCTGCGCCTGGCAACTGTGCCCGCCAGCTCCCTTGTCTCGAACATCTACGAGCGCGGGCAGGCGGAGATCGACGCGCCGTCGCCCGGCTCGATCTTCACCGGGGTCGGCGGTAACCCGGATCTCAGCCCCTATATGTCGACCAATCTCGACGCCTCGTATGAGTGGAGCTTTCCGCAGGGCGCGCTCAGCCTCGCCGTCTTCCACAAGAGCATCGATGACTTCATTGGGCTGGTGGAGGCGCCGGAGATGCTGGTGTTCGAGACCCGCGCCGGTCCCCTGGTGCGGGCCGAGGTGATGATGTCGCGGCCGGCCAATCTGGGGCGCGCGGTCAGCCGGGGAGTGGAGGTGGGGCTCCACCGGCGGCTTCCGTCCGGTTTCGGCCTGTGGGCCAGCGGCACCTTCACCGACGGACACGGGCCGGAGGGCCGCAGCCTGGCCGGGGTGTCGCGGCTGGCCTATTCGGTCAATCCCTTCTTCGAGCGGGGGCCGGTCGCGATCGGCCTGTCTTGGTCATGGCGCTCCGCCTTCCGGTCCGAGGCGGACATGCAGGGGGGAGGGGTTACGGATTTCACCGTCGGCCCCGCCGGCTATCTGGACGCCCAGGCCTCGTTCGAGATCGGGTCCGGCGGAACCCTGGTCGTCGCCGCCTCAAACCTGACCGATACGACCGACCTCGCCTACGAATACGACACGCGGCGCCTGCTCCAACTGGGCCGCGTCGGCCCCAGCCTGACCGCCAGCCTGCGCTGGTCGCTGTGATCCCTTTTCCCTTCCGTTCGTGACTTCCGAGGATTTTCGATGCTCAATCTGATGGCGGCCCTGATGGCCGGTTCCGCTCTGGCGGGCGCGGCGCCGGCCTGCGACCTGACCGCAGCCGATCTACGCGCGGCCGGCGGCGACCCCTGCGCCCCGGCCTGGATGGATCGCAATCTGGGCATGAACGATTTGACGGCGGTGGGCGCCCACAACAGCTACAAGCTGCCGATCCCGGCCGCCGAACTTCAGGCCATGATCGCCGTCAATCCCGGCGCCGTGGCTCTGGACTATTCCCATCGCCCCCTGACGGAACAGTTGGACGCCGGGGCGCGCCAGATCGAGATCGACGTGCTGAACGATCCGCAGGGCGGGCGCTACGCCCATCCCCTGTCGGCCCTGGGACGGCCGGGCCAGGGCGCGCCGGTCAGCGCCGCCTTCGCGGAAGCCATGGCCCGGCCGGACTTCAAGACCCTGCACATGCCCGACGTCGATTTCCGCAGCACCTGCCTGACCTTCGTGGCCTGTCTGACGGAGATCCGCGACTGGTCGCGCGCCCATCGGGACCATGCCCCCATTCTGATCATGCTGAACGCCAAGACGGGCGGCCCCGCCATGCCCGGCGGAACGACGCCGCTGGATTTCGACGCCGCCGCCTGGGACGCCCTGGACGCCGAGGTGCGGTCGGTGTTCGACGCCGATCACCTGATCACGCCCGATCAGGTCCAGGGGGAGTACGCCACCCTGCGTGAAGGGGTTTTAGCCGGAGGCTGGCCGCGGCTGGGCGAAGCGCGCGGCAAGGTCTTCTTCGCCCTGGACGAAGGGCCCGAGAAGGTCGCCGCCTATCGCGGCGCGCGGCGCTCGCTGGAAGGCCGGGTCTTCTTCGTCAACACCGATGAGACCTCGCCCGCCGCCGCCTATCTGACCCTGAACGATCCAGTGGCCGAGCAGGGGCGCATCCAGACGGCCGTCCGCGCCGGCTTCATTGTCCGCACCCGCGCCGACGCCGACACTCTGGAAGCGCGAACGGGGGACGTGACTCGGCGCAGCGCCGCCTTCGCCAGCGGGGCGCAGTATGTGTCTACCGACTATATGACGGCGGATCCGCGTTTCCCTGCCTATCAGGTGCGACTGACCGGGGGTGCGGCGGCCGTCTGCAATCCGTTGCGGACCGAAAAACGGTGCGACGGGCTCGCCGTGGAGCTGACCGACGAAGGGACGGAGCGGGGCTATCTGACCCCGGTGGAACGACCGGATCTGACCCAGGTGCTGGCTCCGCCGCCCCCACCGGGTTCGCCCCGCGCCGTCGCCGACCAGGGCGTGTTCCGTCAGACCCGCGCCCTGAGGGGCACCCCGCGTTGGGCGCTGGCGACCTCGGACGTGTCGGGCGAAATCTATGACGACTTCGCAGAGGCCCTGGGGATGCGGCTGACGCCAGAGACCGCGCCGGTTCTGACCGCCTTGCTGGATCGGGCGGGCGAGGACCGGTCCGTGGTCGGCGACGCCAAGACCCACTGGGGAACGAAACGGCCCTACATCGGCACGGACCAGCCGATCTGCGAAGCCAAGACCGAACATCTGGCGGGCAACCCCGACTATCCGTCCGGCCATTCGGCCCACGGCGCTCACGTGGCCATGATCCTGGCGGAACTGGCGCCCCAGCGCGCCGACGCCCTCTACGCCCGCGGCCGCGCTTTCGCCGAGAGCCGTTACATCTGCGGTTCTCACAGCTACAGCGCCGTCGAGGCCGGCATATTGTCGGGCATGGTCATTTACGGCGCGGAACAACGCTCGGACGTCTTCCGCCGCGACATGGAGGCCGCGCGCGCCGAGGTCCAGGCCGCGTTGGCGCGGGCCAGCCTGGCGCAATAGGGGCAGCCCCGCCGGTCGAAAGACCGGCGGCTCCCTGGGCGCAGGGCTCCGAAACATGCAGTGTTCGAATGCAGTTCTTCTGTTCGGTGAGGCGGGGCCCGCCTCGCCTCGGGACGGCAGGATGATGGCGGAGAGGGTGGGATTCGAACCCACGGTACCCTTCCAGGCACGCCGCATTTCGAGTGCGGTACATTCGACCACTCTGCCACCTCTCCGCGGCGCATCAGTCGCTTGGTCGAGCGAGCGGCTTCTCTAATGGCAGAGCGGCGGCGCCGCAAGCTGTCTGTGAAAGAAATCCGAACCTATCTTTGCGCCGGCAGCGACAGGCCGGGCGCGGCGCCGGTTTCCGGGTCCAGGCCTTTGAAACGAAACAGCTCGGCGGGGCGGCCGCCCGTGGCCGACGACATCCGGCCGGTGGGCTCGACCAGGCCCGCGCGTTCCACGGCGCGGCGGAAGTTCTGCTTGTGCAGTGTGAGACCGGAGACGGCCTCGGCGGCCGCCTGAAGCTCGGAAAGGGTGAAGGCCTCCGGCGTCAGGTCGAACAGGACGGGCCGGTACTTCAGCTTGCTGCGCAGCCGACCGAGGCCCGTGGCGAGAATGCGCCGGTGGTCGGAGCCCATGACGGCGCCGGGGAGGGGCGGGAGATCGTGCGGCGTCTGTCGGGCGTCGCGCCAAGCCTCCGCAACCAGGCGCGCCTCATAAAGAAGTTCATAGCGCTCCAGAACGCGCTCCTCGTTCCAGCGATGATCCGGCGTCAGGGCGAAGAGGGCCCGGGCGCGGCCCAGGCGGCGTTCATCCGCCCCGGCCCAGCGAAGAAGGGCGTCGATCACCGAGCCATGCAGAGTCGATCGGCCGCAACGCCGATCCTCCCAGGGGAAGATGTCGAAGACGGGGGTCCATTGGGCGTCATGGGCCGGCGGGGTGGCGGCTTCCGAGGTCAGGGCCAGATAGCCGACCGACACCTCGCGCATCTGGTCGGGGCCGGGCGCTGCGCGGGGCGAGGCGCGGCCCGCGTCGCCGAAGGTGTAGAGCTGTTCGACGAAGCCGAGCCGGAACCCCGTCTGATCGGTCACGAAGTCGCGCAGCGCGCGCTCAAAGGTGCGGTCCCGCGCCGGGTCGAAAGGCCCGAACGGCAGGGCGCGGACGCCGTCTTCCGTCTGGGTGGTCAGGACCACGGCCCGACGGTCCTTCAGCGTCATGACGACGGCCGACAGACCGATTCTCACGCCCTGATCCGTCGGCCCGGTCACAGCTCTATTCCGTGTGCCAGGCGTCGTCGGCGGGCAGAAGGCCCACGGCCTTGGCCAGCACCTGATACCGCTCCAGATAGCGCGCCTGGGCGAGAGAGGCCGGCAGTGGCTCTATGGTCAGGCTGTATCCGGGCGGCGGCGCGCCGAAGAAGCCGAGCGATTCCTTCTCGCTGAAACCCGCCAACTGCGTCGCCTCGAAATAGGCGCAGGCCTTGTCCGCCTTCTTGATCAGGGTCTTGATCGTTTGGGGCGTCTTGGGCGGCAGGCCGTAGCGGACGTGGATGGCGGCTTCCAGCCGCGCCTCGAAATCCTTGTAGCCGGACCCCAGGGCCGCCTTGAAAGGCGAGATCATGTCGCCGATGACATATTCTGAGGCGTCGTGCAGCAGGGCGGCGAGGCGCCATTTGGGATCCAGCCCCGGCTTGATGTGGGCGGCGATCTCCTCGACCACGACGCTGTGCTGGGCCACCGAAAAAGCGTGCTCGCCGATGGTCTGGCCGTTCCACCGCGCCACCCGGGCCAGGCCGTGGGCGATGTCTTCGATCTCAATGTCAAAAGGAGAGGGGTCGAGCAGATCCAGGCGTCGGCCCGACAGCATGCGCTGCCAGGCGCGGACTTCGGTCTTCTTCTTGGGGCGCTCGGCCAAATCGTCGATCCTGCTCGCTGGTGGGCTGGTCAGGTGACGCAAAGCGCCGTCAGGATCAAGGCGTCCGGCCGTCGGCGCTTGTTTTCGGCGTGGATTTCAGTCTCCGACGTTCAGGGCGATCAGATCCTTGGCCGTTTCGAACACCCGGTCGTGCCGTGACTTGGAGCGAACCGTGGCGATGACGAGCGGGCCGCCGGCGGGCCCACGCGCCTCGAAGCCGACCTGACGCCATGCGCCCGCCGGCACGTCGTCGTCCGCCAGGATGAAGCTGGCCCGCGTGGCGTCCCCTGGCGCCTGGGTGCGAATCTGGGTGGTTTCGCCGTTAGAGTCGATCTTGACGCTGCTCTTTTCGGTGCGGACGCCTTCGCCGTCCTTGGACTGGATGTTGATGCCCGCGATGCGAACGCTCGCGCTGTCGCCCCGGGTCTCGATCTGAAGCCCCGGAAGCTTGACCGAGGCGTCATCGCCCTTGGCCTGGATGTTCACGCCGGGCGCGGCGACAGTGGCCTCTTCCGCTCCGTTTTCCGTCTGGCGGGCGTCGATACGCACCGCCGCCTGGGGCATGTCCGACGAGACGCGGCGTTCGTATTCGCGCAGCACGTCCTCGGCGGACCGATCTTCAAGCTTGACCAGATAGAGCACCACCTCGGCGCCGCGGGGGCCGCCGTAGGTGCAGGCGGCCCCGCCGGGGTCTGCAAAGCCCTTGCGCGTCAGCACGCCCAGCGTTTCGGGGCATTTCAGACCTTCGACGACCTTGAGCACGCCGGGCTCCACGTCATTGGAGGCGCTGGTCGTCGTGGTCTTGGTGATCCGAACCGCGTTTTCGCCGTCACAGGCGACCAGGCCTGCACCGAGCCCGACGATCGCCACGCCGGCGGTCAGCAAACGATACGGGAGTGTAACGCTCATGGTCTCTATTTTTGAGCCATCGAAGAGAGTGGTCCAGTGAAATCGCGGTAATGCCGCTCAGCCGCCCGGGCGCGCGCCGTCTCTGCGGCCCAGGAAGGCCAGGCGTTCGAACAGGTGAATGTCCTGCTCGTTCTTGAGCAGGGCGCCGTGCAGGGGCGGGATCAGCTTGTTGGGCGTCTTTTCGCGCAGGGTTTCCGCGTCAATGTCTTCGACCAGCAGCAGCTTCAGCCAATCCAACAGTTCGGAGGTGGAGGGCTTCTTCTTCAGGCCGGGCGTGTCGCGGATCTCGTAGAAGGTCTTCAACGCTTCCGCGACCAGGCGCGGTTTGATGCCCGGAAAATGGACGTCGACGATGGCCGCCAGGGTCTCGGCGTCGGGAAAGCGGATATAGTGGAAGAAGCAGCGGCGCAGGAAGGCGTCCGGCAGCTCCTTCTCATTGTTCGAGGTGATGATGACGATGGGCCGGACCTCGGCGCGGATCGTCTCGTCGATCTCCTGAACATAGAACTCCATCCGGTCGAGTTCCTGCAACAGGTCATTGGGGAATTCGATGTCCGCCTTGTCGATCTCGTCGATCAGCAGGACGGGGCGCGTCGGGGATGTGAAAGCCTCCCACAACTTGCCCTTCTTCAGATAGTTGCGGACGTCCTGAACCCGCGCCTCGCCGAGCTGGCTGTCGCGCAGCCGGCTGACGGCGTCGTACTCATAGAGTCCGTTATGGGCCTTGGTGGTCGATTTGACGTGCCAGGTGATCAGGGGCGCATCGAAGGCCTTGGCGACCTCATAGGCCAGCACGGTCTTGCCCGTTCCCGGTTCCCCCTTGATCAGCAGCGGACGTTCCAAGGCCACGGCCGCATTGACGGCGACCTTCAGGTCGGCCGTTGCGATATAGCGATCAGTGCCTTCAAACCGGCTCATGAAAAAACCCGCCTCGTGAGTGCCACGAAGCGGGTTAGCCGATCGGCAATCGCCTGAACAGCGATCAGGTGATATGTTTTGGCGAGATGGGATCGCTGGCGGGGAAGGTCTCTTCCACGCTCTCGTCGATCAGCGCCTCCTCGCGCCCTTCTTCCGGATTTACGCGGTGTTCCAACTGGTCGGGCTTGCCTTCGCGCGGTTCGACCCTTTTGGCGTGGGGTGTGTCCGTCGAGGCGTCTTGTTTAGCGTTCGCGTCCTGCATGTGCGCTCCTTTCAGGATTCTTGCGTGCGGGCGTCGTCGGCGCCGTAGCCGAGCTGTTCGATATCGTCGTCGTCGAGGCGTCGCGCCTCCCAGTGCGCCGCACTGGCCTGGGCGCCGCGCTCATTTTCCATCAGGCCCGAGTAGACCAGTTCGACTTCGCCCTCGGCCGCCAGATCATTGCTGTCGGCGTCGGACTGATTGACCTTTTCGCCGTCCATGCCGAGCAGGGCGTCCGCCTCGCGCTCGATCCCGTCCAGGGCCAGTTGATCGTCGATGTCGAGGTCGTCCTCGTCGAAGGCGTCTTCGTCCGCATCGCCGTCGGCCTGGGTGACGTCAAGAATTTGGTCAGCCTCATCCAGCAGAAGGTCGCCTTCGCCTTCATCGTCCAGATGGGTTTCGTCAAAGACCTCGGCCTGTCCCTGATCGTCCTGATAGTCCATGTCGGGCATGGTCGCCTCCTGTCTGGTGACGAAACGTCGCCCCGAGGCAGGTGTTCCGCGCAGGCTGGGGACAAGGGATGATTAACCCTCAGCCTTTAAGGTTTCGAATCGTTAGGGGCGGTCCATCTTCGATCGGTTCCGACCTGCTGAAGGAGTTCGGTCGTCAATGGCTTTGAAACTGTCGTTGAAACCCGGCGAAAAATTCGTGTTGAACGGCGCGGTGGTTCAAAACGGCGACCGTCGCGGCGTTCTCATCCTGCAAAACCGCGCCAGTGTTTTGCGTGAAAAGGACATCATGCAGGCCGATGAGGTCACGACCCCTGCGCGCCGCATCTATTTCCCGATCATGATGATGTATCTGGACGAGGCGTCGGCGTCGAAATTCTACGACGAGATGGCCCTCCGCATCACCGAATTCATGGGGGCGACCAAGAACCCGGACGTCTTGGCCGAATGTGTCGCCGCCTCGCGCTATGTGCTGCAACGCGAATACTATAAGGCCTTGATGGCCGCCCGTAAGATTGTCGATTACGAAGAGAAGGTGCTCAATGTCGCTTCAGGCGTACACAGCGGCGGCGACGCGGGCTGAGACGCCCCGCGACCTGGAATACCGGCTGTTCGGTCAGGTCACCCGGGCCTTGGTTCAGGCTTCCAAGTCTGATGAGCGCGATCTGGCGACCCGGATCGACGCCCTGGATTGGAACCGGCGTCTGTGGTCGACCTTGGCGGCGGACTGCGGCGATTCCGCCAATGTCCTGCCGCAGGCCGTGCGCGCCCAGATCATCTCGTTGAGCCTGTTCGTCAATCGTCACTCTTCTTTGGTCATGCGCGGAGAGGAGTCGTTCGAGGACCTGATCGACATCAATCGCATGATGATGCAGGGCCTGGCGCCCGGCGCGCAGCAGGCGGCCTGACGACCGACTTCACGAAATCGCGAAGCCTATTGGCGCAAGGCCTTGAGGCGTCTTACCTTTCGAGTCCCTGTTCAACAGTCGAAAGGAGGTGATCCAGTGTCTCATTGTCATCAATCGCGTGCGGTGGCCGCGACCCTGGTCCTCGTTGGAGGCCTGGCCTGATCCTTTCGGGCTGAGTTGCGGTCCGGCCGTTCGCGGTCAGACAATGAAGGGCCGTCGCGGCGACGCGGCGGCCCTTTTGTCGTTCAGGGCAGAACGCCCGAGAACCATCCGGCCGCGTGATGGGCGATCTCTGACACCGTGTGCCAGATGAGGAACAGGTAGAGGCCGCAGGCGCCGGTCGCCAGAGCGCCTAGAAGAATGGCGATACCGTCTCTCTGCATCATGCCCAGGGCGAAGAAGACCAGGGCGATGCCCGGCAGGGCGTCTCCGAACGGAATCGGCAGGGCCATGATCAGCGCCAGCAGGACGCAGACGAGGCCGGTGACGGTATCGGCGACTTCACCGGTCAGAAGGGGAAGGCGCGGCTGGGTCAGGTTTTCGACATAGCGCACCGTCTTCATGATCCGCGACACCCCCGCGCGATAGGCGGGACGGCTGATGGAGGTGCGCAGCGCCCAGCGCGGCAGCCAGATCGAACTGCGCTGAAAGGCCAGTTCCAGCGACATCAGAATGATGGGCACGGCGAACACCGCCTTGCCGCCCGGCGGCCACGGCAGCAGGGCCAGCATCGACAGGATCAGTATCATGGCCCCGAAGCCCCGTTCGCCGAAAGCGGCGACCAGCTCTTCCAGCTTCAGTTTGGGGTCGTCGCCTTCGCCCAGTTCCTCGATCACGTCGGAGAAGAGCCGCAGGTCGTCGTTCGGCTTGTCTTGGGCGGGCATCAGCGGCGGGCTCGGCGAAAGGAGTTCGCCCATTTAGGCGCACAGAGGTTTCACCGCCACTTACGGAACGGCAACAATGCCGAAGAATCGCGCCGAACCGGCTATTTCTCGGCCGCGTGTTCGGGTTTGCCCTTGCGTTCGGTGTGGGCGAAGTCTTCCAGCTGTTTTTCCGTCATGGACTCGGCCATGGACTTGGACGCGCCCTTCAGCTCCGACTTGGGCGTGTCGCCGCGCTTGGCCGACAGGGCGGCGCCGGCGGCCTTCTGCTGGGCTGCGGATTTTGCGGGCATGGGTGTCTCCTTCCGTCCGGAAGAAGCCGTCAGCCGCCCAGCAGTTCCCGACCGATCAGGAAGCGACGAATCTCGTTGGTGCCGGCGCCGATGTCGTACAGCTTGGCGTCGCGGACCAGGCGTTCGACCGGCCACTCCTTGGTGTAGCCCGCGCCGCCCAGGGCCTGAACCGCCTCAAGCGTGACCTTCACCGCATTTTCGGACGCCAGCAGAATGGCGCCGGCGGCGTCGTAACGGGTGGTCAGACCGGCGTCGCAGGCGCGGGCGACCGAATAGACATAGGCTCGCGCGCTGTTCAGGGCGACGTACATGTCGGCCACCTTGCCCTGCATCAGTTGGAAGCTGCCGATCGGCTTGCCGAACTGTTTGCGGTCGCGGACATAGGGCAGCACCACGTCCAGGGCGGCCTGCATGATGCCCAGAGGGCCGGCGGCCAGCACAGCGCGCTCATAGTCCAGGCCGCTCATCAGCACGCCGGCCCCGCCGCCGACCGGGCCCATGACGTTCTCCTCGGGAACCTCGCAGTCTTCGAACACCAGTTCGGCGGTGTCGGAGCCGCGCATGCCCATCTTGTCCAGCTTCTTGGAGACGCTGAACCCCTTCATGCCTTTTTCGATCAGGAAGGCGGTCACCCCGCCGTTGCCGTCGCCGGTGCGGGCGTAGACCACCAGGGTCTCGGCGTGGGGGGCGTTGGTGATCCAGAATTTGGTCCCGTTCAGGACGTACCGGTCGCCCCGCTTTTCGGCCCGGGTGCGCATGGACATGACGTCCGAGCCCGAACCGGCCTCGGACATGGCGAGCGATCCGACGTGTTCGCCGCTGATCAGTTTGGGCAGATATTTCTGTTTCTGCTCAGGCGTGCCCCAGCGGCGGATCTGGTTGACGCACAGATTGGAGTGGGCGCCGTAGCTGAGGCCGATCGAGGCCGAGGCCCGCGACACCTCCTCCATCGCCACGACATGTTCCAGATAGCCCAGGCCAAGGCCGCCGAACTCTTCCTCGACCGTGATCCCGTGCAGGCCCAGTTCGCCCATCTCGGGCCAGAGTTCGCGGCGGAAGG
This sequence comes from Brevundimonas sp. GW822-FHT03E11, assembly GCF_058801445.1. Lineage (NCBI taxonomy): Bacteria > Pseudomonadati > Pseudomonadota > Alphaproteobacteria > Caulobacterales > Caulobacteraceae > Brevundimonas > Brevundimonas sp. GW822-FHT03E11. The sequence continues at coordinate 234,037 of NZ_JBXANG010000001.1, read as the reverse complement.
CGTTGGTCTCGTCAATCTCGGCGGCCAAGGGCGCCAGTCGGTCGGCCGCCCAGCGCGCGGTGGTGTCGCGAATGGCGTCCGCGTTCTCGCCGAGGCCGAATTCCATGGATTGGGGTGCGAAGGGAATGCTCATGCCATTCGGCGTAGCATCGCGCACGGCCTTTCGCAAAGCGCAGGACGACCTGTCCGTTTCAGCCTGTGACGATTCCGTCCGTCAGGCCGTCGGATCCGTCGGGCGGCCCCAGCGCTGGAACAGGTTGTAGCCCGAAACCCCGACGCACGCCAAGGCGATGATCGCCAGAACCCAGCCGATGACGGCGGTCTCGCCCCCCGTCGAATTCGACGCCTGTCGGAAGGCCGCCATGGCCGCGCCGAAGGCCAGCATGCCTATGCCGCCCATCACCAGGAAGGTCGCGGTTTCGCTCCAGTCGAACCGTTTGTCGGGCGTCGCCTCCTGGTCGATCGACGGATGCAGGCCGTCCTCCCGTTGGACCTCCGCGTCGAACAGGGCGGTCTGATCGAGGTCGGTGAATCCCGTCGCATCGGTCGCGGCGTGGGGAGGCGGAGCGGCCTCCAAACGCCCCGCCGACGCCTGCTCGCTGTCCGGCTCGGGGGGCGGCTCGGTCGGGGCGATCAAGAACATGGGCACCTGAACCGTCTGTTCCTCCACGTCGGGCGCATCGGCGGATGCCAGGGTCGGCGTGGGGCTCGGGGCGTTGGACGGCTCGAAGGCGGGCTGATCGACGGAGGCCGCTTCCGCCTCGGCGGCCGGCGCCGCCACAGCCTCCTCCGGAACGCTCACGCCGTCGTCGTTCGCCGGCTCCGCTTCTGCGGCAAGGGTCTCAAGCGGGACGGGCGTCAGGGGCGCCGGGACGGCTGAGGCGGAGGCAGCCGGGGGCGACGGGGGGGGCGAGGAGAGGAGGGCGAGCGGTCCGGTCACCCGGATCGCGTAGGGAGAATAGAAGACGGCCGCGCTGGGCGCCGGGCGGGCGGCAGGGGACGCTGAAGCCGGCTCCGATGAGGCAGGCTCGGGTTCGTCCGACGCTGTGGGCTGTTCGAGGGCCGGAGCGACGAATTCTCCTGCGTCGGCCTCGACCGGGGGCTCGCTTGTTTCCGCCTCACCATCTGAAGATTCGGCAGGCCTAGGCACGGCCTTGGCCTCTTCGGGTTCCGCCTCGACGGCCGGCTCGTCCAGAAGAAGCGCAACAGAGGATTCGGCAGGGGGCGAGGCGGAGTCTGCGCACGGCTTGCCCGCATCGACCGAAGGTTCGACCGTCGTCACCGGCTCGGCTTCCACCGGTTGAGCTTCGCCGTTCGCCATGGGGGTTTCGGCGTCCTGGCTCGCAGGTGCGTCCGCGGCGTCGTCTGCAGGATGAGACGCCTGATCGGGACCTTCGTCGACCTCTTCATCCGCTTGCTTGAGATCCGACTCGTTCAGCAGGGCGGATATTGCGCTTTCCCACGTCATGGGCTCCGACGCGTCATGGGCCGGAAAAGGCGCGACATCGACCGCGTCGAAACCGGTCGAACCGGCCGCCTCCGTCGTCTCCAAGATCGTCGCCGTCGCCGGGGGCAGGGGAGCGGACAGCAGATCGGCAAGGGAGACCGGGGCGTCCGGATTGGCGACGAACAGGGCCCGTTCGGTCGCGCGGCGACGCGGGGGCGACAAGGGGCCGCCGTCGTCGATCCAGGCGGCCAGGGCTTCGGCCGCAGCCTGGGTCTCACCAGCGTTCAGTCGCCTCAAGACCTCGGAGGAGCGGAAGCGATCCACCCCGATGGAGAAGACGAAACTGGCGAGGGCGTCGTACTGGTGCTGGTTCAGCGGCGCCTGGACTTCGTCGATCGCCTTGACGACAGGCAGCAGGTCGTACTGCAACAGCAGTTCAGCATCGACTTCCGAAACGGTCAGCCCCTCGCGGGCGGACGCCGTATGGCCATAACCGATCATCCAGCGGCCGTCGTCGCGCTGGATCGCCCGAGGACGGAAACCCTCGAAGCTCTTGATCAGAATGACACCCTCGCGGGAGATCTTGGTCGGTTTCAACGTGTCTGACACAGGTGTTGCCCCAAAGCGAGACGACGGCTCGGCCCTGAGCCGTCCCGCAGCAAGCCTGGGGCCAAGCGTTTACAACAGAACGATCGTCGCAAGACCCAGGAATATGAGGAAGCCGAAGAAATCGGTCGTGGCGGTCACGAACACCGCCGAGGAGACGGCGGGGTCGAACTTCAGCTTCGACAGGGTCAGGGGCGTCAGAACCCCGATACAGGCCGCGACCAGCAGGTTCAGGATCATGGCGGCGGCGATGACGACGCCGATCTTCCAGTCCTCATCTCGGAACCAGATCCCCGCGGCGACGCCGATCAGGGGCGCCAGGATCAGGCCGTTGGCCAGGCCCACGACCAGTTCGCGGAAAAACGTGCGGGTGGCGTTGGCGGAGTTCAGTTCGCGGGTCGCGAGGGCGCGGACAGTGACGGTCAGAGCCTGGGTGCCTGCATTGCCGCCGATGGCCGAGACGATGGGCATCAGGACCGCCAGGGCCACAATTTGTTGGATCGTGCCCTCGAACAGGCCGATCACGCTGGCGCCCAGGGCGGCGGTCGCCAGGTTGATGGCCAGCCAGGGCACGCGACCGCGCACGATCTCGGTCACGGACGAGCCGCGATCCTCGTCGGAGACACCGGCCAGACGCAGGATGTCCTCGCGGTTCTCTTCCTGAATGATGTTGACGATGTCATCGACAGTGATCTGGCCGACCAACCGGCCGGCCGCGTCCACGACCGGCGCCGAGATCAGATGGTATTTTTCGAAGATGTAGGCGACCTCTTCCTGGTCCTGATCGACCGCGATCTCATTGATCGGCTCCATCAGGTCGGACAGGGCGGCGCTGCGGGGGGCGCGCAACAGGCCGCTAATCGGCACCCCGCCGACGGGGCGGTTCAGCGGATCGACCACATAGATGTCGAAGAACAGCTCCGGCAGGTCGTCGCCCTGTTTGCGGATATGGTCGATGGTGTCGCCCACGCTCCAGAACTGGGGCGCCGCCATCACCTCGCGCTGCATCAGGCGGCCGGCGGACTCTTCCTCATAGCCCAGGCTGCTCTCGATCGCGGCGCGGTCGACGTCGGGCATGGCGGCCAGGACGCGTTCGCGCTGGTCGTCTTCCAGATCCTCGACCACGGCGGCGGCGTCGTCGGAATCCAGTTCCTGTAGGGCCTCGGCCAGGGTGCCGTGCGGCACCCGCTCCAGCACTTCTTCCCGAATCCCGTCGTCCAGCTCCGGCAGGGTCTCGGCCAACAGTTCCGGCGGCAGCCACAGCACCACGACCGCGCGGTGCTCAGCCGTCAGGAAGCCCATCAGATCGGCGACGTCGGCGGGGTGCAGATCCTCCAGCAGCGACCGCAGTCGCATGCCGTCGCCGTCGTCGGCGGCGTCCACGACTTTTTCGACGAATTGGGGCGTGAGGACATAGTCCTCGTCCAGGGCGGCGTGGTCTTCGGTTTCAGGCGCTTCGGCTGGAGCAAAGGCGGTGTCCGTGGTGCTCACGTGGTCGCCTCCCTTGGTAGAATGTCCAGCCGTAGTTAGCCGATGAATCGCCCTGTTTAGCCAGATGGTGCGGTCGAGAAGACTCGAACTTCCACGGGTTGCCCCACAGCGACCTCAACGCTGCGCGTCTACCAATTCCGCCACGACCGCTCGCATCGGAGCGGCGGCGAATAGACGAAGCCGCTGGAAAAGGAAAGTCTCTCTTTTGAGCCGAGCGCGCTTTGTGCGGTTGACGCCGTTCGGACGTCAGGCCGCGCCGGCCATGAAGTCATAGACGTCGGCGGGCCGGGTGACGGTGATGGCGATCCGGTCGTCGCGAATCTCGATCTCGCCGCGCGCGACGGGGTGGTTGTTCGCCAGGATCCAAACCTCGTCGCCCTCGGAGGCGTCCAGCGGAATCACCGCGCCCCGACCCATCTTCAGCAGTTGGGACATCGGCAGCACCATACGCCCCAGCACGACTGAGATTTCGACGTTTACGGCGTTGATCTGGGACACGGGCGCTCTCGTTCACTAAGAGGTCGTCCCTTGCGGAAACGCCTCCGCCTGCACATTGAAGCCTTATGCTTGCCGACCCGTTAAGTCCCGACCTTCAGAAGCTGCGTCGCGGCGACGGCCGCCCGGTCGAATGGACCGTCTCTTCGACCTATGTCGATTACGCCGCCGCCGAGTCGTTCATGGAGGCTCGCGTCGCCGCCATCGCGGCGGGGGAGGCGGCGGAGCTGGTGTGGCTCTTGGAGCATCCGCCCCTCTATACGGCCGGAGTGTCGGCCAAGGACGAGGATCTGCTCGATGCGGCGCGCTTTCCCGTTCATCGCACGGGGCGCGGCGGGCAGTTCACCTATCACGGACCGGGTCAGCGCGTGGCCTATGTGATGCTGGACCTGAACCAGCGCGGCAAGGACGTGCGCGGTTTCGTGCGTGGGTTGGAGCAATGGCTGATCGGCGCCTTGGACCGGTTCGGCGTGGAGGCCGGGGTGCGCGAGGGCCGGGTCGGGGTCTGGGTCGAGCGCAAGGGCGCCGGCTGGTCGCGCGAGGACAAGATCGCCGCCATCGGCGTCAAGGTCCGCAAATGGGTCAGCTTCCACGGGATCAGCCTGAACGTGGAGCCCGACCTGGAGCATTTCGGCGGCATCGTGCCGTGCGGCATCCAGGACCACGGGGTGACCAGCCTGGTGGACCTGGGAATCCTGGCCACGATGGATGAGGCGGATGCGGCGTTGAAGAACAGCTTCCGACAGATATTCGGTCCGGTAACGGAAAGTTCCCCGCCACTCTGAGCCGTATCGGCGCTCGGCGAGGGATGCGACAATCGCGCCAAAGGGCGCCGATGGGGGTTGGCAAGCCCGGCGGCCATAAGGTTTAACGGCGCCACCTCGCTTTAGAATCCGAGCCCAGGAGCCTCCATGAACCGCTTGATCGCCGCCGCCTCGGCCGCCGTCATGTCCCTCAGTCTGGCGGCTGGAGCCGCATCGGCCCAGGATTTCCGCGCCCTGGCCCAGCAAGACCTTCAGGCCGCCCGTGACGCCCTGGCCGCCAACCATCCGGCCGCCGTCATTCCCGGCGCGCCGGGCGAAGCCTTCCGCAACTGGATCGACGCCGGTTATCAGGACGCCATGGGCCGCGTCGGCCGCGTCAACAGCGGGGACAGCCACGCCTATCTGTTGCGCTACTATGCGAACGGATTCCGCGATTCCAACACCGCGATCCGGCCGACCTATGAAGGGCAGGGGCCCTTCTTCGCCATCGGCTGGCCGGGCGTGACGACTGCCTGGCGCAACGGCGAATATGTGGTTTCCTACGTCAAGCCGGGCGTTCGGAACCTGCCGCCTGTCGGCTCGACCCTGGTCAAGTGCGGCGACAAGACTGCGGCTCAACTGGCCGATGAGCGGCTGGACCGTTGGGAAGGCGATCTGACGACGGAAGCCGGGCGCGTCCGCACCGCCCCCTATCTGCTGTGGAACCGCAACAACCCCTTCACCGGCGGGGTGCCGTCGCTGTGCAGCTTCAAGGTCGGGCGTCGGGAGCGCGAGTTCCAGATGCAGCCCCAACCCGCCGACGCGGCGTCGCTGGAAGCCGCCTATCGCGCGACCGTCTATATGCCGCCGGCGACGCCGCTGGCTGTCGAGACCGTCAACGGTCGTCCCTGGGTCCATGTCCACAGTCTGGCCGACGACGCCGGCTGGGACGCCTTCTTCGCCGCCGTCGAGGCGCAATTGCCGGCCATTCGCGGATCGCAGGGCCTGGTGATCGATCTGCGCGGCGCCAACGGCTCGTCGCTGAACGCCACCAGCCGGGGCTACGGCCTGGCCAACCGCATCTGGACGCCGGAGTTCACCGTCAGCCGCCAGCCGGAAGCCGGCTCCATCACCTATCGCGCCACCCCGGCCAATCGCCAGTGGTTCGTCGACACCCTGGGCCGCATGCAGGCCGATCCTCGCTTCGTGCAGGAATCCAGCGCAGTGATCGACCAGACCCAGGCCATCGTGGCGGCCTTCGATTCGGCCCTGGCGGCCAACCAGGCGACCTTCACCATGCCGGGTCGTCCGTCCGTGCCGGACACCGGCGCGGTCAATCCGGTCGCCGGACCCGTGGTCGTGCTGGTGGACGCCGGCTGCAGCGGGGGCTGCCTGGACACCCTGGACCTGCTGACCCGCCTGCCGAACGTGCGTCTGGCGGGATCGACCACGGCTGAGGACACCATCTTCATCGAGCCGACCGTGCTGCGTCTGCCGTCGAACTACGCGGAACTGACCTATGGCCATAAGGCCTGGACCACCCGCCAGCGCGGCAATGACGCCCCGTACACGCCGACGCAGGGCCTGGCTTACGCGGGTGATGCGGCCGACGAGACGGCCGTGCGCGCCTGGGTCGCCAGCCTGTTCCAATAGGACGTCTCGGCGATCGGATCTGAAGGGGGCGGGTCGGGGTGGAACCTCGGCCCGCCCCTTCCTATTTCGGGGTCATGACCGATATCGACCTTTCCGATTCCCGAGCCCCCCGACACTCCTCGGCCGGCTATGATCTGACGCCGCCCGATGATCAGGAACGCGCCCGGCTGGAGGCGGACCTGAACCCCGAGGAGAAGCGCGTCCTCCTGTCCCACGGCACGGAGGCGCCGTTCTGCGGAACCTTGCTGGGCGAAAAGCGCGCGGGCGTCTTCTGTTGCCGGGAATGCGGCCTGCCCCTGTTCCGCAGCCGCACCAAGTTCGAAAGCGGAACCGGCTGGCCCAGCTTCACCGAACCTGTCGATCCGGCCCACGTCCATGAGGTGCGCGACACCAGCTACGGCATGATTCGCATCGAGACCCTGTGCGCCCGCTGCGGCAGCCACCAGGGCCACGTCTTCCCCGACGGCCCGCCGCCGACGGGAAACCGCTATTGCATCAACTCGGTCGCTCTGACCTTCGTGCCCGAAGGCGAACCCTTGCCGGACCCGTTGCGACGGGGCGACGGAAACGCCTGACCATGGCCGCAATCGGCGTGCTAGGATGAGGCGGAAGGAGACGGCCCATGCTGATGGCAGGACTTGTGGCGAGCTTGGCGCTCGCAGCTTCGGGCGCAGGCGCGGACGGCGATCCTGACGGCGTCGTCGCGACCGCCCCGACCAACGCCCCGACCCTGGCCCAGGCCATGGCCGCCGCCCCGGAAGCCGCTGCGCCTGCGCCGACCGCGCAGGACGCTCAACCCCATGGGATGACGACGGAACAGCAGATCCAGGCCTGGCTCAGCAACAGAACGCCCGGCGTGGATTTTCAGGAGCCCCTCCCTGAAGGCCCCATGGACGACCGCCAGATGCACGGCATGGTCGAGGCGGGTGTCGGCACCGGCGGCTATCGCAGCTATGGCGCCGCCGTCTCGATGCCGATCGGCGAAAACGGGCGTCTGGACCTGGCCTATCGCGAGGGGCGCAACGAACCCTGGGGGTACGGCTATGAGGCCTACGGCTATGGACTTCGGGGGCCTGGTTTCTATCCGCCTTACGGGCGGGTGCGCGGCTACGGCGGCGATTCGAGCCGCAAGTCCCTGTCGATGGGCTTCAGCTGGAGCAAGGACCGGGACGCTGAAGACGGCGCGGTCTGGCCGCGAGGCGCGACGGCTTCGGACTGAAGCGGCGCGGCCTTCCATCAAGCAAAAGGCCCGGCTTTCGCCGGGCCTTTTTCGTCTCAGATGGTGCCGCCGGGGGGAATCGAACCCACGACCTCAGCCTTACCAAGGATGCGCTCTACCACTGAGCTACGGCGGCCCCGACTGAGGAAGCGGCCGTATAGCCAAACCGTTCGGGGGAGGGAAGCGGCTTTTTGACGATCTGAAAGAAAGTTTGGACAAGCCCCGTTATCACGGCATTCTAAGCCCATGACTCGTCCGCCGCACGACACCGACACCCCGCCCGTCGAGACATCGCCCAGCTTGACGCCAGAGGGCGGCGCGTCGTCCGAGGCGGCGCGGGCCAAGGCCGAACGCGCCATTCGCCTGGCGGCGGCCCTGCGCGCCAACCTGAGACGCCGCAAAGCGCCCGCCCGAACCCCGGCGGCGCCCAAGGACAGCAACTGAAAGTCATCGCCCGGCGGACGCTCCGCCCTTTGGCAAGCGCGCGCCGGCTTGCTAGAGAACCCTCCCCCCGAGGCGTTTCCTTCGGGCGCGCTTCAAGGACGTCATGGACAGTATCGCCATTCAGGGCGGCGCTCAGCTCTTCGGGGAGATCCCCGTCAGCGGCGCCAAGAATTCCGCCATCAAGCTGATGGCCGCCTCGATCCTGACGGATCAACCCCTGCTGCTGACCAATATGCCGAGGCTGGCCGACACCCGCTTCTTGGGTCAGTTGCTGCGCCAGTTCGGCATTGAGGTGACCGAGCGCGACGGCGCCGATGGGCAGGAAAGCCTGTTCCACGCCCAGACCCTGACCTCGACCTTCGCTCCCTATGACCTGGTCCGCCAGATGCGGGCCTCCTTCAATGTGCTGGGGCCGCTCTTGGCCCGCACCGGCGAGGCCAAGGTGTCCCTACCCGGCGGCTGCACCATCGGCGCCCGGCCGGTTGATCTGCATCTTCAGGCGCTCACGACCCTGGGCGCTGAGATCGAGCTGGAGGAAGGCTATGTGACCGCCAAGGCGCCGTCCGGCCTGAAGGGCGCCGAGATCGAGTTTCCGTTCGTCTCCGTCGGGGCGACCGAACACGCCCTGCTGGCCGCCGTTCTGGCCCAGGGCACGACGGTGCTGCGCCGCGCCGCGCGTGAACCCGAGATCGGCGATCTGGCGCGCTGTCTGACCGCCATGGGCGCCAAGATCGAGGGGATCGACACCGACGTCCTGACCATCACCGGCGTCTCGTCCCTGACCGGGACGACCTGGTCGGTGATTCCCGACCGTATCGAGATGGGCTCCTACGCCGTCGCCGCCGCCATGGCCGGGGGCGAAGTCCGGTTGACCAAGGCCAGGGCTGATCTGATCGGCGCCCTGACCGACAAGATGATCGAGGCCGGAGTCGAGGTGTCGCCGACGGACGACGGCGTCCTGATCAAGCGCGACCCCAAGGTCCGGCTGAAGGCGGTCGATGTCGAGACGGCGATCTATCCGGGCTTCGCCACCGATCTGCAAGCCCAGTTCATGGCTCTGATGACCACGGCTGAGGGCGTCAGCACGGTGCGGGAGACGATCTTCGAGAACCGCTTCATGCATGTGCCGGAACTGGCGCGGCTGGGCGCCGACATCTCCGTCCATGCGGGCGAGGCCCGGGTGCACGGCGTCGAGGCGCTGCACGGCGCCCAGGTCATGGCCACCGATCTGCGCGCCTCGATGTGCCTGATCATCGCCGGCCTGGTCGCCGAAGGCGAAACGACCGTCGGTCGCGTTTATCATCTGGATCGCGGGTTCGAGCGTTTGGAACAAAAGCTCGGCGCCTGCGGCGCGGAGATTCGGCGGATCAAGGGTCACAGCGAAGGGATGGAGTGATGACAGCGGAGATCGACGGCGCCCTGTCCGAAGCCAAGACGGCGGTCGAACCGCTGCGTCTGCTGGCCGAGGACGCCGACGATCTGCAGATCATCTCGGCCGCCCTTCAGGACGCCATACTCCGGCCGATCGACATCGTCTGGGAAAAGGGCGCGCGCACCCTGACCATCGCCTTCAGCCGCTTCTGTTGGGAATGCGGCGGAACCCGCGTCATGTCCGCCATGCAGTTCGGCGATGTCATGGGGGTAAAGAGCCGGCGGTTGCCGCGCAATCCGGACGCCACGCTGGAACTGCTGGCGCTCGACTTCATCCCGACCGAGGCGCCGAGCGGTCGGGTCATACTGATGTTCGCCGGGGGCGGTGATCTGAGAATCGACGTCGAATGCCTGGACGCCGTCGTCACTGACATATCCGAGCGCTGGCCGGCCCGAATGGCGCCGACACATTTGGACGACGCAGGGCTGGAAGAAGGGAAGACGGTATGAGCGGCCCCCACAAGCTGGCGTCCGTCGAGCTGGACGCCGCCACCCTGCCGGCGGCGACGGCCGAGATCGAGCACGAGCGGCGCGTCGCCATCTTCGATCTGGTCGAACGAAACAGTTTCGAACCCGTCGGCGCAGAGGGCGGGTCCTACCGGCTGAAGCTGTCGCTTCAGGACAATCGTCTGGTGTTCGACGTCACGGGCGAGGCCTTCGCCCGCACCTACGCCATCAGCCTGACGCCGCTGAAGGGCGTCATCAAAGACTATCTACTGATCTGCGACAGCTATTATGAAGCCCTGCGCGGCTCCTCGCCCAGCCAGATCGAATCTGTCGATATGGGTCGAAGGGGACTGCATAACGAAGGGGCGGAACAGCTGATGAACCGCCTGGAAGGCAAGATCGCAGTCGATCAGGAGACGGCGCGGCGGCTCTTCACCCTGCTGTGCGCCCTCTACCGTCGCGGCTGACCTCGACTATCTTGCCGTTTTGAGGCATTAGGCCCCTCCATTCCGCCCCTCGCGCCCGCCCGGCGTGGGGCTGAACGCATATCAACCGGGCGCGAGAGGCCGCATGGCTAAGGAAGAACTGCTTGAGTTTCCCGGCACCGTCAGCGAACTGCTGCCGAACGCCACCTTCCGCGTGACGCTCGAGAACGACCACGAGATCATCGCCCACACCGCCGGCAAGATGCGCAAGAATCGTATCCGCGTGCTGGCGGGCGACAAGGTTCTGGTGGAAATGACCCCCTACGACCTGACAAAGGGTCGCATCACCTACCGCTTCAAATAAGGAGCGGCGTCGTTTTCGTGTCGGAAGGGCGTCTGGAGCTTGTGCTGGCCTCGTCCAGCCCACGCCGCATCGAATTGCTGGCGCAGGTGGGAATCAAGCCGGATCACATCGACCCTGCCGATATCGACGAAACCCCGCTGAAGGGGGAGACGCCGCCGCGTCTGGCCGAGCGGCTGGCGACCTCCAAGGCCCAGGTGGTCGCTTCGCGTCGCCCCCAGGCCGTCGTTCTGGCCGCCGACACGGTGGTCGCGGTCGGTCGTCGGTTTCTTGAAAAGGCGGCGGACGAGGCCGAGGCCGCACGTTTCCTCAAACTGCTGTCCGGGCGCAACCATCGCGTCTTCACAGGGGTGGCGGTGGTGCGCGACGGCAGGACGGCCGTGCGGGTCAATGAGACCCGCGTCACCTTCAAACCGCTGTCCGATCATGAGATCGCGACCTATGTCGCGACGGGCGACTGGCGCGGCAAGGCCGGCGGCTACGGCATCCAGGGCCCGGCCGGCGCCTTCGTTCAGCGGATCGTCGGCAGCCATCCCTCGGTCATGGGGCTGCCCCTGTACGAAGCCGTCCAACTGTTGCACGGCGTCGGCTGGCGCGCATGAGCGGCGCGGTCGAGGTCTTCCTCGACGACACGCCTGGCGAAATCCGCGGCGTGGCGTCCCGGAACGGCCGCTACACCCATCTGATCATCCATCGCGACGACGACGTCGCTCAGTGCCGTTTGGGCGCGCGGGCCGTAGGCCGTGTGACCGACGTCATTCCAGGCCTTCGCGGCGCCTTCATGGACCTGGGCGCCGGCCCGCCGGCCTTCCTGCCGCTGAATCGGAAGGATCGCGTCGATCAGGGCGAGCGGTTGGAGGTGGTGGTGATCGCCGAACCCCGCGCCGGCAAGGGGCCGGTCGTGCGTCGTCTGGGGCCGGGGGAGGGCGCGCCGCGTCTGCTGCAAGCCGCGCCCGGCGTGGCGGAACGTCTCCAGGCCCTGGCTCCGAATAGTCACTTGATCGAGGGCGTCGCCGCCATCGACGCCGCTGTGGAAGCGGAGGAAGAGGCCTTAGCCGCCCGATGGGGCAGCGCGGCCCATGGCGTCGATCTCGCCTTGGAAAGGACGCGCGCCCTGGTGGCCGTCGACATCGACTATGCGCCCAGTCCCGGTCGAGACGCGCGGCAGGGGCGGGCGGCCGCCAACCGAGAGGGGCTCCATCAGGCCGCGCGGCTGATCGGTCTCAGACAGTGGGGCGGGCTGGTGGTCATCGACCTGGTTGGGGACGGGCAGGACGCGGAGGCTCAAGCCCGCATCGCCCGCGCCGCCTTTTCCCATGAACCGCAGGCTGTCTTCGGCCCGATCAGCCGGTTCGGCCTGCTGCAGATGTCGCTGCCCTGGCGCATGACGCCGGTCGAGGAACGACTGTTCGACGGCGGCGGACCGTCGGTCGCCACGCGCGCCCTGGCCCTGGTTCGGGCGCTGCGTCGGCGGCTGCTGAGCGAAACGACGACGCCGAGGCTGAGCGTCCGCTGCGCGCCCGAGGAAGCCGCCTTGGCCGCGCCCCTGATCGCCCGGCTGGGGCCGAGGGCCGGCCTGCGGTCCGACGACGCACTGCCGCCCGGCCGGGGCCATATAGAAGAAGGCTGAACCATGAGCGCCTGTCCCATTTGCCGAAAGGCCGAGGCCGATCCCAAATATCGGCCCTTCTGCTCGCGCCGCTGTTCAGAGGTGGATCTGCAACGCTGGTTCAGTGGGGCTTACGTCATTCCGGTTCCCTTGGAAGAGGGGCTGAAGGAGGATGACGAAAAGGACTGAAACGGCGCTGGACAGTGCGAAAAGTGTCGCCTATAGACCCGCCTCTCGCGACGCCGCGTCGGCGCCTGGATAGCTCAGTTGGTAGAGCAGCGGATTGAAAATCCGCGTGTCGGTGGTTCGAATCCGCCTCCAGGCACCATTTTCCCTTTGGGGCTCCCAGACTTCATATCTTTTCCCGGCAAGCGCCTTCATGCGTGCGATCATCGCGTGCAATCGGCGACTCGTGGGGCGGATGACCTACGGAAGGCTGCTGAAAGAGTTAAAAACTGCGCGGAGGCGCGTTTTCGAACAAGCTTCCCCTAATCTACAGATTAGCATCACAAAAATGTCGTGCTGCGCCATTCTGGGCGCGACAAAAGGGCGAGATTCTCATGAACCTTCTCCCCAAGGGCGAAATCCGGCTGTTGTCCCTTGACGCTCCGGTAAGGGTTCGTCAAAGGGGTTGGGACGCCCTCCCATTAAGGCGTCAAACGGATTCTAGGAGGCGTGTTCTCCCGCGGTTCGAACATCGGAGGCAGTACGGGCGACCGCATATGTCTCCATCCAAGAATTCAGCGGCCGGCGATCCCGCAGGGACATGGCCTCTGAAGGAAACATTTCAGGTTGGGGGGCGGCCCTTTGACACGGCCGCACCTTTGGTTCCACGAGTCAGACCAAGCAGGAACTGGCGAACTATGCTGAACAGCAAAAAGACGAACATCCTTCTCGCCGCGGCCGGCGCGGCCGTCCTGATGGCGAGCTCGCCGGTTCTGGCCCAGGCCCCGGCCGAGCCGACCCCGGCCGCCGCGCCCGCCGAAGCCCCGACGGCCATGGCTCCGGCCGCCGATGCGGCCAACCCCTCAACCGTCGGCGAATCCGTCGGCGGCGGTCATTCGGGCGGCATCACCCCGATCTCCATGTTCATGGAAGCCACGATCATCGTTAAGGTCGTGATGATCGGCCTGCTGCTGGCCTCGATCCTGTCGTGGACCCTGCTGCTCATCAAGCTGTTCGAGTTCGGCGCCCTGAACCGCAAGACCGACAACTTCCTGGAAAACTTCCGCGGCGCCCGCACCATCGCGGACATGCGCGCCGTCGCCACCCAGGAAGAATATGACGGCAACCCGCTGGCCGACATGGCCGCCGCCGCCACCGACGAAATCGAAATGTCGCGTCAAGCTGGCCTTTCGGTCACCGGCGACCACCTGGACAACGCCATGGGCCGCGCCACCGCCGCCGTCGCTGCCGTTCAGTCGGGCCTGGCCAAGCGCCTGTCGGGCGGTCAGCAGTTCCTGGCCTCGGTCGGTTCGACCGGTCCGTTCGTCGGTCTGTTCGGTACCGTTTACGGCATCATGAACTCCTTCATCGGCATCGCGGAATCCAATACGACCAACCTGGCCGTCGTTGCTCCGGGTATCGCCGAGGCCCTGCTGGCCACCGGTATCGGCCTGTTCGCCGCTATCCCGGCCGTGGTCTTCTATAACTACTTCAACACCCGCATCGCCGCCTACGGCACCCGCGCCGACGGTTTCGCCGCTGAGCTGCTGAACGGCATCTCGCGTCAACTCGACAAGGGGGCGTAAGACGGATGGCCGCCAAGATTAAATCAGGCGGCGGCGGCAGCCAGGTCGAGGCCAACAGCGATATCAACGTCACGCCTTTCGTTGATATCATGCTCGTCCTGCTCATCATCTTCATGGTTGCGGCTCCGCTCGCATCCGTGTCGGTGCCGGTAGAGTTGCCGATCGCCGTCGCCAAGGCGGCCCCGAACCCGCCCAAGCCGGTCTATATTTCGATCCAGAACGACGGCGACGTCTTTGTGGGCGACTTCCAGACCAGCATCGGGACGCTGGGAGAAGATCTGACCAAACAGATCGGCTCCCGGAACCCGGCCGATGAGCGGATTTTCATTCGGGCTGACCAAAACACCCGCTACGGCGACTTCATGCAGGTCATGAACGCCTTGCAGGATAACGGCTTCTACAGCGTTGCACTGGTCGGCGAAGACCAGGCGACGAGCTAGATGGCGGAGATAGTATGACAGACGTCACTTATCATCGCAGTCGTTACGACGTACCCAAGGCCAAGGGCTTCATGGGGGTTTCCTACCCCGTGCTGATCGTGTGCCTGCTGATCGTCACCCTCCTGTTCGCCCTGCTGATCTTCTTCCTTCAGCAGTCGAAGTTTAAGCTCAAGGAGTTCAACTACGTCGACGAGTCCGTCGAGGTCGAGTTGGTCGAGCCGGTCCCGCCGCCTCCGCCGCCTCCGCCTCCGCCGCCTCCGCCGACGGACACGCCTCCGCCGCCGAAGCTTCAGGTTCGCGTGCCTGCGCCCGTCCCGAACATCGTTCCGCCTCCGCCGGTGAACATCACGCCGACGAAGAAGGAAGATCGGGTCGAGTACACCGGTCCGCCCGTCGTCGTTCCCGGCCCGCCGCCGCCTCCGGCTCCGCCGGCGCCGGTTCGGCCTTCGACGATCACCAGTGTCAGCTGGTCGCGGCAGCCTCGTCCTGAATTCCCCGCCCGAGCCCAAGAGCGTGGGATTGAGGAAGGCACGGTCGTGTTGCTGTGCTCGGTTCAAGCCAACGGGTCGGCCACGAACTGCAGCATCGTTTCCGAAACGCCTGCTGGCGCGGGCTTCGGTCGTGAAGCCCTGTCTTCAATGCGGTCGGCGAGATTTTCGCCGGGCACAGTTGACGGGGTTGCCCAAGGCGGCCAAGCGCGCTTCACGGTTCGCTTCCGCCTTCAGTAAGCTGGCCAGCCAGAACCAGACGCCCCGGAGAGCCATCTCCGGGGCGTTTTCTTTTGTCCCGCGTCGCCACGAAATCGCATCAAGCCGCTTGATCCCCTGTCGCAGGACCGGTAGAGAACGCGCCTCGCGATGCGCGGGCCGCCTTAGCTCAGTTGGTTAGAGCGCCGGTTTGTGGAACCGGAGGTCCTCAGTTCAAGCCTGAGAGGCGGTACCATCGCAGAGGCCGGGCGGGCTTGATGCCCCGGCCTGTAGCTCCCATCTCCTGATCGTCGGCCTCCATTTTCCGTTTTTGGGCCGATCCCCCACATCGACAGGAGAGCGCAGATGAAGACGCGCAAACTGGGTCCAAGCGGACCCGAAGTCTCGGCCATCGGCCTGGGCTGTATGGGCATGAGCGCCTTCTACGGCGGCGCCGACGAGGCCCAGTCCACCGCCGTCATCCACCGGGCCCTGGACCTGGGCGTGACCCTGTTTGATACGGCCGAGATGTATGGGCCCCATACGAACGAGATCCTCCTCGGCAAGGCGCTGAAGGATCGGCGCAACCAAGCCTTTATCGCCACCAAGTTCGGCATCAATTACAACGCGGACCGGTCGAAGCTGATGGTGGACGGCAGCCCCGCCAACGTCCGCCGGGCCATTGAGGGCAGTCTCCAGCGGCTGGGCGTCGATCACGTCGATCTCTACTATCTCCACCGGGTCGATCCCGACACGCCGATCGAAGAGACGGTCGGAGCGATGGCGGAGCTGGTGACCGAGGGCAAGGTCCGTTTCCTGGGGCTGTCAGAGGCGTCGCCTGAGACCCTGCGCAAGGCCCACGCCACCCATCCGATCACGGCGCTTCAGACGGAGTATTCGTTGTGGAGCCGCGAGCCCGAAGACGAGCTGTTCGCCGTCACGCGCGAGCTGGGGATCGGTTTCGTGCCCTACAGCCCGCTGGGCCGGGGCTTCTTGTCCGGCGAGATCAGGTCGGTGGACGATCTGGCCCCCGACGACTTCCGCCGCACCAATCCGCGCTTCATGGGCGAGAATTTCCAGAAGAACCTGGATCTGGTCGAGGCGGTGAAGGCGATCGCGGCCGACAGGGGCGTCACGGCCGCCCAACTGGCCCTGGCCTGGGTCCTGGCTCAGGGGGACGATCTGATCCCCATTCCCGGCACCCGCCGCGTCGCGACCCTGGAGCAGAACGTCGCCGCCGTGGACCTGGCGCTGACGCCCCAGGATCTGGCGCGAATCGACGCCGTCTTCCCCAAGGGAGCGGCGGTGGGCCATCGCTACGCCGAGGCGGCGCGGGCGGCCCTGAACCGCTGAGGTTCTGGCTCTGAACGCTATGAAAAGGCCCGGCCGGAGCGATCCGGCCGGGCCTTTGCTGTTCTGCGCCGAAGAGGATTACTGGATGCGGGTCCAGGTCTGGGTCTTGCACAGGGGAGCGACGACACAGCCACGCAGGTTCAGGCTGTTGTCCCCGTTCATGGTGATGGTGCCGCGATAGGTGCGGCCGTCAGCCGGATTATAGACCGAGCCGTTGCGCCATTCCGTGGGGCCGCCGGTAAAGCCCGAAAGCATGGGCAGATTGCGCAGGGTCCGGCCCCGCAGGCTGGCGTCACGATTGTGCTCGTCGCGAACATTGGGGTCGGCGCGGATGTGGTTCGAGGTCACCAGGGTTCCGCACAGGGCCTGGCCACAGCGGCTGATCCGCACCTGGCCGCCGTTGGTCGGTGTCTGCCACAGGCCGGTCGGATCGCCGGCCAGGGCGGGGGAGGCGAGGGCGGTCGCCAGGGCGGCGGCGGCCAGCATGATCTTGGTCTTCATCGTCGTTTCCTCTGTTCGGGTCGGCGACGCCGCCCGTTGAGCGCAAGGTGATCCCGGTTTTGGATCAAAACAAGGCTCTGCCGATCACCTTATCGCCAACAAAAACCGGACCTTAGGGAAGCTTTCGACGGCTGGAGCAGCGGCGTTCGCGCGCCGACCGGCTAAGCCCGCACCTATCCGCCGATCAGAGCCAGCCACTCATCCTCGGTCAGCACCTGAACCCCGTGCTTTTCGGCGTCTTTCAGTTTGGAACCGGCGCCGGGGCCGGCTACGAGATAGTCGGTCTTCTTGGAGACCGAGCCCGAGACCTTGGCGCCCAGGCTTTCGGCGCGGGCCTTGGCTTCGTCGCGGGTGAAGCGTTCCAGGGCGCCGGTGAAGACGACGGTCTTGCCGGCGACCGGGGTGTCGGACTTGGGCCGTTCGGCGTCGAGAATCTGGGTCAGTTCGGCCTCGAGCGCGGCGACGACCTTCAGATTGTGCGGCTCGTGGAAGAAGTGGGCCAGGGCTAGGGCGGCGACGGGGCCGACGCCGGTGACGCCGGCGATCTGGTTCAGGATTTCCGACGGGCCTTCCTCGCGCGCCACCCGGGCCAGTTCGACCAGGCCGGACCAGTCGTCCGTCATCGTCGCCAGGGACCGGCGGGCGGGAGCGGCCATGCCGGGGAAGGCCTGGCTGATCTTCATGTCCATCGTCGCCTCGGGCCAGGGATCGACGGCGGGGGGCGTCGCCTCGGCCATCAGGGTCAGGACGCGCGGCGATATGGCGTGGGCGGAGGCGAGCGTGGTCCAGGCGTCGGACGGGACGCCCGAGGCGGCCAGGAGGCAGGCGGCCTTCAGCGCGGACCAGCTCTCGAAGGCGCGGGCCAGGACGATGGAGGTCTGTTCGCCGATGTCGCGGATGCCCAGGCCGAACAGGAACCGGTCCAGCGCAATGACGCGCCGGGCGTCGATGCCGGCGATCAGGTTGCGGATGCTGGTCTCGCCATAGCCGTCTTCGCGCTCCAACTCCTTCAGCCGCGCCTCGTCGCGTGCCAGGCGGAAGATGTCGGCCGGCTCCTTGATCCAGCCGCGCGCGTGGAAAGCGACCAGCTGCTTCTCGCCCAGGCCCTCGATGTCGAAGGCGCGGCGGCTGACGAAATGCTTCAGCCGTTCGACGATCTGGGCGTCGCAGATCAGGCCGCCGGTGCAGCGACGCTTGACCTCGTCGCCCTCGCGCACCGCCTCCGAGCCGCAGACCGGGCATTTGTCGGGGAAGACGTAGGGGACGGCGTCGGCGGGACGTAACTCGGGGACCACGCCCAGAATCTGAGGAATGACGTCGCCGGCCCGTTGCAGGCGCACGGTGTCGCCGATGCGGACGTCCAGCCGTTCGATCTCGTCTTCATTGTGCAGGGTGGCGTTCCTGACGACGACCCCGCCGACGGTGACGGGGTGGAGCCGGGCCACGGGGGTCAGGGAGCCGGTGCGGCCGACCTGGATGTCGATGCCCTCCAGCACCGTGGTCGCCTGTTGGGCGGGGAACTTGTGAGCGATGGCCCAGCGGGGGCTGCGGGCGACGAAGCCCAGGCGGCGCTGCCAGTCGATACGGTCGACCTTGTAGACGACGCCGTCGATGTCATAGCCCAGGGTCGCGCGGTCGCGTTCCAGCTCGCGATAGACTTCGATCAGGCCCTCGGCGCCCTCGACCCGGCGCGAGCGGGCGTTGACGGGAAAGCCCCAGGCCTTGAGCTTTTGCAGGGCCTCCCACTGGGTCTCGGCGAAATCGCTGGAATGTTCGCCCCAGGCGTAGGCGAAGAAGTTCAGCGGCCTTTTGCCCGTGATCCGGGCGTCCTTCTGGCGCAGGGAACCCGCAGCGAAATTGCGGGGGTTGGCGTAGGTGCGGCGGCCTTCGGCCTCTGCGGCGGCGTTGAAGGCGGCGAAGGCGTCATTGGGGGCGTAAACCTCGCCCCGGATCTCGATCCGGTGGGGCCAGTCGTCGCCCGCCAGGGTCTGTCGCACATCGGCGATGGTGTTCAGATTGGCGGTGACGTCCTCGCCGGTGCGCCCGTCGCCGCGCGTGGCGCCGAGGGTCAGGCGGCCGTCCACATAGAGGAGGTTGGCGGACAGGCCGTCGATCTTGGGCTCGGCGACGAAGGCGATGGGTTCGTCGGCCGGCAGTTTCAGGAAGCGGGCGATGCGGGCGACGAAGTCGCGCACCTCCCCCTCGTCGAAGGCGTTGTCCAGCGACAGCATGGGGACGCCGTGGCGCACCTCGGCGAACTGGCTGGAGGCGACGGCGCCGACCTTGTTCGACGGGGAGTCGGGGCGGACCAGATCGGGAAAGGCGGCCTCGACCGCCAGATTCCGGGCGCGCAGGGCGTCGTAGTCCGCGTCGGAAATCTCGGGCGTCGCTTCATTATAGAGGGCGTCGTGGCGAGCCATTTCGGCGGCCAGCCAGGCCAACTCCTCAGCCGCCGTCTCGGCGGTCAGGTCTTCGACGGGCGGAAAGGCGGGAATCGCGCTGGACATGTCGAACTCCCTATCATCTGTTTCAAAGCATGCGCAGCGTCAGGTTCATCCCGTCAACGCGGCTGACGGCGCCGCAGCGCCGCGCTAAGTTGCCGTATCGACCCCGTGGAGCCGCCCATGCCGACCGTCCGTTCTTTCGTCAGCGCCCTCATGACGGCGGGCCTCGCGCTTGGGGCGGCCGGCTGTGTCACGCCGACCGCGACGCCGGCCGGCCAGCCGGTCGCCCCGCTCGCCTCCGTCTATGATCAGCTGTTGGCGGACGTGCGGATCCTGTCGTCGGACGAGATGGAGGGGCGCGACACCGGCTCGACTGGCGGAGAGCGGGCCAGGGCCTATCTCGTGTCGCGGCTGGAGGCCCTGGACGTGGCGCCGGCGCCGTTCGGGCGGCTGCAGCCGTTCGAAGCCATGGGCGACTCGCCCAACGGGCCGACGACCTATCGCGGCGTCAATATTCTGGGGCTGATCCCCGGCCGCCGGGTCAGCGACCGCTATATCGTCGTGTCGGCCCACTATGATCACGTCGGCGTCCACGGCGGTCGAATCTACAACGGCGCCGACGACAACGCCTCCGGCGTCGCGACCGCCCTGGAGCTGGCCAAGCGGCTGAAGGCCGAGGCGCCGGAGCACAGCGTTCTGCTCGTCTTCTTCGACGGGGAAGAGCGCGGGCTTCTGGGGGCGAAAGAGTTCGTCAAGGCCCCGCCCATGCCCCTGTCCGCCGTCGCCCTGAACCTGAACTTCGACATGACGGCGCGGGCCGAGACCGATGGGCGGCTATGGGTCACGGGAACCTATCAGAATCCGAGTCTACGCCCGATCCTGGAGCCGATCGCCCCGGTAGGGCCGGTCCGCCTCGCCTTCGGCAAGGACACGCCGCAGGACGAGGGAGAGGACAATTGGGTGGACGCCTCCGATCACGCCCCCTTCCATGAGGCCGGGGTTCCCTTCCTCTATATGGGGGTCGATTATCACCCCGACTATCATCGCCCCAGCGACGACTTCGAGCGGATCAAGCCGGAGGTCTTCGCCGCCTCGACCGAACTGGCCATCGCCGGATTCCGGGCTCTGGACCGGTCGTTGGATCGCTGATGCGGCGCCTGGGCGGGATTCTTCTCTGTATTGCAGCCCTGGCGGCGTGCGAAGGCCGGGAGGGCGGAGTGCGTCGGGGGACGGAGACCGCAGAGCGGGCGCCGGTTGAGGCGGCCTTCCGCCACCATCTGAGCGGCGACGTCTCGGGCCAGTATCGGCCGGTTGGGGGCGGGGCTGCACGGGGGGAGTTGGCCGGGCTGTTCGTCGGCCAGATCGCGGCTTTTGAAGCGTGGGAGCGGGGATCGCGGGCGGGCGCGCCTTTGATCCTGACCCTCGCCGGCTCGGACGGCTCGCCGCCGGTGTCGCTGCAGGCCTATGAGATCAAGGACGATAGGCTGCGGATGACGGGAACCGCTGCGCGCGGAGAGGCGGTGCGTCTGGATCTGCGGATCGACCAGGGCGCCCTGGCGACCGCCAGACGCAATCTGGGCGACCAGACGCCGGTTATGAGCGGGGCCGTTCAGGTGGGCGATCGCCGGTTCCCCGTCAGCCTGACGTGGTGGAACGGCGACTGATCAACCGAGGGCCCGCGCCGCCAGCCAGGCCGCGCCGGCGATCGTCAGCCAGATGAAGGCGCCGACGGCGCCAGCCAAGATGATCGACCCGCGTCGCCGCCCTGGGTCGGCGGCGCGCCGGTCTTGCGCGGGACGTGGAGGTCCGGATTTTATTTCGGGATCGCGCGACACGTTGCAACCTAAGATAGATTTCCAGATTGGGTCAAGGCCAGACCGAAGAAGGCGCGCCGCCGCAGGGCCTTGGACGAGAGCCAGTGATCCGAAGGCAGATCGTTTGTCGTAAAATGGATCGCAATCCGCAGCAAAAGCTCCGCTGAAGCTTCACGCAACAGCGCATGCGCCTTCACACAGCATCCCTAATGACTCCACTCGGGCAGGAGGGGCGATCACGTCTTTGCGGCCGGGCATGGGCTCGGGCGCCCCCTGTCATAGCTCTTTGACCAGACACGGTGGACTGACGATGACCGGCCTTCAGATGAAAACCCTGCTCGTGACGGCGGCCAGCGCCCTCGCGCTCGCCGCCTGCGGCTCGGCGGAAGTGGCTTCGCCCGGCGAAGGCAACTTCGGCAACGGCGGCAACAACGGCGGCAACAACGGTGGCGGCAACACGCCGGCCCCCGGCACGCCCGCTGCGGATTGCCCGACCGGCCTGGCCAATGTCGGCACCATCGCCAACGGCTCGCTGCGCGTTTGCCAACTGCCGCAGCAGATTCTGGGCAACCTCAGCCTGGCCGTCCGCGCCGGCACCATCTATTCGATCAGCGGCCGCACCGAGGTGGGCACCGACCGCGGCATCGATCCCGCCTCGACCACGGGCACGCAGGGCATCCTGACCATCGAACCGGGCGTCAAGATCTTCGCCTCCAGCGGCGGTGACTATCTGCTGGTCAACCGCGGCTCGCAAATCTACGCCGAGGGCACCTCCACCAAGCCGATCATCTTCACCAGCCGCCAGGACGTCGAGGGCACGGCCACGGCGACCTCGCAAGGTCAGTGGGGCGGGATCGTCCTGGCCGGCCGCGCGCCCCAGGCCAACTGCCAGCTGACGGCGCCGGTCACCTGCACCGGCCAGGTCGAGGGCACCAACGCCTTCTACGGCGGCAATACGGCGACCGACAACTCGGGCCGTCTGCGCTACGTTCAGATCAAATATTCCGGCTTTGAAATCTCGACCGGAAATGAGCTGCAGGCCCTGACCCTGGCCGGCGTCGGCTCCGGCACGGTTCTGGAGTACATCCAGTCTTACAACAGCTCCGACGACGGCATCGAGATCTTCGGCGGCAACGCCAACCTCAAGCACATCGTCATCAACGGCGCCGACGACGACGGTCTGGACACCGACACCGGCTGGCGCGGCGGCGCCCAGTTCGGCATCGTGACCCAGCGGGCCCCGAACTCGACCAGCCGGTCGGCCGGCTTCGAGTTCTCGTCGGCTCCGTCTTCGACGCCTTATGCTTCGCGCTATCTGTCGCAGCCGAAGATCGCCAACTGGACCCTGGTCGGCCGCAACGCCCCGACCGACGCCCACACGGTCATGCACTTCGACACCGGCACCAACCCGACCCTGATCAACATCGTCGCCACCTCGACGACGGGCTCGGTCGCCGGCTGCTTCGACATCGCTGACGCCGACACCCAGACGAGCTTCGACGGGGGCACGACGCCTTCGCTGCGTTCGATCTACATGTCCTGCTCGGTCTCCTACCGTCCGGCCAACGTCGCCCGTTCGACGGCGGTGTTCACCAACGCCCGCAACACCAATGTGACGGCGGCGGGAACTTCGACCCTGACGGCCCCGGCTTCCGGCACGACCATCGCCAACCAGAACCTGGCCTTCATCAACGGCGCCAATGAGAACGCCGTGACGGCGATCGATCCGAAGACGGTCTACAGCTTCTTCGACAGCGTCAACTACATCGGCGCTGTGCGGAACGCCCAGGACACCTGGTGGCAGGGTTGGACCTGCGGCCTGACGGCCGGCTCTCCCTGCTGATGACGACAGCGCCGGCGGCGGCCTTCAGGGTCGCCGCCGGTTCTTCGCGTTTCCTGACCCCTTCAAGGCGCAGACCATGAATAGACTTTCTCTGACCCTGAGCGGGGTCCTTCTCGCCACCAGCGCGCTGATTGCGCCCTGCCTGGCGTTCGCCCAAGCCGCACCTGAAACCGCCCCGACGGCCCAGAATCCGGCCCAGACCTCGGCGGAACAAGTCGATCAAGAGCCCGCCGAAGTCGGCGAGATCGTCGTCCTGGGGCGCTATATCCCCGAGCCAAACCGCGAAAGCTCTGAAGTCGCCGCCTTCCTGACCTCGGAAGACCTGGAGCGCACCGGCGACAGCAACGCCGCCGCCGCCCTGACCCGCGTCACCGGCCTGTCGATCGTCGAGGGCCGGTTCATCTACGTCCGCGGCCTGGGCGAGCGCTATTCGTCGGCCCTGCTGAACGGTTCGCCACTGCCCAGCCCCGAGCCTCTGCAACGGGTCGTGCCCCTGGACCTGTTTCCCTCCAGCATCCTGGACGGCGTGACGGTTCAGAAGACCTATTCGCCCAACTTTCCCGGCGAATTCGGCGGCGGCGTGATCGATCTGCACACGATCGACGCCCCGAACGAACCCTTCTTCAACATGAAGCTGTCGCTGGGCGGCAACACGGAATCGACGGGCAAGGAAAGCCTGATCTACTACGGGTCGCGCACCGACTTCACCGGCTTCGACGACGACACCCGCGACGTGCCTGGCGCCATCCGCATCGCCTTCGACCAGGGCAAGCAGATCAACACCGCCAACTTCTCGGCCGCCCAGCTTCAGGCCATGGGGCAGTCGTTGGAGAACGCCCCGCTTCGGCTGTTGCAACGCGAGAAGACCCCGATCGACGGCGGCGTCGAGCTGGCCGGCGGGTTCTCGCAGGACACCGGCCTGGGGACGCTGGGCCTTATCGCGGTCGCCGGCTATGACAACAGCTGGCGCGCCCGTCGCGGCGTTCAGCAAGAGGGCCAGTTCCAGGGCGACGCCCTGGAGGTCTCCTCTTCCTATGACGTCGAATCGAACCAGAACGACATCCGGTTGAACATGCTCGGCGGCCTGTCGCTGAAGACGGTCGATCATGAGCTGAAGTGGACCAACCTGTACGTCCGCAACACCACCAAGGAAGCGCGTTCGGCCGCCGGCCCGGACTTCGACGCGGGCGGAAGCGTCATCCGCAACGACTATACGGAATGGTTCGTGCGCCAGCTGTTCACGAGCCAGCTGGCTGGCGAACACCAGTTCATGGACGGCGCCCTGGAGATCGACTGGCGGGCCGCCTACGCCAAGACGTCGCGGGACGCGCCCTATGAGTCCCGCTTCCAATACGGCGTGGACGCCGCCGGCGACTACATCCACAACGTTCAGGGCAATCTGATCTCGTTCAGCGAACTGGACGACGACATCGTCTCGGGCGGCGTGGATGTGGCTTACACCCTGCCGTTGTCCTCGATCCGCGAGGCGATCATCAGCGCCGGCGTGGCCTCGTTCGACAACAATCGCGAAGCCACCCGTCACGATCTGCAGTTCGAAGCCGTCAACGGCCTGACCGACAGCCAGCGTCACGCGCGGGTCGATTATCTGTTCTCGGACTACAACATCAATCCGAACACGCTGCAGCTGCGCGAAATCGCCGGCAGCAACGGCGCCAGCGCCTATGACGCCGAGCTTCAGGTCAATGCGGCCTATGCGATGATCGATGCGGAAATCATCCCGCTGGTCCGCACGACGGTCGGCGTCCGTTTCGAGGACGGGCAGCAGAGCGTCACCCCGCGCGACGTTTTCGGCGGCGCCTCGACCTATAAGGCCACCGAAATCGAGGAGCAGTATTGGCTGCCCTCCTTCACGGCCACGTGGAACTTCGCTGAGGATCAGCAACTGCGGTTCGGCGCGTCCAAGACGATCGGTCGCCCGCAGTTCCGCGAACTGGCCCCCCAGGCCTATACCGATCCGGAAAGCGACCGCATCTTCATCGGCAACCCCTATCTGGTGGACACCGAACTGCTGAACCTGGACGCGCGATACGAATGGTACTTCGCCCGCCAGCAGTTCATCACGGCCGGCGTCTTCTACAAGGACATGGACAAGCCGGTTGAATCCGTCATCGTCGACGTCGGCAACCAGCGCCAGCAGTCCTTCCTGAACGCGCCCAAGGCGACCATCATGGGCGCCGAGGTCGAGGTGAAGAAGTATTTCGAGTTCCCCGACCAGCCCATGGCCTTCATCGCCAACAAGCGTTGGTTGGTCCAGGCCAATTACACCTACTCCGACTCTGAGGTGAAGGTGAGCTCGAGCGATACGGTGCTGACCCTGGGCGGCGCCGGTACGCCGGAACAGGCTTCCTTCTTCATTCAGGACGGCAGCCGTCTGCAAGGCCAGTCGGATCACGTCGCCAATCTGCAACTGGGTTGGGAAGACGATACGGCCCGGTCGCAGGCGACGATCATCCTCAACTATGTCAGCGATCGCATCACCGCCCGCGGCGCCGGCATCGGTTCGAGCCGCGAACCGGACTTCATCCAGGAGCCGGGCGTCTTCCTCGACTTCGTGTATCGCAAGGACTTCACCGTCATGGACCGCGACATGGGCTTCGCCCTGGAACTGCGGAACCTGCTGGGAACCGACTTCGACGAGTACCAGGAGCGGGGCGCCAAGATACGGGTCAACAACTATGACCTGGGTCAGAGCGCCTCGGTGAGCCTGACCGCGCGCTTCTGATCTGTCAGAACCGCAAGCCATCGACGGCCGGGAGGCGAACGCCTCCCGGCCGTTTCGATCTAAATGTCCGTACACAGTGGAACTGTCACGAGAAGTTATCCGCGTCTTCACACTTCGGTGAGGCCCGCATACGGACGATTGTTCTACACGCCATTCGCGGCCGTCGGGGGCCGGCACGGGCTTGGCGTCGTGATTGCTGACATCCGCAACCTCAGCCTCTCCGCCGCCCTGGACAGGGGGCGTCGTCTGCCGCTGCGCCGCCTCGTGGAACTCCTTCTGATCGCCCTGCTGCTGGTGCAGGCCGGCCGTCTGATCTGGCTGTTCGCCGCGCCCAGGCCCCAGGCTGAGGCGCCGGCCGCCGCCGCTGCGGCTAGGCCTGTCGACGTCAGCATACTGTCGCGGTTTGACGCCTTCTTCCGCACCGGAGGGCAGGGGGCCCTGGCCGGCGCCTCGGGCGCGGAGGCCAGTCAGATGCGTCTGTTCGGCGTCCGCGCGGGCGGCGTGGGCGGCGGCTCGGCCATCATAGGCCTGGCTGACGGGCGTCAGATTTCCGTCGGCGTCGGAGAGGAGGTCGAGCCCGGACTGGTGTTGCAGTCTGTCGCTCCCGACTTCGTGACCCTGGCGCGGGGCCAGTCCCTGACCCGGTTGGAGTTTACGGATGCGCCTGCCGGGGCCGCGTCGCCCCCGCCGCCGCCCTCGACCCCCCAGATCGTGACCCCGCCCGCCGCTTCCCCCGCCTCGAACGCGGCCGCAGCCGCAGTCGTCAATCCCCAACGCCTGATCGCTCAGGCCGCTTTGCGCCCAAGGCTGCAGGGGCTGGGCGTCAAAGGCCTGACCGTCTCGTCCGCCGGAGACGGGTCGGAGCTTCGCAGCGCGGGTCTTCAGGCGGGCGACGTCATTCTGTCGGTCAACGGCGTGGCCCTGAACAGCCCTCAAGCGGTCGGCGACCTGAGAAGTCAGCTGGCCGACGCTTCCTCTGCCGAAATCCAGTATGAGCGCGGGGGGCAGACCCGC
Source organism: Brevundimonas sp. GW822-FHT03E11 (assembly GCF_058801445.1). Classification (NCBI taxonomy): domain Bacteria; kingdom Pseudomonadati; phylum Pseudomonadota; class Alphaproteobacteria; order Caulobacterales; family Caulobacteraceae; genus Brevundimonas; species Brevundimonas sp. GW822-FHT03E11. The sequence continues at coordinate 207,077 of NZ_JBXANG010000001.1, read as the reverse complement.
ACCACCACCATAAGGACGCGACCATGACCGTCTCTCTGCGCCACCGGCTGATGCGCTCCGGCGTCGGGGCGCTGGCCCTGGTTCTGGCTTTTCAGGCGCCGGTCGCGGCCTCGCCGGTCCTGGCCCAGGAGGCGCGCCAGACCCTGAACGTCCAGGGCGCCGACATTCGCGCCTTCATCCAGGACGTGGCCCGCACCACCGGCCGCACCTTCATCGTCGACCCGGCCGTGACCGGTACGGTGACGGTGACCAGTGAGCGCCCGCTGGGTCGGGCCCAACTGTTTGAAGTCTTTTTGTCCACCCTGCGGGCCAACGGCCTGGTGGTGACGCCGACCCAGTCAGGCGCCTATCGGATTAGTCCCGCCCAGGGCGCGGCCCAGGGACCGTCCACCGTCGGGGCCGAGCGGTTCTCGACCGAGGTCTTCCAACTGCGCAACATTGACGCGGCCTCGGCCGCCGAGACCATTCGGCCCCTGGTCGGGGCCCAGGGCCAGGTCCTGGCCAATCCCGGCGCCAACAGCGTGGTGGTGGCCGATTTCTCGGACAATCTGGCGCGCATCCGCTCGCTGATCGGCCGGATCGACGTGGATCGGTCCAGCTATGAGGTGGTCGCCCTGGAGAACGCCTCCGCGCGCGAGATCGCCGGGGTACTGCAACAGGTGATGGCCGCGCCCGGCGGCGGGCAGGGCATGGTCACGGTCACGCCGGTCGAAAGCTCCAACTCCATCGTCCTGCGCGGCGACGGCCAGGCCCTGGCGCGGGTGCGCGGCCTGATCCACGACCTGGACGGCCGGTCGAGGGCGAACCAGGATGTGAACGTCGTCTTCCTGGAACACGCCAACGCCGAACAGTTGCTGCCGGTGTTGCAACAGGTGGTGGGCCAGCCGGTCACGGCCTCGAGCAGCGCCAGTCAGGGCTTGCGCACGGCGCCGACCGGTTCGACCAGCGGCGCGTCCAGCGGCCTGTCGCGCGCTTCCGCCGGTCTGGGCGGCGCGGAGGCCGAGGGCGGCGCCATCGGCTCGTCCACCGTGACCGCCACCGGCCAGCGCGCCACCATCGCCCGTTTCCCCGGCGCCAACGCCCTGGTGATTTCCGGTCCGGCCGACATGCAGCGCACCCTGGCCGACGTCATCCGTCGTCTGGACGTGCGCCGCCAGCAGGTGCTGATCGAGGCCATTGTGGTCGAGCTGAGCGACAACGCCGTGCGCGAACTGGGCGTCCAGTGGCTGTACGGCGGGGAGAACGGCGTCGGCCTGACCAACTATACTGACAACGCCACCCCGTTGGTGAAAATGGCCGGCGGCGCCTATGCGGGGCAGCTGGACGAGGACGATCCTCTGCGCGAACAGCTGCAGACCCTGGCCCTGAACAGTCTGGTGGGCGCCAACGGCTTCGTCGGCGGCGGCGGGTTCGAGGTCGGAGACGGCCTGTTCGGCTTCATCATCAATGCGGCCAAGACCGACAAGGGCTCCAACCTGCTCCAGACGCCGTCGATCATGACGCTGGACAACGAAGAAGCCACCTTCCTGGTCGGGCAGGAGGTGCCGATCACCACGGGCCAGACCCTGCTGGACGGAAACTCCAACCCCTTCACCACCACCGACCGCAAGGACATCGGGGTGCGGCTGACGGTGCGGCCCCAGATCAACGCCGGGGGCTCCATCACCCTGACGCTGCGTCAGGAGGTGTCGGCCATCAACGGCGGTCTGACCAGCAGCACGACGGATTTGGTGTTCGACAAGCGCGAGCTGCAGACGACCCTTGTCGTCGACGACGGCGACATTGCGGTGGCCGGGGGGCTGCTGGACCAGAACGACATCATTCAGGCGGACAAGATCCCCGGCCTGGGCGACCTGCCCGGCGTCGGCGCCCTGTTCCGCTCGAACAGCCGTCAGCGCGGGCGGACCAATCTGATGGTCTTCCTGCGCCCCACCATCATCCGCACCCGTGAAGAGGCCCAAGGCCTGGCTGCCGACCGTTGGGGCTATATCCGCGACCAGCAGCAGGCGGTTCAGCCGGATCGCGAGCCCAGCCTGGACGCTCTGGTGCGGGACTATATGCGGACCCAGGCTCCGGCCGCCCCGGCGACGGGCGAGCCGATGGTGATCGCGCCCACCGGCGTGACCGCGCCTGTGGCCCCGGTCGAGGCCGCGCCCCTGCCGTCGGCGGGACACTGACGCCATGATCACCTTGGTCGGCCCAAGCCTGCCCTACGGCTTCGCCAAACGGCACGGCGTCCTGCTGCTGGACGCCGGCGATGTGGCGCGGGTGGGTCTGCGCGAGGGCGCCGACCCCAAGGGACTGATCGAGGCGCGGCGGGTGCTGGGTCGGCCGCTGGCGGTGGAGCCCCTCAGCCAGGCCGCCTTCGACCGGCAGCTGTCCGAGATCTATGCGGGCGATCATCTGGCGGCGGCGGACGGCGAGGATCTGGACATGCCGGCCGGGCTGGACAGTCTGATCGACGACATCCCGGCGGCGGCCGACCTGCTGGATACGGCCGACGACGCCCCGGTGATCCGGCTGATCAACGGGATCATCGCCGAGGCGGTGCGGACCGGCGCCTCGGACATCCACCTGGAGACCTATGAGAGCGCGCTTCTGGTGCGGATGCGGATCGACGGTGTGCTGCGCGAGGCCCTGAGCCTGAACCCGCGCATCGCGCCGCTTCTGGTGTCGCGGATCAAGGTCATGGCCCGCCTGGACATCGCCGAGAAGCGGGTGCCCCAGGACGGGCGCATCCCCCTGGCTCTGGGCGGCAAGACGTTGGACGTGCGGGTCTCGACCCTGCCGTCGCGCGGCGGCGAGCGGGTGGTTATGCGGATCCTGGACAAGGATCAGGCGGGTCTTACCCTGGACCGCCTGGGCATGGCGCCCGACGCCCTGGCCGCCTTCCGCGCGGCCCTGGCCGAGCCGAACGGAATCATCCTGGTCACCGGGCCGACGGGTTCGGGCAAAACCACCAGCCTGTATGCGGGCCTGGCCCTGTTGAACGACCAGACGCGCAACATACTGACGGTCGAAGACCCGGTCGAATACGCCATCGACGGTGTCGGCCAGACCCAGGTCAACACCAAGGTCGGCATGACCTTCGCTGCGGGCCTGCGGGCCATTCTGCGCCAGGACCCGGACGTGGTCATGGTGGGCGAAATCCGCGACGTCGAAACCGCCGCCATCGCTGTCCAGGCCGCCCTGACCGGCCATCTGGTCCTGTCCACCGTCCACACCAACGACGCGGCGGGGGCGGTGACGCGTCTGCGCGACATGGGGGTGGAGCCCTTCCTCCTGGCCTCGACCCTGCGGTTGATCGTGGCCCAGCGACTGGTGCGACGCCTGTGCGACCATTGCCGCACGCCCGAGGTCGCCGACAAGAAGACCGCCAAGCTGATCGGCGCCAAGGCCGGGGTCACGGTTTGGCGCCCGCAGGGGTGCAGCCACTGCGGCGGCTCCGGCTATATCGGTCGGATCGGCCTTTATGAGGTGATGAAGGTCGGCAACCGCCTGCGTCGCCTGATCGCCGCTGAGGCGGACGAGGACGCTCTGGTCGCCGCCGCCTTCGATGGGGCGGGAACCCTGGGGCATCGGGCGCGGGCCCTGGTGCTTGAGGGTGTCACCTCGGTCGAGGAGGCGGTGCGCGTGGCTCGCCAGGAAACGGCGGCCGACCCGGCGGAGGCGGCCTGATGGCGGGCTTCGACTATGTCGCCGTCGATGCGGTCGGCCGGACCGTGTCCGGCGCCCTGACCGCTGCGGACGAGACGGCGGCGAGGGGACAGTTGAGCCGTCGCGGCTTGATGGCGTTGGAACTCACGCCGGCTCGTGTCGGGTCGCGGGGCGAACGGCCCCTACAGGGCGGCGCCGGCGTCCGTCTGGGGGCGAAGACCTTGGCCCTGACGACCCGGCAGCTGGCGACGCTGATTTCCGTCTCTCCGGTCGAGGAGGCGCTTCGGACGTTGGCCCTCCAGGCGGATCGGCCGGCCGTGCGTCGCGTGCTGGAAGGCGTTCATGCCGGGGTGATGGAGGGGCGGCGGTTGTCCGACGCCATGTCGGTGCAGGGCCGCGCCTTTCCGCCGCTCTACCGGGCCATGGTCTCGGCCGGCGAACAGTCCGGCGCGCTGCAACCCATTCTGGAACGGTTGGCCGACGGGCTGGAGCGGGACCAGCAGGTGCGGGGCAAGGTGATCACGGCGATCGTCTATCCCGCCGTCTTGGCGGTGGTAGCGTTGGGCGTCATCGCGGTGCTGATGACCTTTGTCGTGCCCAAGGTGGTCGATCAGTTCGAAAGCATGAACCAGACCCTGCCGCTGTTGACCCGGATGGTGATCGGCCTGTCGACGCTGATGCGGCACTGGGGCTGGCTGCTGATCCTGATCCTGGCGGCCCTGATCGGCGGGGGCGTGGCCGCGCGGCGCCATCCTGCAACCCGTCTGCGCATGGATGAGGCGATGTTGAGATTGCCGGTCGTCGGCCGGCTGACGCGCGACCTGCACGGCGCGCGCATGGCGCGGACCCTGTCGACCATGATCCAGGCCGGCCTGCCCGTGCTGGAGGGGCTGACGATCACCGCCCGCACGGTGTCGAACCGGGGCCTGAGACGCGCGACAGAGACCATGGCCGAGGCCGTGCGCGAGGGCGGGGGCCTGTCGGCCGCTATGCGCCGCGCCGGCGTCTTCCCGCCGCTGCTGGTCTATATGACCGCTTCGGGCGAGAGCAGCGGCCGGCTGGAGCCCATGCTGGAGCGCGCCGCCGACTATCTGGAGCGAGAGTTCGCCACCTTCACCGCCGTGATGCTGAGCCTGCTGGAGCCGGCCATCATCGTCGTCATGGGCGGGGTAGTGGCCCTGATCGTCCTGTCGATCCTGCTGCCCATTCTTCAGATCAACACCCTGGCGATGGGGTGAGGAGCGTTTAGTGATGACTTCAGAAAATCAGAACAAGCGGCGGAAACGTCAAGGTTTCACCCTGGTCGAGCTGATGGTGGTCATCGTCATCATCGGCCTGTTGGCGACGGTCGTGGCCATCAATGTCCTGCCCAGCCAGGACCGGGCCATGGTGGCCAAGGCCAAGGCGGACATCGCGGTTCTGGAACAGGCGATCGAGACCTATCGCCTCGACAATCTGAACTTCCCCACCGATCAGCAGGGGCTGCAAGCGCTGGTGTCGGCGCCGGCCGGCCTGGCCCAGCCGGAACGCTATCGCCAGGGCGGCTATGTGCGTCGTCTGCCCGAAGATCCTTGGGGCAATCCCTATCGCTACCGCCGCCAGAGCACGCACGGCCAGCCGTTCGACGTCTTCTCCCTGGGGGCGGACGGGAAGGAAGGGGGCGAGGGCAATGATGCGGACCTCGGCAACTGGCAGGGCTGACCGAGCTCAAGCAGCGCGCCGCCGCGCGGCGAGCGGTAGCGCCAAAAGAAAATCCGGCTTCACCCTGGTCGAGCTGATGGTCACGATCGCGGTGATCGGGCTGGCGGCTGGGGCGGTGGTGCTCTCCATGCCCGATCCTCGACCGGCCGTCGGGGTGGAGGCCGAGCAGTTCGCCGCTCGGCTGGCGCGCGCCCGAGAAGAGGCGATCATGACCAACCGTCCGGTGGCGGTCGAGGCGGACGGCTCCGGCTATCGGTTCGCGCAGTTCGACGGGGCGACCTGGACGCCGCTGACCGGCGTCTTCACGCCTCGAACCTGGGCGGAGGGCGTCGCGGCGTCCGCCGGTCCTGTTCGCATCGTCTTCGATCCCACGGGAATCGCCGATCCGGCGCAGGTTCGGCTGAGCCGCGACGAGCAGGTCCGCACCATCTCGATCGACGGCGCGGGCGAGGTGTCGATCAATGGTTGAGGCCGTCCGATCGTCAGCGGCGGGCCGCGCCGGCTTCACCCTGATCGAAATGCTGGTGGCTCTGGCGGTCTTCGCCCTGGCGGCGATGGCCCTGCTGAACCTGTCGGGAGAAGCCACGCGCTCTGCGGTCCGGCTGGAAGCCCGCACCCTGGGCGGGGTCGTCGCCGAAAACGTGGCGGCACAGGCCATGCTGGCGTCCAGCCTGCCGACCGGTGAAACCTCAGGCCAGGTCGAGCTGGCGGGCCGCGTCTGGCGCTGGCGGCGGGTGGTGACGGGAACCGAGGTTCCCGGCCTGGGCCGGATCGACGTTCGCGTCTTCACCGACGAAGGCCAGGTCGCCGACCGGGTCCTGTTCCGCGCGGCTGCGGCATGAGGCGCGTGGGCCACAGGCTTGGGAGGCGCGGCGGCTTCACCCTGGTGGAGGTGCTGGTCGCCTTGGCGATCTTCGCCCTCCTGGCCGGTGCGGGCGCCCTGGTGCTGAGCCAGACGATCGACACCCGGTTCGCTCTGCGCGCCGAGACCGACCGGATCGGCGATCTTCAGCGCATGCACGCCCTGTTGAAGGCCGACCTGGCCCAGGCTGCGCCGCGCCGCGTTCGCGCCCCGACCGGGCGGCCTCTGCCGCGCGCCCTGATGGGGCAGGAGCAGCCCGGCGATCCGATCCTGACCCTGGTTCGGAACGGCTGGTCCAATCCCGGCCAGGCCCCGCGGGCGTCGTTGCAGCGGGTCGAATATCGGGTGGTGGAGGGGCGTCTGGAGCGCCGGGTCTTCCCCTATCTGGACGGCGCGCGCCCGGGACCGCCTCAAGTCCTCTGTCGCGGGGTCAAGGACGCCGCCGTGACCTTTATTCAGGATGGGTCGGAAGCCCAGGCCTTCATCACCTCCAGCGACCGACCGCTGCCCGATGCGGTTCGTATCGTCATGACCCTGGACGGGGTGGGACGGCTGGAGCAGCTTTTTCTGGTCGCATCGGCATGAGGCGGGGGCGGACGTCGCGCGAAGGGATGGCCCTGCTGACCGTCCTGCTGCTGGTGGCCGTCATGGCCGCCGTGGCGGTCGTCCTGTTGGACGACGTGCGCTTTTCCGTGCGTCGCACCACCAACGCCGACGTCCAGGCCCAGGCCCAGTGGTACGCCGCCGGGGCCGAGAGCCTGGCCCGTCGCCAGATCGCCGACCTGATCAAGGCCGATCCGCTGCGCACCCCTCTGGAGCCGCGCTGGAACGGCCGGGTGCTGAACTTCCCGATCGAAGAGGGGGCGATCCGCGCCGTCGTCACCGACGGTCAGGCCTGTTTCAACCTGAACTCGCTGGTCTATGGCCAGAGGGAAGATCTGTTCGCCCGGCCCGAGGGCGCGGCCCAGTTCATCGCCCTGGGGGCCGCCCTGGGCGTGTCGCGCGCCCGGATGGCCGCCGCCGCCGCCGCCCTGACCGACTGGATGGACGCCGATGCGGAGGCCGCGCCGGGCGGGGCCGAGGACGCGCGTTACGCCGGCCTCGCCACGCCCTACCGGACCGGCGGAATCATGCTGGCCGACGTCAGCGAGATGCGGGCGGTCGCCCACATCGACGCCGGTCTCTATGATCGGCTTCGACCCTATGTCTGCGCCCTGCCGACGGCCCAACCGGCCAAGTTGAACGTCAACACCTTGACGCCGGATCAGGCGCCGCTTCTGACCATGCTGACCGGGGGCGCGGTCGGGGTTCAGGGCGCGCGGGCCGCCATCGCCGCCCGACCGCGCCAGGGCTGGGCCTCTACGGACGCCTTCTGGGGGCAGCCGGCCCTGCAAACCTATTCGCCGGATGATCAGACCCGTGAGCAGGTGACGCTGGTCACGCGCTATTTCGATCTGACGGTCGACGTCGACTATGCGGGCGGTCGCGCCGTCCGAACCGCCTTGATCCACGCCGCGCCCGACGGCGCGGTGCGCACCGTCATTCGCCGCTGGACCCCTGAAGAATGAGCCAGACCCGTATCGTCATCATCCCGCCGGCCGCCTCCATGCCCGCGCCCTTCCTGACCTTCGACGAAGGCGGGCGGGTGTTGCAGCGCGGGTCGCTGTTGCTCGAAGACCCCCAGACGACGCCCGATGTCCGCACCGTCGCCGTGGCGCCGGGCGCTGATGTTCTGGTGCGCTGGCTGGATCTGCCGGTCGGCGGCGCGGCTCAGGTGCGGGCCGCTGCGCGCTGGGCCTTGAAGGACGAACTGGCCGGCGATCCCGAAAGAACGGTCGTGGCCGTGGCGCCGGCGGCGCGCGGCGAAGAGACCGCCCCACGACTGGTCGCCGCCGTCAGCGCGGGTCTATTGGAAGCCTGGATCGACTATCTGGCCGCCCTTGGGGTTCGGCCGGTCGCGGTCACGCCCGACTGTCTTCTTGCGCCGCCGCCGTCGGGCGATGAACTGGTCGCCGCCGCCTTCGGCGGGGATACGGCCCTGCGGGGTGAAGGCTTTGCGGCCACAGTGCAGTCCGATCTGGTGGCCCTGATCGCCGGCGATCGCCGCCTGGTGCGGATCGAGGACGCCGAGACCCTGGAGCGCTGGCTGGCCGCCGCCGCCGTCGCGCCGGCCGTCGATCTGCTGTCGGGCCAGGAACGCAAGCGCGAACCGGGCCGGGGCGACTGGCGTCTGGCGGCGGCCTTGGCGGCGGCCCTGCTGGTCTCGCCCCTGATCCTGACCGCAGCGGGCGGCTTGCGCGATCAGGCCGCAGCGCGGGACGCCGAACGCCAGACCCTGGCCTTGATCGAGGCCCGGCTGCCGGAGGCGGCCGGCGCCCCCGATCCCGTTCAGGAGGCGCGTCGGTTGATCGACGTCGCGCCGCCGCCGGGCGGGCTGGCGGCGGTCTCCGCGGCCTTGTTCGCGGCAGTCGAACAGGTGGAGGGGGCCGAACTGGACAGTCTCAGCGCCGGGCCCGGCAAGGGGGTGCGGGCGACGCTCAGCTATCCCGCCTTTTCGGATCTGGACGCGATCCGCGCGACCCTGACCGCCTCTGGGCTGTCAATGACGGACCAGTCCACGGTCGAGGACGGCGGTCGGGTGGTCAGCGAAGTGATCATTGGAGGGATGCAATGAACGGCCTGATCGCTCAAGCCGCCGCCTGGTGGGACGGCCGCACCTTGCGCGAACGGCGCATGCTGACCGTGATGGGCGTGGCGATCGCCGCAGTCCTGGCCTGGTTGCTGATCGTTCGGCCGCTGGCGAGTTGGCGCGATGAGGCCGCGCGGACGCGCGCGACGGCCGAGGCCGAACTGACGGCCATCGAGCGCGGGACGGGGAGCCTGGCCGTCGGCGAGGCGAAGGCAGGAGAGGTCGACGTCTCCGCCGCCGTCGCCGAGGTCGAGGCGGCGACCGGTCTGACGCCCCAGATGGGGATGTCGGCCGAGGGGGGGCTGGGGTTCAGCCTGACCAATGTCTCGACCACCGCCGCCTTCGGCTGGCTGGCGGCCCTGCATGACCGCAAGGTCGAGGCGACGACCCTGAATGTGGTCGAGAACGCCGACGCCACGATCAGCCTGGAGGGGACGCTGACCGCCGCGCCTTGAATCCGCCGCGTCGTTAACCCGCCTCGTCAGCCCCGCGTCAGGGTCTCAAGCCGCAGCAGTCGGTCGCCGGCGGTGATGAACAGGGTGCGGCCGTCTTCGCCGAAGGTGCAGTTTGCCGCCGCGCCCGCCGTGTCGATCAGACCCAGGCTGCGGCCGTCCGGCGTCAGCACATGGACGCCGCCCGGACCGGTGGCGAACAGGCGTCCGTCCCGATCGACCGCCATCCCGTCCGGCAGGCCCGGCGCCGAAGGGCCGGCCAGGGCGGCGAAATCCTTGAACACCCGGCTGCCCGTGATCCCGCCCGCGCCGTCCAGCTCATAGGCCATCAGGACCGGTCGCGCCGGATCGGAGACCGAGACATAGAGGGTGCGCTGATCCGGGGATAGGGCGAGGCCGTTGGGGAAGGTCAGATCATCGATCAGACGATGCACGCCGCCGTCGGGATCGAGGCGATAAACGCCGTTCTCCGCCATCTCCTTCAGCGGCGAACGGTCCATGTCCTTGAGGCCATAGGGCGGGTCGGTGAAGAAGATCGCGCCGTTCGACGCCTGGACCAGATCATTGGGCGAGTTGAACCGCGCGCTGCGGTAATGGGTCGCCAGCAAGGTCTTGACCCGGGTCGCCAAATCCACGCGGGCGATCGCCCGATTGCCGTGATCCGCCATCAAAATCGTCCCCGCCGGGCCGACGATCAGGCCGTTCGACCCCGGCTCGCGGAAGACCGACGGATCGGGCCCGTCATAGCCGGACGGCGCCATGAAGACCGAGAGACCTTCCATCCGCGACCAACGATGGATGCGGTTCTCCGGCACGTCGCTGAAGAGCAGATAGTCCCCGTCGGCAATCCAGACCGGGCCTTCGGACCAGGTGAAGCCCGACGCCAGACGCTCGAGCCGCGCATCCGGAGCGACCACCCCGTCTAAGGCCGGGTCCATACGGCGGACACCGCCCGCTGTCACGGCGAGGGAGGAGCAGCCCGCAGCGGCGAGACCGCCGACGAGCACCAGACGACGAGAAGCAGGCAAGACGCACTCCTGAAAAGAGCGGACACTGTAGCGATCCTCAGGTCCAAGGCCATCCGTCTTCAAAGAAGGGGAATGGTGCCGGTTGCAGGAATCGAACCCGCGACATCCAGTTTACAAAACTGGCGCTCTACCAACTGAGCTAAACCGGCCGCGTCCGTATGACGGAACTGCGCGCCTTATGCGGACGGATCGCGCCGGACGCAAGACGCCTCGCGCGGCCTCAGTCCAGGGCGGCGGCGATCCTGTCCGCGAGAGGCTGAAGCGTCGCCGCATCGGCCATGGGGGCGTGACCGTGCCCCTTCATCGGTCGGTCCGCCCAGCGCGGGATGATGTGGAAATGCAGATGGAAGACCGTCTGGCCGCCGGCGTCGCCGTTGAACTGCATGATCGACAGGCCGTCTGGCGACAGCGCCCTTTCAACCGCGCGCGCCGTGCGTTGAAGCGCCGCCGTCATATGGGCCAAAACGTCGGGCTCGACCTCCAGCAGGTTCCGCGCCTGGGACTGTTTGGCGATGATCAGGACGTGGCCCTCCGACTGAGGAAAGACGTCCATGAAGGCCAGGACATGGTCGTCCTCCCAGACCTTCACCGAGGGCAGTTCGCCGCGAAGGATTTTTGCGAAGACATTGTCGGGGTCATAGGCGCCGTGAAGGCTCATCTGCAGTCTCCGTCTCGGGTCGTTTCGCGAATCTAGCAGGCGCGACGGATCGAGGGGAGCCTTTTGCCGGGATCGCGCGTTATGGTGACGCTTCCAGCCCTGAGGACATCATGATCCGCTTCATCATTCAGGCCGTCGTCACCATGATCGGCCTTTGGCTGTCGGCCCAGGTGGTGCCCGGCGTCGCCTTCACCAACACCGGCTCTTTGATCGCGGCCGCCCTGATTCTGGGCCTGGTCAATGCGGTGGTGCGGCCCTTCATGGTGATTGTGACCTTCCCGATCACCATCGTGACCCTGGGGCTGTTTCTGCTGGTGGTGAACGCCGCCATGATCGGCCTGACCGCCATGTTCCTGGGCGGTTTCGCCGTGAACGGCCTGTGGGCGGGGATCGGCGCCGCCATCGTGACGGGCGTGGTGAGCTGGATCGCCGGCGCCTTCATCGGCGACGAGGAAAAGCGCGGCTGACGCCGCGCGGTCCAGCCTCGGTCACAGGCGGGGGAAGGCGCAACCCTCTGCGTCGAACAGATGGACGTCTGCGGGCGCCGCCGACAGGCTGACGGTTTCGCCGACCGTCAGACGGCGCTCGCCGGGCGTCTGGACCGTCAGGGTCTCGTCAGAGGCGGGATGTTTCAGATGGGCCATGGTGACTGCGCCCAGGGTTTCGACGAACAGGACCTGGGCCGACAGGCTGTCGCGACCGCCGTTCAGGACGATATGTTCGGGCCGTATCCCCAGGGTGACGGCGGCGCCCGGCTGGGCGGTCGAGGCGTCCACCGCCGCCCGCACCCTTTCGCCTCCAGCCGTCTTGACGACCGAGCCTTCTCGCGAAGCCTCGACGATCTCGGCCTTCAGAAGGTTCATCTTCGGGCTGCCGATGAATCCGGCGACGAACAGATTGGCCGGATGCTGATAAAGCGCCATCGGCGCCCCGACCTGTTCGATCCGCCCCCCGTTCAAGACCACGATGCGGTCCGCCAGGGTCATGGCCTCGACCTGATCATGGGTGACGTAGATCATGGTCGTCTTAAGCTCGCCGTGCAGCCGCGCGAACTCGTAGCGCATCCGCACCCGTAGTGCGGCGTCCAGGTTGGACAGAGGCTCGTCGAACAGAAACACCTGGGGCTCGCGCACGATGGCGCGGCCGATGGCGACGCGCTGCCGTTGGCCGCCGGACATGGCCTTGGGTTTGCGATCCAGATAGTCGGTAATGCTCAGGGCCTCGGCCGCCGCGCGCACGCGCCGATCGATCTCGCCCTTGTCCGTCTTGGCCAGTTTCAGTCCGAAGGCCATGTTTTCATAGGCCGTCATGTGCGGATAAAGGGCGTAGGACTGAAAGACCATGGCCACGCCGCGATCCGAGGGCGACAGGGCGTTGACCCGGCGCCCGCCGATCCAGACGTCCCCCGTCGTCGCCTCTTCCAGGCCGGCGATGGTGCGAAGCAGGGTGGATTTGCCGCAGCCGGACGGGCCGACGAAGACGACGAATTCGCCGTCCGCGATCTCCAGATCGACGCCCTTCAGCACCTCTACGGCGCCGAACGCCTTCTTCACGTCGATCAGACGGACGTCCGCCATGCTTCTTCCCTAGGTCGCTGCGTTTTGGCCCACCGTAACCGGTTACATGGCGGGATCAATGGGCGAGGTTCGCTTCGGCCAACGCAGTGGGGCAAATCTGCAAAATTGCAAAATTGAGTCTTCACAAGCAGCGAAGTGTCGGTAAAAGCCCCGGCTTGGACCACGGGGGAAGACCGATATGACGAAGCGCAGACTCTGGATGGCGACCGCCGCCGGCTGGGCCGTCGCCGTCGCGGGCGCGGCCCAGGCGCAGCAGCCCGCTCAGGTGCAAGAGGTCGTGGTGACGGGATCGCGTCTGGCCGGGGGAGATCGGGTTGCGTCGGTGGAAACCGTGAACCGCACGGTGATCGCCGCCGCAGGAGTAGGCGATGCGGGTCAGCTCACCCGGCTCGTGACGGCCAATTCGGGTTCTGAGGCGCAGGTCGATCAGCTGAATCAGCCGCAAAGCTCGGGCACGGCGCAGTTCAATCTGCGAAACCTCGGCCTGGGTTCGACCCTGGTCCTGGTGGACGGCCAGCGTTGGACCTCCAGCGCCGTGGTCGCCACCGACGGTTCGGCCTTCGTGGACATCAACGCCCTCGTCCCCCTGATCGCCCTGGAGCGGATCGAAGTGGTCAAGGACGGCGCCTCGGCCGTCTATGGATCGGACGCGGTCGCCGGGGTCGTCAACTTCATCACCCGCACCGCGGTCGATCATCCGGAATTAAGCGCCCGTTACGCCTTCGCCGACGGATCGGACGAAACCCTGGTCCAGGGGCTCGGGGGCTGGACGCTGCTGGGCGGCGATCTGACGGTCGCGGCGTCCCGCTTCCACCGTTCGGCCCTGAGCACGGATGAAAGGGATTTCGCCCAGGCGCAGACCTATGGCCGGGCCGCCTGGACCGCCGTGACCAGCTACGGCCAGCCCGGCTCCTATTACCGGCCCAGCCGCCGCGCCTATTCGCCCGATCCGAGCTGCGGCGACCCTGCCTTCCAGTCCGCCTATCTCAACTCAGCGACCGACGCCTTCTGCCGACTGGACTATTCGGACTTTTTCGACCTGGCGCCGGAAGAGACGCGGACCCAGGTTTTCGCCGATTATCGACGCCCCGTGGGGGACATGCGCCTGTCCTTGCAGGCGGCGGGCTCGGCCACCTCGACCACGGCGCGCCAGACGCCGTCCCTGCCCATTCTGGCGCGGTCCCTGAGCGTCTCCGCGTCCCATCCCGACAATCCGTTCGGAGAAGACGTCCTGTTTCGCGGTCGGCTTCTCGGCGCCGAGGCCGGGGCGGCGAAGGCTCAGTTCGACTATCGCACCTGGCGGGTCGCCGCGGAGCTGGACGGCGATTTCTCCGGCGGCTGGCGCTGGAGTCTGGCCGCCACGGCCAGCCGCCAGCACGTCGCCTATGACAAGCCGGACGTGATCGGCAGCGCCCTGCAAAACGCCCTGAACGGCCTGGGCGGTCCGGGGTGCGACCCGGCGACTGGGACGCCCGGCGTCGGCGCCTGCCGATATTTCAACCCGTTCGGAAGCGCCTATCTGGGGACCGGCGCGCCCAACAGCGCCGCCCTGATCGACAGTCTGATCGGCTCTGCGGGTCTGCGCGGCGCCGCCAGCCTGACGACCGCCGACGCCTCGACCTCGGGTCAGGCCCTGGGCTGGGACGGCGGCTCTGTCGATCTCGCCATGGGGCTTCAGTATCGCCGCAGCGCTTTCCGCCACGACTGGAACGACCTCGTCAACCGCGGCGACCTGCTGACGGCCGGCTATTCGCCCGACTTCGACGGCGACCAGCAGGCTTTGGCCGCCTATGCCGAGGCGCGTCTGCATCTGGGAGACCAGATCGAGGCCCAACTGGCCGGCCGCTATGAAGCCTATGACGGGGAAGGCCGGTTCAATCCCAAGGCGGCCGTTCGCTGGGAGGTGGTGGACGCCCTCGCCCTGAGGGCGTCCTGGGGCCAGGGCTATCGGGCGCCCTCGGTCTACGCCCAGTCCGGCGCTCAGGCGGCACAGCCTTCGGTGCTGGATCGCGGCGCCTTCGTCTTCGTCAACACCCTGACTTCCGGCGATCCGGAGCTGAAGCCTGAGAAGTCGGAAAGCCTGACCTTTGGCGCGCAGTGGCGTCCGCTGGACGGGCTGGAGCTGTCCCTCGACGCCTGGCGGTTCGACTATAGAGATCAGGTGGTCAAGGAATCGGCCCAGGCTGTGATCAACCAGGCGGCGGCCGATGATTTGGCGGGACGGACGGGTACGGACGCCCAGTCGCGTCTGACCCGGTCCGCGAGCGGGGCCCTGACCTTCGTTCAGCTCTATTTCATCAACGCCTCGTCGATCGAAACCCAGGGGGTGGATCTGTCGGCCCGCTACGGCCGCGATCTTTGGGGCGGACGGGCGTCGGCGGCGGCGGACTGGACCTATGTCGATCGCTACGACATCCGCCTGAATGCGAGCGCCGACGCCGTGTCCGGCGTGGGGTCCACCAATCTGAACAACATCGGTCGATCCTTGCCGCGCAATCGGGGAGAGTTGGTTCTGGACTGGCGCGACGGAAGGCAGGCTTTGACCGGCCTTGTTCATTATACGGCGGGCTACGCCAACGACCGCAGCGGGATCACCGACGCCTCGATCGCCAGCCAAACGACCATCGACCTGCTTTACACCCGCTCCGTCGGGACCGACATCGACCTGACGTTGGGCGCGGTCAATATCGCCGACAAGGCCCCGCCTCTGGCCCAGTTCGCCTTCGGATACGACCCCGTCGTGGCCGACCCACGTGGTCGGGTGATCAGTCTGGGCTTTACCAAGCGCTTCTGACTGCTTCCGACCCATCTGGCGCGGCCTTCTTTCCTCGGCTAAGGCGCGGGGTGAAGGAACTCGCCATGACCCCGACGCTTTACGGCATACCCAACTGCGACACTGTCAGAAAGGCGCGCGTCTGGCTGGAACAGCATGGCGTCGATTATGTTTTCCACGACTATAAGAAGGCGGGGATCGATCCCGTGCGCCTGGGCGGCTGGGTCGATGAACACGGCTGGGAGGCGGTGCTGAACCGCGCCGGCACGACCTTCAAGAAGCTGCCAGATTCCGACAAGGCGGGCCTGAACCGAGACAAGGCCGTCGCCCTGATGATCGCCCAGCCGTCGATGATCAAACGGCCCATCCTGGACCTGGGGGATCGGCGGCTGGTCGGGTTCAAGCCAGAGCTTTACTCCCAGGTCTTCAGTTGAAGGCGACGGTCGCGGCGACCCCGAAATGGTCTGACGGATATTCTCCGCCGGTGGGCTGAACCCCGAACAGATGGGCGGCGGCGGGGGTGAAGAAGGTCCGCTCCACGAAGATGTGGTCGATGACCCGGTTCGGGTGCCCCTTGGCCGGATTGAGGGTCGTCTCGGCCGCGCCGGCGGGCAGGGCGCTGGTGAAACGCGGGCCGGTCAGAGCCGCCAATCCCGGATCGTCCTGGGCGGCGTTGAAATCACCCATGACGATCAGCGGCGTCCCGTCCTGAGGCAGCCAGGACAGCAGATGACCGATCTGGCGGGCGCGCACGGCTCCGGCGTCCTGCTGCCAAGCCAGGTGGGTCACGACGACGTCGACGGGCCGGCCGCCGACGGACAGGCGCAGACGCAGGGCCGTGCGATAATCGTCCAGGGGCTCCAGCCGCACCGAATCGCGCGCCAGTACGGGCAGGCGAGTCAGAAGCGCGCTGCCGTAGCGGCGCCGCGCGCCTTCGGGATCGGTGGAGACGAAGGCGACCTGATAGCCGCCCAGTTCGCGCGCCAGGGTTTCGGCCTGATTTTCCAGCCCCTTGTCCGCGTCCTCCAGCACCTCCTGCAAGGCGATGACATCGGCGTTCTGAGCCCGGAGAGCCGCGATCAGAAGCGGCCGCCGCGCGGGCCAGTTCCCCATGTCGTGCCAGATGTTGAAGGTCGCCAAGGTCAAGGACGCGGTCGGCTCTGGAGCGGAGGACCGTCCGCCCAAGCCGCCGTCGGACGCGCAGGCGGCGAGCGGCGCGGCGGCTGCGGCGGCGAGGAGGACGCGGCGTGAGATCAAGACCGTCTTCGCCTCAATCTTCGACATCGGTGACCGGCCGGTCGTGGCCGTCCGCCGTTTCAGTCACCCAGCGACCGTCGGCCGTTTCATATTCGATGGCGGCGTTCTCGTCCGGAACCTTCTGTTCCCGCGAGGCCTGGACGGCCGCGGCCTTGGCCGCCTCATGCGTGGGATAGGTTTCGGAATAGGTGTCGCCGACCCTATAGGCCCAGCCCCCGTCGTGTTCGACGATCCGGTAGACGACATGGGCCATGGGGCGCTCCTTAGAATGACAATGAAGACGACCCTAGCGGCCTCGGCCGGATGCGTCAGCCGCCTTCATGAGACAGCTTACCGATATTTCATCTGGGTTTCCGCATCCGTTTGCGCGGGCTGACGCCTCTTGTGATCAGAAGGCCGCCGCATCAGGCTGTCACAACGGATCAAAGAGAGTCTGTCATGGAACTGACACCCATCTTCATCGTCTTCATCGTCTTCGGCTCCATCGTCGCCGTGATCGTGGGCCCCTCCTATCTGAAAAGCCGCGAGCGCACCGAGATGCAGCTGACCGTCCGCCATGCTGTGGACAAGGGCCAGACGCTGCCGCCCGAACTGATCGACGCCATGACCAAGGACGTGCAGAAAAGCCTGCCGTCGCGGACCAAGGACATTCGCAAGGGCGTTCTGAGCCTGGCGGCCGGAGCAGGCTTGGCCGGTTTCGCGCTGATAATCGGTTCGGCGCACCGCGACTTTGGCTCAAACGGCCAAGAAGTCTTGCTCGGTCTGTCCTGCATCCCCGCCGCGATCGGGATCGCCTTCATCATCCTGGGCTTCTTCAACCCGAACAAGGCCTGACGTCGACCGGAGGGGGACGTCATGAGCAAGTCCTTACGCGATCTGCACGACGTGGAGCTGGCCGCCCAGGCGGCGGCCGGCGGACGGCGGGAATATGGCGAACTGGTCCGGCGGCACGGTTCGGCGGTTCGGGGGCTGCTGCGCCGCATGGGCGCGACGCCGTCCCTGGCCGACGACGTCGCCCAGGACGCCTTTCTGCAAGGTTTTCAGCGCTGTTCGGAATTTCGGGGGCAGGGGACCTTTGCGGGCTGGATCAAGAAGATCGCCGCCCGCCTCTATCTGAAGCGCGTCGCCCGCGAAGCCCGCTATGTAGCCGAGGCTGAGGCCGATGAGGCGGCGCCGGCTCAGGATGAGGCCGGCTCCATGGATCTGGACGAGGCGCTGAGGACCCTCAGCGAAACGGAAAGGGTCTGCGTGTCCCTGTGCCACGGCGCGGGGATGTCTCACCCGGAGATTGCGGCAGCCATGAATTTGCCACTCGGCACGGTGAAGTCACATGTCAAACGTGGTCTGGATAAACTCCGCGCGCGGTTGCAACCCGTGGCGGCGGACGGGAGGTCGCTCCATGTCGGCTGACGAATTCGATCCGATGATCGAGCGCCTTTTTTCGCGCACTCCGACTCTGGCGGATGAGGCGCTGTTCGTGGCCACCTTGCAGGCCCGGCTGGAGAAGCGGTCGCGCTGGCGCGGTCTGGCTCTGACGGCGGCCGGCTTGGTCGGCGGCGTCCTGGCCGTGCGGGAGGGCGTGAACTTCAACTTCAGCGGCGACCCCGACACGACCCTGACGCAGGGGGTGCGGACCGCCGCAGCCGCGGCCCAGGGCGCGGCCCAGACCGGCTTGGACAGCCTGGGACTTGGGTCGATCGACCTGATGGGCGGCTCAGGCATGCTGGCCTTCTGGATCGCGGCGGGCGCGGTGGCGGCCCTGCTGGCGGCGGGAGCTGTGAAGCTGTCGCAGGACGTCTGAGGGTGACTTGCGTCTTCGGCGCGCCTATCTGACGCCCCTCAGGTCAGGAGGCGCCCAATGTCCGTTCATGTTCAAGAGACCGTCAAACGGATTTCGGTCCCCGATATCGCGGGACGAAAGGGCGGCGAGCCGATCGTCTGCCTGACCGCCTATGACGCTCCGATGGCGGGGCTGCTCGACCCCCATTGCGACGTTCTTCTGGTCGGCGACAGCGTGGGGATGGCGGTGCACGGCCTGCCCAACACCGTCGGCGTCACCCTTGACATGATGATCCTGCACGGTCAGGCGGTGGTGCGTGGATCGCGCCGGGCCTTGGTCGTGGTCGACATGCCCTTCGGCTCCTATGAGGGGGGCAACGAAGCGGCCTACGCCAACTGCGTGCGGGTGATGAAGGAAACCGGCGCCCAGGCGGTCAAGCTGGAGACCAGCGTCGAACTGGCCGAAATCGTAGCCTTTCTGGTGAGGCGGGGCATTCCGGTCATGGGGCATGTCGGCCTGCGCCCTCAGGCGGTGCTGGCCGAGGGCGGTTTCCGAGCCAAGGGCCGTACAGACGTCGAGCGGGATCGGGTCCTGGCGGAAGCCAGGGCCACGGCCGAGGCTGGCGCCTTCTGCATCGTCATCGAGGGCGTCGCCGAATCGCTGGCGCGCGAGATCACCGAGGCCCTGGACGTTCCCACCATCGGCATCGGCGCCTCGGCCGCCTGCGACGGCCAGGTCCTGGTGGTCAACGACATGCTGGGCCTGTTCGACTGGGCGCCGAAGTTCGTGCGGAAATACGCCGATCTGCGCACCGAGATCGACCGTGCGGCCGCCGCTTTCGCCAATGATGTGAAAACCCGCCGTTTTCCTGCCGAAGTCGAGACCTACTTCTCGAAAAAGCCGGCTTCGCAGTAACGGACGACGTTGCGGGCGAGGGGCCGACCTTCTAGGGTCCGCGCCGGTTTGCTTTTTGCGATTTTGGGGCGACGTTTCCGTGGTTGATGTCTTCGAACAGGTCGAGGAGGAGCTTCGCTCCGACCGGTACAAGCGCCTGGCCCGCACCTGGCTGCCCGTCGTGGGCGCCGTTCTGGTGGTCGCCCTTGTCGCCGCCCTGGGCTGGTGGGGCTGGGACAGCCTGAACTCGAGCAAGGCCGCCAAGGCTGCCGAGGCCTATGATCGCGGCATGGAGGCCCTGCGGGCCGACAAGCCGGTCGATGCGCGCGCCGCCTTCGAGGAAGCCGCCAAGGAAGGCAACGGCGCCTATAAGGTTCTGGCCCTGCAACAACAGGCGGGCCTGGCGGTCAGCGCCAACAAGATTCCTGATGCGGTTCGCCTGTTTGACGAAGCGGCCAAGGTGTCGGGCGATCCGATCCTTTCTGACCCGCCCGCTCTCAAGGCCGCCTTTCTGGTGATGGACACGGCGCCCCTGGCCGACCTGGAGGCCCGCCTGTCGCCCCTGGCCGAGGACGACCGTCCGCTGCACGCCTTCGCCCAGGAAGCACTGGCCCTGGCGCGCCTGCAACACGGCAAGACCAAGGAGGCGCGTGAAGCCTTCGTTCTGCTGCAACTGGGCCAGGACGTGCCCGACGACGTGCGCCAGCGCGCCAATATCGCCGTCGCCACGATCGACGCGGGCACGGCCGGCGCCCTCAAGGCCATCGTCGATGCGGCCAAGACGGCGCCTTCGCCGGCCGCCCCCGCTCCGTCCACCGCCCCCGCCCAACAGTGACGACCCCTGACAGGACGCCCCCGATGAACCGAGTTCTGAAAGTCGCGCTGATCTGCGGCGTCGCCGCCACCATGGCCTCCTGCGGCGCCGTCAGTCGCAACCTGCCCTTCGGTTTGGGCAAGAAGGGCGATCCTAAAGCGACGGCGTCCGAAGGTCAGCGCATCTCTGTGCTGGAGTTCGAACAGCAGCTGGCGCCCTCGGCGGCCTTGTCCGGTCGGACCTATTTCCTGCCGGGTCCGCAGGCCGCGACGGCCTGGACCCAGCCGGGCGGGACGGCGGAAAACCTGGTCGAACACGTCATCGCCGCGCCGGACTTCAAGATCGCTTGGAAGCGCGACATCGGCCGCGGGTCGGCCCGCGTCGGCAACGTCATGGCGCCTGTCGTCGCGGCCGACGGCAAAATCTTCGTGCTGGACGGCGAATCGACCGTCTCGGCCGTTTCCGCCGACACGGGCGCGGTTCTGTGGAAGACCGACGTGAAGAACGGCGAGCGCGACCGCAACGGCGGCTTCGGCGGTGGCGTCGCCGTGGCCGGCGGCAAGGTCTTCGTTTCCTCCGGCTATCGCTCCATGACGGCGCTGGACGCCAATACCGGGACCGTCGCCTGGACCCAGCCGGTAGACGCCCCCATTCACGGCGCGCCGACGGTGGTCGGTTCGCACGTCTTCGTCGTGGACGTGGACAGCCAGCTGTTCGCCTTCGACGTCAACACCGGCGCCCAGGACTGGACCTATCGCGGCATCGCCGAGCCGGCTCGCGTGATGCGCGCCTCCAGCCCGGCCGTCACCGGAAACACCGTCATCGCTCCCTTCGCCTCGGGTCAGCTGGTGGCGCTGAGCGCCCTGAACGGCCAGTCCCTGTGGGAACAGACCCTGTCGCGCACCAGCCGCACCAGCGCCCTGTCCGAGGTTCGCGACGTGGCCGGTCGCCCCGTGATCAGCCGCGGCATGGTCTATGGCGTCAGCCATTCAGGCGTGCTGTCGGCTCTGGACCTGCGCTCGGGTCAACCCAAATGGCAACTGCCGGTCACGGGCGTGAACGCGCCCCTGCCGGTCGGCGACGTGGTCTTCGTCGTGTCCAAGTCCGGCGAGCTGATCACCGCCAATCGCGACACCGGCCAGATCTACTGGACTCGCGAGCTGAATGAAGGCCGCGCCCGCAAGGTCGGCGGCTTCCTGCGCTTCGGCCGTCGCACCATCACGCCGCAGTGGTCCGGCCCGCTGCTGGCCTCGAACCGTCTGGTGATGGTCAACTCCTACGGCGAAGCGGTCGCCTTCGATCCGAAGACAGGCGTCGCTCAGACGACGTTGAAGCTGGGCGCGCCCGCCTATATCGCGCCTGCGGCCTATAACGGCGCCCTCTATGTGCTGACCGACACCGGTCAGTTGATCTGTATCCGCTGATTTTCAGCCAGAATTACGTTAGAAGGCCGACATGGCTCTGAAGGTCGCCATCGTCGGCCGCCCCAATGTGGGCAAATCGACACTGTTCAATCGTCTCGTCGGCAAACGCCTCGCGCTGGTCGATGATCGGCCCGGCGTGACCCGCGACCGGCGCTATGCCGACGGCAACATCGGCGACATGGACCTGACGCTGATCGACACGGCCGGCTATGAGGACGTCACCGACGAAAGCCTCGAGGCGCGGATGCGCGAACAGACCGAGGCGGCTATCGACGACGCCGAACTGATCCTGTTCATGATGGACGCCCGCGAAGGCGTGACTTCGCTGGACCGGATCTTCGCCGAGCGCCTGCGCAAGGTGCACAAGCCGATCATCCTGCTGGCCAACAAGTCCGAGAGCCGGGAGAGCGGCGGCGGCGTGGGCGAGGCGCACGCCCTGGGTTTTGGCGAGCCCGTCGCTATCTCCGCAGAGCACGGCGAGGGCATGGCCGACCTCTACGCCGCCCTTCGCGCCGGTTCGGAGGACATCTTCGTCGAGGAGATCGACGAGCCGGACAAGCCGATCCGCATCGCCGTGATCGGTCGGCCCAACGCGGGCAAGTCCACCCTGATCAACCGTCTGATCGGCGACGACCGGCTGCTGACGGGGCCGGAAGCCGGGATCACCCGCGACTCCATCTCGGTGGACTGGACGTTCGAGGGCAAGAACATCCGCCTGATCGACACGGCCGGGATGCGGCGCAAGGCCCGTGTTCAGGAGAAGCTGGAGAAGCTGTCGGTCGCCGACACCATCCGCGCCATCACCTTCGCCGAGGTGGTGATCCTGGTCATGGACAAGGACGACGCCTTCGACACCCAGGATCTTCAGCTGGCCGATCTGGTCGAGCGCGAAGGCCGCGCCCTCGTCTATGTCGCGTCGAAATGGGACCTGGAAGACGAACCCCAGTCGCGGCTGGCCAAGCTGAAGACCCTGGCGGAAGACAAACTGCCTCAGTTGAAGGGTTCGCCCTTTGTGGCCCTGTCTTCCCACTCGGGGCGGGGCGTCGATCGGCTGATGCCGGCGGTGCTTCAGGCCTATGACACCTGGTCGGTCAAGGTGAAGACCAAGGATCTGAACACCTGGCTGTCCATGGCGACCCAGCGCCACCCGCCGCCCGCCGTGGACGGCAAGCGGATCAAGCCGAAATACATCGCCCAGACCAAGGCCCGTCCGCCCACCTTCGTGCTGATGGCCAATCGGGCCGAGGCCATGCCGGATCACTACAAGCGCTATCTGGTCAATTCGATCCGGGAGAGCTTCGACCTGCCGGGCACGCCGATCCGCCTGAACGTCAAGTCCAGCGGCGCCAATCCCTATGCCGAGGGCGGCGCCAAGTCCGGCCCGGAACGCTACAAGGGCGACGCCAAGACCGCGCCGCGCCGCGTCAAGAAGGCCGAGAAGGAAGAGGCCTTGTCCAAGCTGCCCGGCAAGGCGCTGGAGCAGAAGAAGACCCGCAAGGCCCAGCCCAAGGTGCTGGGCGGCCTGAAGGCCAGCGCGTCCAAGAAGGCCGGATCGTCTGTTGCGATCCAGAAGGGCGCGCGCGGCGGCGCCCGTCAAGTGTCGCGCTCAGGCCGCATCCGCACCGGCCAGAAGGGCGGCGCCAAGAAGTGACCTCATGAGCGAGGTCGCGTCCGTCCTTCCCGACCGGCCGACCTCGCGCTGGCTGATCCTGGACGGGCAGGGGCGGGTGCTGCTGTTCCGTTTCGCCTTCGCCGACGGCCCCCTTGCGGGATCCGAATTCTGGGCCACGCCGGGCGGCGGCTGCGATCCGGGCGAGACCTACGAGGACGCCGCACGCCGCGAACTGTTCGAGGAGACGGGCCTGATCGTCGCTGATCCGGGCCCCCAGGTCGCCCGCGTCCGCGTCAGCTTCCGCCTGCCCGACGGCTGCATGGCCGACGTCGATCAGCGCTTCTTCCTGCTCCGCAGGGACGGCTTCGACCTGTCCTCCGCCGGCTGGACCGAGGTGGAGCGGCGCGTCCTGGCCGAGCACCGCTGGTGGAGCCTCGACCAGATCCGCGCCTCGACAGAGACGATCTGGCCCCAGGAATTGGCGGACATTCTGGAGCGGCTGACGCCGATGGCGAGGGGTGTTGATCAAGGCTAGGGTCTTGGTCCGCCTCGTTCGCCATGCCCGCCCTGATCGTCGCCATCCTGTGGATCGGATAGGCTGAGTGCGGAGCAAGCACGGGAGTCGCGGCTGTCTGAAGTTCCCTCCGATGGCGTCCTTTTTCGAGAGGGATATTCGTTTGCAATCATAGGGCTTGCAGCAAGGCCCACTGCGGCGCTTGATCCCTGGAGGATAGGAGAACACCATGGCGACATCCCCGATCTTCGATCTTCAAGCGGTGCAAAAGGTGCGTAAGGGCGCCGTGCTCGTCGCCCTGCTGGGTCTGGTGGGCCTGACGATGGTGTCCCAGTCCGCCACGGGCTTGGACAGTCCGCTTCACGAAGGCGTCGAGGCCGTGGGTCTGGCCGCCATCGTCTTCGCCATCGTCGGCCGGGCCTGGTGTTCCCTCTATATCGGAGGGCGCAAGAAGGCCGAGATCGTCTCGCGCGGCCCCTATTCGATCAGCCGCAATCCCCTCTATATCTTCAGCTTCTTCGGCGCCTTCGGCATCGGCGCCCAGAGCGGCAGCCTGACGCTGGCGGTGCTGTTCACCCTCGCATCCGTGGCGGTCTTCTATCTGACCGTTCGCCGCGAAGAGGCATGGCTGGGCGCGACCTTCGGCGCCGCCTATGCCGATTACAAGCTGCGGACGCCTCGTTTCCTGCCTGACTTCTCCCTCTGGCGGGACGAGCCAGAGCTGTCGGTGCGGCCCAACTTCTTTCTGACCACGATTAGAGACGGGCTGGTTTTCCTGCTCGCCATACCGCTGTTTGAGGCCGTCGACCTGGCCCAGGCCCAGGGCTGGTTGGCTACGCTGGTGCGCCTACCCTGATTGGCGGCGATCAGAAGGGCTCTGGCCTCGCATGACTTCAGACCAGAGCTTCCGTCGTTAACCCGGCCTTCCAGTCACGGAATCGGATCGTCGGCGGAGGCGTCAGGTCGCCTCGCGCCAGTTCGACCACCAGGGGACCGATTTCCGATGGATGGGGCAGGGTCTGGGGATCTTCTCCAGGAAAGGCCTGGGCCCGCATGGCGGTGCGCATACGACCTGGATCGACGACGCTGACGCGGATCGGGGTGCTCTCCACCTCGTCCGCCCAAGCCTTGATCAGAGCTTCGGCGGCTGCCTTGGTGGCGGCGTACATGCCCCAGAAGGCGCGGGGCGTCGTCGCCACGCTGCTGGTGAAATGGATCGCCCGCCCGGCGTCCGACGCGCGCAGCAGCGGCTCCAGCGAGCGGATCAGCCGGTAGACGGCCGTGAAGTTGACCTTCTCCACCTTGGCGAACTCGCGCGGGTCGGCGTGGGCCACCGGCGTCAGGCCCGACGGCCCCATGGTCGCCGCCGCCTGGACCCAGACATCCAGCTTCTTGAACCGTTCGAAGATCGCTCCGCCCAGCCGGTCGATGCCGCCCCCGTCGACCAGGTCGAACGGGACGAGGGTGGCGTGCTTGCCCGTCGCGGCGAAGACGGCGTCGTCCAGTTCCTCAAGCCCGCCTTGTGTCCGGGCTGTAGCCACCACGTGCGCGCCAGCCTTGGCCAGGGCGAGGGCGCTCTCATAGCCGATGCCGCGCGAGGCCCCGACGACGAGGGCGATACGGTCTTTGAGGGGCAGGTCTGACATCCGCCATGATTAGCGTGCGTTTGCGGCGGCCGCCAAGCGGGATCGAGCGTGCGGCGATCACAGGCTGAAGCTGACGCCCTGATGTGACTCAGTTTCCGCCGAACGCCGCTTTAGCGAGGCCGTATGACGCCGTAGCGGCGACCAAGATCATCACCGACCCGACGCCCTGCCAAACCATCGACGGCACGCGAAAGCGGCGCTTGCCGAAGAGCAGCTGCCCGGCGCCCAAGCCCGTCGTCAACCCAGCGAGGGTGGAAGGCGAGAGGGCGGACTGGTTTGCCGCCAGGATCAGGTTGAAGACGAAGAACATCCCGACAATCGCCAGAAGGCGGCCGCCAAGCCTGATCAGGAAGAGCCTCCCCTCCTGCAGCTGGCTGTTTTGAACTGGGTTGTGCGTCATCAACCCGTGATCATCATGCGCTGACCAGCAGCGAAAGTTGTCGCGCCGAAAACTCCCGGCCGCCTTCCTCGATCTCCCGGTCCAGCAGGCGGGTGGGATAGTCGCCGGTGAAATAGTGGTCGGTGAACTGGGGCGCGTCATTGTTGCGGCCGGGCTCGCCCATCGCCTGATACAGGCCATCGATGGACAGGAAGCCGAGGGAATCGACCTCCAGCATTTCGCGCATCTCCTCCAGCGTCTTGTTGGCCGCCAGCAGTTGCGCCCGCTCGGGCATGTCGATGCCGTAGAAGTCGGGGAAAAGGATCTGCGGGGAAGCCGAACGCAGATGAACCTCCTTGGCCCCGGCCGCCCGGACGGCGCGGACCAGTTTGACCGAGGTGGTGCCCCGCACGATGGAGTCGTCGATCAGCACGACCCGCTTGCCGGCCAGGGCAGACTTGTTGGGGCTGTGCTTCATCCGCACGCCCTTCTGCCGGGCGCCCTGGCTGGGCTGGATGAAGGTGCGGCCCAGATAGTGGCTGCGGATGATGCCCATCTCGTAGGGGATGCCGCTCTCCTGGGCATAGCCCAGGGCGGCGGGCACGCCGGAATCGGGCACCGGCACGACGATATCGGCGTCCACGCCCCATTCGCGGGCCAGACCCCGGCCCATTTCCTTGCGGACCTCATAGACCGAACGGCCGTTCACGACCGAGTCGGGACGCGAGAAATAGACGTATTCGAACAGGCAGGGGCGAGCGGCGCGCGCGGGGAAGGGTTTGATCGATTCGACGCCGTTCTCGTCGATGACCACGACCTCGCCGTGTTCGACGTCGCGCACGAAGGTGGCGCCCATCATGTCCAGGGCGCAGGTTTCGGAGGCCAGGACCCAGGCCTCGCCCATCTGGCCCAGCACCAGGGGGCGGATGCCCAGAGGGTCGCGGGCGCCGATCATCTTGTGACGGGTCTGGGCCACCAGGGCGTAGCCGCCCTCGATCCGCGCCAGAGCGTCGATGAAGCGGTCGACGATCTTGGCCTTACGGCTGCGGGCGATCAGGTGAAGGATGACTTCGGAGTCCGAGGTCGATTGAAAGATGGCGCCTTCGCTGACCAGCTGGCTGTGCAGGAATTTGAAGTTGGTCAGGTTGCCGTTGTGGGCGATGGCGATGCCGCCCTGGTCCAGGTCGGCGAACATCGGCTGGATGTTGCGCAGGAAGCTGCCGCCGGCGGTGGAGTAACGGGTGTGGCCGACAGCCGCGCGACCGGGCATGCGCGTCATCAGGTCGGCGCCGCCGAAGGCCTCGCCCACCAGCCCCTGATGGCGTTCGGTGTAAAAGCGTTCGTCCTTGATGCTGGCGATGCCGCAGGCTTCCTGACCGCGATGCTGAAGCGCATGCAGGCCCAGGGCGACGACAGCGGAGCCCTCGTCCTCGTCCGCGCCCCAGACGCCGCAGACGCCGCACTCCAGACGGAGCTGATCATCCTCCGGCTCGCGCCAGTGCTCGCGGTGAACGACGGGATCGGCGATATGGTGGCGCATCGTGGGGCTCCGATGACCGGGGGAAACTTACGGGGCGGCTTCGCGCGGCGAGTTAGTCTCGGATTGCGTCCGAGGCAAGGCTTCGTCGTTCGAAAACCCTTTGCGCACGGATGAATCCACCACAGGCGTGATCGCATCGGCGCCGCGCCCGATGCCGGGCAGGACGATCTGAATGGCGCGGGCGCCGACGGCGCTGACCTTATAGAGCGCCGCCTGGGTCAGCCATTTCGGCGTCCGTTCGCCCGGCATGGCGGCCACGATGACCAGATGGACGGCGCCCAACAGGACCAAGGCCCGGCCTGCGCCGACGAACACTCCGATGAACCGGTCGATTCCTCCCAACTGCGGATGGGCCTGGGCCTGTTTGGACAGGAAGGAGCCGAAGATGCGGATGCCGAAATAGACGACCATGAAGGTCACGATCGCCGCCAGGATCGTCCCGGCCCAGTCGGGATTGACCAGGGCCCGCCCCAGCATGGCCGTCCAGGGCAGGGTCACCAGGGCGATCAGCGCCGCCAGCAGGGCGCTGAGCAGGGTGATGATCTCGCGCACCCCGCCGCGCACCCAGCCGGCGGCGGCGGAGAACAGGATCACCACTATGGCGAAGACGTCGTAACCGGTCACTCAGAGGTCCAGAAACTGTTGCGCCCGTCTAATAGCGGTTTTGCGAGATTCGTTCGACCACATCCGTCAACCGCGTCGCCGACGTCACCTTGACCCCGTTTGTCTTCCCCGCGCTCTGGGGCAGGGGCGGGCACAGCAGATGGTCGAAGCCCAGCTTCTGAGCCTCGCGCAGCCGCGCCTCGGCTCGGCCCACGCTGCGGACCTCGCCCGACAGGCCGATCTCGCCGAAGACGACGCAGCCTTGGGGCAGGGGCATGTCCAGGGCCGAACTGATCAGGGCCGCCGCTGCGGCCAGGTCCGCCGCCGGCTCGTTGATCCGCAGCCCCCCGGCCACGTTCAGATAGACGTCCTTGTCCCCGAAGCCCAGGCCGCACCGGGCCTCCAGCACCGCCAGCAACATGGCCAGCCGACCGGAGTCCCAACCGACCACAGCCCGCCGCGGCGTGCCATAGGCGGACGGCGCCACCAGGGCCTGGATCTCGACCAGAACGGGCCGCGAGCCTTCGATCCCGGCGAAGACGGCGGCGCCGGGCGCCCGGTCCTTGCCCTCGCCCAGGAAGAGGGCCGATGGATTGGCGACTTCGCGCAGGCCGCTGTCGCCCATTTCGAACACCCCGATTTCGTCGGTGGCGCCGAACCGGTTCTTGCCGGCGCGCAGGATGCGGAACGGATAGCCGCGCTCGCCCTCGAAGGTCATGACGGCGTCGACCAGGTGTTCGACCACGCGCGGCCCGGCCACCTGGCCGTCCTTGGTGACGTGGCCGACCAGAACAACGGCGATCCCTTGCGTCTTGGCCAGTCGGACCATTTCGCCGGCGCAGGCCCGGACCTGGGTGATGGAGCCCGGTCCGCTCTCATGGACGTCGGACCACAGGGTCTGGATCGAATCGACGATGACGATGTCGAACTGTTCGCGCTTCAGCGTGCCCAGGATGTCGCGCAGCGCCGTCGCCGCCGCCAGATTGACCGGCGCCTGCTCCAGACCCATCCGCTTGGCCCGCGCTCGGATCTGCTCGACGGCCTCTTCGCCCGAGATATAGGCGATACGCCCGCCGCGAAGCGCCGCCTTGGCCGCCACCTCGAGCAGCAGGGTGGACTTGCCCACGCCCGGATCGCCGCTTAGCAGGATGGCCGAACCCGGCACCACCCCGCCGCCGCAGACCCTGTCGAACTCGGCCACGCCCGTCGTGATGCGGGGCGGTTCGGGGGTGTCGGATTGAAGGGTTTCAAACTGCAGGCCGCGTCCGCGCGCCGAAGCGGCCGCCGAAGGCTTGATCGCGCCCGGCGGCGCGGAACGGCTCTCTTCGGTCAGGGTGTTCCACTGCCCGCACGATGAACACTGACCCGACCACTTGCCGTGGACCGAGCCGCAGGATTGACAGACGTAGAGGGCGGAATCGCGAGCCATGGACTTCCTTAGCAGAGACAGCCGACGTCGGGTGACGGGCCGAGCTTCGGGCCTTCATCGGCCTCTTCTACGTCAGTCGCGGTCGCATTCGCCTCAATAGGCGCGAGGCACCCGGTCGCCGATTGCAGTCAATAGTTCATAGCTGATGGTTCCGGCCGCGGCCGCCGCCTCATCCAGATGACGGTTCGCGCCGAAAAGCTCGACCCGATCGCCGACCGCGACGTCCAGGCCGGTGATGTCCAGGGTACAGACGTCCATCGACACCCGGCCCAGCAGAGGGCGGATCTCGCCCGACACCCAGGCGGCGCCGCCTTGTCCATAGGCCCGCATGACGCCGTCGGCATAGCCCGCAGCCACCACGGCCGCTCGCACGGGACGGTCAGCGACGAAGCCTCTGGAATAGCCGATGCTTTCCTCCGCCCTGACGTCTCGGACCTGCAAGACCTCGGCGGTCAGGGTGGCGACGGCGGCGATCCTGTCGTCCGGCCGACCCTGCGGCCCGCCGCCATAGAGACAGACGCCGGGGCGCACGGCGTCGAAGCTGTAGTCCCGCCCCAGAAAGCAACCGCCCGAATTGGCCAGCGATCGCGTGATGCCCGGATATCGCGCGGCCGCCGCCGTGAAGGCGTCGCGCTGGCGCCGGTTCATCGGCTGGTCCGGTTCGTCGGCGCAGGCCAGGTGACTCATGACAAGGTGGAGGCCCTCGAACGGCTCCGGCGCGTCTTCGGGGCGGAACCCCAGCCGGTTCAGGCCGGTGTCGATCTGGATGCCGCAGGCGCCGCCGCCGACCTGGCTCCAAGCCTGCATCTGTCGGGGCTGGTTCAGCACTGGACGCAGGTCCGCCGCCTTCAGCACGCCGGCCGCCCCGTCGTGGCAGCCGTCCAGCACATAGATGACCGGCGCATCGCCCAGCGCCGCCCGCAAGGCCAGGCCTTCATCGGCGCGGGCGACGAAGAAGGTCCGCGCCCCCTCGGTCATCAGCCGGGTCGCACAGGCCTCGGCGCCCAGCCCATAGGCGTCGGCCTTGACCACCGGATGAACCGGCGCGCCGGTCACGGCTTCCAGCGTGTGGAAGTTGCGGGCCAGGGCGTTCAGATCGACGGACAGCAGGGCGGGGGAGGGCATGGCGGCCTTATGGCGCAAGTCGGCGGTTAGGGAAGAGCCCTATTCGTAGCTGACTTCCTCATAGCCGTGCGCCAGGTTGCCGAAGCGGACCGTGTCGGCGTCGAAGGCCAGTTTGACGATGCCGATCGGGCCGTGGCGCTGCTTGCCGATGACGACCTCGGCCTGGCCTTGCAGCCGGTCCATGTCCTGCTGCCATTGCAGGTGTTCCTCAGTGCCTTCGCGCGGCTCGGCCCGGCCCAGATAGTAGCTCTCGCGATAGACGAACATCACGCAGTCGGCGTCCTGTTCGATCGAGCCGGACTCCCGCAGGTCCGACAGCTGGGGCCGCTTGTCGTCGCGCTGTTCGACCTGACGCGACAGCTGCGACAGGGCGATGATCGGGACGTTCAGCTCCTTGGCCAGGGCCTTGAGGCCGCCGGTGATCTCGGACACTTCCTGAACGCGGTTCTTTTGCCCGCCGCCTTCGCCGGTGGTCACCAGCTGAAGATAGTCGACGATGATTAGGTCCAGCCCGTGCTCCATCCGCTTCAGCCGCCGCGCCCGGGCGGCCAGCTTGGAGATGGAGATGCCGCCGGTGGCGTCGATATAGAGGGGCGCCTCGCCGATTTCGACCGCCGCATCGCGCAGCTTGCCGAAGTCCGAAGCGTCAATCTCGCCCTTGCGCAGCTTGTCGGAGGAGACGCCGGACGCATCGGCCAGGATCCGCATGGCCAACTGTTCGGCGCTCATTTCCAGCGAATAGAAGGCGACCACCCCGCCGTTGACCGTCTTGCGGCCCTCCGGCGTCGGCTCCCATTGATAGGCGCGGGCCACGTTGAAGGCCATGTTGGTCGCCAGAGCCGTCTTACCCATCGACGGGCGTCCGGCGAGGATCAGCAGGTCGGATGGGTGCAGGCCGCCCAGTTTCCGGTCCAGATCGTGCAGGCCGGTGGCCAGACCGGCCAGCTTGCCCTCGCGCTGATAGGCTTCCGCCGCCATCTGAACGGCGCCGGACAGGGCGTGGGAGAAGCTGACGAAACCGGACGAGGGCTTGCCCGTCTCGGCCAGAGAATAAAGGGTTTGTTCGGCCTGTTCGATCTGTTCGTCGGCAGGGACGTCCGGATTGGGCGCCTCCCTGATGATTTCACCGCCGATGCGGATCAGGTCGCGGCGCAGGGCCGTGTCATAGACGACGCGGGCGTAGTCTGGGGCGTTGGCCGCCGGCGGGGCTCGGTCCACCAGATCGGCGAAATAGCGCAGGCCGCCGAACTCCTGGAAGGCGGGGTCCTGTTTGAACCGCTCCATCAGGATGGTCGGCTCGGCCAGCATGCCCTGACGGATATGATCCTCGATGGCGTCGAACAGCCGCTGGTGGAAGGGCTCGTAGAAGTGGGAGCCGCGCAGACGGTCGCTGAGACGCTCGAACACCCCGTTGTCGAACATCAAGGCGCCGAGCAGAGCCTGTTCGGCCTCCAGGTTATGAGGCATGGAGGCGACGCCGTTGGAGTCCAACGGCGAGGACGAGAAGGGCAGGGGGGCGAAGGCGTTCATTGTCTTAACGCTTTACCCCTGACACGCGCCTGCGTCAGTCGCGGACGCCTCCACGACCGTGGACAGATCGTCCCCCCTGTGGGTGAAGTGAATCCGTCGTCTGTGGGGCTCGTGGATTCGACGCCGGGGCGCGCAACTGAGCGCGCCCCGGCCGAACGCCTCAGAAGCTGTAGCTGAGACGAGCGTACAAGAACCGCCCGTTGAAGCCGAAGGGCGAATAGCTCGGGAAACCGACCGAGCCGGTGGCGCCGTTCAGAGTGGTCGGCGTGTAGGTCGGGTATTCGTCGAACAGATTGTTCGCCCCGACGGCCAGACCGACCCCGTAGGGGAACTGATAGCGGGCTTCCAGATCGAAGAGAGTGTGGTCGCCGGTCTCATAGTCCAGTGTCGAGGCGTTATTGGCGACCAGGACGCTGGCGTAGTAGGTCGCCTTGGCCGAGACCGCCCAATCGCCCAGGGTCCAGTCCAGTCCTCCAACCACCTTGGTCTTCGGCGTGCCATCCTCGAAGGCCAGAATGTTGGACCGATCGAACAGGAAGTTGGGAGAAACGGGGATCGACAGGCCGGCGGGCGTGCCCGGCGTCTTGTCTACTGTCGTCTCATTGTAGTTCCCCGCCAGGGTGAAGTCGAAGCGTCCGAAATCCGTCGGCAAGCGATAACGGCCGACGACATCGACCCCCTGGGTGGTGGTGTCCACCCCGTTCAGGAAGAAGCGCGCCGCGCTGACCCCAAAGGGCGCCAACAGGGTCTGGACCGCCGTAGTCGTGGCCGCCGACTGGCTCGGGCGGGTTGTACCCAGGCTTTCCGAATAGATGATCCTGTCCTCCACCTCGATCTGATAGGCGTCAACCGTCAGTTCGAAGCCGCCAGAGCGGAATACGGCGCCCAGCGAATAGTTGATCGAGGTTTCCGGCTCTAGCGGCTTGGAGCCGAGAGCCAGGGCGACCGGATCATCGACGCGGAAGGTCCCGGCCTGGATCAGGCTGGTGGTGGGCACCCCGCCGATGACCTGTGTAACCAGATTGGTCGCCGTATAGCTGAAATACTGTTGCTGAAGCGCGGGGGCATGGAAGCCTGTAGAAACCGCGCCGCGCAGCGCGAAGGCGGGCGAGAAGTCATAGCGCGCCGAGATCTTGCCGGTGAACTGGTCGCCGAAATCGGAATAGTCCTCGTAACGCCCGGCGACGCCGAAGGTCAGGGCCGGGGTCAGCCGACCTTCCAGATCAACATAGGCGCTCCAGTTATTGCGGTCTTCATCGGCCTCGTTCGAGGGGGCAAAACCAGGGAAGCCCTGGGCGCCCGCGCCGCCTGTCCCGCCCGTTCCGCGATTATAGGAGGCCGGTTCGCCAGCGTAGACTTCGAAACTTTCGGTTCTGTATTCGAGCCCGAACGCGACGTTCAGCGGTTCGATCAGTCCGACCTCAAGCGGTTTCACGCCATCGATGCCCAGGGTGAGCTGGTCATATTTCAATCCGCCGGCGTTGAACTCTCGCTTGGACCCCGCCCCGTATGAGGCGTTCAGGGAGTTGGTGACGCGGTAATCCAGCGAGTTGCGGCCATACCCCACCGACAGGTCCCATTCGATCCCGGCCGCCTCGCCCTTGACCCCGCCGTACAGATTGCGATCGACGATCTCGGTGTTGATCAGAGGCAGAAAGCCGTTCGGATAGATGGCGACGACATTGTTAGCGTTGTTGTAGGCGCGGGCGGTGGCGCCGGATTCGCTTTCCTTGTGCTGAATTCCGCCGAAGGCGTAGGCTTCCCAGTCCGCACTGATCGGTTTTCCGGCGTTGAACCACAGCGACTGCGACTCCACGGCCGGGTCGCCGAACCGGCCCAGCACAGTGGTGGTCGAGGTGTTGCCGACGACGGCCGAGGGGGCTGCATAGTCGGAGCGGTTGGTCGGATCGCGTTTTTGCAACTCGCCGGATACGGTGACGAAGCCGTCCTCGCCCAATGGCAGGCCGACCCAGCCGGACAGGGAGGTCTGTTCACCGTCAGTCGCCTCGTGCGATCCGCGTGCGGTGTCATATTCGGTGTCGTAGCGACCGTAGTTCAGGGTCAGTCCGCCGCCCTCGCGCGCCTGTCGCAGGCGCAGGTTGATCACGCCGGCGATGGCGTCCGAGCCGTACTGGGCCGAGGCGCCGTCGCGCAGCACCTCGACCGAACCCAAGGTCACGGACGGGATGGTGTTCAGGTCGAAGGCGGTCGAGCCCCGCCCCAAGGCGCCGTTGACGTTGACTAGGGCGCCGACGTGGCCGCGTTGGCCGTTGATCAGCACCAGGGTCTGATCGGGCGCCAAGCCTCGCAGGGTCGCGGGACGAACATGGTCGGAGCCGTCGGAGATGGCGGGGCGTGGAAAGTTGATCGAAGGGGCGGCGGCGGCGAGGGCGGCGGCTGTTTCCGTGCCCGTGCCGGTGCGGGTCAGGGTCTCGCCTGTGATCACGTCCACAGGCGCTATGGTATCGAGCCTGGTCCGCCCCGCCGTGCGCGTGCCGGTCACGACGATCTCGCCGATATCCGCCGCATCATCGGTCGAAGGCGGCGCCTCCTGGGCGAAGGCGCACGGCGCCGACATCAGCGCGCTGGTGGAGGCGAAGGCCAGCAGAACGGAACGACCGGAAATCAGCGTCATGACTATCCCCAATGACAGCGACCTGTGGTCTTGGACGGCGACGGCCGCGATAACGACGTCCAGGGCTTAGTCGGCGCAAAAAATCACTAAGGAAACAGCCAAAAATCCAGCCCGATTGGAATGTGTTCATCGCTATAGTCAGTGGTCAAGGCAAGGTCGTGCGCATGGCGTTCCGTCATGCCGATGCGGGACGATCTGTTGCAAACTTGTCATACGATGGGCGCGGGCCCAGAGCTTGGTTCGGATCGCTCGGACGGCAAAAAGGGCGCGCTCCGTTCGGAACGCGCCCTTGATGCCTCTACGACTCGCCATGGATCAGGGCGGGCCCCGATCCGGCGAGACCAGGATCAGGCTTCGTCGCCGAAGCCTTCCTGTTGACCGGCTCCGCCTTCGATCAGTTCCTGGGCCGATTGCTCGGCGGCCTGGCGCTCATCGT
Organism: Brevundimonas sp. GW822-FHT03E11; assembly: GCF_058801445.1. Lineage (NCBI taxonomy): Bacteria > Pseudomonadati > Pseudomonadota > Alphaproteobacteria > Caulobacterales > Caulobacteraceae > Brevundimonas > Brevundimonas sp. GW822-FHT03E11. The sequence continues at coordinate 172,062 of NZ_JBXANG010000001.1, read as the reverse complement.
CGAACTGGCTGCGGATCACGTCCTCGCCCTTGGCCTGGCGCTCGGCCTCGTCCATGGAGCGGGCGATGTTGATCTTGACCGTAGCGCGGACCTCGGCGTGCAGGCGGACCGGCACTTCGTGGACACCCAGGGTCTTGATCGCCGTGTTCAGGACCACCTGCGAACGTTCGACCTTGCCGCCTTCGGCCTGGATGGCCTCGGCGACGTCGCGACCGGCGACCGAACCGTACAGCTGGCCGGTTTCACCGGCCTGACGGATCATGATGTAGGTCTGGCCGTCGATCTTGTCGGCGATCTTCTGAGCCTCGGCCTTGTTCTTCTCGTTGCGCTGCTCGATGGCGGCGCGGTCGAGTTCGAAGGCCTTCAGATTGGCGGCGGTGGCCCGGCGGGCCTTGTCGCGCGGCAGAAGGAAGTTGCGGGCGAAGCCGTCCTTGACAGTGACGACGTCGCCGATGGCGCCGAGGTTATCGACGCGTTCCAGCAGAACGACCTTCATCTTACTTCACCACATACGGCAGGAGGGCCAGATAGCGGGCGCGCTTGATGGCCTTGGCCAGTTCGCGCTGCTTCTTCTGGGAGACGGCGGTGATGCGCGAAGGCACGATCTTGCCGCGTTCGGAGACGTAGCGCTGCAGCAGCTTGACGTCCTTGTAGTCAATCTTCGGCGCATTGGCGCCCGAGAACGGGCAGACCTTGCGGCGACGATAGAAGGGGCGGCGGCCGGCGGAGCCGGAGCCGGCCGGGGCGCCCGGGGTGGGGGCAGTCGTGTCGGTCATGATCCGGTTTCCTTATTCGGCGTCAGCGGCGTCGGCGTCGTCACGCGGGGTGCGCTCGCGTTCACGCTCGCGTTCGCGCTCGCGGCGGGCCAGAAGCGGCGACAGTTCCAGGTCCAGTTCCTCGACGCGGACGGTCAGCCAGCGCAGCACGTCTTCGTTGATCGACAGCTGACGCTCGACCTCGGCCATGGCGGCGGGAGGGGCGTCGACGGCCAGCAGCGAATAGTGAGCCTTGCGGTTCTTCTTCACGCGGTAGGTCAGGTTGCGCAGACCCCAGTACTCGATCTTGGCGACGGAGCCGCCGCCTTGCACGATCAGGTCCTTGATGGTGTCGTTCAGCGCTTCGGCCTGTTGCGCCGAGATGTCCTGGCGCGTCATGACCGTGTGCTCGTAAAGAGCCATGCGGTAGTCTCCCTTGTAGGCGTCGGCGCGGAAACGACCGGGTAAGTCGATCTCCACGATGGCTCCTGGCGCGGCGGCGGGACCGGTTGTCCAACCCTTTGGCGTTCCGCGTCAGGACCGAAGCCCTGGAAAGCGGGGGCGTATAGGGGAAAAGGCGGGAACTGGCAAGAACGGCGGGGCGTCGGGGTGAAAAGCGCCTGTGAGCAGGAGGCGAGCCTTCAGCGCGCGCCTCAGCGCACGTCTCACTCACTAGCGCTTTTCGCCAACCGCCCCTAAACCACCCCCATGCCGAAGCTGACGTCAGCGGTCGATCCGCAAAGCCCCAAGTACAAGTCCCTGCACGCGCATAACAGCGCCCTGGTCGCCGAACTTCACGACCATGTGGCCAAGGCCGCGCGCGGCGGCTCCGACAAGGCGCGCGAGCGTCACGTCGCCCGCGGCAAGTTGCTGCCGCGGGATCGGGTCGAGCGGTTGTTGGATCCCGGTTCGCCTTTCCTCGAGATCGGGCAGCTGGCCGCCCACGGCATGTATGACGGCGAAGCGCCGGGCGCCGGCGTCATCGCCGGGATCGGGCGGGTCTCAGGGCGCGAGGTCATGATCGTCGCCAACGACCCGACGGTGAAGGGCGGCGCCTACTTCCCCATGACGGTGAAGAAACACCTGCGCGCCCAGGAGATCGCCGAGCAGAACCGACTGCCGTGCGTCTATCTGGTCGACTCCGGCGGGGCCAACCTGCCGCACCAGGCCGAGGTGTTTCCCGACCGCGACCATTTCGGCCGCATCTTCTTCAACCAGGCGCGGATGAGCGCCAAGGGCGTCGCCCAGATCGCCTGCGTCATGGGCCTGTCCACCGCCGGCGGCGCCTATGTGCCGGCCATGTCGGACGAGACCGTGATCGTGCGGAACCAGGGCGCCATCTTCCTGGCCGGCCCGCCGCTGGTGAAGGCCGCCACCGGCGAGGTCATCTCGGCCGAGGAACTGGGCGGGGCCGAAACGCACGGCCGCCGCTCGGGCGTGGTCGATCATGTCGCCGAGAACGACGAACACGCGCTGGAGATCGTGCGGTCGATCGTCGCCAATCTGAACACGACCAAGGCCGTGGAGCTGGATGTGCGCGAACCCCGCGCGCCGGCCTTCGATCCGGCCGAACTGTATGGGCTGATCCCGGAGGACGTCCGCGCGCCCTATGACGTGCGCGAGGTGATCGCCCGTCTGGTCGACGGGTCGGAGTTCGACGAGTTCAAGGCCCTTTACGGCTCCACCCTGGTGTGCGGCTTCGCCCGCATCTGGGGCTATCCGGTCGCCATCCTGGCCAACAACGGCGTCATCTTCTCCGAGAGCGCCCAGAAGGGCGCCCACTTCATCGAACTGGCCTGCAAGCGCAAGATTCCGCTGCTGTTCCTGCAAAACATCTCGGGCTTCATGGTCGGCGGCAAGTATGAGGCGGGCGGCATCGCCAAGGACGGCGCCAAGCTGGTGACGGCCGTCGCCTCGGCCGAGGTTCCGAAGTTCACCGTCCTGATCGGCGGCAGCTTCGGGGCCGGAAACTACGGTATGTGCGGCCGCGCCTATTCGCCGCGCTTCCTCTTCACCTGGCCCAACAGCCGGATCGGCGTCATGGGCGGCGAACAGGCGGCCAGCGTCCTGGCCACCGTCCATCGCGACGCCGAGACCTGGTCGCCCGAGGAGGCCGAAGCCTTCAAGGCGCCGATCCGCCAGAAGTATGAGGACGAGGGCAATCCTTATTACGCCACCGCCCGCCTGTGGGACGACGGCGTCATTGATCCTGCGCAAACCCGGGATGTGCTCGGTTTGGCTATATCGGCGAGCCTGAACGCCCCGATCCCGGAGACGACCTTCGGCCTGTTTAGGATGTAGCATAAGACAGCTGTACTTCTCGCAGGGCGCCTCATATCGTCGGTCTATCAGATTTGGGGATCTTTTATGCCGACGGTTACGCCTGCCCAAGTTGCAGCCAAGCTGGCTCCAATCCTTCGCTTGCATTCTCAGGATCCGCATCGGCCGATAGCTGTCGAGACATTTCTCAGCCGCTGCCAGTTGGTCAGCGGTAGCGGAGAACTTTCATCCGGGGGCGCTGACTTACCCTCAGGCATGTCGGTTCTCGACGCCGGGCCGATGACTCCGGATAAGTTGAAAGCGGGATCCTCCAGCACTGCCTTCGGCGGTGGAGAGATCGACAATATTTCATTGTTTCCTCTTCCGGCTGCGCCGGGCTCAGCACCGGTCGCTGATTGGAGCTGGGTGTCGCTTTGGCAAGGTTATTTCAGCGATATAGGCGAGCTTCTCCCCTCGTCTCCGTCGGTGATCCCCGTATCCGACCCTCATTTCTATAACTATCAGCTCGAAACGTTCTTAGGTCAGCATGGACCTACAAATAGAACGATCACCGCGCCGATGTACGTCCGCATCGCAATGCGGGACGACTACTATCTTATTTCTTACTTCGGCTTCTTTGCATATAATGGGGGGCTGGGTCCGCAGACGTCTTACGCCTCACGGCCGCTGGGTTCGGGCTCCGGATTCGGCGCTCACATAGGGGACTGGATTCGTCTCACCGCCAAGGTGAAGATCAATCAGGACAAGGTGTCGTTGCTCTATGTCGATTATGAAGCCCATGGCGATCCCAACATTGTCACATCTTCGAATTTTTCAGACCTGACGCTTGACCAAGTGCCTCGTCTGAACGGCTATGCGGCTTGGCACAGCCATGAGCTTTACACGACCGCCGGCGTCCATATGAGGACGGAGACCGGCTTTACGGCGAACGATTATACAGACGATGTGGGGCCAGTCTGGGACACGGCGCCAAACCTCACCTTCATTTCCGATGACGGCCCAGCATGGGTTTTCTACAACGGCTTGTGGGGCGCCAACATCACCGTGTCCGGCTTCATTCAAAACTATCTCAAGAACGGGCCGCAGGGGCCGGCATTCCACTGGTATTGGACCTCCGAAACGAAAGACGGCCAGTCGCCGATCGTGCAGTGGAGGGACAATCAAGCTCCGCAACTGCCTCCCACCACCGGCGTGAACTGGAGTCTCTCGCCAGGGACTTACGTCTATCCACGCACGCCGATTACGGCCTCGTGGGCGGCTGTGCCACAGGCCACATCATATGTGCTCAACCTGTATAGGAACGACGCCTGCATTCTGACAACAACAGTGTCCGGCACGCAGTTCACCTATAATATAACCGGCCCCGATATGTATTTCAGTCTGACTTTGGAAGTCATCGCCATGGGCCTCAACACCCAGCCAGGCGTGCCGTGTCGGTCCAGCTCCTTCTATTGCGGCAACTCCACGGGCTAGTTTCCCATGAAGGCTGAGCGAGTTGGCGATCGAATCGAGGAGGGTTGCGTTTCCGTTTGACGTGGAGCGCGTTAGGCTCTCGTAAATCGAATATCCGAGATCAAGACATGGCCGATCAACCGAACGACGCCGACATCAACGCTCTGGACGTCACCGACGCGGAGGCGGCGGAGATCAACAGCATCGCCCATCCCCTGGTCGCGGACCCCGCGCCGGATGCGAACGATGATCTGGTTCGGATCGACGCCACCACCGACGGCGTCGTCTTCGTCACCCTCAACCGGCCGGAAAAGAAGAACGCCTTCGACGCCGCCACCATCGCCGCCCTGCATGAGGCGTTCGAGACCCTGCACGGCGCCGACCATGTGCGCGCGGTCTTCGTTCGCGGGGCGGGCGGAACCTTCAGCGCCGGGGCCGATCTGAACTGGATGCGTGACGCGGCGGACTGGTCCGAGGCCGACAATCGCGACGACGCACTGGGGCTGGCGCGGATGCTGAAGGCCCTCCACGACGTCCCCGCCCTGACCTGCGCCGTCGTCGAGGGCGCGGCCATGGGCGGCGGGGCCGGAATCGTCGCCGCCTGCGACATGGCCGTGGCGGTGGAGGGGGCGCGTTTCGCCTTTTCCGAGGTCAAGCTGGGCCTGATCCCGGCCACCATCGCCCCCTATGTCATTGAGGCCGTCGGGGCCCGCCGCGCCCGCCAACTCTTCCTGACCGCCAACAGTTTCGACGCCGACTACGCCGCCCATGCGGGACTGATCGACCTGGTCCTGCCCCAGGGGTCGGTCGATGAGTTCATCACCATGTTGACCGACAGCCTGGGCGGCAATGCGCCCGGCGCCATGGGCGAGGCCAAGCGGCTGGTCAACGACATCGCCGGCCACAGGATCGATCACGGCCTGATGGACGATACAGCCAGACGGATCGCCCGGGCGCGCGTCTCGGCCGAGGGGCAGGAGGGGGTTCGCGCCTTTCTGGACAAGCGCAAGCCGAGCTGGACGGTCTGACCGCCATCGCCTTGATGCCGCCAGAAAAGCCATGCGGTATAGCCCGGCTTGAAGCCTCCATTCCTTGGATGACGATGAAGACCCGACCGATCGTGCTCGTCGCCGCCCTGGCCCTTTCGGCCTGCGGCAATCCCACCTCGACCAAGGCGCAGGAGGGCGAGTTTGCCCAGCCCACGCGCACCGCCCCCAGCGATGCGGCGGGGATGAAGTCCAGCTTCGCCCCTGTGGTGCGCTCGGCCGCTCCGGCTGTGGTCAATATTTCGGCGCGCAGCGTGCAGCGGGTTCAGGTCGATCCCTTCTTCCAGTTCTTCGGCGGCGGCATCCCCCAGGCGCGGGTGGCCGAATCCGTGGGGTCGGGGGTCATCGTCCGTTCTGACGGGATCGTGGTGACCAACAACCACGTCATCGACGGCGCCCAGCAGATCAAGGTCGTGCTGAACGATCGGCGCGAGTTTCCCGCCACCGTCATCCTGGCTGACGAGCGCAGCGACATCGCCGTGCTGCGGCTGGAGAACGTCAACGACCGCCTGCCGGTCCTGGCCATCGACGATCAGGAAGAACAGCAGGTCGGCGATCTGGTCCTGGCCATCGGCAATCCCTTCGGCGTGGGCCAGACCGTGACCAACGGCATCATCTCGGCCCTGAACCGGACCGAGACGGGCATTTCCGACTCAGGCTCCTTCATCCAGACCGATGCGGCCATCAACCCGGGCAATTCGGGCGGGGCGCTGGTGGACATGGACGGCGACCTGATCGGCATCAACACCGCCATCTTCTCGCGCTCGGGCTCGTCGGCCGGGGTCGGCTTCGCCGTGCCGGCCGCCATGGTCAAGCGGGTGGTGGATTCAGCCCTGGGCGGCGCCAAGACGGTGGTGCGGCCCTGGCTGGGCGTGAAGGGCGACACCGTCACCGGCGACATCGCCGGCAGCCTGGGCCTTTCCCGCCCGCAGGGGCTGGTGGTCACCGACGTCTATCCGAACAGCCCCGCCGCCCGTGCGGGAGTGCGTCAGGGCGACGTGATCACGGCGATCGACGGCCAGGAGATCAATGACCAGGGCGGGCTGAACTACCGCATCGGCTCCCGCGCGCCCAATGATCAGGTGCAGGTGGCCATCCTGCGCGACGGACGGGCCCAGACGCTGACGGCGCGGGTGCAAACCCTGCCGGGCGAGGCTGATCCCGACAATGGCGTGATGATCCAGACCGGACCTTTCGCCGGCGCCGAGGTCGTGGCGCTGAACCCGGCCCTGGCCGACCGCCTGGGCGGCGACCCTTTCGCTTCGGGCGTCATCGTCACGGGCGTATCCGGCCGGGGCTACGCCGCGCGTGCGGGCTTCCGCCAGAACGACCTGATCGTCAGCATCAACGGTCGCCCCATCGCCACGGCGCGCGACGTCGAAGCCGCCGGGGCCGGTCGCGGCCCGTGGGAGGTGGTCATCAATCGCGGCGGTCGGCAAATCCGAGGCGTTCTGCGCTAGGCCGCTCCGCCATTGGACGCGAAAAAAGGTGTCCGATGTGTCCGATCTGTCCGACGGCCTTTGTTTTTGCGGGGGGAATTTCCCCGACGCCGATTGGGCTGTCCGAGGATGGGGCCAGGAGCGGGCTGAGGCCTGGGCTCGGCCGGCAGCGGCGCGCCGAATACTGAGACGTCCGTCCGATCGGACACGAAAAAAAGGTGTCCGATGTGTCCGATCTGTCCGACGGGTTTTGTTATCTAATGAGAAATGGCCGGACGCTGATCGGACTGTCCGGCTGCCGCCGCGCTCTGCTCCTTCTGCGATGTCAAAGACCGGGCGTCATTATAGGGCCCTCGGGAGGGGCGCCGGGTAGTTCGACGGGCGAAGCCGCAAGCCGTTGAAACAAGGAGCGGGTTTTCGCGACATTGGACGAGAAACCCAGGGATGGCCGGCAGGCGGAGGGCTGGGGATCGAGCGCTGCGAGGTCTCCCGCCGACCGGACCGGGGAGAGCCTGATCGTCTCAGCCCTTCGTCGGCCCGCCGATCGACCAGGTGTGGCCGAAGGGGTCGCGCAGGACGCCGTAGCGGTCGCCCCAGAACTGGTTCGCCATGTCCAAAACCGGTTCTGCGCCCCCGACGGTCAGGGCGCGGGTCCACCAGGCGTCCGGGTCGTCGACCTGAAGGTGCAGGGTGACGCCGGCGGGGCGGACGTCCTGGCTGCCCGTATATTCCGGGAACTCGTCGTTCAGCATCAGGCTGGCGCCGTTGATCCTCAGATGGGCGTGCATCAACCGTTCCCCGTCGTCCGCCAGCCGCCGATCCAGCACTTCCGCGCCGAAGGCGATGGTGTAGAAATCGACGGCGGCGGCGGCGCCCCGCGACGGAATGGTCAGGTGCGGGGTCAGGCCGCCAGTCGGGCCTTGGTTCGGATGGGCGTCGGTCATAAGGGCTCTCTGTGGCGCTGACCCATACTAACGGGTGAAAACCGCTTTAGGCACGACTACATAGGTCGCAATGAGCGATCTTTTCGAAGCCTCCGGCATATTGCCCCCCGACGCCCCCCTGGCGGACCGGCTGCGACCGCGCACGTTGGAGGAGGTGGTGGGCCAGGATCATCTGTTGGGGCAGGGCGGGCCGATCCGGCGGATGATCGAGGCGGGGCGGCTGGGCTCGATGATCCTGTGGGGTCCGCCCGGCACCGGCAAGACCACCATCGCCCGGCTGCTGGCCCAGGCGGCGGGCTATGAATACCAGTCGATCAGCGCCGTCTTCTCCGGCGTCGCCGACCTGAAGAAGGCGTTCGAGGCGGCGCGGATGCGGCGAGCGGCGGGGCAGAGCACCCTGTTGTTCGTCGACGAGATCCACCGCTTCAACCGCGCCCAGCAGGACGGCTTCCTGCCCTTCGTCGAGGCGGGGATCGTGACCCTGGTGGGGGCCACGACCGAGAACCCCAGTTTCGAACTGAACGGGGCGCTGCTGTCGCGGTCCCAGGTCTATGTGCTGAAGCGGTTGGACGACGCGGCGCTGGATCAACTGTTGCAGCGGGCGGAGGCCCATATGGAGCGCGCCCTGCCTCTGTCGCCCGAGGCGCGTCAGGCCATGCTGGCCCTGGCCGACGGCGACGGCCGCTATCTGCTGACCATGTCAGAGGTGTTGTTCGACCTGCCCAAGGGCGAGACCCTGGATGTGCAAGGGCTGGCGGGGGTGCTGCAACGCCGCGCGCCCGCTTACGACAAGTCGCGAGAAGAACACTACAACCTCATATCCGCCCTGCATAAATCGGTGCGGGGGTCGGACCCGGACGCGGCCCTCTACTGGCTGGCGCGAATGCTGAATGGGGGCGAAGATCCGCTGTATCTGGCGCGGCGCATCGTGCGGATGGCGGTCGAGGACATCGGCGAGGCGGACCCCCTGTCGATCCTGGTCGCCAACGCCGCCAAGGATGCGTATGATTTCCTGGGCAGCCCGGAGGGCGAACTGGCCCTGGCCCAGGCCGTGGTCCACCTGGCCACTGCGCCCAAGTCGGTGGGGGTGTACGAAGCCTTCAAGGCGGCGAAGAAGGCGGCCTATGAGACCGGCTCGCTGGCGCCGCCCGCCCATATCCGCAACGCCCCGACCAAGCTGATGAAGCAACTCGGCTACGGCAAGGGCTACCAGTACGACCCCGACACGCCCGAGGGCTTCTCGGGCGCCGACTTCTTCCCCGACGAGATGGAGCGCCGCACCTTCTACAGGCCCAAGGGCGAGGGGCATGAGGAGAAGATCAAGGCGCGGCTGGAACGCTGGGCCGAGATGCGGGCGCGAATGGCGAAAGAGGCGGCGGTGGACGGGGCGGGGGACTGACCTCTAGAAGCCCCCAATGACCGCCCGCACCCCCGTCGCCCTGTCCGAGGATGAGATCGCCGCCGTCCGGTCCTGGGTGATCCACGAGGACGCCCATCTCATCGCCTTTTCCAAGCCGTCCGGCCTGTCCAGCCAGGGCGGGCGCATCAAGGCCCATACGCTGGACGATCTGCTGTGGGCCTTCGTCCGGTCCAACGGAAAGCGGCCGGAACTGGTGCATCGGCTGGATCGCGACACCTCGGGCGTGATCCTGGCGGCCAAGACCAAGCCGGCGGCGGGTTTTTTGGGCAAGGCCTTGCAGATGCGGCGGTTCCGCAAACAGTATCTGGCCCTGCTGTCCGCCGCGCCGGACCCGAAATCCGGCTCCATCGACGCCCCGTTGCGGCGCGAGGAGATCGGGCGCGAGTCCTATATGCGGGTCGTCGCCTTCGACGCGCCCGGCGCCCAAGGGGCGCAGACCCGCTATCGGACCCTGGCCGCCAATGATCAGGGCGCGGTGGTCGAGCTGGAGCCGCTGACCGGGCGGATGCACCAGCTGCGGGTCCATATGGCCCATCTGGGCCGTCCGCTGATCGGCGACGTCCGCTATGGCGGCGCCCTGACGACAGAGGTCGGGCCGGCGCCGCGCCTGATGCTGCACGCCGCCAAGCTGAGCTTCCCCCATCCCGAAGGCGGGACCACCACGGTCGAGGCGCCGCCGCCCGCCGACTTTGCGGGTTTGCGCGCGGCGCTTGGCCTGTAGTCGGGGCCTCTAGTCTGGGCCTCTGGACGGAACGCTCCGGCTCAAACAACGCTATCTCAGCCAAAGGAGACCCCGCCATGAAGCGCCTCGCCGTTCTCAGCCTCGCCGCCTCGACCTTGGCGCTTGCGGCCTGCGCCAGTCTGGCGCCCTACGGCGCCCAGCGCGGGCCGGGCGGTCAGGGCTATTCCGACCAGAGGATCGAATCGAACCGCTATCGGGTGACCTACAACGGCGTGGGCGCCCCCGGCGCCGTAGCCGACTTCGCCCTGTTGCGGGCCGCCGACCTGACGACCGAACAGGGCTATGACTGGTTCGAGGTGACCCAGAGCTGGACCGACGGTCGTCCCGGCGGCGCGGGCGGGGTGCGGCCCAGCGTCTCCATCGGCGGCGGCTCCAGCCGGTACGGCGGCTATTCCGCCTCGGGCGTCGGCGTCGGCCTGGGCCTGAATTTCAGCGGCCCCAGCCCGACCTCGACTTCTCTGGAGATCGTCATGGGACGGGGTCAGAAGCCCGACCGTCCGAACGCCTATGACGCCCGCTCGGTCCAGGCCTCCATCCCACGCTGATCAGCGCCCCCTGGTCAGGGCGCGGTATTCGACAAGCCGTTCCTTGTCGCGCCGCACCTGGTCGCCGACCGTGTTGTCCACGTCCAGCGAGGCGTAGCGGACCCAGCCGTCAGCGCCCAGCTTGTCCTGAATGGCGTTTGCCGGGGTCTGCCAGCGGAAGTAGGACAGCCAGGACACGCCGAACGCCAGAACGACGGCGACCAGTTGAAGGACGCGGAACCCGACCTCGTTCGCCTGCGGCGCCGGAAAGAGGGCGAAGGCGATGAGCCAGATCAACAGAACCGCCGGGGTGGTGATCCGCCCGAACCAGCGCATCCAGTAGCGTTCGCGCCGCACACGCCACAGCTCCATCTGGATGAACTTCTCCAGATACTCCATCCGCGCCCCGATCCACATGACCAGACGCGTCAGATAGAGGGCGCGCTGGCCCCAGGCCTTGCCGTCCATCTGATAGGTGGTCTCCGCCTGGTCCGACAGGGCGCGGGCGTTGGTGAACAGGTTTTGCAGCTCCCGCGTTCGCTGCACGATCTCGCGCGACAGCTCATAGGAGTCGTTCTCCAGCCGGAACCGGTACTGGATGAACAGTATGGTCGAGACGCCGAAGAAGATCCCGCCCGTCGCCAGCATGGCCAGCACCCCCAGACCCAGACCGGCCGGCTGGCCGCCCGCCCATTCGGCGAACAGGGTCGGCCCCATCTCGGCCAGGACGGCGAAGGCGATCAGGGCCAGGGCCTGGGTCAGCCGCTTGATACCCACATGGACGCACAGGGCGCGGAAGATGCGCCGCCCATAGGCGTGAACCCGGCCGCGGATGTCGCGATCCGCCGGAAACCGCTCCTCGATCTGGCGTGAGAACAGGACGTGGAAGCGGTCGGGCTTCTTCTCGTTTTCCCAGAAGGGAAAGATGTCGAGGGGCTGGTTGAAATAGAGGTCGATGTTGCCGGAGATGCGCGCGATCGCCGCGTCGTCCAGGGTGAAATAGTCGCTTTCCTGGATCGGGCGCAGAACCCCTTCGTCCGATATGGCGGGGGTGTCGCTGGGGGTCGGCGTCGGCGGCGCGGCGCGCGGGGCCTCCGCCGGGGCTTCGGCCAGATCGTGCGGCTGCTCGGCCGCCGGCGCTTCGGGTTCGACGACGGGCGGCGGCGGGGTCATCGTCGGCGTGATCGCCGGGCTCTGGCTGTCTTCCTGCGACATGAAACATCCCCGACCTGAACTAGGCTGTTTCGGATATCGCCGTTAACCACGTCCGAGGGCAAGTGAAGTTTCGGTCAGACGGGCGGCGAGGGCAGGGAGACTTCGCTTTCGGCGGCGGCGGCGTATATAGGCCCGGATCATGACACGGTTTCTTCTCGTCGCCGCCGGCGGCGCCCTGGGGTCCATGGCGCGCTTCGGCCTGGGTCTCCTCGCCGCGCGGCTGGCGCCCAATACGGCCTGGCCGATGGGCACCTTCACGGCCAATCTCCTGGGCGGCCTGGCCATGGGCCTGCTGGTCGGCTGGCTGGCCTTCAAGGGCGGAGCGCATCAGGAGACGATCCGCCTGTTCGCCGCTGTCGGCGTGCTGGGCGGGTTCACCACCTTCTCCTCCTATTCGCTGGAGGCGGTGATGATGATCGAACGCCGAGATTACGCCCTGGCCGCCGCCTATGTGGTCGGTTCGGTGATCCTGGCCGTCGCCGCTCTCTTTATCGGCCTGATGGTCGCCCGCCGCGCTTTCGGAGCCGCCCTTTGACCGACCAACCGCCCGCAGACGCGCCCAAGCGCGAAGTCCTGACCCTCTATGTGGCGGAAGACGAGGACGGCATCCGGCTGGACCGCTGGTTCCGCAGGCGTTGGCCCCACCTGTCCAACATCCAGGTCCAGAAGATGGCCCGCAGCGGCCAGATTCGCGTGGACGGCGCCCGTATCAAGCCCGAGGGCCGTCTGACCGCCGGCGCCGCCGTGCGCGTGCCGCCGATCCCCGACGACACCTCGCGCCAGGCCGGCGATCCCCACACCCTGTCTGAACGCGACATCGCCTTCGCCAAGTCTCTGGTCCTCTATGAGGACGACATGGTCATCGCCCTGAACAAGCCGCATGGCCTGGCCGTCCAGGGCGGCACCAAGACCAGCCGTCACGTGGACCGCCTGTTGGGAGCCTGGGGCGAGGGGATGGAGCGGCCGCGCCTGGTCCACCGCCTGGACCGCGACACCTCCGGCGTCCTCCTGCTGGGCAAGGGGCCTGAGGCGGCCAAGCGTCTGGCCGGGGCCTTCGCCCGCCGTCAGGCCAAGAAGACCTATTGGGCCATCGTCATCGGCAATCCGAAACCCTATTCGGGCCAGATCGACATGCCGCTGAAGAAGACCGGCATCAACGACTTCGAGATGATGCGCCCGGCCGATCGCAAGGATCCCAAGGCCGAACCGGCCGAGACGGCCTTCAGCACCATCTCCCGCGCCTCCGATCGCGCCGCCTGGATGGCCCTGCGCCCCTTCACCGGCCGCACCCACCAGCTGCGCGCCCATATGGCCGGTATCGGCCATCCGATCCTGGGCGATCCCAAATACGGCGACGACAAGTCCCGCGAACTGTCCGGCCCGCTGAAGCTTCAGCTCCACGCCCGCAGCATCGAACTGGACCACCCGCGCGGCGGCCTGCTGAAGGTCACCGCGCCGCTCAGCCCCGAAATGAAGGCCGGCTTCGCCCATTTCGGCTTCTCCGAGGACGAGGCCGAAGACGATCCCTTCCTGGGCGTGAAGAGAATTCGATGAGCCATATTCCGCCGCTCGACCCCATCGTCGCCGCCCGCAAGGGCTTTCGCGAGGCCCAGGAGACGGTGCGCCGCTTCTGGAGCGATGTGACCGTCGGCCCCCATTCCGACGGCGGCTGGGCCGTGCTGCTGGACGGGCGTACGCCCAAGACCCCCGCCAAGGCGCCCCTGGTGCTGCCGACTGAGGCCGCCGCCCGGCTCGTCGCCGACGAGTGGGCCGCACAGGGCGAGGTGGTCGAGCCCTCGACCATGCCCGCCACCCGTCTGGCCTCGACCGCCATCGACCGGATCGGCCAGGCGCGCGAGGCGGTGGCGGACGAGATCGCCGCCTACGCCGGCTCCGACGTGGTCTGCTATCTGGCTGAACACCCCACCCCCTTGGTCGAGCGTCAGACGCGCGAATGGGGGCCGTGGCGCGATTGGGCGGCGCGCGAGATGGGGGTGGTCCTGGCGCCCGTCTCCGGCATCGTTCACCAGCCCCAGTCGCCCGAGGCCGTCGCCCGGGTGAAGGCCCACGCCCTGTCGCTGGACGACTTCCGCCTGACCGGCCTGGCGACCGCCGTGCCCCTGTTCGGTTCGGCGGTCCTGGCCCTGGCGCTGGAGCAGGGCGCTCTGGAGGGCGGCGTCGCCTTCGACCTGTCGCGGATCGATGAGCAGTTTCAGGAGGAGCAGTGGGGCGTCGATGCAGAGGCTGCGGAACGCACCGAGGCGCGCCGGGCCGAGGCCGAACTGCTCCAGCGGTGGTTCGAGGCGCTGGGTTGATTTTCCAATTTGGAAACTTATGACTTGACGATATGGAAAGTCTCCATCATTTTCCATTGTGGAAAGTGAGAAAGCCGCCATGTCCCAGAACGACCCTGAAACCCACGAACAGATGCTGGCCGAGATCCGGCGTTCCCAGGACCTGGTGCGCGAGCGCGTCGGCAAGAGTTCCTGGTCCTATGACCTCGTCTATTCGGCGGTCGCGGCCGCCTTTGTCGGCGGCCAGGCTGCGCCGATGCCCTTCAACGTATTGGCCTCGGCAGCAGCGACCCTGGCCTTCGCCATCCTTTGGCGGCGATGGTCCGAGAAGACCGGCGTCAGCGTCACCGGCCTGTCGCCACGCCGCGCACGCTGGATCGCCATCGCCCTGGGCGTCGTCTTCCTCGTTCTGGCCCTGGCCAGCGTCTATTATGGACGGACGGGCCAGTATGTCTGGGTTCTGCCGCTGATTGCCGCCGCCTTTGTCCTCGCTCTGGTCTTCTCGCGCCTTTGGATGCGGGTTTATCGCGCAGAAACGGTGACGCGACCGTGAGCGCCCCGGTCCTGGACGCCGTCATCCACGCCCCCGGCCGTCTGCAGATCTGCGCCATGCTGTCGGCGGCGGACGAGGTCGAGTTCGGCGTGGTCCGCGACGGGATCGGCGTGTCCGATTCCGTCATGTCCAAACACGTCAAACAGCTGGAAGAGGCCGGCTATGTGAAGCTGCGCAAGGCGGCCTTGGGCGGGCGGCAGCGCACCTGGCTGGCGCTGACGGGGTCGGGGCGCAAGGCCTTCGCCGACCATGTGGCGGAGCTGACCCGCTTGGCCGGTTTGGCGGGCGTATCAGTTCCCGGCTGACTGCCGGATCAGCGCCTCGCGCTCGTCCGGCGTCAGGTGACGCCATCGGCCCTCGGGCAGGTCGCCCAGCAACAGCGGCCCCACGCGGATGCGGTACAGGTCTGTGACCTCCAGCCCGACCAGTTCGCACATTCGGCGGATCTGGCGGTATTTGCCTTCGGTCAGGATGAAGCGCAGTCGCTGGGGTTCGATCTGGGTGACGCGGGCGGGCTTCAGCGGCTTGCCGTTCAGCTCCAGTCCGTGGCGCAGCTTGCCCAGCTTGGCCTCGGTGATCTGGCCGTCGACGACCACCAGATATTCCTTGTCCAGTTCGGACTGCGGCCCGATCACCGCCTTGGCCACCACCCCGTCCGACGACAGCAGCAGCAGGCCGCGCGAATCCTCGTCCAGCCGGCCGATCGGGGGCAGGGAGGCGTCGCGCGCCGGGACCTCGCCCTCGCCGACGCGGTTGGGGGCCTTCAACAGCCGCACGGCCGGGATCTTGCCGGGATCAGGCTGGCCCGAGACATAGCCGACCGGCTTGTGCAGCAGTATGGTCATGCCCGCCGCCAGGGCCGACTGGGCCGTGTCGTTCAGGGTCAGGGTCTGGCCCGGCTCGATCTTGCGGCCTGCGTCTCGCACCACCTCTCCGTCGATGGTCACCAGTCCGTCTGCGATCAGGCTCTCGGCCTCCCGGCGCGAACAGACGCCGGTCTGGCCCAGCCACTTGTTGATCCGGACCGGCGCGTCGCCGTCATAGGTGCGGGAAAAAGCCATTACGGTCCGTCGTCAAAGGATGCGGCTGTCTAGAGCATGACCGCTTCGGACGGAACCGCGAAGCCGTTCCTCCTCACCGCATCAGGCTCCAGGCGGGGCGGCCGTATGAGAAAATCGCGGGGGTCGTGAATGACCATGATCAGGACGTTCCGAGCCGGCGAAGGTTGATATTGCCGACGATCCGACTATATCAGACCTCATTCCACAAACGATGCAGATTGCGGGGCGGCCACGGCCGATCCCGATCATTTTCGTTTCTCTGGAAATTTTCCAGAAGCGTCTTCGGATTCGGCGACGCGATCTGATGACATATTGAAATTGAAAAGGAGACGTCTTGTACGCACAACGTAAATCTTCCTCCGGTCCTCGTCGTTCGAGCTATAGTCGTCCCGTGCCCACCCGTCTTCGGATGGGGTTGGTGATGCGCCGGGACATGGACTTCGGTGAAATGGGCGATGTCGAGGGCGCACTGCGGGCTGAAGGCGTGGGACTGGCGCCCATTTCGACCGGCGACGCCAGTTTGGTTGCGGGCGGGGTGACGGTCTTGGCGACCGCAACCGCATCCGACATCGCCGAGGGGCGTTTGAAGGGTTTGATCGTGCCGGGCGGCGCGCAGGACGCGACGGGCCTGGCGGCCGTTCGGGCTCTGATCGATCTGGCGCGGGCAAACCAACTGCCCGTGATCGCATTCGCCGACGGCGTGGATGTGGCGGCCGATCGTTTCGGCGTGGCCGCACAGGCGCCCGGCGCCCTGTTCAACGGCGAACAGGTCCAGCTGGTGAACGCCCGTCCGGATCTGGCGGCCGTGGTCGCCGCCCTCTGATCAGGCGCGCCTGAACAGCAGCATCAGATTGTTCGACGGCATCTGGACCCGGCGCGTCGCGACCAGCCCCTGCGACCGGGCCAGATCCTCCACGTCCTCGCGCGCCCTCAAGCCCCAGCTCGGGTTTCGCGCCTTCAGACTCTCGTCGAAGGCGGCGTTCGACGGGGACAGGGGGAGGTCGGCCTCGCGATAGGGGCCGTAAAGCGCCAAGAGACCGCCGGGGCCGCGCAGCATCCGTCCCGCCAGAACCATCAGCCCCTCGGTCGCCGACCAGGGGCTGATGTGCGCCATGTTCGCGCAATAGACCGCATCCCAAGCCGTTTCGGGACCCGCCGTCGGGGGCCATGTCGCCGGGTCGGCGGCGTCCAGCGGAAGGGGCTTCCGCAGATTCGACGGTCCATCCCGCCGCCAGGCGTCGATGCTGTCGCGCGCCTCACGGCTCGGATCACTGGGCGTCCAGGTCACGCCGGGAAGGGCGCAGGCGAAGATCAGGGCGTGCTCGCCCGATCCGGCGGCGACCTCCAGCACGCGGCCTTTCTTGGGCATATGGGCCTTCAGCACGCCGAGAATCGGCGCGGCGTTGCGACGCGCCGCCGGAGAGGACAGGGCGCCGGGCGGAAGGGCGGCGCCGTCTGTGGCGACGAGGGAATCCATGGTCTGCATCTCGATCCTGTAGACGCCGCTCGGGCTGTGGCGTCTCTTTTTCGCTTCCGGCGGGTGTCGGCTTGAACCAAATCTTAATCCATCGTTTATGACGGTCGTCAGTATTAAGCGATTGGTAACCTTATGCGACGCGCGCTTCGCACCGGACTGTTCATCGGCACGCTTTTGGGCATGAGCGCCTGCGCCGGCGCCCATGACGCCGGTCGCGCCTCGACGTCCGGCGCCTATGGGGCGATAGAGGTCGGCCGGACCGGCTGAAGATCAAGGAAAACGTGGCGTCGCGCGCCAACCTGTCATAGTATAGGCGCGCGGACGCCGAATGTCGCGCCGCGTCGGTCCCCAAAAACCCCTAGATGTTACTCATCGCTATTGCCGTCGTTCTGCTCCTTGTGGTGCTCAACGGCCTGTTCGCCATGACCGAGTTGGCCGTGGTCTCCTCGCGAAAATCCCGCCTCCAAAGCCGGGCTGAAAAAGGCGATCGCGGGGCGCGCAAGGCGCTGAAACTGTCAGAGGAGCCGACGCAGTTCCTGTCGGCGGTCCAGGTGGGCATCACCCTGATCGGCATTCTGGCCGGCGCCTATGGTCAGGCCACCATCGCCGCCGAACTGGACCATATTCTGGAAGTCAGCTTCCCGGCCCTGTCGGCCTACACGGAAATCGTGTCCACGGCCCTGGTCGTGGTCTGCATCACCTATGTTTCGCTGATCGTCGGCGAACTGGTGCCCAAGCGGCTGGCCCTCATCTTCCCTGAAACCATTGCGGCGAAGATGGCCGCGCCCATCTCCACCCTGGCCGTCGCTCTGAAACCTTTTGTTCTGCTGCTGACGGCCTCGACCTCGGGCATTCTGAAGATTCTGGGCGTCAAGGATCGTGACGGTTCGGACGTCACCCAGGAAGAGGTGGCGACGATCCTGGCCGAAGGCACCTCCGCTGGCCTGATCGAGCCCGAAGAACAGGTGATGATCGAGGAAATCCTGCGCCTGGGCGACCGGCCCGTGCGGGTGGCCATGACGCCGCGCCACGAAGTCTTCTGGATCGCCCTGGACGATCCCGAGGCGGTGTTGCGCGAAGAGATCCGCACCTGCCCCTATTCCCGGATCGTGGTGGCGCGTGAGAGCGACGTCGATAATCCCCTTGGGGTGGTGCACAAGAAGGATCTGCTGGACGCCCTGCTGACCGACGGCACGTTCGACATCGAACCCCTGGTGGCCGAACCGGCCTTTATTCCCCAATCGACCTCGGTCCTGAAGGCCCTGGAGATCCTGAAGGGGTCCCGGGTTCATATGGCCTTCATCGTCGATGAGTTCGGCGCCTTCGAAGGCGTCGTCACCGCCACCGACATTCTGGAAATGATCGCGGGCGACTTCAACGAGGGCCACGATGAAGACGACGCCTGGATTCATCAGCGCCCAGACGGCAGCTGGCTGGTGGACGGACAGACCGATCTCGACGATCTCGCCGATACCCTGGGCGAGGACTTCGGCGAGCATGAGGGTTTCCACACCGTCGCGGGCCTGATTCTGCATCAGATTTCGCGCGTCCCGGACGAGGGCGAGATTCTGCAGGTCGGCCGATTCGAGGTCGAGGTGGTCGATATGGACGACCGCCGCATCGACAAGCTGATCTTCAAGGAACTGGTGAAGGCCGAGGCCGAGCGGGAAGCCATCGCCGCCCATCTGGAAGACTGAAGCGGAACTGCGACATCGCCCTTGAAATGACGGGCGGCGTGGGGCATACGCCCCCCTCTGGCGAACGCGCGGGCCGGACGGTTCGCGCGATTGTCTAGGAGTTTAGCTCAGCTGGTAGAGCACCGGTCTCCAAAACCGGGGGTCGTGGGTTCGAGTCCCCCAACTCCTGCCAATCCCCCCTGTCGCTTCCGGATGGGACTACCCATCTGGGGCGACAGGAACAATTGTGTGAAGAGCAACTGATGGCCAAGGCCAAATCACCCGGCAAGCGGCCCCAGGCCGGCTCCAAGCCCCAGGCCGTCGCGGCCGGCGCCACCGTCGTCGTCGATCCGATCGAGCCCAAGAAGCCCCGCACCAGCCCGGCGCAGTTCTTCAGCCAGGTTCGCGCCGAGGGCCGCAAGATCGTCTGGCCGACCCGCAAGGAGACCTGGATCACCTCGGTGATGGTCTTCATCATGGTGGTGATCGCCTCGATCTTCTTCTGGGTCGTGGACACCGGCCTTGGTTTCGCCTTCCGCTACATCATCGCTCTCGGATCCTGAGAAAGACGCGCCCATGACCGATGCAGCGCCCGCAAAGCCCGCCAACCCGCGCCACAAATGGTATATCGTCAACGCCTACTCGAACTTCGAGAAGAAGGTGGCGGAGCAACTGCGTGAGCAGGCCAAGCAACAGGGGCTGGAAGACGCCTTCTCCGAAATCCTGGTGCCGACCGAGGATGTCGTCGAGATCCGTCGCGGCCGCAAGGTGAACTCGGAACGCAAGTTCTTCCCCGGCTATGTGCTGGTGAAGATGGAAATGACCGACCAGGCTTATCACCTGGTCAAGAACACGCCGAAGGTCACCGGCTTCCTGGGCGCCGCTGGCGGCACCAAGCCCCTGCCGGTCTCGGAACGTGAGGTCCAGAACATCATCGGCCAGGTGGAAGAGGGCGTCGAACGTCCCAAGCCCACCATCCGCTTCGACATCGGCGAGAAGGTCAAGGTCATCGACGGTCCGTTCGCCAGCTTCGACGGCTCGGTCGAGAGCGTCGACGAAGAACAGGCCCGCCTGCGCGTCGCCGTCTCCATCTTCGGCCGCGCCACGCCGGTCGAGCTGGAATACGGCCAGGTGGAGAAGGTCGCGGGCTGAAGCCGCGCCCCTGCCGGGATTTGAAGCCGCGTCCGACTGGGCGCGGCTTTTTTGTTGTGGCGTGTGGATCGTTTCCCGCCGTCATCCTCGGGCTTGATCCGAGGATCGGATCGTCAGTCGCATTGCGCCTCGGACGACGCACAGCCCGATCCGCATCCGGACTTCGGGTAAAGCCCGAGACGACGAAGCGGGGGATGGGAGCGCCAGTCGCGTTTGCCTTTCCAGCCCCGCTCTGTTACACGCGCGCCTTCGCTCGGCGGGCCTCGGCTCGTGGAGCGTCAAATCCGTGGGAGGCCGCCATGCCGCACCACGGCTCACCGGCTCGTCGTTCGTTCGTCGGGTCATTCATAGGAGAGACCAATGGCCAAGAAGATTCTCGGCTATATCAAGCTGCAAGTGCCGGCCGGTTCGGCCACGCCTTCGCCCCCGATCGGCCCGGCGCTGGGTCAGCGCGGCGTGAACATCATGGGCTTCTGCAAGGAGTTCAATGCGCGCACCGAGAAGGAAGCCAAGGGCACCCCGCTTCCGACCGTCATCACCGTCTATCAGGACAAGTCGTTCACCTTCGTCACCAAGACGCCGCCGGCGACCTGGTACCTGAA
Source organism: Brevundimonas sp. GW822-FHT03E11 (assembly GCF_058801445.1). Classification (NCBI taxonomy): domain Bacteria; kingdom Pseudomonadati; phylum Pseudomonadota; class Alphaproteobacteria; order Caulobacterales; family Caulobacteraceae; genus Brevundimonas; species Brevundimonas sp. GW822-FHT03E11. Next base: position 151,430 of record NZ_JBXANG010000001.1, on the reverse strand, counting down.
GCAGGCCACCGGCCTGAAGTCGGGCTCCAAGCTGGTCGGCCGTGAAGTGGCCGGCAAGATCACCGTGGCCCAGCTGCGCGAGATCGCCGAGAAGAAGATGAAGGATCTGAACGCCAACGACCTGGACGCGGCGACCAAGATCATCGAAGGCTCCGCCCGCGCGATGGGCCTCGAAGTGGTGGAGGGCTAAGCACATGGCCAAGCAAACCAAGGCCCAGAAGGCCCGCACCGGCGTCACCCAAGACCTGCTGCCTTTCTCCGACGCCATCAAGCTGGCCAAGGAAAACGCCAAGGCCAAGTTCGACGAGTCCCTGGAAATCGCCGTCAACCTGGGCGTCGATCCGCGTCACGCCGACCAGCAGGTCCGCGGTGTGGTCAACCTGCCGTCCGGCACCGGCCGTGACGTCCGCGTCGCCGTCTTCGCCAAGGACGCCAAGGCCGCTGAAGCCGTCGCGGCCGGCGCCGAGCACGTCGGCGCCGAAGACCTGTACGAGAAGATCGCCGGCGGCTTCATGGAGTTCGACCGCGTGATCGCCTCGCCGGACATGATGGCCCTGGTCGGCCGTCTGGGTAAGGTGCTGGGCCCGCGCGGCCTGATGCCGAACCCCAAGGTCGGCACCGTGACCCCGAACGTCGCCCAGGCCGTCAAGGACGCCAAGGGCGGCGCGGTCGAGTTCCGCGTCGAGAAGGCGGGCATCGTCCACGCCGGCGTCGGCAAGGTCTCCTTCACCCAGGAAGCTCTGGAGGCCAACGTCAAGGCCATCGTGGACGCCCTGGTCCGCGCCAAGCCGTCGGGCGCCAAGGGCACCTATGTGAAGCGCATCAGCCTGTCGTCGACGATGGGCCCGGGCTTCAAGGTCGATCCGGCCTCGCTGGGCGCCTAAGCCGTCTGCGTCGAAAGACGATCGGTATCGAAGAGCGGCGGGGAGCGATCCCCGCCGCTTTTTTCTTGTCTCTAACCGGACGGCCCGGCAGGGTGGGCGTCTAACCGGGGGTTTAGGATGAGACACTTTTTCGGCGGGCTGATGTTGGCCCTGACACTGTTCTGCGCGCCGGCCGCCCTGGCCGAGACGCGCGATGACGGCGCGGCGCGGCTGGCGCTCGCAAACAAGTTCGTCTCCTTGATGCAAGGAGAGGAACTGGGCGCCGCCCTAAGTCAGATGACGTCGATGATGATGCCCGCCGAGCTCGAAGGCATGTCCGAAGATGAGGCCGCCAAGTTCCGTGCGGTCATGGGGGAGGTGACGGCTCGCATGATGCCGCGCATGTTCGAGGCCATGGCGCCGATCTACGCCGACATCTTCACCCTGGAAGAACTCCAGGCCCTGGTCGACTTCTATCAGAGCGACGTCGGCCGCTCCATGGTGACCAAGAGCTATCAAGCCGCGCCGCGTTTGGCGGAGGCGGTCCAGGCGATCATGCCGGAAATCATGGCCGAGATGGGCAATGTGCTCTGCGACGAGTTCGAATGCACAGCCGAACAGCGCCGTGAAATGAAGGCGGCGATGTCCCAGGCCGTTGGGCGGTGACTTTCGGGCGACGATCACGGGGACTGTTTCATCTGTGACCTGGAAGACGGCGGCGGATCAAGACCCGCCGCCCAGCCCTCAATAGGCCGCCGTGAAACGCGATCGCGAATGGTTGTGCTGCTCCAACTCATCCACCATGGCGATGGCGTAGTCGGCGAAGCTGATGCGGCTCTGTCCGTCGGCGTCGACGATCAACCGATCGGTTCCCGTGCGGAAGACGCCCAGGCGCGGTCCTTCCTCGATGAAGGCCGCAGGGGAGAAGAAGGTCCAGTCGGTTTCGGTCTCGCCCCGCAGATCCTCCAGGAAGGCGACGCCGGGCAGGGCGTAGGGTTTGAATTCTTCCGGAAAATCGGGAGTGTCGATCAGGCGAAGACCGGGCGCGACCTCCAGGCTGCCCGCGCCGCCGGTGACCAGAAGGCGCGGCACGCCCGCAGTCTTCAGCGCCTGCAGCAGGGTCTCGGCCTTGATGTCGTGGTGCAGGGCGCTGATTACGGCGTCGCATCCCCTGATGAGGTTCGCCAGGGCCGCAGCGTCCGAGGCGTCGCCCCCAAGCGCCGTCACGCCGGGCGCTACGGGAATGGCTTCCGGCTTGCGGGCGATCGCCACGACTGAATGGCCGCGAGAGGCCAGCTCCTTGGTGATTTCCGATCCGGCGCGACCGCTGGCGCCCAAGACTGCGATCTTCATGAAAGTCTCCATAGGTTTCCAATGGAGACCAGGTGCGTTATGGAAATCGGCTATGCAAGACGGCACCTTTCTCTCACCTGGTCACCCACTGGAAACCCGACTGCGCGGCGACGTCTTTTGCGCCGCCTGTCCGACGCGCCAGCTGCTGGATCGGATCGCCGACAAATGGAGCACCCTGATCCTGATCGTCCTGGGCGACGGGCCGATGCGTTTCAATGCGCTGAGGCATAGGATCGACGGCGTGTCCCAAAAGATGTTGAGCCAGACCCTGAAGGCCCTGGAGCGCGACGGGCTGGTCTCCCGATCAGTCGCGCCGACCGTGCCGGTCTCCGTAACCTACGCCATGACGCCCCTGGGCCGATCGCTTCTGGCGGCTCTGCAGTCGATGATAGACTGGGCGGAGACCCATATGGACGAGGTGGAGGCGGCCCAGGCCGCCTATGACGGGCGCGACCGTCCCTGAGTTCCACGGACCTGGTCGAACTCTTTTCGTCATCGCTTCGAACGGCGCCGGTCCGGTGGCGTTGTAGGCAGGCGAAACAAGGGAAGCGAATGTTCGGTTTGGGAAGAGCGGCGCACGGCGCGTCGGCGAATGAGGGCGGACGCGATCCCTGGAGGGGAAGGCTGGCCTTCGGCGCCGTGATGCTGGTGGGCGTCTATTTCGCAGGCCAGTTGATTGTCACGCTACACACCCTATGGTTGTTGATTTTCGGTGCAATACTGGCTGCGGTCGTTCTGAGGGCCCTAGCCGACCCCATCGTCCGGTGGTTCAAGCTGCCCGATCCGGCTGCGGTTCTGCTGTCCCTGTTGATCGTCATTTCGATCCTGGCGGGGGTTCTGACCCTCTTTGGCGCCCAGATCGCCGAACAGATCGCGGCCCTTGTGGCGGTGCTGCCTCAGGGCTGGGATCGGGTGCAGTCCTGGATCCAGGCCCAGCCCTACGCCGCCCAACTGCTGGACCAGCTGAAGAGTCTGGGCGGACAGACGGGGCAGGCGCTGCAAGTGGCGCAGAAGTTCGCAATGGGCTTCGCCTCCGGGGCCACCACCTTGGTTCTGGTGATGGTGGCCGGGGTTTTCCTGGCCATCGAGCCCGCCAAATCGCGCGAGGGACTTCTGTCCCTGGCTCCCAAGACTCACCGGCCGCGCCTGCGCGAGGTGCTGGACAGCTGCGGCCGCGCCTTGAAGGGCTGGTTGAAGGCGCAGCTGTTCTCCATGGTGCTGGTCGGGGTCTTGACGGGGACGGGACTGGCGCTGATCGGCGTGCCCTCGGCGGTGGGTCTGGGGCTGCTGACGGGCGTGGCGCAGTTCGTGCCGATCGTCGGCCCCATCGTCTCCACCATCCCGGCGGTCCTGGTGGGCGCGACCCAGGGCTGGGAGACCGCCTTGATGACCCTGGGGCTTTACGTCGCCGTTTCCCAGCTGGAGAGCAACTTCATCACCCCCATGGTGCAGAAGAACGTCGCCAATCTGCCGGTGGTCCTGGGCATCTTCGCCGTCGTGGGCATAGGTACGCTTTTCGGGCCGCTGGGGGTCCTGTTCGCAACGCCCCTGGCCCTGGTTCTGCACACCGTCATCACCATGATTTACCGACAGGACATTCTGGGCGACGAGGAGGCGACGGCGCCTGGCCAAACCTGATTCCTTATCGGGCTTACCAGTGTCTTGACGCCGCTTGCCGGATGACGTTTGGGGAGATGTGGTCGATCGACCGTCTTGGTACGGATGGTCGGGCGAGCCGGCGACGAGACAAGGGGTCTCGACCGGTCTTTCGGCCTTCTGCGGTGGAAGGGATCTGACGTATGGCCAGCGGAGCCAAGCGCACGGCGCGCTCGGAAATGCGTCAGGTGGCGGCCCTGCCCTGGCGGGTAGAGGAGGGCGAGCGCCGAATCCTCATGATCACGTCGCGCCAGACCGGACGCTGGGTCATACCCAAGGGCGGCCGTATGGCCGGCAAGACCGACGCCCAGGCGGCGGTGCAGGAGGCTCTGGAGGAGGCGGGCGTCAAGGGGGCGGTCGAAGACGCGCCCATCGGCGTCTTTCGCTACGCCAAGACCCTGAAGGACGGTGGGCAGCGCAAATGCGTGGTCTCCGTCTATCCGCTGCAGGTGCTGATCCAGCTCGGAGCCTGGCCTGAGGACCATCAGCGCCAGCGGCGATGGATGACGCCGCAAGCCGCGGCGGCGGCGGTCAACGAACCGGATCTGGCGGCCTTGATCCTCGAATTCGCCGCAACCCTGCCGACGGACGAACAGCCGGCTTGATTTCGCCGGGCCGCGCCTGTATGAGCGCGCCTTCCCGTCACAGGTTCACGCCTTTGACGGTCCTGTCCGAGAACTTCGGGGCGTGGGGGTCACCCAGGCCGTAACTGTCAGAGAGCCCTCTGGCGCCGTGGGGAGATGGGGACGCGACCTTGCCGATGTCAGCCCGCATTCCGGGACGGACGCCGTCAGACGCATCCTTCGGACAATACGACCGGCCTGAACGCTTCGCAGCCATGCGCGGCGCTTTGGCCAATCCGTCGTCGGGAATAAGCCCGGCGGCGAATACCAAGACTGGAGACCGCAATGGACCGCGCACAAAAGGCCGAGTCGATCGAGACGCTCAAGGGCGTATTCGCCGACGCCGGCTCCGTGGTCGTGACCCACAACCTGGGTCTGACCGTTGCGGAAATGGAAGATCTGCGCGGCCGTCTTCGCAAAGAAGGCGGCGCGTTCAAGGTGGTCAAGAACCGCCTGGCGCTGAAGGCGCTCGAAGCCGAAGAAGGCAGCGGCTACCACGGCCTGTTCAAGGGCCCCGTGGGCATCGCCTATGCCGAGAACCCCGGTACGGCCGCCAAGGTCGCCACCGAGTTCGCCAAGGCCAATGATCGCTTCAAGATCATCGGCGGCTTCATGGGCGAAACCGTCGTCGATCAGAAGGGTGTCGAGGCTCTCTCGAAACTCCCGACGCTCGACGAAGTCCGCGCTCAGCTCATCGGCCTGCTCAATGCGCCCGCGACCAAGGTCGCCGGCGTGCTGCAAGCGCCCGCTGGTCAGCTGGCTCGCGTGTTCAACGCCTACGCCACCAAGGAAGCCGCGTAAGCGGCGGACCCTTTCATCTCTGCATCACTCTCTAAAACCAATCCTCCGAAGGAAAACTGACAATGGCTGACCTCGCCAAGATCGTCGAAGACCTGTCCGCCCTGACCGTTCTGGAAGCCGCTGAACTGTCCAAGCTGCTCGAAGAAAAGTGGGGCGTCTCTGCTGCTGCTCCTGTCGCCATGGCCATGCCGGCCGGCGGCGGCGCCGCTGCTCCGGCTGAAGCCGCCGAAGAGCAAACCGAGTTCACCGTCGTCCTGGTCGACGGCGGCGACAAGAAGATCAACGTCATCAAGGAAGTCCGCGGCGTCCGTTCGGACCTGGGTCTGAAGGAAGCCAAGGACCTGGTCGAAGGCGCTCCGCAGAACGTCGTCGAGAACGTCTCCAAGCAACAAGCCGACGAGATCGCCAAGAAGCTGACGGAAGCCGGCGCCAAGGTCCAGATCAAGTAATCTGGGTCTCAGCTCCGCTGAAGATCGGAAAGGCCCGGCGGGAAACCGCCGGGCTTTTTTGTTGGCCTACCGCGCTTCGCGCTGCTTGAGGCCCGTGAGCGCTATGGCTGGGGCCTAGTCCGTATCAGTTCTGCGGGCGTGTCCGCGCGGCGAAGAAGGCCCACATGGCGTCGTTGTCGGCGACCCAGCTGTGGCCCCCGCCGGCGGTGATGCGGCCGACGACGTCGGCGCCGTCTCGGCAGGCGGCATAGCCTTCTTCATAGACCTGGGCCGTGACCCAGACGGTGGGACGCGGGGCCGCGCAGCCGTTCAACTGGGCCCAGCGCTGTTCGGCCGCATGCATGGTGTAGCTCCAATATGGGGCGCCGCCGCCCTGGATCGGATTGGTGGTGTCGGCGTCGCCGGCGAAGGCCATCACCGGCATGGGGCGCGACGGCCGGCAGGTGGCGGGATCAGGGCGCTGAGGATCACGCCGATCGGGCCGTCCGGCGCGCAGCCCGACCACGGGAGCGATGGCGGCGAACCGGTCCGCGGCCGCGCAGCCCAGCCAGGAGGTCATCCGGCCGCCGCCCGACAGGCCGGTCGCATAGACCCTGGACGGGTCAATACAGCCCTGATCGGCCAGGGCGTCGATGGTCTCGGTCATGAAGGCGACATCGTCGGCGTCGTTCGGGCCGGGAATCGTCCCCGCTATGGTGGGCACGCCCGGCACGTTCCAGACGAAGCCGCGCTCCACCGGAATGCCGCCGTCGGGCGCAATGACGATGAAGCCGTGCCGATCCGCCGTCTCGGCCAAACCCGAGGACGCCAGAATTTCGGCGCCCGTGCCGCCGCTGCCGTGCAGCAGAAAGATCAGGGGAGCGGGGCGGTTCGGGTCAAATCCGCGCGGCGTATGAAGCTGAACCGTCCGACCGTTCGGACCCAGGGCCAGGGCGCGGGTCGTTCCGGCCGGCGCCAGGCCGCAATCGGCCCGAGCGGCTGAAGCCGACGCCAATACACCCATCACAAGAGGCAGGGCCAGGGCCGCGATCCACGCTCTCATCCGTCCGTCTCCATTGGGGGCAGGGAAGGGGGCAGGCTTGCCCCAGGCCGACAGGCGTCGCAAGCGCGGCCTTGGCGGATCGGTTCGGCTTCCCATCTGTTACGCCTGAAAAGGAGCCCCCGAAATGAAGATCCTGATGGTGCTGACCTCGCACGACCAGCTCGGCGACACCGGCAAGAAGACCGGTTTCTGGCTGGAGGAACTGGCCGCCCCCTATTATGCGCTCAAGGACGCCGGGGCCGAGATCGTCCTGGCCTCGCCCAAGGGCGGTCAGCCGCCGCTGGACCCCAAGAGCGACGATCCCGACGCACAGACCGAGGACACGCGCCGCTTCAAGGCCGATGCCGAGGCCCAGGCCGCCCTGGGCTCGACCGTCGAACTGTCGTCGGTCAAGGCCGAGGATTTCGACGCGGTCTTCTATCCGGGCGGCCACGGACCGCTGTGGGACCTCGCCAACGATCCGGCCTCAATCGCCCTGATCGAAGCCTTCGCCAAGGCGGACAAGCCGACGGGCTTGGTCTGCCACGCGCCGGGCGTTCTGAAGTCGGTCAACGGTCCGGACGGACAGCCCTTGGTCAACGGCCGCAAGGTCACGGGCTTCACCAATACCGAGGAGGAGGCTGTCGGCCTGACGGCCGTGGTGCCCTTCCTGGTCGAGAACGTGCTGAGCGCCAACGGCGGCGACTATTCGCGCGGCCCCGACTGGGGCTCCCATGTCGTCGTGGACGGCAAGCTGGTTACCGGTCAGAATCCCGCCTCCTCGCGCGACGCGGCGGAGGCCCTGCTGCAACTGCTGAAGTCCTGAGACCTAGGGCCGTCAGAGCCCATCCAGGGCGGCGACTCGCCGGTCCGTCAATCCGCCTTAGACGCCTTGGCGAAGGGGCGCGAAAATATGGGGCAGGGGCCTTTATTTCGCCGCGGAAGCGAGTATATGTCCGCGTTCCGCAACACTCCTAAAGAGTCTGCGCGCAAGCGCCGAGGCCCGGTCCGTCGCCCTCCGACCGGAGCGAAGGCGCGGCTCCTTCCCCAGGGAGCCGGTACATTTCAGGCGTCCTGGCCCGGCAGCGGGTCGAGGGTGGACGCCGAAAACCTGGCTGCGGACGCTGAAAACGCGCGCCGTGGCTGCTGCATTTCGCGCGCGACTTCCCCGGGTCGTGCGTCATGGGAAACACTGAATGACTGACGTCGCCCACGATCTCGCCATCAACGGTCAGATCGCTTCCGCCACTTCGTTCACCGGCAAGAAGCGCATCCGCAAATCCTTCGGACGTATTCCCGAAGCGGTGCAGATGCCGAACCTGATCGAGGTCCAGCGCGCCTCCTACGAGCAGTTCCTGCAACGCGAGGTCCGTCCGGGCCAGCGCAAGGAGCAGGGCATCGAGGCGGTCTTCAAGTCGGTGTTCCCGATCAAGGACTTCAACGAACGCGCCATCCTGGAATACGTCTCCTACGAGTTCGAAGATCCGAAGTACGACGTCGAGGAGTGCATTCAGCGCGACATGACCTATGCCGCGCCGCTGAAGGTCAAGCTGCGCCTGATCGTCTTTGAGACCGACGAGGAAACGGGAGCCCGTTCGGTCAAGGACATCAAGGAGCAGGACGTCTACATGGGCGACATCCCGCTCATGACGGACAAGGGCACCTTCATCGTCAACGGCACCGAGCGCGTGATCGTCTCGCAGATGCACCGTTCGCCGGGCGTCTTCTTCGACCACGACAAGGGCAAGACGCACAGCTCGGGCAAGCTGCTGTTCGCCGCGCGCGTCATCCCCTACCGCGGCTCCTGGCTGGACTTCGAGTTCGACGCCAAGGACGTGGTCTATGTCCGCATCGACCGCCGCCGCAAGCTGCCGGCCACGACCTTCCTGATGGGTCTGGGCATGGACGGCGAAGAGATCCTGAAGACCTTCTACGAGACCGTGCCTTACGAGAAGCGCGGCGAGGGCTGGGTCACCCCGTACAAGGCCGAGCGCTGGCGCGGCGTGAAGCCGGAGTTCGACCTGATCGACGCCGACACCGGCGAAGTGGTCGCCCAGGCAGGCCAGAAAATCAGCGCCCGCGCCGCCAAGAAGCTGGGTGAAACGGTCAAGTCGCTGTCGCTGGCCGCCGACGCCCTGGTGACCAAGTATCTGGCGAACGACGCCGTCAACTTCGAGACCGGCGAAATCTTCGCCGAAGCCGGCGACGAGCTGGACGCCGCCACCATCGCGGTGCTGGAAGAGAACGGCTTCACCACCATCGAGGTGCTCGACATCGACCACGTCACGGTCGGCGCCTATATGCGCAACACCCTGCGCATCGACAAGAACGACAACCGCGAGGACGCCCTGTTCGACGTCTATCGCGTGATGCGTCCGGGCGAGCCGCCCACCCCGGAAGCCGCCGAAGCCATGTTCAACTCGCTGTTCTTCGACAGCGAGCGCTACGACCTGTCGGCCGTGGGCCGGGTCAAGATGAACATGCGTCTGGAGACTCCCGAGGTCTCGGACGAGATCCGCGTCCTGCGCAAGGAGGACGTGCTGAAGGTGTTGCAGATCCTGGTCGGGCTGAAGGACGGCCGCGGCGAGATCGACGACATCGACAACCTGGGCAACCGCCGGGTCCGTTCGGTCGGCGAACTGCTGGAGAACCAGTACCGCGTCGGCCTGCTGCGGATGGAGCGCGCCATCAAGGAGCGCATGTCCTCGGTCGATATCGACACGGTCATGCCGCACGACCTGATCAACGCCAAGCCGGCCGCCGCCGCGGTTCGCGAATTCTTCGGCTCGTCGCAGCTGTCGCAGTTCATGGACCAGACGAACCCGCTGTCGGAAATCACCCACAAGCGTCGTTTGTCGGCGCTTGGCCCGGGCGGTCTGACGCGTGAGCGCGCGGGCTTCGAAGTCCGCGACGTCCACCCGACCCACTATGGCCGCATCTGCCCGATCGAAACGCCGGAAGGCCCGAACATCGGCCTGATCAACTCCCTGGCCACCCACGCCCGCGTCAACAAGTACGGCTTCATCGAGAGCCCGTACCGCCGCGTGAAGGACGGCAAGGCCCAGGGCGAGGTGGTCTACATCTCCGCCATGGAGGAGTCGAAGTACACGATCGCCCAGGCGAACATCGAACTGAAGGACGGGGTGATCGTCGAGGACCTGGTCCCCGGCCGGATCAACGGCGAATCCCAGCTCCTGAACAAGGACGCGGTGGACATGATGGACGTGTCGCCGAAACAGGTCGTTTCGGTCGCCGCCGCCCTGATCCCGTTCCTCGAAAACGACGACGCCAACCGCGCACTGATGGGCGCGAACATGCAGCGTCAGGCCGTGCCTCTGGTGCAGTCCGACGCGCCCCTGGTCGGCACCGGCATGGAAGCGGTCGTGGCCGTGGACTCCGGCGCCGTCGTGGTCGCCCGGCGTGACGGCGTCGTCGAACAGATCGACGGCACCCGGATCGTCGTGCGCGCCACCGGCGAGGTGGACGCCGCCCGCTCGGGCGTCGACATCTACCGGCTGTCGAAGTTCCAGCGTTCGAACCAGTCGACCTGCATCAACCAGCGCCCGATCGTGCGCGTGGGCGATGCGGTGAAGGCCGGCGACGTGATCGCCGACGGTCCGTCGACGGACCTGGGCGAACTGGCCCTGGGACGCAACGCCCTGGTCGCCTTCATGCCCTGGAACGGCTACAACTTCGAAGACTCCATCCTGATCTCCGAGCGCATCGTGCGCGACGACGTCTTCACCTCCATCCACCTCGAGGAGTTCGAGGTGATGGCGCGGGATACGAAGCTCGGGCCGGAAGAAATCACCCGCGACATCCCCAACGTCGGCGAGGAAGCCCTGCGCAACCTCGACGAGGCGGGCATTGTGGCCATCGGCGCCGAGGTCCAGCCGGGCGACATCCTGGTCGGCAAGGTGACGCCGAAGGGTGAGTCGCCCATGACCCCGGAAGAGAAGCTGCTGCGCGCCATCTTCGGCGAGAAGGCTTCCGACGTGCGCGACACCTCCCTGCGCCTGCCGCCCGGCGTCGCCGGCACGATCGTCGACGTCCGCGTCTTCAACCGTCACGGCGTGGACAAGGATGAACGCGCCCTGGCCATCGAACGCGCCGAGATCGAACGCCTGGGCAAGGACCGCGACGACGAGCTCAAGATCCTGGAGCGCAACGTCTACGGCCGTCTGAAGCCGCTGCTGCTGGGCAAGACCGCCGTGTCGGGTCCGAAGGGCATCGGTCGCGGCGAGCTGACCGAAGAGAAGCTGGCCGAGGTCAGCCGCGGCCTGTGGTGGCAGATCGCCCTGGACGACGAAAAGGCCATGGGCGAGCTGGAGGCGATGAAGCGCCAGTTCGAGGACGCGCGTAAGCAACTGGACCGTCGTTTCGAAGACAAGGTCGAGAAGCTGCAACGCGGCGACGAACTGCCCCCCGGCGTGATGAAGATGGTCAAGGTCTTCGTGGCCGTGAAGCGCAAGCTTCAGCCCGGCGACAAGATGGCCGGCCGTCACGGCAACAAGGGCGTCATCTCCAAGATCCTGCCGATCGAGGACATGCCGCACCTGGAAGACGGCACCCACGTGGACGTGGTTCTGAACCCGCTGGGCGTGCCGTCGCGCATGAACATCGGCCAGATCTTCGAAACCCACCTGGGTTGGGCCGCCGCCGGCCTGGGCAAGCAGATCTCCGGTCTGCTGGAAGCCTGGCAGCAGGGTGGACAGAAGCAGGCTCTGATCGATCGTCTGACCGAAATCTACGGCCCGGAAACCCCGCTGCCGGAAGACGAGGAAGAGCTGATCGAACTGGCGAAGAACCTGTCCAAGGGCGTGCCCTTCGCGACTCCGGTCTTCGACGGCGCGCACATCGGCGACATCGAGCGTCTGTTGGAAGAGGCCGGCCTGCACAAGTCGGCCCAGTCGATCCTGTACGACGGTCAGACCGGCGAGCAGTTCAAGCGTCCGGTCACGGTCGGCTACATCTATATGCTGAAGCTGCACCACCTGGTCGACGACAAGATCCACGCCCGCTCGATCGGCCCGTACTCGCTGGTCACCCAGCAGCCGCTGGGCGGCAAGGCGCAGTTCGGCGGTCAGCGCTTCGGGGAAATGGAGGTCTGGGCTCTGGAAGCCTACGGCGCCGCCTACACCCTGCAGGAGATGCTGACGGTGAAGTCCGACGACGTGGCCGGCCGGACCAAGGTCTACGAGGCCATCGTCCGCGGCGACGACAGCTTCGAGGCCGGCATTCCCGAGAGCTTCAACGTGCTCATCAAGGAAATGCGTTCGCTGGGTCTGAACGTGGAGCTGGAGAACAGCTGAGGCGCGTAGCGCCTCAGAGTGGCGAGTAATGAGTGGCGAGTGGCGAGTGAAGAAATTCAGCGTCGCCCTTGCCCTTCTTCCTCGCCACTCACCACTCGCCACTCGCCACTAAGTTTTTCGCGGTCTCCGACCGCAGCAAGGAACCCAAGATGAACCAGGAAGTCCTGAACATCTTCAACCCGGTCCCGGTCACCCCGACCTTCGACCAGATCAAGATCGCCCTGGCCTCGCCGGAGAAGATCCGGTCGTGGTCGTTCGGCGAGATCAAGAAGCCGGAAACCATCAACTACCGCACGTTCAAGCCCGAGCGTGACGGCCTGTTCTGCGCCCGCATCTTTGGCCCGACCAAGGACTACGAATGCCTGTGCGGCAAGTACAAGCGCATGAAGTACAAGGGCATCATCTGCGAGAAGTGCGGCGTCGAGGTCACCCTGGCCCGCGTTCGCCGCGAGCGGATGGGCCACATCGACCTGGCCGCGCCGGTGGCCCACATCTGGTTCCTGAAGTCGCTGCCCAGCCGCATCTCGCTGATGCTGGACATGGCGCTGAAGGACGTCGAGCGCGTCCTGTACTTCGAGAACTACATCGTCACCGAGCCGGGCCTGACCCCGCTGAAGCAGAACCAGCTGCTGACGGAAGACGAGTTCTATCGCTACCAGGAAGAATACGGCGACGACGGCTTCACCGCCGAAATCGGCGCCGAGGCCGTCCGCAACCTGCTGATGGGCATCGACCTGAACGCCGAGGCCGAGAAGCACCGCGCCGAACTGGCCGACAATCCGTCGGAAATGAAGGCCAAGAAGGCGTCCAAGCGCCTGAAGCTGATCGAAGCCTTCCTGGAATCGGGCAACAAGCCCGAGTGGATGATCCTGACCATCGTGCCGGTCATCCCGCCGGAACTGCGTCCGCTGGTGCCGCTGGACGGCGGTCGTTTCGCGACCTCCGACCTGAACGACCTGTATCGCCGGGTCATCAACCGGAACAACCGTCTGAAGCGCCTGATGGAGCTGCGGGCGCCGGACATCATCATCCGTAACGAAAAGCGGATGCTGCAGGAGTCCGTCGACGCCCTGTTCGACAACGGCCGTCGCGGCCGCGTGATCACGGGCGCCAACAAGCGGCCCCTCAAGTCGCTGGCCGACATGCTGAAGGGCAAGCAGGGCCGCTTCCGTCAGAACCTGCTGGGCAAGCGCGTCGACTATTCGGGCCGTTCGGTGATCACCGTGGGTCCGGAACTGAAGCTGCACGAGTGCGGCCTGCCCAAGAAGATGGCGCTGGAGCTGTTCAAGCCCTTCATCTACGCGCGCCTGGACGCCAAGGGCCTGTCGGGCACCGTCAAACAGTCCAAGCGCATGGTCGAGCGCGAGCAACCCGCCGTCTGGGACATCCTGGACGAGGTGATCCGCGAGCACCCGGTTCTGCTGAACCGCGCGCCGACGCTGCACCGTCTGGGCATCCAGGCGTTCGAGCCCAAGCTGATTGAGGGCAAGGCCATCCGCCTGCACCCCCTGGTCTGCACCGCCTTCAACGCCGACTTCGACGGCGACCAGATGGCCGTTCACGTCCCGCTGAGCCTTGAGGCCCAGTTGGAAGCGCGCGTCCTGATGATGTCGACCAACAACATCCTGTCGCCCGCCAACGGCAAGCCGATCATCGTGCCGTCGCAGGACATCGTCCTGGGCCTGTACTACCTGTCGCTGGTCAAGGACGGCGAGCCGGGTGAAGGCAAGCTGTTCGCCAACATCGGCGAGATCGACGCGGCGCTGGACGCCAAGGTCGTGACCCTGCACAGCCGCATCAAGGCGCGCTGGACCGAGCTGGACGCCGAGGGCAAGGAGGTGACCAAGGTCATCGACACCACGCCGGGCCGGATGAAGCTGGCCGCCCTGCTGCCGCGCAACCCGAACGTCGGCTATCGCCTGCTCGAGAAGAACCTGACCAAGAAGGAGATCGGGAACCTGATCGACGTGGTCTATCGCCACTGCGGTCAGAAGGCGACGGTCATCTTCGCCGACCAGATGATGGGCCTGGGCTTCCGCGAGGCCGCCAAGGCGGGCATCTCCTTCGGCAAGGACGACATCGTCATTCCGGCGAAGAAGGCCGAGCTGGTCGCCGAAACCCGCACCCAGGTCGAGGAGTACGAACAACAGTACGCCGACGGCCTGATCACGCGCGGCGAGAAGTACAACAAGGTCGTCGACGCCTGGGCCAAGGCCACGGACCGGATCGCCGACGCCATGATGGGCGAGATCGCGCAGCCGCGCGTGCTGATCGAGGGCGAAAACCCCGACATCAACTCGGTCTATATGATGGCCAACTCCGGCGCCCGGGGTTCGCAGGCCCAGATGAAGCAACTGGGCGGCATGCGCGGCCTGATGGCCAAGCCCTCCGGCGAGATCATCGAGACGCCGATCACCTCGAACTTCAAGGAAGGTCTGACCGTCCTTGAATACTTCAACTCGACCCACGGCGCCCGTAAGGGTCTGGCCGACACCGCGCTGAAGACCGCCAACTCGGGTTATCTGACCCGCCGTCTGGTGGACGTGGCGCAGGACTCGATCGTCACCGAACAGGACTGCGGCTCGACGCGCGGCATCACCCTGCGCGCGGTGATGGAGGGCGGCGACGTCCTGGTCTCTCTGGGCGCCCGTATCCTGGGCCGTTATGCGGCCGAGGACATCAAGGAGCCGGGTACGGACACCGTCCTGTTCCCCGCCGACACCTATCTGGTGGAAGAGGTGGTCGAGGCCATCGAAGCCGCCGGCGTCCAGTCGGTGAAGGTGCGTTCGGCCCTGACCTGCGAAGCCGAAGCCGGCATCTGCGCCCACTGCTACGGCCGTGACCTGGCGCGCGGCACCAACGTCAATATCGGCGAAGCGGTCGGCGTCATCGCCGCCCAGTCGATCGGCGAGCCCGGCACCCAGCTGACCATGCGGACCTTCCACATCGGCGGCACGGCCCAGGTGGCGGAAACCTCCTTCATGGAGGCGACCAACGCCGGTACGGCCAAGGTCACCGGCCCGACCGTCGTCGCGGCCCACGGCGACCTGGTGGCGATGAGCCGCAACGTCATCGTGACCGTGGTCGTGGACGGCAAGGACCGCGAGACGCACAAGGCCCCTTACGGCGCCCGCATCCGCGTCAAGGACGGCGATCCGGTCAAGAAGGGCCAACGCCTGGCCGAGTGGGACCCCTACACCACCCCGATCCTGACGGAAGTCGGCGGCGTGGTGCGCTTCGAGGACCTGGTCGAGGGCCTGTCGGTCAAGGAAGAGACCGACGAAGCCACCGGCATCGCCCAGCGCGTCGTCAGCGACTGGCGAGCCAGCCCGCGCGGTTCGGACCTGCGTCCGGCCATGGGCATCACCCTGGGCGACGCCTACGCCAAGCTGTCGTCGGGCTCCGACGCCCGCTATCTGCTGCCCGTCGGCGCGGTTCTGTCCGTGGCGAACGGCGACGAGGTCAAGCCGGGCGAGATCATCGCCCGCGTTCCGACCGAAGGCGCCAAGACCCGCGACATCACCGGCGGTCTGCCGCGCGTGGCCGAACTGTTCGAAGCCCGTCGTCCGAAGGACTGCGCCGTCATCGCCGAGATGGACGGTCGCGTGGAGTTCGGTCGCGACTACAAGAACAAGCGCCGCATCAAGATCACGCCGGAGCCCAACGCCGACGGCGTCCAGGGCGAACCCGTCGAGTTCCTGATCCCGAAGGGCAAGCACATCTCCGTCCACGACGGCGATCTGATCCAGAAGGGCGACTACATCATCGACGGCAACCCGGATCCGCACGATCTGCTGCGCATTCAGGGCGTCGAGGCGCTGGCTGAGTATCTGGTGAACGAAGTGCAGGAGGTCTACCGACTGCAGGGCGTGCCGATCAACGACAAGCACATCGAAGTCATCGTGCGTCAGATGCTGCAGAAGGTCGAAGTGATCGACGCCGGTGAAACCACCCTGATCCGCGGCGACACGGTCGAGGTGGCCGAGGCGGCTCTGGAGAACGCCAAGGTCGAGAAGCGCGGCGGTCGTCCGGCCATCACCCAGCCGGTTCTGCTGGGCATCACCAAGGCGTCGCTGCAGACCCGCAGCTTCATCTCGGCGGCCTCTTTCCAGGAGACTACGCGCGTCCTCACCGAGGCTTCGGTCCACGGCAAGAAGGACATGCTGGAAGGCCTGAAGGAGAACGTCATCGTCGGCCGCCTGATCCCGGCGGGCACGGGCGCCTATCTGCGCTCGCTGCAGAAGATCGCCAACGAGCGCGACGCCGAACTGACCCAGGCCCGCGAAGACGCGATCGAGCCCCTGCCGGCCGATCTGCAACTGGAGCTGGAGAGCAGCGAAGGCTGATCTCCGGGTTCGGATTTGATGAACTGAAGAGGGCGGCGCCGGCGACGGGGCCGCCCCTTCTTTTATGCGTCAGTCCTTCCAGCGCTCCCTAGGGGCCGAGGCGCCGGGGGTGACAGGGGCGCCGGCGGCGCGGTGGCCGTCGCGGCCTGTCTGTACGTTCTGGCGGGAATCCGGCGCCAGGGACGGGTCCAGGTGGGCGCCCGCACAGCCCGTGCCGAAGTTCGAGCCGACACAGTCCGCCGGACCGACGACTCCGACCCCGCCGGACAGGGGACGGCGCGTCGCCTCCCACTCCGCCAAACGGCGCGCGCCCTCGCGGGCGAAGCGGGCGTCGCGCTCGGGGTTGCCCGAGCCGGTGATGGGCGCCGCGTTCTCGGCCCTTCGGGCGAACTCATTGCGGCAATGCTGACGTTCCATCTCGTTCAGCAGATCGGGCGAGGCGCAGCCGGGCAGGCCCTGGCGCAGGGTGCGGGCCATGGCCCCGCTGCGGTTTGAAGGATCGACCCGCCAGACGTCGGCCGGCGGCGGCGCGCCCGGCGGCGTCGGGGCGGCGAGGCGGGGACGCAGGGGGGCAGGGCGGGGAACGGCCTGGGCCTCAGCAGCGGGAGCGCGAACCGAGGGGGAAGACGAGGCTGTCGGAGCCGCTGCGGGCTCGACGTCCGGCGCGGCTCTGGCGGGGGCGCGAGGGCGTTCGTCGGGCAGCAGGGGGCGAGGCTCGATGTCCAGATAGATCGGCGGCGGCTCGGCGGCGAAGTCTTCCCCGTCGATCCCCAGCGCCGTGACGGACAGGGCGGCGATCAGGGCGATGTTGATGGCGGCGGCCAACGCGGCCAGACCCGCCTTGCGCCAGTCGGGACGCTGGAACGGTGGACGAGGCTGGGCGGACACGCTCATTGGCGGCGCTTTCTGAGGTTGGGCAGGACGCCGTCGCGTGTGGAGAATAGCTCAACGCTGATGTTGACCCCTTCGCAACCGGCCACGGGATTGGGATTTTCGCAAGGCGGGTCGCCCCGCGACGGCTCAGCGCGCTTCGCCTCCCATGCCGCCAGGCGTCTGGCGCCCTGGCGCGCGAAGACCGCCTCCCGTTCGGCGTCGCCCGAGCCGGTTATGGAACGGACCTCCTGGCCCAGGCGCATCCACCGGTCCTCGCATCGACGACGTCCTTCGACGGACAGACGATGCGGCGCGTCGCAGGACGCGAAACTGTCGCTGGTACGCCCGACGCCGGTCGTGACGCGCCAGCCTTCATCGATGGACGCGCCGGCCGCGACGGAAACCCCAGCCTCCTTCGTCTGGTTGGAGGTCGTGGGCGAAACGGCGGCCGGACGTTCAACAGGAGAGGGCGCACGGCCGAGCCTGCGAGACGTCCGAACGGACCGATCCCTCGGCAAGGAGGCGCGTGGCTCGATATCGAGATACAAAACCGGTTCGGCAGCCCGTGAGCGCGGCGTCCGCTCTCGCCGGTGCTCCATCGACAGCAGGGCTATGACCAGGACGTTGACGCTGAGAGCGGCGGCGGTCGCGCCCGCCCAGCCGATCCTGCCCGTCGCCCCCATGCCCGTCCCCTGACCGTTCAACGCAAAGCTCGACCGCAAGGATGGCTGGATTCAGGCGCTGGTTTGACTTGTTCGCGTCATGGCTGTGTGATGAGGCTCCGAGGGAGGGGCGGCTGATGTCGATACTGTTGGTCCTGGTCTTGTATCTTCAGGCAAGCTCGCAGGTCGCCAGGCCGGCCCCTGTCGACGACCTGGAGACTTGTCCGGCCGTCCCCAATGAGGCCAACGCCGAGCGCGACTGGGAGGATTTTGAGTTCTCGACGGACAAGCCCGGCAGTCCGATGTGGTACGCCGATCTGGGGTGCTACCGGCGAGCGGCCGAGGCCAGTCGGGAGTATCTGACGCGTGGGCCGCTGTTGGGGGTGCGGGAATCGGCCATCTCCCACCTACACATGGCGCGCTATCTGGCCTTTGCCGGAGACGAAGCGGGCGCCGCACTGGCGCTGGGCGGAGCGCGGCGGTCGGATCAGCGCACGGCCGCCGAAATCGCCTTGGACTGGAACGCCTATGTCGAGGGGTTGTATGGGTTCCTGGTCAAGGATCGGGGACTGCTGGACGCGCGTCTTGAGACGTTGCGAACCTCACCCAACGAAGGCGACCGGTACAATGGCCGGAACCTGTCATGGCTGTCCCGCTGTTTCGAGCGGACCTATATGGAGGCGCAGACAGACGCCGCCTGTGCCGTGGAGCCCGGCCCCGCCCGGTGATAATGAAATCTGGATTCGGGGGAGGGACGGATGAAGAATACGATCGTCGTCGTCATATGCGGTCTTCTCGCCGCCTGTGCGACGTCCGAGGCGGTAGCGTCCCTGCCGGACGGAACCCCTGTCGTCGGCCGCAGCTTCACGCCCGGCTCAGAGGATGGGGCTGTGACGCTTGAATGCGTTCTCGCCGAAGGCGGAGCTTTGACGGACTGCGTGGTGATCTCCGAGGAGCCGTCCGACCAGGGCTATGGCGAGGCGGCGCTCGCCATGTCCAGAAGAGGTCTGCGGGTGCAGGCCGATCCGAGCCGGGTGGGACAGAAGGTCCGGTTCACATCCCGCTTTAGACTGCAGTAGTTGGCCTGTCCTTGACCTTTCCCCCCATGGCGCGTAGAAGCCGCCCACTTTCGAGGCGTGGCCGGTTCGCCGGTCGCTGAGATCGTGACAATCGAACGGACGGGCTGTGCCCGCCGGAACGCCCAAAGCGCGCGTTCCGGCTTTTCTGTTTGGGTCGTCACGCACTCAGTCTCGATGACACCCGGGCGGGGGAATGGTCCCTCGTTCACAAAAGAAGGCGCGGGGCGCCTCGGTCGAAAGACACACGCCCCCCATAGAAGTCGAGACCTGTCTCAATGCCTACGATCAACCAGCTGATCCGCAAGCCGCGCAAGCCCAAGCCCACCCGCAACAAGGTGCCGGCCCTGGAGGGTTCGCCCCAGCGTCGCGGCGTCTGCACCCGCGTCTACACCACGACCCCGAAGAAGCCGAACTCGGCTCTGCGTAAGGTCGCCAAGGTCCGTCTGGCCAAGAACGGCTATGAAGCCGTGTGCTACATCCCCGGCGAAGGCCACAACCTGCAGGAACACTCTGTTGTTCTGATCCGCGGCGGCCGCGTGAAGGACTTGCCCGGCGTTCGCTACCACATCCTGCGCGGCGTGCTCGACACGCAAGGCGTCAAGGACCGCAAGCAGCGCCGTTCGCACTACGGCGCCAAGCGTCCGAAGTAAGCCGTTCGCTTCCGGGCCGTCGCGCCCGGAGGCCTTTTCGAGATCTTCCCGGCGTCGGCCGGGCCCCAAGAGGAATAACCCATGTCGCGTCGTCACCGCGCCCAGAAACGTGAAGTCCTGCCGGATCCCAAGTTCGGCGACCTGGTCGTCACCAAGTTCATGAACTACGTCATGTACGAAGGTAAGAAGGCCGTCGCCGAGAACATCGTCTACGGCGCCTTCGACATCCTGGCCGAGAAGAAGAAGGACCAGACTGCAGTCGAGACCTTCCACTCCGCCCTCGACAACGTCGCCCCGGCGGTCGAAGTCCGCTCGCGTCGCGTCGGCGGCGCCACCTATCAGGTGCCGGTCGAGGTTCGTCCCGACCGTCGTCGCGCCCTGGCCATCCGCTGGCTGGTCAACGCCGCCCGCAAGCGCGGCGAGAACACCATGACCGAGAAGCTGGCCGCCGAACTGCTGGACGCCTCGAACAACCGCGGCACTGCGGTCAAGAAGCGCGAAGACACCCACAAGATGGCCGAGGCGAACCGCGCCTTCAGCCATTACCGCTGGTAAATGTCTTAAAACCGTCTCCCTTTCGAAGGTATGGGGCGGTTCCTATCTAAGACTATCCGGCGCGGGCGGTTTCAGCTAAATCGCCCGCGCCGTCATATCCGACATTTCGAAGGGCGCATTCGCGTCCGAAGCCCTCAAGGGACGCTCTAATGCCCCGCACGCATAAAATCGAAGACTACCGCAACTTCGGCATCATGGCCCACATCGACGCGGGCAAGACGACGACGACCGAGCGGATCCTGTACTACACGGGCAAGTCGCATAAGATCGGCGAAGTTCACGACGGCGCCGCCACCATGGACTGGATGGACCAGGAGCAGGAACGCGGCATCACCATTACGTCGGCCGCGACGACCGCCTTCTGGAAAGAAAAGCGCCTCAACATCATCGACACCCCCGGCCACGTGGACTTCACCATCGAGGTCGAGCGTTCCTTGCGCGTCCTCGACGGCGCCGTGACCGTTCTGGACGGCAACGCCGGCGTCGAACCGCAGACCGAGACCGTCTGGCGTCAGGCCGACAAGTACAAGGTTCCGCGCATCGTCTTCGTCAACAAGATGGACAAGATCGGCGC
Organism: Brevundimonas sp. GW822-FHT03E11; assembly: GCF_058801445.1. Lineage (NCBI taxonomy): Bacteria > Pseudomonadati > Pseudomonadota > Alphaproteobacteria > Caulobacterales > Caulobacteraceae > Brevundimonas > Brevundimonas sp. GW822-FHT03E11. Next base: position 130,613 of record NZ_JBXANG010000001.1, on the reverse strand, counting down.
CGACTTCGACAAGTCGGTCGAATCGATCCGCGACCGCCTGGGCGCCAAGGCCGTGCCGATCCAGTTCCCGATCGGCGCCGAGTCGAACCTGAAGGGCCTGGTGGACCTGGTCCGCATGAAGGCCGTGGTCTGGGACAATGACGGCCTGGGCGCCTCCTACCAGGACGAGGAAATCCCCGCCGACCTGATGGACAAGGCCGTCGAGGCCCGCCAGTACCTGATCGACAACGCCGTGGAACTCGACGACGAGGCCATGGAAGCCTATCTGGGCGGCGAAGAGCCCTCGGAAGAGACGATCAAGAAGTGCATCCGTAAGGCCGTTCTGACCGGCGCCTTCTACCCGATCCTCTGCGGCTCGGCCTTCAAGAACAAGGGCGTGCAGACCCTGCTGGACGCCGTCGTCGACTATCTGCCGTCGCCGGTGGACATCCCCCCGACCAAGGGCATCGACTACAAGACCGAGGCCGAGGTCGAGCGCAAGGCGTCCGACGACGAGCCCCTGTCGGTTCTGGCGTTCAAGATCATGGACGACCCCTTCGTCGGTTCGCTGACCTTCTGCCGCTTGTATTCCGGCAAGATGGAAACCGGCATGGGCCTGTTGAACTCGACCCGCGACAAGAAGGAACGCGTCGGCCGCATGCTGCTGATGCACTCCAACAACCGCGAGGACATCAAGGAAGCCTATGCCGGCGACATCGTCGCCCTGGCCGGCCTGAAGGACACCCGCACCGGCGACACCCTGTGCGACCCGATCAAGTCGCCGGTCATCCTGGAGCGGATGGAATTCCCGGCCCCGGTGATCGAGATCGCCGTCGAGCCCAAGTCCAAGGCCGACCAGGAGAAGCTGGGCGTCGCCCTGGCCAAGCTGGCCTCGGAAGACCCCTCCTTCACCGTCTCGACCGACCACGAGTCGGGCCAGACGATCCTGAAGGGCATGGGCGAGCTGCACCTGGACATCAAGATCGACATCCTGAAGCGCACCTATAAGGTCGAGGCCAATATCGGCGCGCCGCAGGTGGCCTATCGCGAGTCCATCAGCCGCAAGGCCGAGATCGACTACACCCACAAGAAGCAGACCGGCGGTACGGGCCAGTTCGCCCGCGTCAAACTGGTGTTCGAGCCGGGCGAGCCGGGTACGGACTTCGTCTTCGAATCCGCCATCGTCGGCGGCGCGGTGCCCAAGGAATACATCCCGGGCGTCGAAAAGGGCCTGAAGTCGGCCAAGGACAACGGCCTGCTGGCCGGCTTCCCGGTGATCGACGTCAAGGCCACCCTGGTGGACGGCGCCTTCCACGACGTCGACTCCTCGGTCCTGGCCTTCGAAATCGCCGCTCGCGCCGCCTTCAAGGAACTGCGCGAGAAGGGCGGACCCAAGCTGCTGGAGCCGATCATGGCCGTCGAGGTCGTGACCCCGGAAGAGTATCTGGGTTCGGTGATCGGCGACCTGAACGGCCGTCGCGGCATGATCCAGGGTCAGGACATGCGCGGCAACGCCACCGTCGTGAACGCCTTCGTGCCGCTGGCCAACATGTTCGGCTATGTGAACACGCTGCGCGGCATGTCGCAGGGCCGCGCCCAGTTCACCATGCAGTACGACCACTATGAGCCGGTGCCGCAGCACGTCGCCGACGAAGTGATCAAGAAGTACGCCTAAGCTTTTCCTTTCGGAAAAGCGCACCTAAAAGCGCCCGGTCCCAAGACCGGGCGCCCTTAACCCCCAGACTGCAGGAACCCCCGGTTCGGGGACCTAGGAGCTAGAGAATGGCCAAGGAAAAGTTCGAACGCACGAAGCCGCACTGCAACATCGGCACGATTGGTCACGTTGACCACGGCAAGACGACGCTGACGGCGGCGATCACGATGACGCTGGCGAAGGCCGGCGGCGCCAAGGCGATGAACTACGCCGACATCGACGCCGCGCCGGAAGAGAAGGCGCGCGGCATCACGATCAACACGGCGCACGTGGAATATGAGACGGCGAACCGTCACTATGCGCACGTCGACTGCCCCGGCCACGCCGACTATGTGAAGAACATGATCACCGGCGCGGCGCAGATGGACGGCGCGATCCTGGTGGTTTCGGCCGCGGACGGTCCGATGCCGCAGACGCGCGAGCACATCCTGCTGGCCCGTCAGGTCGGCGTGCCGGCCCTGGTGGTCTTCATGAACAAGGTCGACCTGGTCGACGACGAAGAGCTGCTGGAGCTGGTCGAGATGGAAGTGCGCGAGCTCTTGAGCTCGTACCAGTTCCCGGGCGACGAGATCCCGATCACCAAGGGGTCGGCCAAGGCCGCGACCGACGGCGTGAACCCGGAGATCGGCGAGCAGCGCATCCTGGCCCTGATGGAAACCGTCGACAGCTACATCCCGCAGCCGGAACGTCCGGTGGACCTGCCGTTCCTGATGCCGGTGGAAGACGTCTTCTCGATCTCGGGCCGCGGCACCGTGGTGACCGGTCGCGTCGAGAAGGGCATCATCAAGGTCGGTGAAGAAGTCGAGATCGTCGGCATCCGTCCGGTCCAGAAGACGACCTGCACGGGCGTCGAAATGTTCCGCAAGCTGCTGGATCAGGGCCAGGCGGGCGACAACGTCGGCGTTCTGCTGCGCGGCACCAAGCGTGAAGACGTCGAGCGCGGTCAGGTTCTGTGCAAGCCGGGTTCGATCACCCCGCACACCAAGTTCGTGGCCGAGGCCTATATCCTGACCAAGGAAGAGGGCGGCCGTCACACCCCGTTCTTCACCAACTATCGTCCGCAGTTCTACTTCCGCACGACCGACGTGACCGGCATCGTGAAGCTGAAGGAAGGCGTCGAGATGATCATGCCCGGCGACAACGCCGAGCTGAACGTCGAACTGATCACCCCGATCGCCATGGACCAGGGCCTGCGCTTCGCCATCCGTGAAGGCGGCCGCACCGTCGGCGCCGGCGTCGTGGCCAAGATCGTCGAGTAAGCCTCTTGGTGCGCTAACGCGCGCGAGCGGTCGCTCGCTTCTTGAGCGCTTCGACCTCAAGCGGCGAGCCTCCGCGAGGCGAGCGTAGGCTACAAAAAGAACGGCCCCCGGAGAAATCCGGGGGCCGTTTTGCTTTGGGCGACTGTCTTACGCGCGGCGGATCCCACGCCGCCTTGAGGTCCGTGATGCGGGGCTACAGCAATGGGGTGAGGGTGACAGCCTTGAATCCAGGAAGGCGCCTCTGGACAAGGCAGCCTTTCACGGCAAATCAGTTCCAGGTGATAGATAGAGCGCGATCAAGCGGATCAACTCCTCGCGCATCCGCTCGTCGTCGAGGGCGCTGCGACTCGCCGCATTGTGGATCACGCCGTCAACGGCGTCCGAGAGGACACGCCCCGCAACCGCGTCAGCGGGACTACCCTGTCTGCTGCGGAAGTCCGCCACGATTTTCGCGTATAACGACAGGTAGGCGACTTCATAGTCGCTCGCCGGGTTGCGGCGCGCCCTCGCTGTCGGGATCTCTTGAAGTAGGACGGGATGAAGGCCAGGATGAATGGAATGGGCTTCGATCCTCGCTGCGACGATCCGGACCGCCAGTTCATGTGGCGTCAATCCTACGGCACGAACCCTTCGCATCGCTTGCATACCGTTTTCCAGATGGGTCTGACGGATGGCGTCGACCAGTGAAAACTTGTCCTCAAAATACTGGTAAAGCGAGCCGATGCTGACGCCGGCCCTCTCAGCGACGCGGTTCGTCGTGAACCCCGCCCATCCGTCATCGCTGAGAATGCGAGCACCGGCTTCGATGATGGCATCGACCGTGGCGCGCGAGCGCGCCTGACGCGGGGTTTTGCGGGTCGCCGCTTGCGGATTTTCAATGCGAATAGACAGGAACGCCGCTCCTTCTGAAAATGTGTGCGGATTGCTCGCATTCGTCACCAGCAAAGTAAGGCCTGACAATGGGAAATATGCTGCAGATGTTGGTTCGCTATTCTGCCTGGGCCAATCAGGAGCTGTTTGACAAACTGGACGCTCTTGATGCTGTGCAATGGGAGGCGGAATTGCTGATCGCGCGGCGACTCATCGGCCACCTTCACGTTGTGAGCCGGATTTTCGCAGGACATCTGCAAGGAGAGACGCACGGCTTCACCTCTACAAATTTCGAAACGGCGTTGCCGCTCGGCCAGTTGAGGGAGGCCGTTGCAGCGACCGACCAGTGGTACATCGACTATGTGGATGCTCTGTCTGCCGAAGCTCGGATCGAGCCCGTCGCCTTCACCTTCACTGACGGCGACCGCGGCTCGATGACGCGTGAGGAGATGCTGGTTCATGTCTCGCTGCACGCCGGCTATCACAGAGGCGAGATCGGCCGCCTTCTCACTCAAGCATCCGTCACGCCGCCCTGGGACACGCTTGCGGTGTATCTTCACCAGAACGAGCCCGCGCGGCGAGACAAGGGATTCAGTCAAGACGGGTCCGGCGCAGGCTGATCCTGGGCAGCATACCGAGCTGGAGACGAGCTGACGCCTTCGTTCTGAGAAGCGTTATCAATTAAGGGCTTGGGCGATTTGTCCATACGGAAGACATGGACAAGCCAGGCCGTCGGGCGCAAATAAACCGTCAGACACGCCATAAGCGAAAGAACGACTATCGTGTTCGACTATAAGGCCGCCTTTGAAAGCTCGGTGGAGCAGGTGCGCAGCGAAGGCCGGTATCGTGTCTTCGCCGATCTGAAGCGGGTGAGCGGCGCCTTTCCCCAGGCGGTGCGCCGTCGGGAAGACGGGTCCGAACAGGACGTCGTGATCTGGTGCTCCAACGACTATCTGGGCATGGGCCAGCATCCGGACGTGCTGAAGGCCATGCAGGACGAGATCGCGGCGACCGGCGCCGGGGCCGGCGGTACGCGCAACATCTCGGGCACCACTCGCTCGGCTGTGGATCTGGAGACCGAACTGGCCCACTGGCACCAGAAGGAGGCGGCCCTGCTGTTCACCTCCGGCTACGTCGGCAATGAGGCGACCCTGTCGACCCTGCAGAAGATCCTGCCGGGCCTGATCATCTTCTCCGACGCCCTGAACCACGCCTCGATGATCGCTGGCATCCGCCACGGCGGCGGCGAGCGGCATGTGTTCCGCCACAACGACCTGGCGCATCTGGAGCAGCTCCTGGCCTCAGCCCCGGCCGAGGCGCCCAAGCTGATCGCCTTCGAAAGCGTCTATTCGATGGACGGCGACATCGCCGACCTGGCCGGCACCATCGCCCTGGCCCGGAAATACGGCGCCATGACCTATCTGGACGAGGTCCACGCCGTGGGCCTGTACGGCGCGACCGGCGCCGGCGTCGCCGAGCGGGACGGGGTGCTGGACCAGATCGACATCATCGAATGCACCCTGGGCAAGGCCGTGGGCGTCATGGGCGGCTATATCGCCGCCGACGCCGTGATCGTGGATGCGGTGCGCAGCTGGGCCTCGGGCTTCATCTTCACCACCAGCCTGCCGCCGGCCCTGACGGCGGGGGCCCTGGCCTCGGTGCGCCATCTGAAGGCCCATCCCGAACTGCGCGAACGCCATCAGGAACGCGCGGCGACCCTGAAGGCCCGTTTCGCCGCCGTCGGCATTCCGGTGATGGAGTCCGAGAGCCACATCGTCCCGGTTCATGTCGGTGATCCGGTCCACTGCAAGATGATCTCGGACATGCTGCTGGAAGACTTCGGCGTCTATGTGCAGCCGATCAACTATCCGACCGTGCCCAAGGGCACCGAGCGGCTGCGCTTCACGCCCTCGCCCAACCATACGGACGCGATGATGGATCATCTGGTCCAGGCGATGGACAAGCTCTTCTCCCACTGCAACGTGGCGCGCCGGCCCGTCGCCGCATGACGACCGGCGACGACCTCGGCGAGATCATCGTCGAGTTCGTCCGCAACGGTCCCTATGTCAAATGCTCGGCCATCCACGTCGCGACCGGCCGCGAGGTCAGCGCCATGGGGCCGGCGAACGAACCCAAGGCCGTCGAGCGGGTGGCGATCGCCAAGCTGAGGCGAGCTTTGGAGGCTGGGCGATAGCGCAGCCGCTCTCTTGACCCTATAGCGGCGGCATGCGCCCGACGCCCACCCTTCATACGCCCCGCTTCCTGATGCGGCCGTTGGTCCGCGAGGACGCGGCGGCGCTGTTTCCAACCCTCTCGCGCGACGACCAGTGTCTGTATATGTCGCGACCCGCCTTCCGTAGCGAGGCCGATCTGGCCGATTGGCTGGTCGATCCGACCTGGCCGGGCCGAAGCTGGACGGCGGTGGACCGCGAAACCGGCGCGGTCGCTGGACGCTACGTCGCCTTTCCAGGACGCGACGAGGGCGTTCTGGAGGTCGGCTATGTCACCGTCGTCGACCGCCAGGGGCAGGGCGTGGCTCGGGAGTGCATGACGGCCCTGGTGTCCCATCTCTTCACCGATCCGTCGTGCCGTCGGATCTATGCGGAGATCGATGCGGACAACCGGCCGTCCGCCGGCTTGGCCGAGCGCCTGGGCTTTTCCTTGGAAGGACGGTTGCGGGAGCATGAAACCACGCACAAGGGCCTGTGCGACATGCTGGTCTACGGCCTGCTGCGGCGTGAATGGGCGGCTGGGACACAAGATATTGTGGTTCGCTCCGCTGGGGACTAGATAGGCGGCCTTCTCAGATGCGGGGATTCCGACGTGACCGCCTTTACCCATGACGCCTATTTCACCAAGACCCTGGCCGACGCCGATCCGGACGTCTTCAAGGGCATTCAAGGGGAGCTGGGCCGGCAGAAGGAGCAGATCGAGCTGATCGCGTCCGAGAACATCGTCTCCCAGGCGGTGCTGGACGCCCAAGGCTCGGTTCTGACGAACAAATACGCCGAGGGTTATCCGGGGCGCCGCTACTACGGCGGCTGCGAATATGTGGACGTGACCGAGGATCTGGCGCGCGAACGGGCGAAAAAGCTGTTCGGCGCGGCCTTCGCCAATGTGCAGCCCCACTCGGGCGCCCAGGCCAACCAGGCGGTCTTCTTTACGCTCTTGCAGCCGGGCGACACCTTTTTGGGCATGGACCTGGCCTGCGGCGGGCACCTGACCCACGGGTCGCCGGCGAACCAGTCGGGCAAGTGGTTCCGCCCGGTGACCTACAAGGTCACCGAAGACACCCATCTGATCGACTATGACCATGTGGCCGAAATGGCCGAGCGCGAGAAGCCCAAGCTGATCCTGGCCGGCGCCAGCGCCTACAGCCGTCACATCGACTTCAAGCGGTTCCGCGAGATCGCCGACAGCGTCGGCGCCTATCTGATGGTGGACATGGCCCACTATGCGGGTCTGGTCGCCGGGGGCGCCTATCCCGATCCGATCCCGCACGCCCACGTCGTGACCACGACGACGCACAAGACCCTGCGCGGGCCGCGCGGCGGCATGATCCTGTCCAACGACGTCGAACTGGGCAAGAAGATCAATTCGGCCGTCTTCCCCGGCCTGCAGGGCGGGCCGCTGGAGCATGTGATCGCGGCCAAGGCCGTGGCCTTCGGCGAGGCGCTGCAACCAGAATTCAAGATGTACGCCCAGCAGGTGGTCAAGAACGCCCAGGCCCTGGCCGGCGTCCTGGTCGAGCGCGGCCTGGCCATCGTCTCGGGCGGCACCGACAGCCATCTGATGCTGGTCGATCTGCGGCCCAAGGGCGTGACCGGCAAGGCGACCGAGCACGAGCTCGAAAAGGCGCTGATGACCTGCAACAAGAACGGCGTGCCGTTCGACACGGCCCCCTTCACCGTCACCTCGGGCGTTCGCCTGGGCACGCCCGCCGGCACGACGCGGGGCTTCGGCGAGGCCGAGTTCAAGCAGATCGGTCACTGGATCGCCGACGTCGTCTCCTCGATGAACGGCGGGGACGAGGCTGATCCGGCCGTGGTCGCGGGCGTGGCGGCCCAGGTGCGCGAACTGACGAACCGCTTCCCCATCTACGGATGATCTGACCGATGAAGTGCCCCTTCTGCGGTCATCAGGACACCCAGGTAAAGGACAGCCGGCCGTCGGACGACGGCTCGGCGATCCGACGGCGGCGGTCCTGTCCGAACTGCAACGGGCGCTTCACCACCTTCGAGCGGGTCCAGCTGCGCGAACTGGTGATCCTGAAACGCAACGGTCGGCGCACCCCGTTCGACCGGGACAAGCTGGAGCGGTCGCTGGGCGTGGCCCTGCGCAAACGCCCGGTCCAGGCCGAACAGGTCGAACAGATGGTCAATCGGATCGTCCGCCAGCTTGAAAGCCTGGGCGAGACCGAAATCGCTTCCAGCGTCGTCGGCGACTTCATCATGAAGGCGCTGAAGGGCGTGGATGAGGTGGCCTATGTCCGCTACGCCTCGGTCTATAAGGACTTTCGGCACACGGGCGACTTCGCCAAATTCCTGGGCGATGAAGGCTTTGAAGAGCCGTCCGGCAAGAGCTGATGCGCGTCACCCTGAAGCTGGCCACCTCGCTCGACGGCCGCATCGCCACGGCCTCGGGCGAAAGCCGCTGGATCACCGGCGAGGCGGCCCGGCTGGAAGGGCACAGGCTGCGGGCCGCCCATGACGCCATTCTGGTGGGGGTCGAGACCGTGCTCCACGACGACCCCGAACTGACCACCCGCCTGCCGGGCCGCAGCGTCGATCAGCCGCTGCGGGTGGTGTTGGACAGCCGGCTCAGAACCCCGGCGACGGCGAAACTGGCGGGGCCGAACAGTCTGATCCTGACCGCCGTCGCGCCCCGCCCGGTCGGAGGCGCGGAGGTGCGGCAGGTCGAGACACAGGACGGACGCCCCGCCGTGCCGGCCGTGCTCAAGGCGCTGCAGGCGGTCGGCGTCGCCTCGGTCCTGATCGAGGGCGGAGGCCAGGTGACCGCCGCCTTTCTGCGCGCGGGGGCGGTGGATCGTCTGGAATGGTTCCGGGCGCCGATCCTGTTGGGCGGGGAGGGGCGGCCGTGCGTGGCTTCCCTGGCCCTTGCAAAGCTGGCCGAGGCCCCCAACTTCCGACGCCTGGATGTCCGGCCCGTCGGGGACGACCTGTGGGAAAGCTACGCCCGCATCTGACGGCGATCGGACAGATCGGACACTTTGGACACTGTTTTTCGGTGTCCGGATCGGACTGTTTCGGACGATCTGGACACATTAGACTGTATTTTTTCGGGTCCGAAGGGGGACCGGTCGTCTCATGTTCACAGGCATCGTCACCGACATCGGCCGCGTCCGCGACGTCCGCGAGACCGAGCGCGACCGCCGCTATGAGATTGAGACCGCCTGGGACGTGGCCTCCATCGACCTGGGCGCCTCAATCAGCCATGCGGGCTGCTGCCTGACCGTGACGGAGAAGGGCCCCGACTGGTTCGCCGTCGAGGTGTCGAACGAGACCCTGTCCAAGACGACGCTGGGCGGCTGGAAGGCCGGCGACGGCGTCAATCTGGAACGGGCCGCCCGCCTGGGCGACGAGATGGGCGGCCATGTGGTGTCGGGTCATGTCGACGGCCTGGGCCGGGTCGTCTCCATCACGCCCGAAGGGGGCTCGCACCGGATCGAGGTCGAGGCCCCGGCGCCGCTGCACCGCTACATCGCCGCCAAGGGTTCGATCACGGTGGACGGGGTGTCGCTCACGGTCAACGCCGTGCAAGACCGGGTCTTTTCGTTGAATATCATTCCGCATACGTGGGAAGTGACGACCCTGGGCCGCCTGAAGGTCGGCGATCCGGTCAATCTCGAGATCGACATGCTGGCGCGCTACCTGGCGCGGTGGCAGGAGACGGCCTGATGCCGAAGGAACGCCAGATGCTGGCCGCGAACATGAACGACAGCCCGATCAGTCCCATCGAGGACATATTGGAGGACGCCCGCAACGGCCGTCCCTACATCCTGGTGGACGCCGAGGATCGCGAGAACGAGGGGGACATCATCATCCCCGCCCAGTTCGCCACCCCGGATCAGATCAACTTCATGATCAAACAGGCCCGCGGTCTGGTCTGCCTGGCCCTGACGGCCGAGCGGGCGCAGCAGCTGCGGCTGCCGCCGATGGCCGCCGACAATCGCGAGAGCATGAAGACCGCCTTCACCGTCTCGATCGAGGCCAAGGAAGGCGTGACGACGGGTATTTCGGCGGCCGACCGGTCGCGGACCATCCAGGTGGCGACCGACGCCTCGAAGGGCATGGACGACATCGTCTCGCCCGGCCACATCTTTCCCCTGGTGGCGCGTGACGGCGGGGTGCTGGTCCGCGCCGGCCATACCGAGGCTTCCGTCGACATCAGCCGCATGGCCGGCCTGACCCCGGCGGCGGTGATCTGCGAGATCATCAAGGACGACGGCGAGATGGCGCGGATGCCGGATCTGGTCGCCTTCGCCCAGCTGCACGGGCTGAAGATCGGCACCATCGCCGACCTGATCGCCTATCGCCGCCGCACCGAGCGGTTCGTCGAACGGATCATGGATACGCCGTTCGAGAGTGTTCACGGCGGGCCGTTCCGCTTGATGCTCTATAAGAATACGATCGAGGGGGCGGAACACGTCGCCCTGGTCCATGGTCGGATCGACCCGTCCAAACCGACCCTGGTGCGGATGCACCAGGTGGACTTCGCCTGCGACCTGCTGGGCCATGTCGAGGCGCGCCAGGACTATGTGCCCAAGGCCCTGAAGCAGATCACCGAGCATGACGGTCCGGGCGTCGTCGTCTTCCTGCGCGACCCGGCCCTGAACTCGCTGGCGGAACGTCTGGCGGGGGTGGACAAGCCGGCCGCGGTGGATCGGTCGCTGCGGGCCTATGGCGTGGGGGCGCAGATCCTGCTGGACCTGGGCGTCAAGGATATGATCGTGATGAGTTCGACGAGACCTGAACCGACGGCGCTGGAAGGCTATGGCCTGCGCATCGTCGGCTGGCGCGACATGGATGGAGAAGACAAGGCGTGACCGACGCACCCCGTATTCTGATCGTCGAGGCGCGCTTCTACGACGAACTAGCCGACGCTCTGCTGGAGGGCGCCAAGGAGACGCTGAAGGCGTACGGCGCCGCGTTCGACGTCGTCACCGTGCCGGGCGCCCTGGAGATCCCGGCGGTCATCGCCATGGCCGAGGAGGCCGGTCGCTTCCCGACCGCGCCGCGTTATGACGGCTATGTGGCCCTGGGCTGCGTGATCCGCGGCGAGACCTATCATTTCGAGATCGTCTCGGACCAGTCGGCGGCCGGGCTGATGGCGCTGGGCGTCAAGGGGCTGATCGTCGGCAACGGCATTCTGACGACCGAGGACGAGCATCAGGCCTGGGCCCGGGCGCGGCTTTCCGAAGGGGATAAGGGCGGCGGAGCGGCCAAAGCCTGTCTGGACCTCATTGCATTGAAGAAGCGGTTGCGGCTAGGCCTCGGCGCATGACTGAACCGAACAGCGTCAAGGCCGTCCTCGAACAACTGGCCGAAGCCGAGAAACAGCGGGCCGAGCCCCATCTGAGCTCCAAACAGCGCCGGGCGCGCACCGTGTCGCGCCTCGCCGCCGTCCAGGCCCTGTACCAGATGGAGCTGGCGGGCGAGGGGGTGGAGACGGTGATCACCGAATTCTCCAACTTCCGCTTTGACGCCGACATCGAGGGCGAGGCCCTGGCCGAGGCGGATGAAGCCTATTTCGCCGACATCGTGCGCGGTGTGATCGAAAGCCAGCGCGAGATCGACGCGGCGATCAAGGCCCGGCTGGCGTCCAACTGGCGGTTGGAGCGGATCGACGCCACCCTGCGCGCCCTGCTGCGCTCGGGCGCCTGGGAACTGATCAAACATCCGGAGACGCCGCGCGAAGTGGTGATCGACGAATATGTCGAACTGGCCAAGGCCTTCTTCGACGACTCCGAGGCCCGGTTCGTCAACGCTGCTCTGGACGGCGTCGCCAGAGACGTCCGCCGCTGATGCCCGCGCTCGACGTCGCGGGCGAGTTCGAGACGATCGAGACGCTGCTGCGGCCCCTGGCCCATCCGGAGTGGGGCAGGGGGCTGGTCGATGATGTGGCGGTCCTGCCGTCCCGGCCCGGCTATGATCTGGTCCTGACCAAGGACGCCATCGTCGAAGGCGTCCATTTCCTGCCCGACGACCCCCTGGATACGGTGGCCAGAAAGCTGCTGCGTGTGAACCTGTCGGACTTGGCGGCCAAGGGGGCTGAAGCCTTCGGCTATCTGCTGGCCTGCGCCTGGTCCGAACGTTGCGGCTGGCCGGAGCGCGAGGCCTTCGCCGCGGGCCTGGCCCAGGATCAGGCGCGCTTCGGCGTCTTTCTGATGGGCGGGGACACGGTCAGGACACCGGGTCCGGCCGCCTTCTCCCTGACCGCCCTGGGCTGGGTGCCGGCCGGGGGGGCGGTGTCGCGCGCCGGAGCCGAGGCGGGGGATCTGGTCTTCGTGACCGGCACGATCGGCGACGGCCTCCTGGGGCTTCAGGCGGCGCGGGGCCAGTTGACGCTCGATCCCGAGCGGCTGGCCTTTCTGATCGACCATTACCGCCAGCCGACGCCTCAACAGGATTTCGCCGAGGTGATCGCCGCCCACGCCACTGCGGCGGCCGACGTCTCCGACGGGCTGGTCGCCGATCTGACGCATATCGCCGGCGCCAGCGGCGTCGCCATAGACCTTACCCTGGACAGCCTGCCCCTGTCGGCGGCCGCAAGGGCCTGGTTCGAAGCCCGCGTCGACCCTCAGGCGGCGCTGGAGGATCTGGCGACCGGGGGCGACGACTACCAGATCGTCTTCACCGCCCCCGCCCGGCTGGTGGAGACGCTGCGCCGAGAGGCGGACCGGCGGCGGGTTCGCCTGACCCTGCTGGGTGAGGTGCGGGCCGGCGCCGGGGTCACGGTCTCCTACGCCGGCCGGCCCCTGACGCCGGGGCGCGCCGGCTGGACCCATGGCTAGGCCTTTCGCAAGGGAATCCTAACCCAAGACCGCTAAGGCTGGCCGCATGGATCGCAGAAGCTTCATCGCCGCCGGAACCGTCGCCCTCGCCGGGAGCGCCGCCGGCTCCGCCGCCGCCTCCTCCGAGAAGGCGGCCGAAGGCCCTGCGACACTCGGCATAGCCGGGGTGGGTCTGCCCGTCATCGCTGACGGTCGGCTGCGGAACTATGTCTTCGTCTCGCTCCGCCTGATGCTCGGCGCGGGCAAGACCGCCGATCAGATGCGGCTGAAGGAGGCCTTCTTCCGCGACGCCCTGGTGAAGGCCGCGCACCGGACCCCCTTCACCGTTCCCGGCGACTGGACGCGCCTGGACGAGCGTCGCATGTCGGCCGCCCTGGTCGCTGCCGCCAACACCATCTCCGGACGGGGCTCGGTGACCGGCGTCGAGATCATCGCCCAGAGCCCACGCCGTCGCTCCGGCATGCCGACCGCTCACTAGCGGTCAACGATCACGGTTGCGTCAACTTGACGCCCGTGACACGCTCCCTCTGCAAAATCCCAAGGGGCGCAATGACGCGCTCGCCGCGTGCGGGGGGACCGGAAGGCGGACAGAGGCTCTAAGGCCCGCCCGCCGCGCCAGGCCTGCGCGCCTGTTTGCAAGGGCATGGAAACGCCAATGACGACCTATCTCACGCTGGTCTTCGCGGCCGGTGTTCTGGCGGTGCTTTACGGCGCCGTTCAGACCGCCGCCCTGATGAAGGCGAGCACCGGCAACGACAAGATGCGAGAGATCGCCGCCGCCATTCAGGAAGGCGCCTCGGCCTATCTGAAGCGGCAATATCTGACCATCGGCCTGGTGGGGATTGTGATCCTGATCGCCGCCTATCTGCTGATCGGCCCCTATGCGGCCGTGGGCTTTCTGATCGGGGCGGTCCTGTCGGGCGCGGCCGGTTACGCCGGGATGCTGATCTCGGTGCGGGCCAATGTTCGCACGGCCCAGGCGGCCTCCGAAAGCCTGTCCAAGGGGCTGAACCTGGCCTTCCGGTCGGGCGCGATCACCGGCATGTTCGTGGCGGGCGGCGCCCTGATCGGGGTGTCGGGCTATTATATCGTCCTGACCCACCACCTCGGTTTGAACCCGGTCGGCCGCGAGGTGATCGACGGCCTGGTGGCCCTGGGCTTCGGCGCCTCGCTGATCTCGATCTTCGCACGACTGGGCGGCGGCATCTTCACCAAGGGCGCCGACGTGGGCGGCGACATGGTGGGCAAGGTCGAGGCCGGCATCCCTGAGGACGATCCCCGCAACGCCGCCACCATCGCCGACAACGTCGGCGACAATGTCGGCGACTGCGCCGGCATGGCGGCGGACCTGTTCGAAACCTATGCGGTGACGACCGTGGCGACCATGGTGCTGGCGGCCATCTTCTTCCGCGGCCAGCCCTATGTGGACATGCTGATGGTGCTGCCGCTGGCGATCTGCGCGGTCTGTATCGTGACCTCGATCATCGGCAGCTTCTTCGTGCGGCTGGGCAAGAGCCAGAACATCATGGGCGCCCTGTATCAGGGGCTGATCGTGACCGGCGTCCTGTCCATCGGCGCGGTCTGGTGGGTCATTGACCAGATGGTGAGCGGGCCGGTGACGACGACTGGCGGTCTGGTCATCCAGCCAATGGCCCTGTTCTGGTCCGGAATGGTCGGGCTGGCGGTGACCGCAGCGATCGTGGTGGTCACGGAATACTACACCGGCTCGGGCTTCCGGCCGGTGCGGTCGGTGGCCAACGCCTCGGTGTCGGGTCATGGGACCAACGTCATCCAAGGGCTGGCGGTGTCGCTGGAGGCCACGGCGCTGCCGGCCCTGACCATCATCGTCGGCATTGTGGCCAGCTTCCAGTTGGCGGGCCTGTTCGGCATCGCCATCGCCACCACCACCATGCTGGGCGTGGCGGGGATGATCGTGGCCCTGGACGCCTTTGGGCCGGTGACGGACAACGCCGGGGGGATCGCCGAAATGGCGGGCCTGCCCAGCGAGGTGCGGCATTCGACCGATGCGCTGGATGCCGTGGGCAACACGACCAAGGCCGTGACCAAGGGCTACGCCATCGGCTCGGCGGGCCTGGGGGCGCTGGTGCTGTTCGCGGCCTATACGTCGGACCTGCAATATTTCTCGGCCAATCCGTCCGACTATCCCTTCTTCGCCGACATGGGGACGGTCGCTTTCGACCTGACCAACCCCTATGTGGTCGTGGGCCTGCTGTTCGGGGGGCTGTTGCCCTTCCTGTTCGGCGGCATGTCGATGATGGCGGTCGGGCGCGCCGCCGAGTCTGTCGTGGCCGAGGTGCGGCGCCAGTTCCGCGAGAACCCCGGCATCATGACCTATCAGGTCAAGCCCGAGTACGGACGGGCGGTCGACATCCTGACCAAGGCGGCGATTCGCGAGATGATCGCGCCGTCGCTGCTGCCGGTCCTGTCGCCCATCGTCCTGTTCGTCGCCGTCATGGCCATCTCGGACAAGGCCAACGCCTTTGCGGCCTTGGGCGCCATGCTGATGGGCGTGATCGTCACCGGCCTGTTCGTGGCCGTGTCGATGACTTCGGGCGGCGGCGCTTGGGACAACGCCAAGAAGGTGATCGAGGAGGGCTTCACCGACAAGAACGGCGTGGTGCACGGCAAGGGATCGGAGGCCCACAAGGCGGCCGTCACGGGCGACACCGTGGGCGACCCCTATAAGGACACCTCGGGGCCGGCGGTGAATCCGATGATCAAGATCACCAATATCGTGGCCCTGCTGCTGCTGGCGGTGCTGGCCAGCGGGACGGTCGGCTGACGTGAAAACGCCCCGGAGAGCGATTCTCCGGGGCGTTTTTCCTTGGGCGATGCGCCGGGGATCAGTCCGGGCGGCGTTGACCGGGAGTGTCGTCCTCGGTGCGCGGCAGCTGGCCGCGGCCGACGTTGCCCAGCAGCTGCTCCAGAACCGTCAGGGCGCGGCCGCGCGTCGGGGTTTCGCGGCTGTTCATCGCGATCTGTTCGCCGTCCGCCAGCCCCAGGGTGCGCACGGCGGCGACCTTGTCGCCGTTCGGCTCGAAGGTGATTTCGGTCACCGTGCGGCTGGAAACGACCGGCAGATTGTAGGTGTATTTCTCAGTGGTCTGGCTGATGTAGTACCAGACCTTGTCCGGTTCGAAGGTCGAGGTGGTCGAGGGCGAGCCCAGCCGCGCCAGCACCGTCTCCTTGGTGTCGGTTCCGGCGACCACGTCCTGGGGCTTGGCGTCGATCACCTGAAAGCCGTTGGAGCCGACCATCGGCGCGCAGGCGGCGGACAGGCCGCCCAGGGAAACGGCGACGAAAAGCGGGACGAAACGAGACATGATCGGGCGCCTGCGAGAGAACAAGATCTTTGACCTAGACGGACCTGCGTCCTAGTTCAACGGCGCGGCGGAAAAGGGGCCGTTTAAAGCCATGCTGAAAAACCTGTTCAAACCCCGCGAAGGCGTCCGCATTGGCGACGCCCTGTACGCCCTGGCGGTGGAGCAGGCGCGCCGGCCGGGACTTTATACGCGACTGGGCGTGGCTGACCGGATCGACGCGCGGTTCGAACTTTATACGCTGCACGTGCTGCTGCTGGTGCTGCGGCTGCGCGATGAGAACACGCCGAGCGGTCGAGACGCGGCCCAGGCTCTGTTCGACGTCTATGTCTCGGCGCTGGACCATGCGTTGCGGGAAGAAGGCGTCGGCGACATTTCGGTGGGCAAGAAGATGCGCAAGCTGGGCGAGGCCCTGTACGGCCGGATGAACGCCTATGAGCCGCCGCTGCGCGACGGCGATGCGGCGGCTCTGACCGAAGCTCTGGCGCGCAATGTCTATGGCGAGACGCGGGCGGAACAGGCGGCTGATTTGGCGCGCTACGCCCTGGCCGCGCGAGCCGCCCTGGCGGCGCAGGAATTCAATGATGTGCTGGTGAAGCCGGCCTGGACGGATGTTTGAGACCATGAGCGCAAGCCTCCCCTACAGCGAGACGGTGCGGGTCAATCAGATCGGCGCGGGGCTGAGCCGACGCCTGGAGCCCGACGCGGAGGCGCGTCAGCGAATTGCGCGCGCCCTGGATCTGCAGGGCCTGGACGCCTTCGCCGTAGAGATCGAGGTCAAGCCGACCCCGTCGAGCAGCGAGTGGACGATGAAGGGGCGCGTCACGGCCCATGCGATCCAGACCTGCGGCCTGACCTTGGAACCCCTGCCGGTCGAGGTGGACCGCCGCTTCTCGATTCAGTTGGCCGAGGCCGAGCCGCAGCAGACCGACGAGATCGAAGTCACCCTGGAGGAGGAGGACGCCGACCTGATCGAGGACGGCAAGATCGACCTGGGGCAGTATGCAGTCGAGCAGTTGGTCCTGTCTCTGGACCCCTTCCCACGCAAGCCGGGAGCGCAGTTCGTGCAACCGGAAGAGCCCGCCGAAATCTCTCCGTTTGCGGCTTTGAAGGCCCTGAAGCCCCAGGACGACCAAGGCTGAGGTTGACGCAGGGTCCGTGCGGTTGCATCCCCCGGCGTCGGCGCTATCGTCCAGCGCCCTATATCAAGTGTCGTGCGACAAGACGACGCGGCTAGTCGAGGTCCATTTGCCAGCCCCAGTTACGATCTCGCTTGACGCCATGGGCGGCGATCTCGGCCCATCCGTCGTCGTTCCGGGCATCCAGAGCTATGTCCGCACCCATGGCGGGGAGGGAGCCCGCTTCCTGCTGCATGGGGACGAGACCCGGATTCGCGCCGAATTGGCGCATTGCAGCCTGCCGACCGATACGGTCGACATCCGTCATACCGACAAGATCGTGGCCATGGACGAAAAGCCCGCCCAGGCCATGCGCCGGGGCAAGGGCTCCAGCCTGTGGAACGCCGTCGAGGCGGTGAAGACCGGCGAGGCCCGCGGCATGGTCTCGGCGGGCAACACCGGCGCCCTGATGGCCATCTCCAAACTGATTCTGCGCATGTCGGCGCCGGGCCTGGAGCGGCCGGCCATCGTCGCCAGCTGGCCGACCTTCAAGGGCCATACGGCGGTTCTGGACGTCGGCGCCAACATCGGCAGCGACGCCGAGCAGCTGGTCGAGTTCGCCATCATGGGCGAGGCCTTCCAGACGGCGGTGCGCGGGGTGGCGCGGCCCACCATCGGCCTGCTGAACGTCGGCTCCGAGGACATGAAGGGCAACGAACAGGTCAAGGAGGCGCACGCCATCCTGCGCGACGGGCCGTTCGATCTGAACTATTACGGCTTCGTCGAGGGCGACGACATCGCCAAGGGCACGGTGGACGTGGTCGTCACCGACGGCTTCACCGGCAATATCGCCCTGAAGACGGCCGAAGGCACGGCCCGCTATATATCGGCCCTGCTGCGCGAGGCCCTGACCTCGAATCTACAGGCCAAGCTGGGCGCCGCCATCGCCATGCCGGCCCTGAAGAAGATGCGCGAGAAGATCGACCCCAGCGCCATCAACGGCGGCCCCCTGCTGGGGCTGAACGGGATCGTGGTGAAGAGCCACGGCGGCGCCGACGCTAAGGGATTCGGCAATGCGATCCGTATCGCGGTGGATCTGGCCCGCAGCGACTATATGACCAAGGTCGGCGCCAATCTGGGCAAGCTGGACGCCGTGTTCGACCATTCCAGCCCGCCCGCCGCCCCCGCCGGAGAACCCCTTCAGTGAGCGTCACCCGCAGCGCCGTGACCGGCGTCGGCTCCTACCTGCCGGAGCAGATCGTCACCAACGCCGACCTGGCCCAGATCGTCGACACCTCCGACGAATGGATCCAGGAGCGAACGGGGATCAAACAGCGCCACAAGGCGCGCGACGACCAGCCGACCAGCGATCTCGCGGTCGAGGCCGCCAGGAAGGCCCTGGCCGACGCCGGCAAGACGGCGGCGGATGTGGACCTGATCATCGTGGCGACGACCACGCCCGACATGACCTTCCCCGCCGTCGCCTCCATCGTTCAGCACAAGCTGGGCGCCGGCGTCGGCGTGGCCTTTGACGTTCAGGCGGTCTGTTCCGGCTTCGTCTATGCGTTGAGCGTCGCCGACGGCTTCGTCGCCCGCGGCCTGTCGAAATGCGCCCTGGTGATCGGCGCCGAGGAAATGACGCGGCTGATGGACTGGACCGACCGGACCACCTGTGTCCTGTTCGGCGACGGCGCCGGCGCCGTGGTGCTTGAGCCGCGCGAGGGGCAGGGGACGGCCGCCGACCAGGGCATGCTGGGCTTCGCCCTGCGCGCCGACGGGTCGAAAACGGACCTGCTCTATGTCGACGGCGGGCCGGCGTCGACCGGAACCGTCGGCCATCTGCGGATGGCGGGCAATCAGGTGTTCCGCCATGCGGTGGTCAACATCGCCGAAGGCATCACTGCGGCCTGTGAGGCCGCCGGGATAGAGGTGGCCGACGTCGATTGGTTCGTGCCGCACCAGGCCAATCAGCGGATCATCAAGGGCGTCGGCGACCGATTGGGTCTGGACGAGAACAAGGTGATCTCGACCGTGGCTCTTCACGCCAACACCTCCGCCGCCTCAATTCCCCTGGCGCTGGATGCGGCGATCCAGGACGGGCGGATCAAGAAGGGCGACATGGTGCTGTTGGAAGCCATGGGCGGCGGCCTGACCTGGGGCGCCTGCGCCTTGAGGCTTTAACCGCTGCGCCGGGCATTGATTTTCTGAGAAGTTTGCGCCCCTATGCGCCCAGAAGATCGTTTCCAGACGGGACTATGATGGGCAACCACACCGTAACGCGCGCCGACCTTTGCGAAGCCGTGCATGAAGAGGTCGGTCTGTCCCGCCAGGAGTGTTCGTCCCTGGTCGAACGGACGCTGGAGCTGATCGTGGAGGCCCTGGAAAAGGGCGATACCGTAAAGCTGTCGGGTTTCGGCGTCTTCCAGGTGCGTGAGAAGCGGGCCCGCATGGGCCGCAACCCCAAGACCGGTGAACCGGCGGCGATCAACCCCCGTCGCGTCATCAGCTTCCGCGCCTCTCAGATCATGAAGAGCCGGGTTCACGACGCCGTCGTCGAGGCCTGATTCGCTTGGCCAAGAGCGCCGACGCCTTCCGCACCATTTCTGAGGCGGCCGAGGAGGTCGGAGCCCCGCAGCACGTTCTGCGGTTCTGGGAAACCAAGTTCAGCTTCATCACGCCGGTGAAGCGCGCCGGTGGACGTCGATTCTACCGGCCCCAGGACATCGCCGTGCTTAAGGCGGTTCGGCGGTTGCTGCATGAGGACGGCCTGACCATCCGCGGGGTGCAACGGCTGCACAAGGAGCAGGGGCTCAAGACCCTGGTCGGCGCGGACATGGCCGGTCTGATGGAGGCGCGCGACGCCGAATCCCCGGCTGAGCCCCTGATTCCAAGGCTGCCGGCCCTGACCGGCGTGACTGAGCGGCTGAATGTCGTGCTGATGGATTTGGAACAGGCCAAGGCCCGACTGGACGCTGTTCTTAGAAGCTAGGTGGAAAACCTGTTTTTGCGTTTGCGGCGCGCGAAACCCGCGTCTATAGGGAGCGCCTTCGGAGCGTGGCGCAGCCTGGTAGCGCACTTGACTGGGGGTCAAGGGGTCGCAGGTTCGAATCCTGTCGCTCCGACCATCGACACAGGTCGATGACGGGTTCAGGGGCCGCCTTTTGGCGGCCCCTTTTCCTTTTGCGCCCACGCGGGTCTTTTTCGGCCGCCTTCGGCTTGAACCCGGTTCTCGGCTCATTATGATGAACCGCAGAGATCAGGTCGCCTCCCCGCGACCAGGCCGGCGCCTGTGATGTTCGGGTGAATCCGGTCCGACGCCCGTCGATAACCTGGCGTCACGACAGCTTCATTCGATGATCGGAGGCCGCCGTGGCGCGTAAACCTACCCTAGATTTCTTGAAGACCGAGGCCGCGTCCGGCTCGGCCCTGGCCCTCGCGGCGGTCGCCGCCCTGCTGGTGGCGAACTCGCCCTGGAGCGCCGACTATTTCGCCTGGCTGAAGAGCTATCACGTGCTCCAGATCGGGCCGATCCGTCTGGAGGAAACGATCTCCGACTGGATCAAGGAAGGCTTGATGGCGATCTTCTTCCTCGTCGTGGGGTTGGAGATCAAATATGAGATCGTTCGCGGCGAATTGAGCGACCCCAGGAAGCTGGCGACGCCGGTCTTGGCGGCCTTGGGCGGGATGGCCGGGCCTGCGGCGGTCTATCTGTTCCTGTCCATGACGATGGGGGCGCCGCACGCGGGCTGGCCCATTCCCCTGGCGACGGACATCGCCTTCGCCCTGGCGATCTTCGGCTTCGTCGGCAAGGGGCTGCCCTCGTCGCTCCGCGTGTTCCTCTTGACCCTTGCGATCGTCGACGATCTCGGCGCGATCGCCCTGATCGCCTTGCTGTTCAGTGAAGGGGCGAATTGGACGCCACTGTTCTGGGCCTTGGGTCTGCTGGCGGCCTTCGGCCTGATCGCGCACAGGATTCGCGTTCCGACCCCCTTCTGGGTGCTTGGCTTTTCGGCGGTCTGGTATCTGACGGTTCTGTCCGGTCTTTCGACCTCGCTCACGGCTGTGGCCTTTGCGATGATCGTTCCGATCCAGGCGCGCAAGGAAGACCGCCAAAGCCCGCTGAAGGAGGCGATGCACGACCTCCATCCCTGGAACGCCTTCCTCGTCCTGCCGCTGTTCGCCTTCGCCAAGGCCGGCGTGTCCTTCGCCGGCCTGTCGCTGGAACAGGCCTTCGCCCCCCTGGTCGTGGCGATCGCCCTGGGTCTGTTTTTCGGCAAGCAGATCGGCGTCTTCGGCGCCGCCTGGCTGGCCTCGGCCCTGCGGATCGGCGCGCGTCCGACCGACGCCAGCTGGCTTCAGGTCTATGGGGTCTCTCTGCTGTGCGGGGTCGGCTTCACCATGAGCCTGTTCATCGGCGTCCTGGCCTTTCCGGGCGCGGTGGACTCCCCTGAGCAGATCGAGGTCAAGCTGGGCGTGATCGGGGGGTCGATCATTTCGGCGATCGGCGCGGCCGTGGTCTTGGCTCTGGCTGGGCGCCGGCCTCGCCGCGATCCGGCGGCCGCAAAGCCGCAGGTGAAGCCGCTCGCAGGTTCCTCGACCTGAAGAGAACGCGAACAGCAGGGCGCGGCTGAGCAGGCTCAGCCGCGCTCCGCCCATCTGAGCAGGGGGATGATCGGCAGTCCCCAAGCCGTGCCTCCGATCCCGAAAAACAGGAAGTCGATCCAAGGCGAGGGCGGTAAAAGGCCGCGCAGGGCGATGAGGCCCCACACCCAGAAGACCAGAAAGGCCAGGACGCCGACGGCGGCGATGAACCGACGCGCCCGCGGCGGCATCAGCGCTTGTTCCTGAACAGGAAGAAGGTCGCCAGACAGACGACCGACCCTGTCAGGGCCCAAGGGACCCAGACCCAGCTGTCCAGGGTGCTGACCGCAAACACCCGCACGGCGAGGAACCAGCCGCAGGCCAGGCCGACGCCCGAGACCAGGCTGGCGCCGCCGAAGCCCCGCCGTCCGGTCAGCAGGTCGGCGATCCAGGCCAGAAGCAGGCCGCCCAGAAGGGCGGCGCCGATGTCGGCGTATTGCAACACGCATCTTCTCCCTGTCAGCCCCATCGGGGAGGACGTCATGATCTCAATCCGACTCGATCTTGCGGCCTTGGCGGGGCATACCGCCTCGGTCGCGATTTGGTCACGGTCGAAGGCGACACCATATCCGGGTCAGTGTCGGGCGTCGAATGAACCGTTTCGGAAATCCAGATCGTAACCGCGCCGTGGCCGTGTGGCTGTTCGCCACGGCGGCCTTGGTCTTTCTGATGGTGGTGGTGGGCGGGGTCACGCGCCTGACCGGGTCGGGTCTGTCGATCACCGAATGGAAGCCGATCATGGGGGCCATCCCCCCGTTGAACGAGGCCCAGTGGGCCGAGGCGTTCGAGAAGTACAAGCAGATTCCCCAGTACGCCCAGGTCAACGCCGGCATGAGCCTGGCCGAGTTTCAGGGCATCTTCTGGTGGGAATGGGTGCATCGACTGCTGGGGCGGGTGATCGGTGTGGTGTTCGCTCTTCCGCTTGTGGTGTTTCTGCTGTGCCGCATCGCGCCCGCCCGCTCGATCTTTCGTCAATGGGCCGTGCCGGATCGACTGATCTGGCGCTGCGTCCTGCTGCTGGGCCTCGGCGGTCTGCAAGGGCTGATCGGCTGGTGGATGGTCTCAAGCGGTCTGTCCGAGCGGGTCAGTGTCGCACCCGAACGTCTGGCGACCCATCTGGGTCTGGCCTTGATCCTGTTCGCCGCCCTGATCTGGACCGGACTGGAGGCCTGGAACGGTGAGGACCACGGTCGCCCTCCGGCCGGCTGGGCGCGCGGCGCCGGTTTCCTGCTGGGTCTGGTGTTCCTGCAATGCTTGTTGGGCGCCCTGGTGGCGGGCGGGCACGCCGGGCTCGTCTATACCGACTGGCCCCTGATGAACGGTTCCGTCCTGCCGCCTGCGGACTGGAGCCTGGGCGCCGTCGCCTTCCTGCACGATCAGGCCTTGACCCAGTTCAACCACCGTCTGGTCGCCTATGGTCTGCTGATCGCCGTCAGCATCTACGCCTTTCAGGCCTGGCGCTGGCGCGTGGCCGAGGGGATGGGGCTGGCGGCCTTCGTTTTGGCCGGGGTGGTCTGGGGCCAGGCGGTCCTGGGGATCGCCACCCTGATCCATGCGGTTCCTCTGTGGCTGGGCGTTCTGCACCAGGCCGGGGCCGCCGTCGTCTTGGCGGCGGCGACGGCGAACCTCTGGCTGGTGCTGCGGGCTCAGCCCCGGATCTTCATGTCCGGACCGAGGACCATGGTCCGGTGATCGCCACGGTCAGGCCGGGATACTGAATATTGACGAACAGGGTTCGGCCGTCGGGGGCGAAGACCGCCCCGGCGAACTCAGAGTTTCCCTGAAACACGTTGCGCCCCAGGGTGTAGAGCTTGCCTTCGGGCGTGACCCCCTTCAGGTGGTTTTTGACCTCTGTCGAATAGTTGTCTTCGCAGACGATCAGATGGCCCCAGGGCGCGATGGTGATGTTGTCGCCCATGTTCAGCGTTTTCAGGTCCGTGCTCTCGACGAACAACTGCACGCGCCCGGGCCGCCGGCTTTCGCCGGGCCGCCCTTCCTCCGGCGAGGGGACATAGCGCAGAATCTGGCCCCGTTGGATCGGCCCGCCCGAGGTGGCGGTCAGATACAGTTCATTGTCGCCCCACCAGATGCCTTCGGCGCGGGCCACCAGGGCGGCGCCTTCGGCATGGCCGCGCAGCCGCAGATCGCCCTTGGGGCTCTCGACCTCGTGCATGTCGATCCACTCCACCTCGCGCCAGTCGCCGACGGACCAGATCCGGTCCTTGTGGTTCGAGGTGTCGGCCCCGTTGTGCCCGCGCAGGACCATGGCCTGCAGCCGACCGCCCTTGGCCAGTTCGCCCGGGGCATCGGGGAGGAAGCGATAGAAGAGGCCGTCTCCCTGATCCTCGGTGAGATAGAGGATGCCGGTGCGGGGATCCACGCAGACGGCTTCATGTTCGAAGCGCCCCATGGCCTTCAACGGAATCGGATCGACCAGGCCCTCGGCGCGCGCGGGAACTTCAAAGACGTAGCCGTGGTCCTTGGTCACGTCCGAGTCGGCCGGCAGTTCGCTGGTCTCCTCGCAGCTGAGCCAAGAGCCCCAGGGCGTCTGGCCGCCGCAGCAGTTGGTGCTGGTGCCGGCCAGGCTGAGGTGCTGGCGCTCGGTGCGGCCGGTCGCCAGGTCGTAAATGACGGTGGTCGTGCCGCCGGGCAGGGGACGGCCGTCCTTATAGGTGTCATAGGCGCGGTTCGCGTCCAGCCGACCGATCCGTTCCTGATTATAGCCGCCTGGGCCCCAGTTGCGGTGGCTGGCCGAGGAGCCCTTCAGTTCGTGATTGCGGACCAGGGCGACGCGAGTGTCGTCCAGGGCGAAACACCCCATGCCGTCGAACTGTCCCGGAACCAGCAGGCCGTCGGCCATGGTCTCTCCGCCCTGGGAGACGATGCGGTAGGAAAAGCCTTCGGGCAGGTCCAGCACCCCGTTGGGGTCGCGCTTGAGCGGGCCGTAGCCGACGACCTCATTGAGGTAGGTTTCCTCTTCGGCGGCGTGGACATTGCGGGCCAGGCCGGAAAACGCGAGAGCGGCGCTAGACGCGATGAGGCTGCGGCGATGAAGGATCATGGGAGGGCTCCAAGGAACGGCCTCCAATGACTCCGAATGATCATGGTTTGATGACGACGACTGTTATTTCATAACAAAAGGACGCCGTAAGTACTGGTATTTTAATACCTTATGAGAAAAGATGTTTATTTACATATGGATGGCGCAATCTGGATGTCCTGGATTGGATTGACGCCGTCGTCGCCCTCCTGTATCAGCGCGCCTTCATTCGGTTCCCTCGGGGCCGAACCCGATTTTCGTCTCCAGGAATCCTCTCAATGCTGAAGAGCACCACGGCTTCGTTGAAGCCGGCCGAGGTCGAGAAGAAGTGGATCCACATCGACGCCGAAGGCGTCGTCGTGGGCCGCCTCGCGACCTTCATCGCCAACCGTCTGCGCGGCAAGCACCGCGGCGACTACACCCCCCACGTCGATTGCGGCGACTATGTCGTCGTCACCAACGTCGACAAGGTGGTGTTCACGGGCAAGAAGAACACTGACAAGATCTACTACCGCCACACCGGCCACCCCGGCGGCGTCAAGTCGACCACGCCTGAGAAGGTGCTGGGCGGCCGCTTCCCCGAGCGCGTCCTGGAGAAGGCCGTCGAGCGGATGCTGCCCAAGGAAAGCCCCCTGGCCCGCAAGCAGATGACGCACCTGCGTCTGTTCGCCGGCAGCCAGCATGACCACGAAGCCCAGCAACCGGAAACGATCGACTTCAAGTCGGCGTCGCCCAAGAACACCCGGAGCGTCTGAGCATGACCGACGTGACCAACGAAACCGCGACCGGCTTCGACGCCCTGAAGGGCCTGACCGCCTCGGCCGAGAACGACGCCCCCGTCTATGTCCAGAAGCTGGACGCCCAGGGCCGCGCCTATTCGACCGGCAAGCGCAAGAACGCCATCGCCCGCGTCTGGGTGAAGCCCGGCACCGGCAAGATCACCATCAACGGCAAGGACCAGGAGCAGTATTTCGCCCGTCCCGTGCTGCGCATGATGATCGCCCAGCCGCTGACCGTGTCGGACCGCGCCACCCAGTATGACGTGATCTGCACCGTCGAAGGTTCGGGCCTGTCGGGCCAGGCCGGCGCCATCCGCCACGGCCTGTCGCACGCCCTGACGCATTTCGAACCGGAACTGCGCAAGGTTCTGAAGCCGCACGGCTTCCTGACCCGCGACAGCCGCGTCGTCGAACGCAAGAAGTACGGCCGCGCCAAGGCTCGCCGCAGCTTCCAGTTCTCGAAGCGCTGATCGCATTCACGCGGTTTGGATTTGGGGCGCTTCGGGGAAACCCGGAGCGCCCTTTTTCTTGCCCATCTCCTCCGGCAGGAGCGGGACGGCCAAGGAGCAGCCTATGACGACCCACACCATTTTCATCGACGGCGAAGCCGGCACCACCGGACTGGAGATCCGCGAGCGACTGGAGGCGCGCGGCGATCTGGACTTGATGCTGCTGGGCGACCGGCGGCGCGATGTGGACGCACGGCGCCAAGCGCTGAATGCGGCCGATGCGGTGATCCTGTGTCTGCCTGACGACGCCTCGCGCGAAGCGGTGGCCATGATCGAAAATCCGTCAGTCAAGGTGATCGACGCCTCGACCGCCTATCGGGTCGATCCGGACTGGACCTATGGCTTCGCCGAGATGGATGCGGACCAGCGCGCGGCGATCGCCGCCTCGACACGGGTGTCCAATCCCGGCTGCTATCCCACCGGCTTCATCGCCCTGATGCGGCCCTTGGTGAAGGCCGGGCTGGTCCCGGCCGAATGGCCGGTCACGGTCAATGCGGTGTCCGGCTATTCCGGGGGCGGCAAGGCCATGATCGCCGAGTTCGAGGCCGACGACGCCTCGACCGCCTATCGCGCCTACGGCCTGACGCTGAAGCACAAACATGTGCCCGAGATGACCAAACATTCGGGCTTGTCGCGCCCCGTCCTGTTCGCTCCCGCCGTCGGAAACTATCGCCAGGGGATGCTGGTCGAGGTTCCGCTGCATCTGTCCGCCCTGCCGGAGACGCCGTCGGTCGAGCGGCTGCACGGCGCCCTGGTCGAAGCCTATGAGGGCCAGCCGTTCGTCGAGGTCGCCGACCTGGAAGAGACCGAGGCCCTGACGGGGATCGAACCCGAGGCCCTGAACGGCACCAATCGTCTGCGTCTTCACGTCTTCGGCGACCGGGGCGGAGAGCAGGCGCGCCTGGTCGCCCTGCTGGACAATCTGGGCAAGGGGGCGTCAGGCGCGGCGGTGCAGAATCTGAACATCATGCTGGGACTGGATGAGGCGACCGGGCTGAACTGAGCTTGGAGGACGGGAGAGAAACCTTTTCCGACTCGCCTTCGTACTGAGAGCATGACCCTGTCCGTGCTCCCCCATCGCCGCAGCCTCTTGACCGGCGTCCTCGCCCTGGCCGCCTGCTCGCCAGAGCCTACGGCGGCGGGCGAGGCCCAATACGCCGCCTCGCCCTATCGCCGGATTTCGGACGCGGAATGGCGGCGGCGGCTGGGCGACGCCGCCTGGCGGGTTCTGCGGCATGAGGCGACCGAACGTCCTTTCACCAGTCCCTTGAACGATGAGCATCGACGGGGGACCTTCGTCTGCAAGGGGTGCGACCTGCCCCTGTTCCGCTCGAGCTGGAAGTTCGAGTCCGGCACCGGCTGGCCCAGCTTCTATGAGGTCATGGGCGCCAACATCGGCCGCAAGCGCGATTTTGCGATCGGCATTCCTCGCACGGAATATCATTGCGCCCGCTGCCTGGGACACCAAGGCCACGTCTTCAACGATGGTCCCCGCCCGACCGGACTGCGTTATTGCAACAACGGCGCGGCCCTGAGGTTCGTTGCGGCCTAGGCTCGATTGGCCCGGATGGCGGAATCGACCGCCACGCCGAACCAAACCGAGGCGATTAGGATCAGGAGGCCATAGTCATGACCCGGCAGAAAGACCGGCGCGGCGGCGGCGAAGATCAACACCAAGGGAAACAGGCCGGCCCAGACGGCGGAGGCTGCGGAGGCCGGATGGATCATCGGCTGGGGCGTGGGGCGTTTCAGAAGCCGATTCATCCCGCCGTTGAAGGCGACGAACAGGGCCGAACAGACGACGGCGGTGATCAGATATTTCGCCGCCTGGCCCGGCGCTCCGAACGCCGTCGCCGTCATGATCAAGAGCGCCAGGGCGACGCCCGTGCTGAAGGCCAGCATGAGGTTGGGTTCCAGACGGTTCAAGACTTCACCTTCACATAGGCGCCGGGGGCGGGTTCAAGCGGGGGCAGGGGGCCGGCCGACGGATCGCGCGCCGCGACGGGCTCGCCCGATCGCGCCCGCAGCCAGGCCGCCCAGTGTTCCCACCAGCTGCCGGGCGCCTCCACCGCGCCCGCCTGCCATTCGGCCAGGGTGTCGGGCAGTTCGGCGTTGGTCCAGTGCTGATACTTCTTCGCCGTCGGCGGATTGATGACCCCGGCGATATGGCCCGAGCCCGCCAGGGTGAAGGTGACGTCCTTGCCGCCGAACAGTTTGGCGGACCGATAGACCGAGTTCATCGGGGCGATGTGGTCCTCTCGGCTGGCCTGGAAATAGAGGGGGATTGTCACCTTGGAGAGATCCGCTGTCAGCCCGCCGATCTTGAACGCCCCCTGGGCCAGGGCGTTGGCCCCGTACATCTGGCGCAGATAGGCCAGGTGAAGGACCTTGGGCATCCGGGTCTGGTCGGCGTTCCAGAACAGCAGGTCGAAGGCGGGCGGATCCTTGCCCAACAGATAGTTGCTGACGAAGAAGGACCAGATCAGGTCATTGGACCGTAGGGCGTTGAAGGTGTCGGCCATGGCCGCGCCGGGCAGGACGCCGCCGGCGGCGTCCATCTGGCGCTCGATCTCGGCGATCCAGTGGTCGTCGGTGAACAGCAGGAGGTCGCCGGCCTCGGCGAAATCGTGCTGGGCGGCGAAGAAGGTGGCTGCGGCGATCCGCTGATCGTCCCTGGCCGCCATATGGGCCAGGGCTGCGCCCAACAATGTGCCGCCGATGCAATAGCCGACGGCGTTGAGCCGATCGGTCCCGGCCTGCTCCAGCGTCCTTTCGACGGCGCGGTAGACGCCCTTGTCCAGATAGTCGTCAAATCCGTAGCCCGCCTTGTCGCGGTCGGGATTGACCCAGGAACAGACGAAGACGGTGAAACCCTGGCTGGACAGCCAACGGATCAGGGAATTGCCCGGCTGAAGATCCAAGATGTAGAATTTGTTGATCCAGGGCGGAAAGATCAGCAGGGGAATCCGGTGCTGGGTCTCTGTCGCTGGGGCGTACTGGATCAGCTCGAACAGATCGTCGCGCCAGACCACCTGCCCCGGCGCGGTGGCGACGTTCTGGCCGACGACGAACTTGCCGTAGTCCGCCTGGCTGATCCGCAGCGATCCCGCGCCCCGTTCCAGATCGGCGGCGAAGTTCTGCATCCCCCTCACCAGCGATTCGCCGCTCGTCTCCGCCAGGGCCTTCAGGGCGACGGGATTGGACGCCAGGAAGTTCGACGGCGAAAAGGCGTCCGTCAGCAGACGGGTGAAGAACTGGGCGCGCCGCTTCACCGCCGGATCGACGTCCTCGACCCCCGCGATCAGGCCGTTCATCCAGTCGGACGTCAGCAGATAGGAGCGGCGCATCAGGTCGAACATCGGGTTCTCGGACCATTCCGGATCCTTGAACCGCTTGTCGGCGGGGGCGGGCTTCGCCGGTTCGCCGGCCGCCTGACGCGCCGTATCGGCCCACAGGTCCATGTAGCGGCCGAACAGATCGGCCTGGGCCTGAAACAGCTTTTCGGGGCGCGCCGCCAGACCGCCCATGATCGACGTCAGGGCGGGCGCGATGTTGAAGGGGTCGGGCGACAAGGCCGCCGGACGGTCGGCCTGCGACAGGGCGGCTTCGGCCAAGGCGCCCTGCGCCATCATCGCCGCCTTGGCCAGGTTCATCGACAGAGTCTCGATCAACTGGGCCTGGTCGGCGCCGAAGGGCGGGGCGACGTCCTCGGTTTCGGGCGGCCTCGTATCCGCCGGAGCGGGCTTGGGACCGCGCTTAGCGGCGGAGGCCGCAGCCTCCGATGCGTCGGCCTTCGCGGCCTTCGCGGCCTTGGGGGCCGTCTTGGCTTTTGAAGGGCGGGGCTTGGCCGAGGTCGGGCGTCCCGCCTTTCGCGGGCTCTTGGCGGTCGGCTCGGCGCGGGGCGCGCCCGGCTTGGGCGGGCTGTCTTCGGGAGCGCGGGCCATTGGTTTCCTCCACCTTCTTGTTCGCGTCACGCCGGTTCGAACCCGCGCCCTTCCGCAGAGGACGATGATGGCATAAGACGAACCTCGAAATGAACGCGCACTTATCTAAAATGAAGCCGGCGGGCCGAAAATGAGGCGAGCCGCCTCCGTCGTTTGTCTGACGGGTCTCATCGCAGCCTCGGGCGGTTGTGCGCGGTCGCTGGGTCTGGACACCGATCCCGCCTCGCCGATCGCGCCGCGCGTCCAGGCTCTGGTCGACGCCAATCGAGACTATCCGCGCTGGCGTGATTTCCCCGCCGCCCCGACCGATCTGCCGCAGGTCGCTGAGGTCGGGCGATCAATCGATCGGCTCCAGGCCGAGGGCTCGACCCTTGCGCAGGAGGCGGCGCGAATCGAATGGACGATGACCGACGCCGAGGCTGAAGCCGCGGCTGTCCGCGCCCAGGTTGGGGCCGTTCCCGTATCGCCCGACGCGGCCCGCACCCAGGCGGATATCGAGGCCTTCGCTCAGGAACTGAGAGATCGCGCCAAGGCGCCGCCGCCGGTCGATCGCCGACCGATCCCATGAGGCGGTCGCCGGGGCGGAGAATCCCCGGATGATGCGATGATGGCGGACGACGGCGGCTTCAAGATCGACAGCGGTTTCCTGGGCGTGTCCCAGTCCCTGTCCGGGCGGGCTTGGCGGCAACGCCCGGCGGACCCGGCCCTGATTCGCGCCCATCGTCAGGGCCTAGGTCTCGAGGAGCCGGTAGCGCGGGCGCTGGCGGCGCGCGGCGTGGGCGCCGATCAGGGAGCGGATTTTCTGACCCCGACCCTGCGGGCGCTTTTCCCCGATCCGTCCAGCTTCATGGATATGGACAGGGCGGCCGAGGCGATCGTCGATGCATTGCTGGCCAAGGCTCGGGTGCATGTCTTCGCCGACTATGATGTGGACGGCGCGTCGAGCGCGGCCTTGCTGGTGCGCTGGTTCCGGGCCATGGGCGCCGACCTGCCTCTGTACGTCCCTGATCGCTTGACCGAAGGCTACGGCCCGTCGGCGCGCGCCTTCGACACGCTGAAGGCGGCCGGGGCCGATCTGGTCGTCACGGTGGACTGCGGCGCCGCCGCGAACGAAGCCCTGGCCCATGCCGCCGCCATCGACCTGAAGGTCGTGGTGATCGACCACCATCTGATGCGGTCGGAGCCGCCGCAGGCCCTGGCGGTGGTCAATCCCAATCGACCCGGCTGCAACTCAGGTCAGGGCAATCTGGCCGCGGCCGGGGTGGTCTTTGTGCTGTTGGCCGCCTTGAACCGCGAGGCGCGGCGGCGAGGCCTGTTCGCCGACCGGCCTGAGCCCGACCTGCGCCAGTGGTTGGACCTCGCCGCCCTGGGGGCCATCTGCGACGTCACCGGCCTGACGGGGTTCAACCGCGCCCTGACCAGCCTGGGTCTTAAGGTCATGAGCGACTGGAGAAATCCCGGTCTGCGCGCGCTTCTGGCCGCTGCGGGCGCGGAACAGGGCGCGGCCAAGAGCCATCACGCCGGCTTTATCCTGGGGCCGCGCATCAATGCAGGTGGTCGGATCGGGCGCGCGGACCTGGGGGCTCGGTTGTTGTCGACGGATGATCCGGCCGAGGCCCAGCAATTGGCGCAGGAGCTGGACGCCCTGAACCTGTCTCGGCGCGACGTCGAGCGCGCTGTAACCGACGCCGCCGTGCGCAAGGTGGAGGCGAGCGGGGCGCACGTCGATGACACGCCCGTGATCGTGGTCGCCGGCGAAGACTGGCATCCCGGCGTGGTCGGCATTGTGGCGGGGCGTCTGAGGGAACGCTGGCGCAAGCCCGTGATCGTCGTTGGATTGGACCCGGTGACGGGAGTGGGCAAGGGGTCGGGCCGGTCCCAGCCCGGCATGAACCTGGGCCGGGCGGTCCAGGCGGCTTGGGAAGCAGGGCTGCTGCTGGCCGGGGGCGGCCACGCCATGGCGGCCGGGTTGACGGTCGAGGGCGGCCGACTGGCCGAACTGACCGCCTTTCTGGCGGAGCGGCTGTCCGGCGAACGAGAAGACGCCGTGGCGATGGATGTGCTGGAGATCGACGCCCTGATTGATCCGGCCGCCGCTCGCCGCGATCTGTTCGATTCGTTCGAACGTCTGGCGCCGTTCGGTCCGGCCAATCCCGAACCCGTCTTCGCCCTGGCCGGGGTCCAGGCCCGGGAGGCGGTGCAGATGAGCGGCGGTCATGTGCGCTGTCGTCTGGTCGGTCCTGACGGGGCGTCCGTCCGCGCGGTGGCCTGGCGTTGCGCCGATCTGCCGATCGGCCGGGCCCTGCTGTCGGGCCAGGGGGGGCTGAATGTCGTCGGTCGTCTGAAGGCGGACGACTGGAACGGCCGGCGCGGCGTTCAGTTCGAGATCGAGGACGTGGCCGATCCCCGTCGCATATGACGGTCGCCGCTTCGAGACCAGGCTGCTGAAAAACTCGAAATCCGCGCTTGCACCCTTTTGAGGGCGCGGCTATATCGCCGGCTCTCCCGCGCAGCGGTCCCTTCGTCTATCGGTTAGGACGTCAGGTTTTCAACCTGAAAAGAGGGGTTCGATTCCCCTAGGGACTGCCACGCGGTGAAGCTGAGGGCCTGGCCGCCTGCCGCCTCACCTATAGAAATCCTCGCCAATTCAATCGTTGAGCGGTGCGCCGGATTGGTGTCGTTTGTGCGACACAACCGAGGCGTTTCTGCTAACCTCGCTCAACATTCCCACCCCCTGCGGCCAGATTCCGCTTTCCAAAGATTCGCGGAACAGTGTTAAACGGAATCCAAGGGTCCGTAGAGGAGCGGACGGGGGTATTAGGTTGACTGATTACCACGGGATGGAAACGGCGGAGACCGTTCGTGTCGTCGGTCGCGTCAAATGGTTCGATCCGACGAAGGGCTATGGCTTCATCGTTCCGGACGATCCGACTTTGACCGATCTGCGGGACGTGCTGCTGCACATCAGCAGTCTGAGAGACAAGGGGCGCGACCATGCGGAAGAGGGCGCGCCCATCGTTTGCGACTGCGTGCGGCGCGCCAAGGGATGGCAGGCCGTCCAGGTTCACGAACTGGGCGTCGGCGACGTCGGGGCGGTGGCGAGACGGCTCGGGACCGAGGCCGACAAGCCGGCGCCGGCGCTTGACCCCGGTGCGACGCTGGAGCCCGCGGTGGTCAAATGGTTCAATCGCACCAAGGGCTACGGATTCGTGGTGCGTGATCGCGAACCCGGCGATATCTTCGTCCATATAGAGACACTGCGCCGTTGCGGGCTGGACGATCTGGTTCCCGGCGACGTGGTTCAGGTGCGGTTCGCCAGCGGCCCCAAGGGGCTGGTGGTGGCGGAAATCAGAACGGGCGGCTGAAGGCCGCCCCGGAGGGCGGATGGTCGATCTGGTGCGACGTGTGTTTTCAGCCGGCTTGATGGCGCTGGCGCTGGCTGGGTGCGCCGCCAAGGCGCCGGTGGGCGTCAACGGCGAGCCGATGCAGCGGCTGGCGGTCGTCACCGCCTCGGGCGAACACGCCTTCTGGGTTGAGATCGCGGACGATGAGCCCGAACGGCAGCGCGGGCTG
The DNA here is from genome assembly GCF_058801445.1 of Brevundimonas sp. GW822-FHT03E11. Taxonomy (NCBI): domain Bacteria; kingdom Pseudomonadati; phylum Pseudomonadota; class Alphaproteobacteria; order Caulobacterales; family Caulobacteraceae; genus Brevundimonas; species Brevundimonas sp. GW822-FHT03E11. The sequence goes on along the minus strand of NZ_JBXANG010000001.1, from coordinate 96,812 downwards.
ATGTTCCGTCCCCCGTTGGCGGACGATCAGGGCATGCTGTTCCAATGGCCGGGAGAGCCGCCGCGCGAACAGAGCTTCTGGATGCGCAACACCCCCAGTTCGCTGGACATTCTCTATATAGATCCGAAAGGGCGAATCGTCTCCATCGCCTCGCACGCCACGCCCTTTTCCGAGACGCCGATCCCCTCGAACGGCGCCGCCAACGGGGTTCTGGAACTGCGCGCGGGGCGGGCCTCCGAGATCGGCGCCAAGCCCGGCGACAAGGTTTTGCACCCTTATTTCAAGCCATGATTTGCGGATTGCGCGCTGAAGTGCCAATAGAGCGCTCCGTTCGGTCCGGGGTGTAGCGCAGCCTGGTAGCGCATCTGGTTTGGGACCAGAGGGTCGGAGGTTCGAATCCTCTCGCCCCGACCATGGAACGGCCGCTGGATTCCGTGTCCGGCGCGCGTTATGGCAGGTCCACAGGACCTGCCGATCACTAGGGATTTCGCCATGCTCGCCCGCATCTACCGCCCGGCCAAGACCGCTATGCAGTCCGGCAAGGCCAAGAGCCGCGACTGGCGCCTGGAGTTCGAACCGGCCTCGGCCCGCACGATCGACCCGCTGATGGGCTGGACGGGCAGCTCCGACATGAACGGCCAGGTGCGCCTGACCTTCGATTCGAAGGAAGAGGCCGTCGCCTATGCCGAACGTCACGGCATTCCGTTCCGGCTGCACGAGCCGCACGAGGCGCCGACGATCATCAAGGCCTATGCCGACAACTTCGCAACCAATCGCAAACAGCCCTGGACGCACTGACGTCGGGCGTTTGCCGAGCGCCCTTAGCTCAACCGGATAGAGCACCCGCCTTCTAAGCGGACGGTTGTAGGTTCGAGTCCTACAGGGCGCGCCATTCTCCGGCGGCGGCGATCAGAGCTTTCTCGATGACAGACCCCGCTTTCGCCTCTCCTCAGACTCGAGTCGCCGCCCTGTATCGGTTTGCGCCGATAGGGGAGAGCAAGCTTGTCCTGGTGCGGGATCGGCTTCAGGCGGTCTGCGACGCGTACGGCGTCAAGGGCACGCTTCTGGTCGCGACCGAGGGGCTGAATGGCACGATCGCCGGGCCGGAGGCGGGGATTGAGGCGGTGTTGGGTGAGATCCGCGCCTTGCCGGGGTTCGCCGATCTGGACGTCAAATACGCCTGGACGGGGGAGGCGCCCTTCCTCCGGATGAAGGTCCGCATCAAACGCGAGATCGTGACCATGGGTCAGCCCGATCTCGACCCCGCGCGCCAGGCGGGGGTCTATGTGGCGCCTCAGGACTGGAACGCCCTGATCGCTGATCCGACCACCTTGGTCATCGACACCCGCAATGACTATGAGGGCGAGATCGGCGCTTTCGAGGGGGCGGTGCAGCCGAACACCCGCAGCTTCCGCGACTTTCCCGACTGGTTCCGCACGGAAGGCCGGGCGCTGCTGGACGAACGCAAGCCGCAGCGGGTCGCGATGTACTGCACCGGCGGCATTCGTTGCGAAAAGTCGACCGCCTTTCTGAAAGCGGAAGGGGTGGAGAACGTCCACCATCTGGAAGGCGGCGTCCTGCGCTATCTGGAAGAGGTCGATCCCGCCGACAGCCTGTGGCGGGGCGACTGTTTCGTTTTTGACGAGCGGGTGTCAGTCGGACATGGTCTGGTCCGGGGCGAGCACACGCTTTGCCGGGGCTGCCGCATGCCTGTGGACGCGGCGGGGCGGGCCTCGCCCCATTTCATCGAAGGCGTCTGTTGCGACCGTTGCAGGGACACGCGCGACGACGCCCAGAGGCTGCGCTATGCGGAGCGGCAAAGACAGATCGAGCTGGCCCGAAGGCGAGGGCAGGTGCATCTGGGGCGAACGGATCCGGCCTGACGGGGCGCCGGCGGAAGCAGTGTCCGCTTTGTAGGTTAAATAAATAAAAACAATGTCATAAGCCACAATCTTGAATTGTTCCCACGTCTGTACCCACCTTTCGGATTGCCTCTGGATGAGTTCTAATCAGCCGGGGTCAGGCTGGATGACGCGGCGTGACTCAAAGGCGACGTTGGGCGCATACGCTTTTCGCAAGCGCCGAGTTCTGATCGTGAATCCGAGGCGCTACCAAACCACCATTCTTTCGTCTGGTGGTCGATCCAGAGCCGCGTCCGGCCCGACATGGAATGCGGCGTACCAGGCGTCGAGATTGCGGACGACGCCGTTGACGCGGTAACGCGCCGGCGAGTGGTAGCTGTTCTGAGACTGACGCCTCAGGGCGTCTTCAGTTGTCTGTGTGCGCCAGAACTGCGCCCATCCCAGAAAGAAGCGCTGCTCTGCGGCGAAGCCGTCCAACCGGGCGTTCATGTCCATCCCGGTCTCCGCCGCATGCAGCCGGAGCGCATCAAGCGCCAGGGTCACCCCGACCAAATCTGCGAGGTTCTCGCCGAGAGATCGGCGCCCGTCCAGGTGAACGCCGGGTAGAGGTTCATAGCTATCGTATTGAGAGACCAGCCGTTCGGCCTTGGCGTCGAATGCGGCGCGACTGGTCGGCGACCGCCTTACCGCGAGTGCGAGGCAACCCCATACGACGATTTGGCTTACGCTCTTCTCTGGCTCAGTAGACCGCACACCCAGTAATGATGGCGACTAAAAGGACGAGTCAGCCATGCGGAGCGCTATCGGTTGGCAGAGTTCTACAAGCTGCAACATGCGCTCCAGACGCATTTTTCAGGGGACCGTCACGACGCTGAACATCGTCGAGGGGGCATAAGACTGCCGAGTTTTTCGCTTCTTGCGCGCGCGTCGCTGGGGCTTGCCTGACACGACAGGACCCGCCTTCTCGAGCTTGGCGGCCAGCGACGACTTGCTCGACGCGCCTAAGGAAGAAGCGTCAGCCCTGGAAACGTCAAGGTTCCCGAGGCGACGCAACTCACCCCAGACCCCGTGAAGCTGACGGTCGAAGTCGGATTGTCGAAGATTCCGGGCGACATGGAGGACATGCAGGTGGATCCTCCTGACACACTCCAGTTCAGGATCACCTGGCTGTTAATCCCCGACGGCAGGGTGGACGGCGTGGGGGCGACCAGACTTCCAAACCCATTCAGGGTCACCAGGAAGCAGTTCGGTCCCGTCAGGGTTGACGTGCCCAACCACGGCGCACCGCTCTGCATTCGCCAGCTCGATCGCACCGAGCAGGTGACCGGTCCTATGAAGGTTTGGAAGGTGACGGTCCCGGTCGCCGGCCCCGTCACCCCGGGGGGCGGCAGATAGAAGGTGCCTGCTTGAGCCTGTTCCGCCGAAACAAGGCTGATCATGGAGGCGGCGGCGGCCGCCATGAGCGTAGTTCTCAGCATCGATACCTCCTCTACACGCGCTGATTGACTACCTACAATTTCGTAAATAGCGCGAGAGTCAATCCGATGCTGAGGCGCGCCTCGCTGCCGCTCGGCTTAATGTCCTTCGGCGCCCTGACGGCCCGTGAACCGAATCTGCTGTCCGAAGGATAGCTCCAGCGTATTTCCGTCTGGGTCGCTGATGTAGGTCCAGTAGCCGACCGGAGGCGGGCTTTGAACGGGCGGAGACCGCAGGACGCCCCTGCGCCTGGCGAGGTCCGCGAGACGGTCCACTTCGCCCTGATCCCGGCACGCCAGTCCAATGTGCCCAAAGGGACCGAGCGGCGTGTCGTCGAGCTGGTTTGATTCGACCAGCACGACCGTGAACGCGGTGTGGGGATCGGCCAGCCAGGCGACGCGGCTGATACGGCCCTCCGCAGGGCGTTCATGCACCAGCCGCAAGCCGGCGAAGGTTTCATAGAACTCACGACTGCGGTCCATCTCACGGACGACCAGGGCGATGTGGCTCAGGCCGCGGTCAAAGGTGGGTGTATCGGACATCGGGCGCTCCCTTGGTGATCGCGCCGACCTTCGTTTATTCGCATTCCGTATGGAAATGGGTGTTTGGTATAACGATCATGCGAATGACTAATGAACTCGCCGGCATTGATCTCAACCTGCTCGTGGTGCTGGACGCTTTGCTTTCTGAGCGCCATGTGACCCGTGCAGCGCTGAGGCTGAACAAGACCCAGCCCGCCGTAAGCCAGGCTCTGGCGCGTCTTCGGGCTCTGCTTGATGATCCGATCCTGGTTCGCAGAGCGGGGAGGCTGGAGCCGACCGCGCGCGCACGGGCGTTGGCCGCGCCCCTTGGCGAGGCCCTCGCCGTGCTCGGAGGGCTTTTGCGGGACGAGGTCTTCAGCCCGCAGACCCTTAGGCGGGCGTTCCGGGTCTCGATGTCCGACTACGCCGCCGAGGTTCTATTGCCGGGGCTGGTCAGGCGCCTTGTTCAAACGGCGCCGGGTGCGGCCTTGCGGCTCGTGTCCCTGGGCCGCGAGGCCGCCCTCGGGGCGGTTCGGTCCGGCGAGATCGATCTGGCGATCGGCGTCTATCCGGGCGTGCGGGACGAGGGCTTGCGCGGTTCGGATCTCTTCATTGATCAATTCGCCTGTCTTGCCGACGAGGCGGCGGGCCTGCCGGCGACCTTGGAGGACTATCTGTCCCGACCTCATGTGGCGGTGGCGGCGTCGCCGGACGACAGGGGCGAGGTGGACGCCGCCTTGAAAGCCTTGGGCCACGCTCGTCGGGTGATCTTCACCCTGCCGCACTGGTCCGTCGCCCCTCGGATCGTGCGAGGCACAAGCCTGGTCTTGACGGCGGCGCGCCGAAGCCTTGAGGCGCGGCTGGACAAGGGTTTGGTCCTCGGCGCGCCGCCGATCGACCTCGCCCATATTGCGCTCGTCCAGGTCTGGCATGACCGGCGGGACCATGATCACGGTCTGCGTTGGCTCAGAAACGAGATCGAGACGGAAGCGCAGGCGACGCCCTGAGTTGGCGACGTTGAGCTGCAGCCGCCTGTTCGATCCGTGATGATCTCTTGGGTTTCAGGATTTCCGTGATGCGTTGAGACCCAGTAGCACGAGGGTTGGCAGTGTCAGCGTGTAGGCGGCCAGAGGCCAAACTGTGCTGCCGTTGAATAGGATCACGGCCAGGGTCCCAACGAGGCTTACGATCAGGCTCTGGCCCGCAAAGTAGAGCGCGACGGCCAGGCCCGCCTGATCGCCGAAGGCTTCGAGGGCGCCATTCGCCGAGACGGACACGGTCAGGACGATCCCCACCGCCATGATCCAAGACGGGAGGATGACGCTCCCTATGGAGGGCTCGCCGAAGGCGGCGCTCGCGCCGAAACACAGGGCGCTTGCGAGCAGCAGGCCCATGCCCCTCTGAACGGCCCCCGCCACCCCCCATCGGTCCAAGCAAGGGCGAACGGCATGGGATGCGACGATCATGACGAAAGCCGTGCTGGCGAAGGCGAGGCTGAACTCAAGCCCCGAAAGTCCCACCCTTTCGACAAGAATGCGTGGCGCCGTCGAGAGGTAGACGAAGAAGGACCCCATCGCGGCTCCAAACGCCAAGGTGTAGATTTGGAAGGTCCGACTGCGGAGAATGGGGACCGGGCGTGGGCGAGAGGCTTCGCCCAAAGGGCGCGTTTCCGTCCACCGCCAAAGCGCGTGCATCAGCGGCGGAAGCGTCAAAGCGGCCAAGAACCAGAAGATCGCCCGCCAGCTCAACTGCGCTGAAACGAGCGCCCCGAGCACGGGTCCGAACGCGGGCACAAAGGCCAACATCGCGCTGAACAGGCCATAGATCCGGACACTCTCCGGCTTGTCGCCGTACACGTCACGGACCGTCGCGAAGGTCGCCACCAGCATCGCCGCGGCGCCCATCGCCTGAGCAAGCCGAAGGACGACGAACGCCCAGCCTGACGCCGCCATCGCCAACAGGCCCGAAGTCACCGCGAACGTGAGCGCGCCGGACAGAAGCACAGGCCGCCGACCGAACCGGTCTGAGAGCGGGCCGAAGATGACTTGCCCGAGGCCGAGGCCGAGGAGGTAGACGCTGAGCGTGAGCTGGATGACGGGTGGATCGGCCTGCAAAGCGGCCGGCATGGCCGGCGTCACGGGCAGATAGATGTCCATCGCCAGCGAGGCGAGCAGGTCAAAGGGCGCCATCAGCAGGATGGCGGTCGGAAGGGCGTGGGCCCAAATGGGCCGGTTGTCGGACATGAGGGATCGCTTCGCGTCAAATGCTGGATTTGACGGCGATCAGCCGGGTGGAGGTCAGCAGATCGCCGCAACAACGGGTTCGTCGTTGCGGCCTATTCGTCCGAGGCCTTCGTGCCACCCATCTCAGGCGCCTCCCGCGTCTTCTTGGTCAGGCTTTGTCTGGACCTAGACAAAGCAAAGGTCCAGCGACCGAAGCCGCGCAGGGCTGTGGCGGCCGACGGGCGCTATCCGACAAAACCGAAAGCCCTCTGGTGGGGCTTGGCGAGAGGGTCTTCGGCGCAGCCGCCTTAAACCGCACATCGATCGAAGCCGCCTTCAGCCGCCGTCGGTGCGAACGGCGCTCCCGATCCGGTGGCGCGCGTCCACCTTCAGAACGGCTTGTCGTTTCGACGACTCATTCTTCCGCACTGGGTTGGAAAGTCAGTCGCCCGACGAGGCCGCTTCGCCCGCCGCTGCGGTTGGATAAACCGAACTGCCCGCCTTGGGCCTCCGCCAAGGTGCGAACGATGGCGAGGCCGAGGCCGGAACCGGACGCCTGGGAGGGCGCGGCGCGGAAGAATCGGTCTGTAAGGCGGGGAAGGGCGGCCTCATCGACGCCGGGGCCGTGATCCCAGACGCAGACCGCGCCCGTTGTTCGCACATGCACGAAGACGGGCGGCGCGCCGTGGTGGAAGGCGTTGTCGATAAGATTGAGGATCTGTTCAGCGATGAGGTCCTCGGCGCCCAGAACGACCACGGCCTCTGCCGGAAGACGAAGGCGTAGAGCGCCGTTCGGGGCGGACCGGCGCGCCTTAGCCATTTGAAAGGCGCGCCGCGCCGCCCGGCCCAGGTCGGCAGACGACTTGATCCGGGCGCCGTCAGCCCGGGCCGTGGAAAGCAACTGGCCGACGAGCCGGGTCATGCCGGCGACCGCCTCGCGGGAGTCGTCGATCAGACGCCTCTCCCGCGCGGTCCAGGTCCTGGGCGCGCCCGCCAGCAGATCGAGATTGGCCGCCACGACCGAAAGCGGGGTGCGCAACTGGTGCGAGGCGTCGGTTGCGAAGCGCTGAACCCCCGACGTCGAGGCCTCGAGCCGCGCCAGGAGATGGTTGAAGGCGGTCAGCACCGGCTGGAACTCGCGGGGCGCCAGGTCGATGTCGGCGGGTGCGAAGTCGGCATGGGGACCGGGGCGGCGCGTCAGGTCGTCGATCAGCCGCTTGAGCGAGTTGAGGCCCCACTTCAAGGCCGGCCAGATCAGAAGCGCGGCCAACAGCACGAGCAGGGTGGGTGGCAGCAGCAGGCTGCGATATAGATCCAACAGGCTGGCGCGTCGCGAGTCCAGGCTCTGAGCCACCGACACGATGACGGGGGCGGGTCTTCCTGGGATCGTCAGGGTTTGCTGGGCCATGCGAACCGGCACGCCGCGCACGGACAGGTCGGCGAAGACCGGAGCATCCGACGAGGCGTCGGGCAGGCGCGGCAACTCCTCATAGCCTGTGATCAGTCGGTCGCCCTCGCGAACACTGTAGAAGACGGCGTCCCGCTCGGGACCGTCGAGCAGGCCCAGAGTCCAGGGCGCGACATCGACAGTCACCTTGCCGTCGGCGACCGAGACCGTTTCCCGGATGGTCTGCAGCGCCCCCGCCAGGAGGCGGTCGGCCGTCTCCGCCACCACGCGGTGGGCCGTCCAAGCCCCGACCGCCAGCACCACGACGGCGAACAGGGCCAGGGGCGCGACCTGGGCGATCAGCAGACGTGTCACCAGACTGTGGGGGCGGCGCGAGCCGGGCGCCTCGCTCATGGATCGAGACGATAGCCGCGACCGCGGATATTGGTCACGGCGGGGCCGTCAGGCTGCAACTGGCGCCTCAGCCGACCGACATGGATCTCCAGGGCGTTGAGCGAGGGAGCCTCATCCTGCGGAAAGACTTCGGCCGCCAACAACTCCCGATCCACCACCTGGCCAGCGCGCGAGGCCAGAACGCGCAGGGCCGCCCATTCGCGCGGACGGAGCGACAGCTCCCGGTCATTGACCTGGGCCCGGCCGGCGTCCCAGTCGCAGACCAGTGAGCCGACGATCGCGGCGCCCGCCGCCCGACCCTGGCGTCGACGCACGATCGCTCTCAATCGGGCGATCAGTTCCGAAGGGGCGAAGGGTTTGACGAGATAGTCATCAGCGCCGAAATCCAGTCCCGCCACCCGGTCGCCCAGGGCGTCGCGCGCGGTCAGCATGAGGACGGGCGTCTGCGATCCCCGCCGTCTGAAGGCCTTCAGGACCTCGAAACCGTCGATGTCGGGAAGGCCGATGTCCAACACGGCGGCGTCGAACCGCTCCGTCGCTTCCAGATGAAGGGCTTGGTCCCCGCTGTCGGTGGAGCGGAGTTCGAAACCGACCGCCAGAAGGCTGGCCTCGAGCGAATGCTGAAGCGCCTTGTCATCCTCGACGACCAGTATTCTCATGGCGATGCGAAGGAGCGGATCATGAGCGGTACAATAGCGGGAAACCCGCCCCGGTGAAGACGGACCGCCGACATCTGCTTCTCGGACTCGCGGGGGCGGGGGTTTCGGCCTGCGCGGGCGAGCCGGACGGGGTCGCGACGGCGCCCCGCGTCCGATGGCTGGCCAGGCGCGAGGGCGGGCTGCACATCCTCACGAACACCAGCCTGATGGGGCCTGTGCTGGCGGCGTTTCAACGGCGCTGGCCCGAGATCGCGGTGCGGCTCGAGGACATCAACTCGACCCTGATCGCGAACCGAGTCCAGTCCCGCGCCGCCTCCGGACTGGAGGGGCCGGATCTGGTCTGGAGCACGGCGATGGACGTGCAGGTCAAGCTGATCAATGACGGCTACGCCCAAGTTTATCGATCGCCGCATCGGGCGGCCATGCCGGACGGCTCGGTCTGGCGAGACCAGGCGTTCGGTGTGACGGCCGAGCCCGTCGTCTTCGCCTATAATCGCAGGCGGTTGCCGTCGGAGATCGTGCCGCGCAGCCACGCCCAACTGCTCGAACGGCTGTCTACCGACGCGGACCGGTTTTTCCGCCGGGTCACCCTGTATGACGCCGAACGCAGCGGGGTGGCGCTTCTGCAACTGTCGGCCGACATCCAGATCTATCCCGACGCTTGGGCCCTGATGACTGCCCTGGGGTCTACTCATCCGCGTGCCGATACGTCCGGCCAAAGGATGATGGGCCAACTGGCTGAGGGCCGCATGGCCTTCGCCTACAATATGAACCAGTCTTACGGGGCGTCGTGGGTCGCCCGGGCGCCCGATATCGGCCTGGTTACGCCAGAGGACTATCATCTGTCCGTCTCGCGCGTGGCCTTCATACCCCGCAACGCGGCCCACCCCAACGCCGCCCGGCTTTTTCTGGATTTTCTTTTATCGCGTGAAGGGCAGAGGATCATCGCCGGCCTGGGGGTCCGCCCGGCTCGCGACGACATTCTTACCGAGCGTCGCACCTCTATCCCCGGCGCTCGGCCGGTCCGTGTGGGACCGGCCTTGCTCGCCAATCTTGATCAGGCGCGTCGCGAGGGGCTTCTGCAGCGTTGGCGGGCCGCCATGCAGGCGGCGGAACGGGCGCCGGACGACCCTAGGGCGCCCTAAGGCTTTCCTGTGGATAAGTCTCTTTCTTCTGAAGGCGGTGTTTCTGTCACCTCGCTTTCACCGATCCTGCGGTGACCGATAGTCGCTCGGCGACAAACGACTGACGCGCTTCAAAAGCGGCATGTAATTGCATGAATGTGAAAATAGAAGCATTAGCCTTGCGAGGCGTGCCGATTTGACAGGCATTCGTTGGTCGATCTTACTCGCTTCAGCAAGGCGGGAGAGATCGGTTCCCGCCGACGCCGAAGGCGCAACCGCCCCGGAAACGCTCAGGCAAACGGACCGTCTTGCTGAAGGAACGCTGGAGAGAAGGTCGAATCCGGGGGATGCGGCCTCGCCGAAGGAGAAAGGGTCGGCGCACGGCCCGAAACTCTCAGGCCCAATGACAGCGGGGGCGAACAGGCGCCGCAGAGCGCCGGTCGCATTGGGCAACCCTGGGGAGGGGCGTCGTCGCCATGAGGAATCTCGCTTTGTCTCGTCTTAATCGCAACCTGACCTATTATTGCAGCGCCATCGCGCTGATGGCCTGCGCCACCTCTGTCCATGCCCAGGAGGCGGGCGCCCCAGAGGATGCGGCCTCGGTCGATGACATCGTCGTCACCGCCTCGCGGATCGACCGCGCCGGCTTCGAGGCGCCGACGCCGACCATCCATCTTTCCGCCGAGGATCTGTCGGTCGGCGCGCGGCCGAATATCGCCGCCGCCCTCAACGACATGCCTCAATTCCGCGCCACCACATCGGCCCAGACGACCGGCACCAACACCGGTGCGGGCAATGCGCCGGTCGATCTGCGCGGCCTGGGCATCAACCGGACCTTGGTCCTGATCGATGGGCGTCGCGTGTCCAGCGAGAACGATCTGAACGCCGTGCCGTCAGTGCTGGTCAAGAGCGTCGACGTGGTTACGGGCGGCGCATCGGCCGCCTGGGGCTCAGGCGCCGTCGCCGGCGTCGTGAACATCGGCATCGATCGCTATTTCACCGGCGGCAAGCTGGGCGCCGAATACGGCGTGTCCTCCTACGACGACGCTGAGCAGGAACGGTTCGAAGGCGCCTGGGGCGCAGACTTCGCCGACGGGCGCGGCCATTTCGTCATCGGCGGCGAATACCTCGACAACGAAGGCGTCATCCCCAAAGCGTCGCGCCCGAATATCGGCCGATGGGCCACCGTCAACGGCGCCCTGCAGCCGGACGTCGGTTTCGCCAACGCCGCTTACGGCGGTCTGATCCTGTCGGGCGTGAACCGCGGTAAGGTGTTTAACCCGGACGGCACGCTTCGGCCTTTCGATTACGGCACAGTCAGCGGAACCAACTCGATCGGCGGCGAAGGTCCGTCCAATGACGATCTCAGCCCCCTGGTCACGCCGCAGCGCCGCTACACCGGGCTGGCCAGCGCCGTCTATGAGATCAATGACAAGCTGCGGGTCACGGCTGACGTCCGTCACTCGCGGATGTGGAACGACTATGTCTGGTTCGGCGATCACGATCGCGGCGACCTGACCATCAGCATCGACAACGCCTTCTTGTCGTCCACGATCAAGCAGCAGATGGCGGCCGCTGGCCAGACGTCCTTCACCTTCGGACGTTTCAACTCCGATCTGTCCTATTCCACGATCGATTTCGAGCGCGTCACCACCCAGGCCACTCTGGCCGTGGACGGCGAGTTCGGCGACAGCTGGCGCTGGGGCGCCTACTACAGCCACGGCGAGTTCGAGAATAATATCGATACGCCCGGTTTCCTGCTGAAGACCGAATTCGCCAATGCGGTCGATTCCGTTATCGATCCCGTGAGCGGTCGAGCCGTCTGCCGCGTGACCCTGACCAATCCCAATTCGGGCTGCGTGCCGATCAATCTCTTCGGCCTGGGCGCGCCGTCTCAGGAAGCCATCGACTATGTCACCGGCACGCCTCAGCAGCGGGCCACCACCAAGCTGGACGTCGCCGGCGTCAGCCTGCGTGGCGAGCCCTTCAGCCTGCCGGCCGGCGACGTGTCGATCGCCGTCGGCCTGGAAGCCCGCAAGGAGCAGACCGATCAGCGCATCGGCGAGCTGGACGCGGCAAAGGCCTTCAAGACGTTCAGCTTCTCGGCCATGTCCGGCGAGTTCAGCGTGAAGGAGGCCTTCGCCGAAGTCCTGGTCCCGATCGTCAAGGATCTGCCGATCCTGAACGACCTGCAGTTCAATGCTGCAGCCCGCATCTCGGACTACGACACCACGGGCTCGATCTGGTCTTGGAAGGTCGGCGCCACCAACGAGTTCTTCCCCGGCTTCCGCGGCCGCATGACCCAGTCGCGCGATATCCGTTCGGCCAATCTTTCGGAGCTGTTCACCACCACCACCACCGGCTGGAACAACATCAATGACCCGGCCAAGAACGGGGCCTTAGTTTATACGCTGAACAACGGCGGTGGTAATCCCAACCTCCGCCCGGAGACCGCCGATACACTGACCCTGGGCGTCACCTATTCGCCGCCTTCGATCCCAGGCCTGAACCTGTCGCTGGATTATTACGACATCAAGATCGACGACGTGATCACGACGATCGCGCCGCAGGATCTGGTCAATCGCTGCTACAACGGCAACCTCGACCTGTGCTCCAAGGTCGAGCGCGACTCGGCGGGCAATCTGGTCCGCACCATGTCCACCTATGTGAACCTGGCCGAGTACCACACGGACGGGATCGACGCCGAGGCCTCCTACGCCTCCGACGCCGACCTCTGGGTTCCGGGCGCGACGGGCAGGGTGACGATGCGCTTGGTCGGCACCTGGGTGAACAGCCTGACCACGGACGACGGCGTGACCGAGATCGAATATGTCGAATCCCAGGGCTATTCTTTCGGCCTGGGCGTGCCCAAGCTGCGGGTCAACGCCAGCCTCGGCTGGAAGGGCGAGGTGTTCGGCGCGAACCTGCGCGCGCGCTACATCTCGGCGGGCGACTACAACAGCACCGTCGCCATCTCGAACAACCACATCGACGCCTTCACCTATGTCGATCTGGGGCTGACGGCCGACCTGGCGCACTACGGCGCAAACGGGGTCGAGCTGTACGCCAATGCGACCAATCTGTTCGACAAGGACCCGCCGGTCGGGTCGCTCTATTCGCCGTATTACGACGTCATCGGTCGGTACGTCACGGTTGGCGCGCGGTACCGTTTCTAGTTCTGGTTCTGCGTTCCGGATCGCCGGCCCCGCTCCTCCATAGGGCCGGCGATCTTCCCTTCTGCTCCCCCATTTTTCACACGGTCTGTGTCATGATTTCCCGTCTGCCGATGGCTCTCCTGCTCGCCCTGAGCGTCGCTCCTGCGGCCCTGGCCGAGGCGCCCAAGCCCGCCGCCATCGTCGCCGACGGCCTTCCCGCCGTGCCCGACGATCTGGTCGCGGCGACCCAGCCCTATCTTCAGACGCGCCGTGCGACCTTCCTGGGCTGGAACGCCGCCGATCAGTCGATGCTGATCAAGACCCGGTTCGGCGCCACGGATCAGCTTCACGTCGTCGCCGCTCCTGACGGCGCCCGGACCCAGATCAGTTTCGAGGCCGAGCCGATCCTGGCCGGCGCCCTGTCGCCGAACGGTCAGACCCTTCTTGTCCAGAAGGACAATGGGGGCGACGAATTCTATCAACTCTACACCCTGGCCGCCGGTCGGTTGAGCTTGATTACGGACGGCAAGAGCCGCAACTGGTTCGGCGCCTGGAGTCGGGACGGCAAGCGGGTCGGCTACGCCTCATCGCGTCGCAACGGCGCGGACATGGACCTCTATGTGGTCGATCCCTCCGACCCCTCGACCGACCGTCTGGTGGCCCAGGTGTCCGGCGGCGGCTGGAACATCGCCGACTTCTCCAGGGACGGGACCAAGGCCCTGGTCCTGAACCGGATGTCGATCAATAGGGCCGTTGTCTATGAGCTGGACCTCGCCTCGGGCCGGATGACGCCGCTGACTGACCCTGTCGCGCAGGTCTCCTATGTCGATCCTCAGTACGGGCCCGACGGCGCCGTCTGGTCGACCTCGAACAAGGATTCCGACTTCCTGCGTCTGGGGCGGATCGTGCGGAACGGCTTTGTTCCGGTCAGCACTGAAGCTCGCTGGGATGTCAGCGACTACGCCGTCGCTCCGGACGGCGGCTTCATCGCCTATGCGGTCAACGAGGCTGGGATATCGCGGCTGAAGGTTATGGATGTCGCGACCGGCGCCGTCCGGGTCGTCACAGGTCTGCCGGAAGGCGTCATCCCCTACAGCATCGGCCCGGCCATCGACATCGCCCCATGGGGCGCGATCGGTCTCAGCCTGTCGTCCGCGCGCGTCTCCGGCGACGCCTTCTCCGTCGATCCGACCACCCTGGCCGTCACCCAATGGACCCATAGCGAGACGGGCGGTCTGGACCCTGCTGTCAACGTTGAGCCGCAACTGGTCGAGGTGAGGAGCTTCGACGGCGAGACGGTGTCCGGCTTCCTCTACCGGCCCGACCCCGCCAAATTCCCCGGCAAGCGGCCGCTGATTGTCGATATCCACGGCGGTCCTGAAGGCCAGACGCGCCCCGATTTCCTGGGCGCGCAGAACTATCTGTTAAACGAGATGGGCGTGGCCCTTTTCTTCCCGAACGTGCGCGGCTCGTCCGGCTTCGGCACCCGGTTCGTCAATCTGGACAACGGCCCGTTCCAGCGCGAGAATTCGGTCAAGGACATCGGCGCTTTCCTGGACGCGCTCGAGGTCGATCCCACCCTTGACGCCTCGCGCTTCGCCGTCACCGGCGTCTCCTACGGCGGCTACATGTGCTACGCCGCCGCCGTGCATTACAGCGACCGGCTGAAGGGGGCGAACTGCTATGTCGCCATCTCCAACTTCGTCACCTTCCTGGAAAACACCCAGTCGTATCGCCGCGACCTGAGACGGGTGGAATACGGCGACGAACGGGATCCGGCTCAGCGCGCCCAGCTTCAAGCCATCTCCCCCCTGACCAGCGTCGACAAGATCACCATTCCGCTTCTGGTCGCCACCGGTGGAAACGATCCCCGCGTCCCGGCCTCCGAAGCCGACCAGATCGTCAGCGCAGTCCGCAGCCGCGGAGGCACGGCCTGGCACCTGCTGGCCCAGAACGAGGGCCACGGCTTCCACAAGAAGGAGAACGAGGACTACTATTTCTGGACCAGCCTTCTGTTCTGGAAACAGACCCTGCTGGGCGAGGCGGCGCGCTAGGCGACACAGTTCCAGTCACGCTCCATGTTCTTCAAACGCCTTGTCGCGGCGAGCGCGGCCCTGGTCGTGCTCGCTGCGGCGCCCGCCACGTCCCAGACCCGTCTTCCGGTTCGTACCGACCATCATGTCCATGTCCACGCCCCGCCCATTCGGGAGATTCTGACGGCCTATTGCGACAGTCCGGGGCGGATCAGCGCCTGCGATCCGGCCTTCGTCAAACCACTGACGGCCAAAGATCTTCTGGCGGATATGGACCAGACGGGCGTCCAGACGGCTTGGATCATGTCCACGGCCTATCTGGCCGAGAGCCCGATGATGGTTCCACCCCTGGCCGACGCGGCCGACCGCGTTCATGCCGCCAACGCCTTCACCGTGGCCACGGCGGCCGCGCATCCCGAGCGGCTGGTCGCCTTCATCTCGGTCAATCCGCTGGCGCCCGAGGCTCTGGCCGAAATCGAAGCGTGGAAAGGCGAGCCTTTTGCAAAGGGATTGAAGCTGCATCTGACCAACTCGGGCGTCGATCTTCGCGACCCCGGTCAGGTTCGCCGTCTTGCCGCCGTCTTCGACGCCGCCTCGGGCGCCGGCCTGACCATCATGATCCACATGCGAACCCGCGCCTCCGACTATGGCGCCCAGGATGTGCGCATCTTTGTCGAACAGGTTCTGCCCCATGCTCGCGGCGTCCCGGTGGTCATCGCCCATTCGGGCGGCTGGGGCGGACTGGATGCGAACACTTGGGACGCGCTGGAGGCCTTCCGGCAGTCGCTGGCGACGGATCCCAAGCGTTTTCCAGACCTCTATTTCGACCTGGCCCAGGTCTTCGACGCCGACACGCCGCCCGAAGATCGCGAAAGGCTGGTCGATCTGATGCGACGGATCGGCGTCGATCGGTTCGTACCAGGATCCGACTGGCCGTTCTCGGGCCCTCTGGACGCCTATCTGAACGACGCCATGGCCTTGTTGCCGCTGACTTCAGACGAGGCCGAGGCGTTACGGCTGAGGCAGGTCGAGCTAAAAACTGGGGCATAATCTCCGGGCGGCGTGCGAACCAGGTGGGCAGGGGCGCCCGCAGCCGAACTGAAAGTCCGGGGTTCAGCGGGACCAGATTCAGGTTCCGCCGATCCGTTCCGCGCGGCGTTTCATGTTGGGCAGGCCCTTGCCGACATCCCGCAGCCTTGGCGGCAGGTCCATGCCGTCGTCCGAGACCGATATGACGACGGCCTCGGACTCGCTCTCAAGGCGGATGTCCACGCGGGACGCCTGGGCGTGTTTGACCGCGTTGGTGATCGCCTCCTGAAGAATACGGTAGATGTTGATCCTGGCCTCCGGACTGAAACCCTCGACGGGCGCGCCCGGCGCGGCGGTCCAGGTCAGTTCGATACCCACCAGACGCAGGCGGGGCGCCATGCGCTCATGGAAAATGGCGATGGCGACCTCCAGCGAGTCATCCACGCCATTCATCGAGTCGATGATCAGCCGCAGATCGTCGATGGCGATCCGCACGCCCTGGCGCAGGGTTTCGACATCGGGCGCGCCGCCTCTCAACTGGGCCAGCGAGACCAGATGGCCGCCGACTCCGTCGTGCATGTCGGCACCCGGCGCTGGCGCTCCTCATTGATGGCGATCATTCGCTCCTGCTCTCTGAGGCGCAGTTAGGTGGAGCGGATCTCGGCCTCCTTGAGCTGCACCTGTTCCGCCAGACTGTCGCGCGCCATGGTGGCGCCTCGGCCGGAGCAACCGGCCCTCACAAGGTGTTCGTGTTGGACGACGGTTGAGGGGCGCGCTGTGGAGCGCAACTCAAAGTTTACGTTCTGAGGCCACACCGCCGCCATGACAGGCAAGAACTCCGACTATTCGATAGACGCCTTGTGCCGCGCCAACCGGACCTCCGCTCCGGAGGGACGGTTTGAGACTGTGTTGAAATGGATGATGGTGATCGGTGTCGGGGCGCTGATCGTCACGATACTGGGTGGGCTTCTCGCCCTGAACGCGGCGACGATCAGAGCGTGGCTCAAGCCGGTCGTTGCCGGAGCCTTCCTGCTGGGGCTCGGTCTCGTGGGCCTAAGCTGGGTCTTCAGCTTCGGCGTCCTTGTCCGGGAACTTCATGCGAGATCACAGGGGCGGTTCCAGCGCAGCCACGATTTGGCGGCTTCCTTTGCCGGGGAGGTAGCGGATCAGTTCTCGAAGGACGAGATCACAAGTCGGCTGAAATCCGTGCGTCTCGAGTTGAAGCTCAACGCGCGCACCCCGGACAAGCTACCGATCGCCGTTGGTCTCATCGCGACGAGCGCGGCCGCCGTACGGTTCATCGTCTCTCCGGAGGGAGAGCTTGCGGTCGGAGCGGCCGCCAATCTCAGGTCCGCCGTGGAAGGGGGCGATCCGGCCGGGGCCCTCGGCGCGCTCGCCACCGGCCTCGCCCCGGAGCTGGCCATTATCGGGTTCGGCGTCCTGCTCGGCAGCTACATCGTGCGGGGGATGATCCACACGGATCACGATCGCCTCCTCAGAACGGAGAGCCTTCTGGAAAGGGCCGAGGCGATCGCCCGTCCGCCCAAGAAGCCCGTCGCCGTCCCATCAAGTCCAGCGACATGACGCGGGAGGGATGACCTGTCGTGGCGCACCAGCGACATCAAGATCGCCGTTCGCGTCGCCTTATGACCAGATGGCTAGCGTCGCTGGATCAGGCGGGGAACGTCATAGCGCTTGCCGTCAAATGAAAGGCGGATCGTGCGAGGCGCGACCGCTTGGTCGGTCGTGCTGCACTCACCGTTCTTGGCCTCCCTAGACGTGCTCTGAGTGATCCGCTCCAGCACCGAAATATCCTGCCCCTTCTGGCCCGGGACCATTCGAAGGATTCGCTCGGTCACAACAGTCTCGCCGGCGCAGGACAGATCCCATTGCCCTTGACTGCGTTCGACGATCAGGTCGTCTAAGACTGGCGCGAGGGCCGCGCCCCGTGGCTCGTAGAGGGACAGCGTGGTTTCCATGAACGGGTTCGGGCGCGAACTGCCGACCCATTCGCGTCTCACGCCAAACGCCAGTCGGTCCGGCCCGAAGCGGTATGGCGCAGTGTCGAAAGAAATCCGGGAAATCCGGACGGCGTCGTCGTCCATGGCGTGGGGGATGCGGAGCCGATGGCGCGGCGTGCCGGTTGGCTCGTCGACGACGAGCACATCAAGATCACCCAGCGTCGAATCCACGCCAACCTCAGCAATAAGCGGGATGGCGACCAGAAGCAGTCCTGGCCTTCCCCGCCAGCGACGACAGACGATGGCGTGAGGGTTTATCGACGAGGGTGAGGGCAGGGTGAGCGTGCGATTTCCAGTTTTCATAGTGCGCTCGCCGTCCGCGACCGCATTGGGGTAGGCTTGACGAACGATCGCCCCGATGTCCCCGCATTCCTGATCCTGTGCACGCGCGAGCGTCGGCACGCACAGCGCCAACACCAGCGTCGCCACACTCCATCCGCCGACCGCCCGCATGGTCTCTCCCTTCGCAGCTTTTGACAGCCGCTGAACTATGGTCTGTTGCCGATAGACATTGAGCATCGTTTTCGTCACGGAAGTTCCCGGTCAATGGGAAGTCGGGGCCTTGGCTTGGGGCAAGTGGATCGATCCGTAGGGGACGCCGTCCATCCTGGCAAAGGCGACCAATTCTCCTACGGATCGACGACGGAGACTCCCAATGGGAAGCCACGACGCGCTTCTTCGTCCAGGCGATAGGCCTAGTAGGCGACCGGCCGATAGATCCAGGTTTTTATGAATCCTTTAGGCGAAGGGCTGGGAGTCACATCGCGCCATTATGCGTCTTGATGGTCCTGTCCCGCTCGAACTTTGAGCGAGGAGGCCGACATGGCCGATGTGATCTTTCTGGCGATCGGGGCAGGGGCGTTCGCCGTCTTCGCCCTGCTGGCCACAGCGTTGAAACGGGTGTGACGATGATCGCCATGCTCTGGGGGGCGGGGGCGCTGGTCGTCGCCGTTTACATGGTCGCGGCGCTGCTGCGGCCCGAGCGGTTCTGAGGAACCGGGACGGATTTCATGAACATTCAAGGATGGGGCGAGATCGCCCTGACCCTTGGGCTGGCCGTCATGCTCGGCTGGCCCATCGGCATTTATATGTCGCGCGTCTGGAACGGCGAGCGGACCTGGCTGGACCCGATGCTGAAGCCGGTCGAGGCCGTCTTTCACGGCGCGGCGGGCGTCGATCCGAAACGCAGCCAAGGCTGGCTGGGATATGCCGGCGCCCTGCTGGCCTTCAACCTGGCGGGCTTTGTGCTGCTGTATGCGATCCTGCGTCTGCAGGGCTTGCTGCCGCTGAACCCGCAGGGGTTTGCGGGCGTGTCGCCGCACCTGGCCTTCAACACCGCCGTCAGCTTTGTCACCAACACCAACTGGCAGAGCTATGGCGGCGAGTCGACGTTGTCGACGTTCAGCCAGATGGTCGGGCTGACGGTACAGAACTTCGTGTCGGCTGCGACCGGGGCGACCATAGCGGCGGCCCTGGCGCGGGCCTTCGTCGCCCATCGCGGCGAGGGCGTCGGCAACTTCTGGGCCGACCTGACGCGGACCACCCTCTATGTGCTGCTGCCCGCCGCCTTCGTGCTGGCGGTCGTTCTGGGCGGACTGGGCGTTGTGCAGAGCCTGGCGGCGAACGTTCAGGCGACAGGCGTCGAGGGCGGGTCCCAGAGCCTGCCGCTGTTTCCGGCGGCCAGCCAGGTGGCGATCAAACAGTTGGGCATCAACGGCGGCGGCGTCTTCAACGTCAACGGCGCCCATCCCTTCGAGAACCCCAACGCCATCACCAATCTTCTCAGCGCCGTGGCGATCAACGTCATGGGTTGGGCGGCCTTCTTCGCCTTCGGCCGCACGGCTCTGGCGGGACGCGACGTCCGCGCTCTTGCGGCGGCGGCGCTGATCCTGCTGAGCGTCGCCAGCGCGGCCATGTATGTGATTGAGACCCAGCCGGCCCCGGCCCTGGTCGCGGCCCAGGTGGACGCCTCGGTCAATATGGAGGGCAAGGAGGTCCGCTTCGGCGCGCCCGCCTCGACCGTCTGGTCCGTGGTCACGACCGGCGCCTCGAACGGCTCGGTCAATTCGATGCACGCCAGCTATATGCCGCTGGGCGGGGCCTTGCAGATGTTCCTGATGCAGCTGGGCGAGATCCTGCCCGGCGGGATCGGGTCGGGCATCGCCATCATGGTGGTCATGGCCCTGCTGTCGGTCTTCGTCGCCGGCCTGATGGTCGGACGGACGCCCGAATATCTGGGCAAGAAGATCGAGGCGCGCGAGATCCAGTTCGCCATGATCGCGGTGCTGGTTCTGCCGCTGGCCATCCTGGGCTTCGCGGCGGTCAGTGCAGTGTTCCCCAACGCCTTGGCGGGGCTGCTGAACGACGGCCCGCATGGCCTTTCGGAGATCCTCTACGCCTACACCTCGGCGGCGGCGAACAACGGCTCTGCCTTTGCGGGTCTGACCGCCAACGCCCCCTGGTGGAACACGACCCTGGGTCTGGGGATGCTGTTCGGTCGGTTTGTTCCGGCCGTCGCCGTTCTGGCCATCGCCGGCAGTTTGGTCGTCAAGCCCAAGCTGGCGCCCAGCGCCGGCGCACTGCCCACCGACAACGGCCTGTTCATCGGCCTGCTGATCGGCGTGATCCTCATCCTCGGCGGCCTGCAGTTCCTACCCGCCCTCGCCCTGGGACCGATCGTCGAGCACTTCCAGGTGCTCGCGGCGGTCGCCGGCGCCTGATCCTTCGGACATCCTGACATGACACAAATCACACTCGATCCCCGCGAGGGCGGCGGTGCGTCGCCCCTCGCGGGCGGTCTCTCCGGGGCGATGATCGGGCGCGCAGTCGGCGACGCCTTCGTCAAGCTGAACCCGGTCAAACTGGTCAAGAACCCGGTTATCTTCACCACCTGGATCGTGGCGCTTCTGTCCACGATCTCGGCGGCGGCGGCCATGGCCGGCGGTCAATCGGCGGGCTTTGCGGTGCAACTGGCGCTGTGGCTGTGGGCCACGGTCCTGTTCGCCAATGTCGCCGAAAGCGTCGCCGAAGGGCGGGGCAAGGCGGCGGCCGATAGTCTGCGCGCCACCCGCGTCACAACCAAGGCCAAGCTGATCGTCGATCCCGAGACCGGCATGGTGATCTCGACCAATGCGTCGGATCTTGAGATCGGATCCGTCATCCTGGTCGAGGCCGGCGATGTCATCGCCTCGGACGGCGAGATCATCGAGGGCGTGGCCTCGGTCAACGAGGCCGCCATCACCGGCGAGAGCGCCCCGGTGATCCGCGAAAGCGGCGGCGACCGTTCGGCCGTGACCGGCGGCACGACCGTCGTCTCGGACTGGATCAAGGTGCGCATCACCGCCAAGCCCGGCTCGACCTTCCTCGATCGCATGATCGCCATGGTCGAGGGCGTGGACCGCCGGAAGACGCCGAACGAACTGGCTCTGGCCGTGCTGCTGGCCGGCCTGACCCTGATCTTCCTGATCGCGGTCGTGACCCTGGTGGGCCTGGGCGCCTATTCGGGCGTCGATCTGGATCCGATGGTGCTGGGCGCCCTGTTCATCACCCTGATCCCCACCACGATCGGGGGTCTGCTGTCCGCCGTCGGCATCGCCGGCATGGACCGGTTGCTGAAGGTGAACGTGCTGGCCACCTCGGGCCGTGCGGTGGAAGCGGCAGGCGACGTCGACACCCTGCTGCTCGACAAGACCGGCACCATCACCTTCGGCAACCGCATGGCGACCGAGGTCATCCCGGTTCCGGGCGTGCGCCGTGAGGCCGCTTTGGCCGCCGCCGTCATGGCGTCGCTCGCCGACGAGACGCCCGAAGGCCGGTCCATCGTCGAGCTGGGCCGCAACGCAGGCGTCTCGGTCGAACAACCTGTCGGCGCCGTCGCCATCCCCTTCACCGCCGTCACCCGCCAGTCGGGCCTGGACGTCGGCAAGGACAGCTGGAGGAAGGGCGCGGTCGATGCGGTGTTGAAGGATCTGAACCTGTCCGACGGCGCGGCTCCCGCCGAGTTCCGTCAGGCGGTGGACCGGATCGCCCGTTCGGGCGGCACGCCCCTGGCCGTGACCCAGAACGGCGTGCTGGTCGGCGTCATCCACCTGAAGGACGTGGTCAAGCCGGGCGTAAAGGCGCGCTTCGCCGACCTGCGTCGCATGGGCCTGCGGACCGTCATGATCACCGGCGACAATCCGGTGACGGCGGCGGCCATCGCGTCGGAGGCCGGGGTGGACGACTACCTCGCCGAGGCCACGCCCGAGGACAAGATGCGCCTGATCAAGGCGGAACAGGCCAAGGGCCGTCTGGTCGCCATGTGCGGCGACGGCGCCAATGACGCGCCCGCCCTGGCTCAGGCCGACGTCGGCGTGGCCATGCAGACCGGCGCCCAAGCCGCGCGCGAGGCCGGCAATATGGTCGATCTGGACTCGGACCCGACCAAGGTCATCGAGATCGTCGAGGTCGGCAAACAACTCTTGATCACGCGCGGCGCCCTGACCACCTTCTCGGTCGCCAACGACGTGGCCAAGTATTTCGCCATCATCCCGGCGATGTTCGTGGTCTCGCTGCCAGCCCTGGGCGCGCTGAATGTGATGCGTCTGCACAGCCCCGAGAGCGCCATCCTGTCGGCGGTGATCTTCAACGCCCTGGTCATCGTCGCCCTGATCCCGCTGGCGCTGAAGGGCGTCAAATATCGGGCCATCGGCGCCGGCGCCCTGCTGGGTCGCAACCTGCTGATCTACGGCGTGGGCGGTCTGATCGCGCCGTTCGTCGGCATCAAGCTGATCGATCTCGTCATTTCCGCGCTGGGCCTGGCCTGATGCGCGCTTCCAAGGATATCTCCATGCGTAATCGTCTCAACAAGGCCTCCGGCCGTAACGACGCCTGGTTCGCCGCCGCCAGTATCGCCGCAATCGCAGGCCTGGGCCTATGCAGCGAGGCCAAGGCGCAGGATGTTTCGGCAAACGTCGCCCTGACGTCCGACTATGTCTTCCGCGGCGTCAGCCAGACGCAGGAAGATCCGGCGATCTCGGCGGGCGTCGATCTGACCCGCAATGGCTTCTACGCCGGCGGCTGGGCCTCCAACGTCGATTTCGGCGACGACACCGATGCCGAGGTCGATCTCTACGCCGGCTATCGGCCCGAGGTGGCGGGCTATGCCCTGGACTTCAGCGTCATCGGCTATCTGTACGCCGGCCAGCCGGACGGCGCGGACTATGACTATGTTGAGCTGAAAGCCGCAGCCTCGCGCGCCGTTGGCCAGACACCCTTTGGATTGGCCACCCTGGGGACGGCGGTCTATTATTCGCCCGACTTCTTCGGCGCGTCGGAGGACGAGGCGACCTATGCCGAGATCAACGGCGCCGTCAGCCCGGCCGACAAATGGACCGTGTCGGGCGCCGTCGGCCGTCAGTGGGTGTCTTCGGACCTCGACTACACCACCTGGAACCTGGGCGCGGCCTATCAGCTGACCGACACCCTGGCGGTCGACCTGCGCTATCACGACACCGACCAACACGACTTCGGCGACATCTACGGCGCGCGCGCCGTGGCGACGCTGAAGGCCAGCTTCTGAGGCGACGATCATGGTCAATTCGTTCCGTCCGGCCATCGTGATGATGGCCTTGTTCACCCTCCTGCTGGGGCTGGCCTATCCGCTAGCGGTGACGGGGATCGCCCAGGTCGCCTTCCCCGGGCAGGCCAACGGCAGCCTGGTGCGAGACGCCGGCGGTCGGGTCGTTGGCTCGGCCCTGATCGGACAGCCGTTCGCGGGTTCGACCTATCTGCATCCGCGCCCCTCGGCTGCGGGCGACGGCTATGACGCCGCCGCCTCGTCGGGCTCGAACATGGGGCCGTTGAACCCGGACCTGGCGGCGCGGGTCGCCGAAAGCGCCAAGGCCATCCGCGCCGAGGACGGTCCCGGCGTCATCCCCGCCGATGCGGTGACGACCTCGGGTTCGGGCCTCGACCCGGACGTGTCACCGGCCTACGCTCGGCTTCAGGCCGCGCGGATCGCCCGCGCCAGAGGCGTTTCCGTGCAGCAGGTGCAGAGCATCATCGACAGCCAGACCGAGGGGGCCTTCCTCGGCTTCATCGGCCAGCCGCGGGTCAATGTCCTGATGACCAATCGCGCGCTGGACGCCCGCTTCGGCGCGGAGGGCTGATTGCCCGAGACGGCGCCCGAAACGCCCGCGACTTCAGCCGTTCCGCGCCGCAAGCGCGGGCGGCTGAAGGTGTTTCTGGGCATGTCGCCCGGCGTGGGCAAGACCTATGAAATGCTGCGCGCCGCCCGTCGGCGAAAGGCTGAGGGGCTGGATGTCGTCGTGGGTCTGGTTGAGACCCACGGCCGCAAGGAGACTATGAGTCTGCTGCGCGGGCTGGAGGTCATGCCGCGCGCGCCGATCGACCATCGTGGGCGGTCGCTGATGGAGTTCGATCTCGACGGCGCCCTGGCGCGCCGCCCCGGTCTGCTGCTGGTTGATGAGTACGCCCATTCCAACGCGCCGGGTTCGCGCCATCCGAAACGCTGGCAGGACGTGGAAGAGCTGCGCGACGCCGGGATCGACATCTGGACGACGCTGAACATCCAGCATCTGGAAAGCCTCTCCGACGTTATCCTGCGCATCACCGGCGTGCGGCAGCGCGAAACGGTGCCCGACAGCCTCCTGACCGAAGCCGACGATATCGAGGTGGTGGACATCACGCCCGAGGACCTCCGCGCTCGCCTGGCCGAGGGCAAGGTCTATGTGCCCGAGACGGCGCAGGTGGCGTCCGAGAACTTCTTCAAGCTGGAGAATCTGACAGCCCTGCGCGAACTGGCCCTGCGCCGCGCGGCCCAGACGGTGGACGATCAGCTGTTGTCCCATCTGCGGGTCCGCGGCGTGTCCGGGCCCTGGGCGGCGAGCGAGCGAATCCTGGTCCTCGTCGGCGGCGACGCCATGAGCGCGTCTCTGGTGCGGACCGGGCGACGGATGTCGGACATGATGATGAACGCCCCTTGGTCGGTGGCCCATGTGGAACGGCCGTCGGGCTCGCGCTCTGACGCTCGCTCCATGGCGCGCCTGTCCGAGGCCTTCAAACTGGCCGAGCAACTGGGGGCGCGCCCGGTGACGCTGAGCGGCGACGACGTGGTGCGCGCCGTTCTGGATCACGCCCATCGCAACAACGTCACCCAGATCGTCATCGGCAAGACGCGAGGCGGGCGGTTCGCCGAATGGACCGGCCGGGCCCTGGCGACCGAACTGCTGCGCAAGGCCCAGGGCGTCGCGGTTCATGTGGTGACCGAAGGCGATCTGGCGGCGCCCGAACCGGCGACGCGGGCGGGACCGCGCGGCGGCGTGGATTGGCGCGCCTATGGCGGGAGCGCCGGGTTGATCGGGGCGGCGACCGGTATCGCCCTGCTGCTGGACACGCGGTTCGAGCGGGTCGATCTGGGCGTCATCTATCTGGCGGCGGTCGTGGCGGCTGCGGTGTTGAACGGCCTGCGTCCGGCCCTGGCGGCGGCGACCCTGGCCTTTCTGACCTACAACTTCCTGTTCCTTCAGCCGCGCTACAGTTTCCTGATCGGCTCGCCGACCGACTTTCTCACTCTGGTGCTGTTCTGGGCCGTCGCACTGGGCGCCGGGGCCCTGGCGGGGCGGGTGCGCGAACAGGCCCGCGCCGCCCAGAGGCGCGCCGCCGCCGTCTCGGCCTTGCTGGCCGCCAGCCAGACCCTGTCTGCCGCCCAGGATCGCGCCGGCACGGCTCTAAGCCTGGCAGAACAGGCGTCGGCCGCTGCGGGTGCGGGAGCCGTGGTCTTGCTGCCGGACGGAGACGACATCGTCCCGGCGGCCGCCAGTCCGGAAGGCGCGACCCTGGGCGCCGACGCCATGGCGGCCGCCCGCTGGGCCTGGATGCATGGCGAGGTCGCCGGACACGGCACCGGCACCCTGCCGCAGAGCCGATGGCGGTTCCAACCCCTGCAGGGGGTTCGGGGACGGGCAGGGGTGGCGGGCATCGACGCCTCGGCCGTGACGGCCGGTTCGGACGAGGAGCGCCTGGCCCTGGCCCTGCTCGATCAGGGCGCCGTGGCGCTGGAGCGCGCCGACCTGGCGGGACAGGCGCTGGAGACCGAGACCCTGCGCCGCGCCGACCGTTTCCGCGCCGCCCTGATGAACTCGGTCAGCCACGATCTGCGCACGCCCCTGTCCACCGTCCTGGGCTCGGCGACGACGCTGATCGACTATGGTGCGACCCTGAAGCCCGAGGTCCGCGACGACCTGCTGCTGAGCATCCGAGAAGAGGCCGAGCGCCTGTCGCGCTATGTCGGCGACCTGCTGGACATGACTCGGCTGGAGGGCGGCGGGCTGAACGTCCGCACCGACTGGACCGATGTGCGCGACATCCTGAACGCCGCCGCCGACCGGGTGTCGCGCCGCCTGGGCCAGCGCAAGGTCACACGAGACTTTCCCGCCCAGCTCAGCATGGTCGAGGCCGATCCGGGCCTCTTGGAACAGGCGGTGGTCAACATTCTGGAAAACGCCATCGCCTACAGCCCCGACGGCACGACCATCGAACTGGCGGCTTATGAGGATCGCGGCGCCGTCGTCATCTCCATCGAGGACGAGGGCAGGGGCATCCCGACTGCGGAGCTGGAAAGGGTGTTCGACAAGTTTCGGCGTATGGAGGAATCCACCGACCGTGCAAAAGGGGCCGGCCTGGGGCTCGCCATCGCCAAGGGCTTCGTCGAGGCCATGCGCGGCCGCATCGCCGCCGCCAGCCCGATCCAGGACGGACCGGACGGTGAAAAGCGCGGAACTCGAATTCTGATCAGCCTGCCCAAGTCCATCGCCACCCATCCGGATCTGCTGTGATGACCGCCGTTCGCCCCCAGATTCTGGTCATCGACGACGAACCACAAATCCACCGGTTTCTGTCGCCTGCGCTCGACGCCGCCGGCTATGAACCCAAGCGCGCCGACAGCGGACAGGAAGGCCTGCGCGCCATCGCCCTGTGGAACCCCGACGCCGTGGTCCTGGACCTGGGCCTGCCCGATATGGACGGCAAGGACGTGCTGACCCGCGCGCGCGAGTTCTACAAGGGACCGATCATCATCCTGTCCGCACGCGACCGCGAGGCGGAAAAAATTGCGGCCTTGGACCTGGGGGCCAATGACTATGTGGAAAAGCCATTCGGCGTCGGCGAATTGCTGGCGCGCATCCGCGCAGGCTTGCGCCAAGGCATGCTGACGCCGGTCGCTGGCGGGGTGGTCACGGCGGAGGATGTCATAATCGATCTGGACCGCCGGATCGTCACCCGCGCCGGCGAGCGGGTGAAGCTGCGGCCCAAGGAGTACGACGTCCTGGCCTATCTGGCGCGCAACGCCGGCAAGGTGCTGGGCCATGTCGATCTGCTGAAGACCGTCTGGGGCGCCGGCCACCTGCACGACGTCCAGTATCTGCGTGTCGTGATCGGCCAACTCCGGCACAAGCTGGAGAAAGACCCAGCCCAGCCCGCTTTGCTCGTCACCGAACCAGGCATTGGGTATCGGCTTGCCACTTGATTCAGCCGACCGGTAGCCGAGGCGGGACGGCGGCGCCATGGCGATTATCTGAAGATGCTCTTTGGGTTAAAGACCTGACCGCCGACGGCGCTGAGAGCTGCTGTGGTCATAGAATGGCAACGCACATGGAGGCGACCTCAATGGAGGTTGGCCATGCGCCAGTCTGACCTATTCATCCAACCCAAGCGCCATGGAACACGGGCTGGTCTGATCGGCCCCGAGGCGCCGCTCAAGCCAAAGCACATCTGGGCCTTCCGCCAGCGCTCATTCGTCATCCAGCAGAAGACGGGTAGGCCTGTGCCGTTCGAAATCACAGAGGCCGCGCGTGACGCAATCGCTGCCTGGTTAAAGGTCCGGGGTCAGCGCGATGAGGACTGGCTGTTCCCCAGTCGTAGCCGGCCGGGGCAGCACATCGGCGCCCGACAGGACGCCCGGCTCGTCGATCAATGGATTCGGATGATCGACCTCGAGTCGCAGGGTTACGGAACTCACAGCCTCCCCCGCACTAAGGTGTCTCTCGTCTACAAGAAGACCGGTAACCTGCGGGCTTGCCAACTCCTATTGGGTCACCGGAAACTGGAGAGCACTGTCCGATACCTCGGCATCGAGGTGGACGACGCCCTGGAGATGTCAGAGCAGATCGATCTGTGACTCTCGACCGGGCCTGAAACGGGCCCGGTCATGTCTGCTAAGGGTGGGTTTGAAAAGCATGCATCGCGCCCGAAAGCGTGCCTCAGATCCACGCGCGAATGTCCTCTATCCGGCATAGTCCACATGACCGCCATTGGCGCTCAGTTGCCAGCCAGAGTGGCCAAGCCGGACGTTCGTCTGTGGTGAGGTATGCCAGCCGCGCGGCCCTCCTCCTGTGCCTCGTCAGCCCGACTATGGGCATTGGACCGGCACGGGCCCAGGCCGTGGACTGGTCCGCCGCCGGCGGCGGACTGTTCGGCTTCTCGTCTGAGGACAGGGAGGGCGTCGGTGAGTTCGAAGCGCTGAGCGACAGGATCGCGGCGCTCAGCCAGCCTTACCAGGCGGCTGTGGAGGCCGCCGCGCGGCGACACGGCCTCGACGAGAAGCTGCTTCACGCCGTCGTCATTGTTGAAAGCGCCTATCGACCCGAGGCCTGTTTGATCGCCGGCGCCTGTGGCCTGACCCAATTGATGCCCGGGACAGCCGCCGATCTTCAAGTTCCGAATCGTTTGGAGCCGGAGGAGAACGTGCGCGGCGGCGTGGCCTATCTGGCGCAGCAACTCGTCCGGTTCGGCGACGTGCGGCTGGCTCTGGCCGCCTACAACGCCGGACCCGCCCGGGTGGCCCGGCTCGGACAGATCCCCGACATCGCCGAAACCCGCCAGTACGTCGCGAGCGTTCTGGGCTGCTACCTCCGCCCTGACGGCGGGCCGGCGGATCCTCACCGTCCAGCAATGCCAGCCTACGGGAGGCTCCCAATGGTGACGGAGCCCGCGTTTTCGGCGGTGGAGGAGGGCGCGCTCCTGACGCGCGCCGAGACCTCCGCCTTCCTGGCGCAGCGGGGCATCCGGCTCAAGCCGGCCCCGCTGGCGCAGCTTTGGTCCACCCGGTCCGACGGACCTCCGTGTCTCCACGTCCGTTCAAAACCCTTCTATCCCCGCAATCTGCTCGAAGCCTGGGCGGCGGCCCAGATATTGGGGCTCCGCACCGGCGCCCCCGCCGCCGCCCAGAGCCGATGCCGTGTCTGATCGGACGCCCCGATCCGACGGCCCCAACCTCTTCTCCGCCCATCCGAAGGCGGTGAGGGAGCGGATCGTGACGGACGTGATCCTCGACCGCGCGGAATCGACGCCGGTTCCGCCTCCAAGAGGCCGGGCGACCCCGTTCCGGTTAAACGACGACGGCGTCCAGCCCGGCGGTCCGGATGACCGGCTTTTGCTCTGGCCCGAGGTTCAAAACCTCGTCGGCTTCAGCCGAACGACGGCCTGGCGCATGCAGCGGGCAGGACTCTTCCCTTGGCCCATACCCGTGTCCCCAGGTCGGGTCGGATGGCGGGAAAGCGAATTGAACGCCTGGAAAAGGGCGAGGCGAGGCGCCGAACCGGTTCCCGGCCGAGCGCCGGGCGGCGAGCGGCGTTTCAGCCCGCCGAGCCCGCCGCGTCTGCCGGGCATGCCACTGTCGTCGCGGGAGAACGGTCCGTCCCGCGAGCGGGAGCCCGGTTCGGCGACGACGGGGTCGGTTCCGCCGCAATCCCCAACGCCACCTCCACCTCCACCGTGTACGCCGCCCGCAGTGGCGGCGCGCAAGCCGCGACGACGTTCACCTGGTCCGGATCCAGCTCAGACGGACTTCGGCTTCTAGCCTTCATCTTCAACTCTGGCCCCGACCTCAACTTAGGCCTCGGTCGATGCGGCGACGGTCTTTCGGGGCGGGCCCTCGACTGTATCGTCTGACTGGCGCCACCTCTTCAGGTGATCCCTATTTTCCGTCACTGCGCGGAGGCGCGCCATGACGTGGGAATGACCGACATAGTGCGGACTCGGTCCGGCATTTCGGGATCACTGATGACGCTCCCCCGCGTCTATGGAGTTCGCGCTACCGACCCGAGGCGGTCAGGATCTGTTGGAAAGGCGAAGTGGCCAATCGACAGCCAAGGCAAGCACGATCTATCGCGGCCGATGGAAACAGCTGACGCCGAACGAATGGTCCCGCATGACTTCGCTCCGCTTGCCCGATCGCGGGCCAGTCGTGAGCGCTCGCTGGGTACGTGGCTGATTAGCAGGCTGGGGACGAGCTGGTTCTACGCCATGGCCGACACGATTCACTTCGGGGCACAAGCGGGCGCCGACGCCTTTCGTCGCTGGATGATGGCGAGGGTCGATTAAGGAGACGGCGCGATCCGGCTGACGACAGTGCTGCGTGCTTGGCGGACTCTCGTTCTCTCTTCGCCTGAGATGGTTCGGGCATATCGCCGAATCGCGCCTGAAACCGCTGTGGAAGTGAGACAGAACTCCCGGACCAGGCGAAACTGGAGATAACCGAACACACCTCGAACGCCCTGAAAAGCCATCTGAAGCGGTGTTGTGATAGGCGGGTGTTTAGGTGGGCGTATAGAAAAAGCTAGAATTTGCGTAATAAAATTAATGCAAATGGCGGAAGCGGTGGGATTCGAACCCACGGACGGCTCGCACCGTCGCTGGTTTTCAAGACCAGTGCCTTAAACCACTCGGCCACACTTCCTTGCCGGATCGCCCGGTCGGGCGGACGCCATAGCAGGCGAACGCCCCATTAACCAAAGCGGAAATGTCTTCGGTCATCCTGTTTTTGGACGAGTGTGACGAGGCGTGCCGATGCGAATTGGACAGTGGATCCGGAGCGGCCTGGTTTTGGGGCTGTTCTCGCTGCTGGCGGCCTGTTCGACATTGGGCGGCGGGCGAGGCGGCGGCGCCGCGCCGGTGGTCAAGGATCCGGCCCCGATCGTGTCGGGGACGATGCGGCCCTATCAGGTGCGCGGGCGGTGGTACACGCCGAAGGAACAGCCCGATTATGACGAGGTCGGTCTGGCCTCCTGGTACGGCGACGCCTTCAACGGTCGGCCGACCTCGACCGGCGAACGGTTCGACATGCGCCAGCTGACCGCCGCGCATAAGACCCTGCCGCTGCCGGGCCTGGTCGAGGTCACCAATCTGGAGAACGGGCGCCGGATCGTGGTGCGGGTCAATGATCGCGGGCCGTTCGTCGATGGGCGAATCATCGATCTGTCGCGAGGCGCGGCGCAGGAGCTGGATCTGCTGCGGCAAGGCGTGGGGCGGGTGCGGGTTCGCTATCTCGGCCGGGCGCCGCGACTGGGCGGAGGCGCTGCGCTGAGGGCCGAAGCGGCGGCGCCCGCTCCCTCGACCTGGGCCGAAGCCCCGGTCGGCGCAGGCGGCGGCTTCTGGGTCCAGGCCGGGGCGTTCAGGGATCAGAACAGCGCGCGGCGGACCGCGCGCAGGCTGGGCGAGCGGGCGACCGTGGACGAGACCGGCGGACTGTACCGCGTTCTGGTCGGTCCCTGGGGCGACGCCAATGCGGCCGAGACGGCCCGTCAGGCGGTCGTGGCGCGCGGATATGCGGACGCTCTGTTGATATCCGGCGGCTAAGGCTTGCCTCCCGCGCTGCGGACGCCATTAGTGCGCCCGTGACCCGTGGGAAATTCATCAGCTTCGAAGGCGGAGAAGGCTCCGGCAAGTCGACTCAGGTCGGGCGGCTGGTCGAGCGGCTGCAGCCCGTTCTGGGCGACCGCCAGGTGGTCCGCACGCGCGAGCCGGGCGGATCGAAGGGGGCGGAGGTGATCCGCAACCTCGTCGTGGCCACCGACGCCGAGCCCTGGTCGGCCATGACCGAGACCCTGCTGATGTACGCCGCGCGCTCGGATCACCTGGAGCGGACCATTCGGCCGGCGCTGGCGGCGGGCGACTGGGTGGTGTGCGACCGGTTCGCCGACAGCAGTCGAGCCTATCAGGGCGCGGGCGGGGGCGTCGCCCAGAGCTTTATCGAACAGATCGATGCGGGCGTGGTCGGAGACGATCAGCCGGATCTGACCCTGGTGTTCGACCTGCCGGTCGAGGTGGGGCTGGAGCGGGCGTTCGGGCGCGGCCTGTTCGAGACGCGGTTCGAGTCCAAGGGGTTGGAGTTTCATCAGCGGCTGCGCGAGGGCTTTCTGCGCATCGTCGAGGCCAACCCTAATCGGTGCG
Organism: Brevundimonas sp. GW822-FHT03E11; assembly: GCF_058801445.1. NCBI lineage: Bacteria > Pseudomonadati > Pseudomonadota > Alphaproteobacteria > Caulobacterales > Caulobacteraceae > Brevundimonas > Brevundimonas sp. GW822-FHT03E11. Next base: position 64,680 of record NZ_JBXANG010000001.1, on the reverse strand, counting down.
TGCTCATCGACGCCGTGGGTTCACCGGACGAGGTCGAGGCGCGGGTCTGGCGGGCGGTGCAGGACCGGCTGCTGTGAGCGAGGACCACCCGCGCGACCGGTTCGACCTGGTCCCCGACGCGGCGGCCGAGGCGGCCTTTCTGGACGCCTGGGAGCGGGGGCGGCTGCACCACGCCTGGCTGTTGTGCGGGGTCGAGGGGACGGGCAAGGCGACCTTCGCCTATCGCGCGGCGCGGCGGCTGCTGGGGGCGGCGGCCGATCCAGGGCGGGGGCCGCTGGGGGCGCGGCGTGACGATCCGGTCAGCCGGCTGATCTCGGCCCAGTCCCATCCCGACCTGCTGGTGCTGGAACGGATGGTCGAGGGGGGCAAGACCAAGAAGTCGATCTCGGTCGATCAGTCGCGCGACCTGCCCGAGTTCTTTTCCAAGAGCCCTTCCCAGGCCCAGCACCGGGTGGCGATCATCGATGCGGCCGATGACCTGAACATCAATGCGGCCAACGCCTTGCTGAAGGTTCTGGAGGAGCCGCCCGAGCGGGGCGTGCTGTTCCTGGTGACCCACGCCCCTGGGCGCCTGCTGGCCACGATCCGTTCGCGCTGTCGGCGGCTGAGCTTCCCCATCTGGACGCCGGAGCGGCTGGAGACCCTGGTGCGGAACCGGACGGGGGCGGAGCCGGAGGCGGCCGAACATGCGGCGGCCATGGCGGGCGGATCGCCCGGCGCGGCCTTGGCCTTGGCGTCGGGGGCGACCTTCGAGATGGACCAGTTGGCGCGGCGCTGGGTCGAGGGCGATGTGGACCGGGCCGAGGCCCTGGCCGTCGCCGACAGGTTCCGGGGCGCGGAAGGCCAGGAGCGGTTCGACATCCTGATGGACCGGCTGATCGCGGCGGTGCGGATGCGGGCCCTGAACAGTGCGCCCGGCTTCGGCAACCGTTGGGCCGAGCTGTGGGAGCGGCTGCAGCCGTTGCCGGAGCGGGCGGCCGGGCTGAACCTGGACCGGGGCGATGTCCTGGCCGGGGCGCTGGCCGACCTGAAACGGGTTCAGGCGCAAGAGGAACGGAGAGGCTGATGCTGATCGACAGCCATGTGAACCTGCACGCCCCCCAGTTCGACGAAGACCGGGACGCGGTGATCGCCCGGGCGCGCGAGGCCGGGGTCGCTCTGATGGTCGAGATCTCCGACAAGCTGACCACCTTTGAAGCGACCCACGGGATCGCCATGGCCAACGACGACATCTGGTGCACGGTCGGGGTCCATCCGCACGAGGCCAAGGACGCGGCGGAACTGACGGCGGCGACCCTGGTGGAGCTGGCGCAGCGGCCCAAGGTGGTGGGGATCGGGGAGTGCGGCCTGGACTTCCACTATGACTTCAGCCCGCGCGAGATCCAGGCGGCGGTGTTCCGCCAGCATGTGGCTGCAGCGCGCGAGACGGGCCTGCCGCTGGTGATCCACACCCGCGAGGCGGATGAGGTCATGGGGGCGATCCTGAAGGAGGAGCACGCCGCCGGGCCGTTCAAGATGCTGATGCACTGCTACACCAGCGGGGCGGAACTGGCGGGAATCGCAGCGGAACTGGGGGCCTGGTTCTCGGTTTCAGGGATCGCCACCTTCAAGGCGGCCGAGGATGTGCGGGCGGTGATCCGCGACATGCCGGCCGAGCGTATAATCGTCGAGACCGACTGCCCCTATCTGGCGCCCATCCCGCATCGGGGGCGGCGCAACGAGCCGGCCTATATCCGCCATGTGCTGGACAAGCTGGCCGAGATCCGGGGCTGGAGCGCCGAGGAGGCGGACCTGAGAACCACCGAGGCCTTCTTCGGCCTCTTTGACCGGATACCGAGATCGGCATGAGCTTCGAAGTCGTCATCCTGGGCAGCGGATCCTCGGGCGGGGTGCCGCGGGGCGACGGCGACTGGGGCGTGTGCGACCCGGCCGAGCCGAGGAACCGGCGGACGCGCTGCTCGATGCTGGCGCGGAAGACCGGGCCGGAGGGGACGACCAACATCCTGATCGACACCTCGCCCGACCTGCGCGAACAGATGCTGGCCAGCGGGACCCGGCATGTGGACGCCGTCCTCTATACCCACGACCATGCGGACCAGACCCACGGGATCGACGACCTGCGGACCTTCGCCGCGCGGGCGCGCAAGCGGATTCCGGCCTGGATGGACGAGGCGACCCTGACGTCCCTGGCGCACCGGTTCGACTATATTTTCGAGAGCAAGTTCGGTTACACGCCGCTGCTGGAAGCTCGCCCCATCCCGCCGCACGGGACAAGCTGGTCGGTGGAGGGGCCGGGGGGCGCGATCCCGGTCGTGACCTTCGATCAGGGGCACGGGCCGATCCGGTCGGTCGGCTATCGGCTGGGCGACATGGCCTATTCCAGCGACGTCTCGGACCTGGACGAGGCGGCGATCCGCGCGGTGGCGGGGTGCCAGGTCTGGATCGTCGACGCCCTGCGCTACACCCCCCATCCGACCCACGCCCATCTGGACCGGGCGCTGGAGTGGATTGCGGCGGCGGACGTCGAGCGGGCGGTGCTGACGAACCTGCATATCGACATGGATTACAAGGCACTGTCGGCGATCGTTCCGGCCAATGTCGAGGTCGGGTTCGACGGCTGGACCTGCATGATCGGCTGAGTTTTTGGCAAGGTTCCGCTGGAAAGCGGACGTTTGGGACATCTGTTCGGGGTGAAAGGCGGAACTTGCCGATAGAGGCGGTTTGAGCGACGTTCGGTGTATGATCGCGACTCCCGCCCCATTGACGACGCTCGGGTTAGCTGGCGATGGCGATGACCTCGACGTGCTGGTCGCGATTGAACGGTCGTTTGGCCTTTCTTTCAAGGACGAGGAAACTTCTTCCTGGGAGACCGTAGGCGACTTTTACGAAGCCGTTCTGAGCAAGCTCGCCACGACGGTGATACAAGGCAAGTGCTCGACTTCGATGGCGTTCTATGACGTGCGGCGGTTTCTACGGAGCAGGGGAAGCGCCGGTGTTATTCGCCCATCGACAAAGCTCCGGGACCTAACACGAATACGTCAGGCTGCCGTGCTGAAGGCTTTGGCCCAAGAGACGGAAACGGCGCCTGTTCCTCTGACCTTTGGGGGGAAGACTTTTTTGGGGATCGCGCTGCTGATATTCGGCATTGCTGGCCTTCTAGCCTCTCATTCCCCGATCATGGCTGTTCTTTCGGCCATGGGAACTGTTGCGGGCTGGGTTGTCGTGCGCTCTGGTGTCGCATCATTCGGAATGATGTCCGTTGGCGATCTTTCGACGGAAATCGCGCTGTCCAACTTTGCCGTTTTCGCCGCAAAGGGCGCTGACGCTCGGCCGACGACAGTCTGGCGGATATTTCGAGATTTGCTAGCGCGGGAAGCTGGCGTTCGTCCGGAGTTGATTTCCCGCCAGACAAGGTTGTTGGCGTAGCGCCGAGCAGACCACCCGAACGTCGCGTATGGGGCGGGAACCGTCTTAGGCTAGCGGCCAGAAAGCCAATCAGCGCCCTCTGACGAGGTCCGGATTGCCGCACGATCGCGGCGATGCGCCGCCTTTTGCCTACGCCGTCCCCTCCGCCACCATCGACCGGGCGACGGCTTCGGCGACCTTGATGCCGTCGACGGCGGCCGACAGGATGCCGCCGGCGTAGCCGGCGCCTTCGCCGGCAGGGAAGAGACCGCGCACGTTCAAGCTCTGGAAGTCGGCGCCGCGGGTCATTCGGATCGGGGATGAACTGCGGGTTTCGACCCCCGTCAGAACCGCCTGGGCGTCGTCGTAGCGGGCGATCTTGCGGCCGAAGACGGGCAGGGCCTCGCGCATGGCGGCGATCACATAGTCGGGCATCAGGGGCGCCAGGTCGGTCGGGCGCACGCCCGGTTTATAGCTGGGGACGACCTCGCCCAGCGTGGTCGAGGGGCGGCCCGCCAGGAAGTCGCCGACCAGCTGGCCCGGCGCGAAATAGTCGCCGCCGCCGGCCGCATAGGCGCGGGTCTCCAGATCCCGTTGCAGTTCGATGCCCGCCAGCGGATGGTCGCTGGGATAATCCTCGGGCGAGATGCCGACCACGAAGCCGGAGTTGGCGTTGCGCTCGTTGCGCGAATACTGGCTCATGCCGTTGGTCACGACTCGGCCTGGCTCGCTGGTGGCCGCGACCACCGTGCCGCCCGGGCACATGCAGAAGCTGTAGACGGTGCGGCCATTCGAGCAATGGTGCGAAAGCGAATAGGCCGCCGCGCCCAGGTCAGGGTGGCCGGCGCAGGGGCCGAACATGGCCTTGTCGATCCACGACTGCGGATGCTCGATGCGAAAGCCGATCGAGAACGGCTTGGCCTCGATATGGACGCCGCGCTCGTAGAGGGTCTGGAAGGTGTCGCGCGACGAGTGGCCGATGGCGAAGACCACGTGATCGGCCTCCAGCGTCTCGCCAGTGTGCAGGCGCACGCCCCGAAGGACGCCCTTGTCGAGATCGATGTCCGTGACCCGGTGCTCGAAGCGGTATTCGCCGCCCAGCTTTTCGATCTTCTCGCGCATGGCCTCGACCATGGTCACCAGGCGGAAGGTGCCGATGTGCGGGTGGGCCTCGGTCAGGATTTCCTCCGGCGCCCCGGCTGCGACGAATTCGGTCAACACCTTGCGGGCCAGGAAACGCGGATCCTTGATCTGGCTGTAGAGCTTGCCGTCGGAGAAGGTGCCCGCGCCGCCCTCGCCGAACTGCACGTTGGATTCCGGGTCCAACTTGCTGCTCCGCCACAGGCCCCAGGTGTCCTTGGTCCGCTGCCGAACCACCTTGCCGCGGTCGAGGATGATCGGCTTGAACCCCATCTCGGCCAGGATCAGCCCGGCGAACAGGCCGCACGGCCCGGCCCCGATCACGACCGGCCGCAGGCGCTCGGTCCTGGGCGCCACCGCGACCGGGCGGTAGGCGACGTCTGGCGTCGGCGCCACGTGCACGTCGTCTGCGAGGCGGGCCAGCACCGCCGCTTCATCCCTAACCTCGACGTCGAGGATGTAGACTTTCAGAATCGCGGATTTCCGGCGGGCGTCGTGCGCCCGCTTCCATATCGACCAGGAGACAAGATCGTGCGGCGTCACGCCCAGGCGGGCGGCGATCGCGGCGGGCAAGGCCTCCGGCGGGTGGTCGAGGGGCAGTTTGAGTTCTGACAGGCGCAACATCCGGGGCGTTCTAGCCGGTCGAGTCTTTGGATCCTAGGCGCAAGGCCAAGGATGACGGACGTGGGCGCGGCGCCCCTTCAATCCGACCCCGCCTTATGCCCCTTCCAGTCGAACAACTCCTCCAGCACCTGAACCGCCTGACCGCGTTCGGAGGTCAGGTCGGGGTCGCGGCCCAGGATCAGGCGGGCGTCGTCGGCGGCGGCCAGCATCAGGGCGCGGTGGCGGATCGGGTCAGCGAAGCGGTAGGCGGGGAAGCCGCTCTGTTTCAGGCCCAGGGGGTCGCCGCCGCCGCGCAGGCGGAAGTCTTCCTCGGCGATGACGAAGCCGTCCTCGGTGCGGCGCAGGGTTTCGAGCCGTTCCTTGGCGGTTTCGCCGAGGGCGCCGTCCTGGCCGCCGTACAGCAGGATGCAGGAGCTGGCCTTTGCGCCGCGACCCACGCGGCCGCGTAGCTGGTGCAGCTGGGCCAGGCCGAAACGGTCGGCGTGTTCGATGACCATGATGGAGGCGTTGGGCACGTCGACCCCGACCTCAACCACCGTGGTGGCGACCAGCAGGGGAATGCGGCCGTAGGCGAAGTCGGCCATGACGGCCTCGCGCTCGGCGCCGGGCATCTGGCCGTGGGCCAGGCCGACCTCGACCCCCAGCAGGCGGCGCAGGTCGTCGGCGCGGTCGACGGCGGCGGCGAGGTCTATGGCCTCGGATTCGGCGACGAGGGGGCAGATCCAATAGGCCTGTGCGCCGGCGTCCAGCGCCGTCTTCAGCCGGGCGGCGACCTCGCCGATGCGGGCCCGGGGGACGACGGCGGTGGTGACGGGGGTGCGGCCCGGCGGCTTCTCCATCAGGCGGCTGACCTCCAGCTCGCCGTACTGGGTCAGTTCCAGGGTGCGGGGGATGGGGGTGGCCGACATGGTCAGCAGGTGGACGGCGCCCAGGCGCGGATCGCCCTTGGCCTGGAGCCGCTGGCGCTCGCTGACGCCGAACCGGTGCTGTTCGTCGATGACGGCCAGGGCGAGGCGGTCGAAACGGACGGCGTCCTGGAACAGGGCGTGGGTGCCGATGGCGACCTGGACGTGACCGGAGGCCAGGGCAGCCAGTTTCTCGCGTCTCTGGCCGTTGGTGTCGCGGCCGGTCAGTAGGACGGAGGCGACGCCGGCCGCCTCCAGCAGGGGACCGAGCTTTTCATAATGCTGGCGGGCCAGGATTTCGGTCGGGGCCATCAGGGCGGACTGGAAGCCGCTGGAGGCCGCGTCGGCCAGGGCCAGGGCGGCGACGGCGGTCTTGCCCGAACCGACGTCGCCCTGAAGCAGCCGGCCCATCTGTTTGCCGGAGGCCAGGTCGCGGCGGATTTCGGCGACGGCCTGGGCCTGGGCGCCCGTCAGGGTGAAGGGCAGGGCCTGGAGCAGGCAGTCGGAGGCGGCGCCGGGCGCGATGACGGGGGCGGGCTTGATCTCCCGGGCGCGGCGACGGCGGGCCAGGGCCAGCTGGTGGGCGAGGAATTCGTCATAGGCCAGGCGCTGGCGGGCGGGGGCGTCGGGCGACAGGTCGGGCTCGCCCGTCGGGGCGTGCAGGGCGTCCAGGGCGGCGCGCCAGCCTAGCCAGTTCTGTTTCTTCAGCCAGGCAGGGTCCTGCCATTCCGGCAGGTCGGGGGCGGCGGGCAGGGCGGCCTGGACCAGTTTGCGCAGCTGGCGCGAGGTCAGGCCTTGGGTCGCCGGATAGACGGGTTCGGAGGCGGGGATGTCGGCGGCCTTGTCGGGCGTGACGATGTCCGGATGGACGATCTGGACCTCGCCGTTGAACCGCTCGACCTTGCCCGAGACCAGCCGGGTCTCGCCGCGCGGCAGCAGCCGGTCGATATGCTGGGGCGAGCCGCCGAACCAGACCAGGTGAACAAAGCCCGTCGCGTCGCTGGCGCGCACCTTCAGCGGGGCGCCGGGGCGGCTGGGGACGAACAGGCGGTCGATGACGATCTCGAAGATCCCGACCTCGCCGTCCACGGCGGTCGCGGCCTCCATGGGTCGGCGGACGATGACGCCCGAGGGGCTGAGGAAGACCAGATCGCGCACCAGCGGCCCCGCCACCTTCTGCACCAGGGGCAGGATGCGGGGCCCCACGCCCTTCAGGCTGGAGACCTCGGCGAACAGGGGGAAAAGAATCTGCGGACGCATCGCCGTGAACATAGCGTGACCATGACGGGTGGCGAAGTCCGTTCAGGAACGCTATCTGCGCTTCTTCCATTTGAGGACGCTAACGCTCGCCACGCGGTGGCTCGCTGCTTGAGCGTCCTTCAACTTTGCCGGGCAAGGATTCTTGTGGCCGAAATCGACGCGCGTTTTGAAGACGAGATGACTCCCGAGCGAAAGCAGAGGCTGGGCCGGATCCAGTTCCGGTGCTGGCGGCGGGGCTTCCGCGAGGCCGACATGGTGCTGGGGCCGTTCTCGGACCAGGTGGCGCCGACCCTGACCGAGGCCGAGCTGGACGTGTTCGAGCGGCTGATCGACGAGGAAGACCAGTGGCTCTACGGTTGGATCATCGAGCGTGATCCGACGCCGCCGGAGTTCGAGACGCCGGTGATGGCCAAGGTGCGGGCCTTCATGCGCGAGCATGTGGCCGCCGAGGTCGGCAAGGGCATCGGCTGATGGATCAGCAGGTGACTGTGCACCGGACCGACGCCGATCTGGGCGGGGCGCCGGAAGGTCTGGACGCCCTGGTCGTCGCGGAGCGCGTCAAGGCCGACGGCGGCGTGGGGGTCTTTATCGCGCGCGATTATCAGCGGGCCGGCGGCTTTGTTCAGGCGTTCCGCTTCTTCTCGCAAGATGTCGAAATTCTGGAATATCCGGCCTGGGACTGCCTGCCCTATGACCGGCTGAGCCCGACGGCGGGGATCGCCGCCCAGCGGATGGCGACCCTGACGCGGCTGGCGCAGCGCAAACCGGGCGAGGGGCCGGTTCTGGTAGTCACGACGGTCGGCGCGGCCATGCAGAGGACGCCGCCGAAGTCGGTGACGACCCAGGCCGGGTTCGAGACCAAGGTGGGGCGCGATCTCGATATCCAGGCGCTGGAGCGGTACTTCGCCGCCAACGGCTATATCCGCGCCTCGACCGTGTCGGAGCGGGGCGAGTTCGCGGTGCGGGGCGGGGTGGTGGACGTCTATCCGCCGGGCTTTGAGGAGCCGGTGCGGCTGGACATGTTCGGGTCCGAGCTGGAATCGATCCGCACCTTCGATCCCGAGACCCAGAGATCGACGGGCCAGATGACGGCGGTGGCCCTGGCGCCCGTCTCGGAGGCGCTGCTGGACGCGGATGCGATCTCGCGCTTCCGCACCGGCTATCTGAAGCTGTTCGGCGCGCCCGGCGACGATCCCCTGTATGCGACCATCAGCGAGGGCGCGCGGCGGCAGGGCATGGAGCAGTGGCTGCCGTTGTTCTACGAAAGCCTGGACAGCCTGTTCGACTATCTGCCGGATCAGGCGCAGGTCTTCCTAGACAATCAGGCCGAAAGCGCGCGGGCCGAGCGGTGGGATCTAATCGTCGACGCCTATGAGGCGCGGGCCGAGGCGGCCAAGGCCCAGAAGGGCAAGGGGGGAGGGACTGCGGCGGCCAATCGCGCCCTGCCGCCGCAGTCCCTCTATATGGACGCCGGCGACTGGAACCAGGCCCTGGCCGGCCGGTCGGTGCGGCGGCTTACGCCCTTTACGGGCGGGGGCGAAGACGCGGGCGGACGGCTGGGACGGACCTTCGCGGCCGAGCGATCACAGGACAGCGTCAACCTGTTCGAGGCGGTCGCGGCCCATGCCGCGGCCCTGAAGGCCGAAGGCAAGCGGGTGCTGTTCGCCTCGTGGACCGAGGGCTCGTCGGAGCGCCTAGCCACCCTGCTGAGCGACCACGGCCTGGACCATATCGTCGCCGTGCGCGACTGGGCCGATGTCCAGACCGCGCCCAAGGACCTGTATTTGCGGGGCGTCCTGCCGGTGGAGCATGGATTCGTCACGGACGAGGTCGCCGTCATCTCCGAGACCGACATCCTGGGCGACCGGTTGGCGCGGCCGAGGAAGAAGCGTCGGGCCTCCAACTTCCTGGCCGAGGCCTCGGCCCTGACCACCGGCGACCTGGTGGTCCACCTGGATCACGGCATCGGGCGGTACGAGGGGCTGAAGACCCTGGACATCCAGGAGGCGCCGCACGACTGCCTGGAGCTCTTGTACGCCGGTGACAGCAAACTCTATCTGCCGGTTGAAAACATTGATCTTCTGACCCGGTACGGCACGGACGCCGACGGGGTGCAGCTGGACAGGCTGGGCGGCGCCGGCTGGCAGGCGAGGAAGGCCAAGGCCAAGGAACGGCTGCGCGCCATGGCCGAGGGTCTGATCGCCCTGGCCGCCAAGCGGGCGCTGCGCGAGACGGAGGCGGTGACGCCGGCGCCGGGCCTGTTCGCCGAATTCTGCGCCCGCTTCCCCTATGAGGAGACGGACGACCAGCTGAACGCCATCGGCGACGTGCTGGAGGACCTGGGCAAGGGCACGCCGATGGATCGCCTGATCTGCGGCGACGTGGGCTTCGGCAAGACCGAGGTGGCGCTGCGCGCCGCCTTCGTCGTGGCCATGACCGGCAAACAGGTGGCGGTGGTGGCGCCGACTACCCTGCTGGCGCGCCAGCACTACAAGACCTTCACCGAACGCTTCGCCGGCTGGCCGGTCAAGGTGCGCCAGCTGTCGCGGATGGTGACGGGCAAGGAGGCGACCGAAACGCGGGCGGGGCTGAAGGACGGCTCGGTCGAGATCGTCGTCGGCACCCATGCGGTCCTGGCCGAACAGGTCGGTTTCCGCGACCTGGGCCTGGTGATCGTGGACGAGGAGCAGCACTTCGGCGTCAAGCACAAGGAAAAGCTGAAGACCCTGCGCGCCGACGTCCATCTGCTGACCCTGACCGCAACCCCGATCCCGCGCACCCTGCAGATGGCGCTGTCGGGCATTCGCGAGATGTCGATCATCGCCACCCCGCCGGTCGATCGCCTGGCGGTGCGGACCTATGTGACGCCGTGGGACCCGGTGCTGGTGCGCGAGGCCCTGCTGCGCGAGAAATATCGCGGGGGGCAGGCCTATTATGTCGCGCCGCGCCTGAAGGACCTGCCGGACATCGAGAAATTCCTGCGCGAACAGGTGCCGGAGATCAAGTTCGTGGTCGGCCACGGCCAGATGTCGGCGACCCAGCTTGAGGAGGTGATGAGCGCCTTCTACGAGGGGGAGTACGACGTCCTGGTCTCAACCACCATCGTCGAGAGCGGACTGGATATTCCGACGGCCAACACCCTGATCGTGCACCGGGCCGACATGTTCGGCCTGGCGCAGCTGTACCAGATCCGGGGCCGGGTGGGTCGGTCCAAGGCCCGGGCCTTCGCCTATCTGACCACCGATCCGGTCAAGCCGATGACCCTGTCGGCCGAGCGGCGGTTGCAGGTGCTGCAGTCGCTGGACAATCTGGGCGCCGGCTTCCAGCTGGCCAGCCACGACCTGGACCAGCGCGGCGGCGGCAATCTGCTGGGCGACGAACAGTCGGGCCATATCCGCGAGGTCGGGGTCGAGCTTTACCAGCAGATGCTGGAGGACGCGGTCGCCGAACTGCGCGAGAAGGGCGAGGGGCTGAATGTGGATCGCGGCTGGTCGCCGTCGATCAACGTCGGCGCTTCCGTCCTGATTCCAGAGGACTACGTGCCGGACCTGAACGTCCGTCTCAGCCTGTATCGCCGCCTGTCCGACGCCGAACAGGCCGAGGATCGTGAAGCCCTGGCCGCCGAACTGATCGACCGGTTCGGGCCCCTGCCGGACGAGGCGCAGCAGCTGCTGAAGATCGTCGGCGTCAAGGCCAACTGTCGCCGGGCCTGTATCGAGAAGATCGACATTGGGCCGCGCGGCGCGGTGCTGACCCTGCGCGACAACAGCTTCCCCAATCCGGTCGGACTGGTCGGCCTGATCCAGAAGAACCACGCCTTCTGGAAGATCCGGCCCGATCAGAAGATCGTTGTGACGGGGGACTGGCCGACGGCCGAAGACCGGCTGAAGGTGGCGGAGCGGATCACGGCCGATCTGGCGCGGGTGGCGGGGGCGTAAGGGCCCTACCGCGTCTTGTCGAACAGGTCGGCGGAGGCGCGTTCGAGGAGGGCGCCGGCGGATTCGCCGGGGCGCATTTCGGCGGCGCCGACGTCGAATTCGGCGACGAAGGGCGAGCGGTCGGGGCCGGCGTCGAAGGCGGTGCAGCCGATGACGGCGGCGATCCGTTCGGCGGCCAGGCGAGCGGCCTCGCCGCGCGTGGCGGGCAGGGCCAGGGCGAAGACCTCCTTGGCCAGACGGGCCGGCGTATCCTCGACCCGAACCAGGCGCGAGACCATGGCGCCGATCTGGGGCATGGCCCGGTCCAGCCAGCCGCCCTGGCGCGCCCAGGTGACGGGCTCGGTCTCGCGCACCCTGAGGACGCAGACGGACAGGGGACGTTTGCGAACGCGAGACGCCTCGGCGACCCGACCCAGGTGGGCGGCGAAGAGTTCGGGCGTGAACAGGCCGGTGGAGGCGTCCATCAGGTCCAGACTGCGGACCGAATCCAGCGCCTTTCTGATGGTCAGGTGGCGGCGGTGGGCGCCGGCCATGGCCAGGACCCGCTCCGCCGTCTCCTGCTCCGGCGTTTCGGTCGAGGCGACGTCGGCGAAGCCCCGATTGAACAGTTCGTTCAGGCTGATTTCGTCGGCGCCACGCAGATAGAGCATCAGCGGAATATGATACAGGCGCGTGTTGCGCTTCATGCCTGCGGCGATCGACAGAGCCGGAGTGTGATCCTTTGCGCCCCACAATATGGCGGCGTCGAACAGGGTCTCATGCAGATAGTCGAAGGCGGTGTAAGGGGTGGGCGCCGCCACCACCTCGGCCCCCGCAGAGGTCAAGGCGTTGGACAGGGCCAGGAAGCGACGGTCCGCAACCCCGGCCGCCAGGATCCGCAGAGGCGCCGCCGCGCCGGGGTCGGCGGCCAGGCTGATGCCCCGCAGGCCGAAGGTGGCGACCCGCAGGTGAAACTCTTCCTCGGCGATGGCGGCGCGGCCGAGCTGTTCGAGACGCAGGGCGGCCTGGGCCGGGTGCGGCGGAACCGACATGGCGACATCGGCGCCCTCGACCGAGTCGGGGGCTGCGCCGACCACCATGATGGACAGGCGGCGCGGTTGGGCCGCCGCGCGCAGTCGGACCGCCGCGTCCGGCGTCAGGGAATCAAAGTCGATCACGGCGGCTTCGAGCGGCAGGTCCTGAAGCGTCGCCTCGGCCGAGCCGACATCGCGGGCGGTGACGGTGGTCCAGCCAAGCGCGTCCAGGCCGGCGGCGAGCGGCCCGATACGGGCGTCATGAGCCGCCAGGATCAAAACGCGCGCGTCGAATGCCAAGCCAGTCCCTCCCCATCGGTCGCTGGGGCCATAGCCGCATGCGAGGCGGACCACCATAGCGCGACGCATTTTATAAAGGACTATCGCCTTCGCAGGCCGCCCTTAAAGGCAGGTGCGTCGACAGGGCTTTCCCCCGTTCCAGAATCCTTTAAGTTTAGGGGTTTGTTGTAACGGTTGTGGGGGCCGGATTGAGCGATCAGCTGACCCGATCGGTTCTGAAGGCGCCCGGATTCTGGGGCGGTCTGGCCGTGCGCGCCTTCACCCGCAGCTGGGGCCGGGATGTCATGCTCTACACGGGGGGCGTCTCCTTCTTCGCCCTTCTGGCCGTCTTCCCGGCCATCGCCATCCTGATCGGCGTCTATAAGCTGGGCCTGTCGATCAATGAGGTCAGCGCCCAGGCCGCCGCCCTGTCCGACCTGTTGCCGCGCGCGGCCCAGACCATATTTCACGACGAGATCGCCCGGCTGGCCAAGGCTTCCGCCCGGACCGTCTCGGCCCAGAGCGCCTTCGCCCTGTTCGTCGGCGCCTACGCCGCCCATCGAGGATTCAAGGCGTTGCTGGCGGGACTTAATCTCATTCACGATGAGACTGAGCCTCACGGCTTCTTCAAATTCAATCTACTGGCCTTTTTCGTCGCCATATTCGCCTTCGCCCTGTTCACCGTCGTGTCCGGCGCCGTGGTGACGGCGCGGATTCTGGCCCATGCCGCCTCGCCGGGGGCGAGGGGGGACAATGCGGGTCTGATGCCGCTCGACGCCCTGCTGCCCGCCCTTGGCCTAGCGGTGGGGCTGACGTTGCTCTATCGCTACGCCATGAGTCACCGGACGCCGGTGGCCTGGCTGCCGTCGATCACCGGAGGGCTGGTGGCCACCCTGATGTCGGTGGTCTCATCCTGGCTCTGCGCCATCTATGTCGAACAGATCGCGCCTCTGGGAGCGACCTATGGCTCGGTCGGGGCCGTGGTGGTTTTGCTGATCTGGCTGTCCTGGAACGTCAACGCCATCTTCTACGGCGGCGCCTTCGCGACCGAGATGGAGATCGCCGCCGGGGCCGAGAGGGCGGAACAGGCGCGCAGGGCCTCCGCCGCGGCGGATGTGGTCGATCTGTCGGAACGGCGGGCCAGACGCCGCACGCGGTCGCAGACCTAGGGTCGAAAACTCAGCCCGCCTCGACCAGAAGACGCAGGACGCCGTCGACCTCTTCGATCGAAATCACGCGGCCCTGCTTCTGAGCCATCAGAAACGGCGCGTCGATACGCGCCATAGGGTCGGTCGCCAGAAGGATGAAACGGGCGCCGGCCGCCGCCCCGGCCATGGCCTTTTGCAGCCTGAGGCTGGGCGTCGGGCAGCAGTGGCCTCGGGCGTCGATGACGACGGGTTCGGTCACGATGCGGCTCGCTCCGCCAACATCTCCAAGGCGACCCTGAGCGCCGCCATCCGGACCGCGTCGCGCCCCAGGTCGCCGAACCGCTCCATCCTGTGGACCAGCCCGCCCGGACCCACGGCCGCGAAATGGACCAGGCCGACCGGCTTGTCCGGGCCGCCGCCGCCCGGCCCCGCAATTCCGGTGACGGAGACGCTGACGCTCGCGTTCGACTGGGCTGCGGCGCCTTCGGCCATGGCGCGGGCCGTCGGCTCGGAGACGGCGCCGTGGGCGATCAGGGTCGCCTCCGGCACGCCCAGCATCTGTTGCTTGGCGGCGTTGCTGTAGGTGACGAAGCCGCGATCCAGAACCGCAGATGAACCGGGGACGGCCGTCAGGACGGCGGAGACCAGGCCGCCGGTGCAGCTTTCCGCCGTGGCGATCATCAGGCCCCGCTCGGCCGCGGTTGCGACGATCTGTTGCGCCAGTCGCAGGATGTCTTGTGAGAACATGCGCTTTCCATAGGCCGCGAGTCCCGCTCTAACCAGCACCATGACCGATGTGGTTCAAGCCGAAAGCGCGGCGCGCCCGAACCCTGGGCGGCTGACGCCTCTCCTGTTCGCGCTGGCCGTCTTCACCTCGGCCTGTCTGGTCTTCGTCGTTCAGCCGATGGCGACCAAGCTGATCCTGCCCAGCCTGGGCGGATCGCCGTCGGTGTGGAACGCCGCCATGGTCTTCTTCCAGACCGCGCTGCTGGCCGGCTACGGCTACGCCCACGCCCTGCAGCGCATCGGGTCGATGCGGCTTCAGGTGCTGGTTCATCTGGCGCTTCTGCTGGCCGCAGGCCTGTCTTTGCCCCTGCGGATCAGCGGCGTCCTGGGCGATCCCGATCCAAACGCGCCCACGGCCTGGCTTCTGGCGACCCTGACCCTCTCGATCGGGGCCCCCTTCGCCATTCTTTCGGCCACCGCGCCCCTGCTTCAAGCCTGGTATGCGCGGGCGCGGGCGGGCCAGGCGGAGGCGAAGAACCCCTATGTCCTCTATGCCGCTTCGAACCTGGGCAGTTTTCTGGCCCTGCTGGCCTATCCGGTCCTGATCGAACCCCTGGCCAGTCTTTCGCTCCAGCGCCTGGGCTGGAGCCTGGGCTATGGTCTGTTCCTGGTGATGGTCGCCGGCCTGGGCGCCCTGGCCTGGTCCGGCCGCGGGGTCCGAACGGGTGCGGCGGCAGAGCCCGCGCCCCCGGAGGCGGGGCCGCTGATCGCCTGGCGCGAGAAGGGGTTGCTGATCCTGCTGGCGGCCGTTCCGTCGAGCCTGATGCTGGGCGTGACGGCGCATCTGTCGACCGACGTGGCCTCTGCGCCCTTTCTCTGGGTCATTCCTCTGGCCCTCTATCTGCTCACCTTCGTCATCGCCTTTCAGAACCGACCGGTCCTGCCGCTCCCCCTGACGCTGGCGATCCAGGCGGGGGTGCTGGCGGCCGGCTGCGCCCTGGTCGCCTTTCGGACCACGGAGTGGCTGTTCGTCTTCGTCGTCAATCTGACAGCCTTCTTCTTCTGCGCCCTGATGTGCCATCAGCGGATGGCCGAGCGGCGTCCTGCGCCGGGCCGGCTGACGGAGTTCTATCTGCTGCTGTCGCTGGGCGGCGTCTTGGGCGGCGTCTTCAACGCCCTGATCGCGCCCCTGATCTTCGACATGGTGTGGGAATATCCGCTGGCGCTGGTCGCCGTCGGCCTTTTGCGGCCATGGGGCGAAGGCGAGGTGCGGCGATGGGAGATCATCGCCTGTGTGATCGGGGTCCTGGTCGCCCTGGCGGGACCGCTGGGCCTGGCCCTGGTGCGCTACGCCCCCGACATTCGCGCGGTCGTCCCGGACGCCGAACTGGTGCGGATCGCCCAGGCGGTGATCGGCGTCGCCGCCCTGTTCGCCTTTCTGCTGAGGGACCGGGCGATCATGTTCACCGTCGTTCTGGGAGCCATGGTCTGGTCCGGCTATCAGGTCGCGCGGGGCTATGACTGGGCCCTGACGGAGCGCAGCTTCTTCGGGGTCATGCGTGTGGCCGATACCAACGTCGCGGGTCTGGGCGGACCGGTTCATGTGCTGATGCACGGCACCACCCTGCACGGCGCCCAGGCGCAGTCTGAGCCGCACCGTTGCTCGCCAACCCTCTATTACGCCACGGCGACGCCTCTGGGGCAGGCGGCCCTGATGGCCCAGGCGCACCGGCCGGACGGCGCCCGGATCGGGGTCGTGGGCCAGGGCTCGGGGGCCATGGCGGCCTATAAGCGCCGCCAGGACCAGATGAGCTTTTTCGAGATCGACCCGATGGTGGATAGGCTGTCGCGCGATCCGCGCTGGTTCAGCTTCATCAATGGTTGCGCCGAAGGACCGATCCGGACGGTGCTGGGCGACGCCCGACTGACCATGGCGCGGGAGGCCGCCGGTTCCTATGACCTGCTGATCATCGACGCCTTCAGCTCCGACGCCGTACCGACCCATCTGCTGACCCAGGAGGCCATCGCCGGCTATCTGCGGCTTTTGAAGCCGGACGGGGTGGTGGTGCTGCACCTGTCCAACCGCAATCTGGACATCACCCTGCCGGCCGAGGCGGCGGCCGCGGCCCTGGGGGCGCCGGCTCTGCACCAAATTTATCGGGAACGGCCGGATGCGCCGCTGATGGTGGAATCCTCGACCGAGGCCCTGGTGATCGGCAAGAGCGAAGCGGCCCTGGCGCCCTATCGCGAAGATCCGCGCTGGCGCAGGCTGTCGCCCACGGAGGTGCGGCCGTGGACGGACGACTACGTGAACCTGTTCGGAGCCCTGGTGCGGCAGATGCGGCTGGCCGCGCGCTGAAGGCGCCGGATCAGGCCGAGACCGGCATCTCCACCGTCGCCGCCGCCTGGGCGGCCAGGCCTTCGCCTCGGCCGGTGAAGCCCAACCCTTCGGATGTGGTGGCCTTCACGCTGACGCAGTCCAGCGGCAAGGCCAGCAGATCGGCGATCCGTTCGCGCATGGCCTGACGGTGCGGCTTCACCTTCGGACGTTCGCAGATCAGGGTCACGTCAACATTGACGATGCGGCCGCCGCGCGCCGCCACCAGTTCGGCGGCGTGGATTAGAAACTGGTCGGAGGCGGCGCCCTTCCACTTCGGGTCGGTGGGGGGGAAATGATCGCCGATGTCGCCGGCGGCGATGGCTCCCAGCAGGGCGTCGGTCAAGGCGTGCAGCCCCGCGTCGGCGTCCGAATGACCGATCAGGGTCTGGTCATGGGGAATCTCGATCCCGCACAGCCAGACTGATTCTCCGGGGCCCCAACGATGGACGTCGAAGCCCGTGCCCATGCGGGTCTGGTAGCGGGTCTCTTGCGACAGCAGGGCCTCGGCCATGGCGAAATCCTCGGGATAGGTGAGTTTCATCAGCCGGGCGTCGCCGGCGACCAGGGCGATCCGGCCGCCGTGACGGCGCACCACCACGGCCTCGTCGGTCGGGGTCTCGGCCGGGTTCCAGGCGGCATAGGCCGATTCCAGGAGTCCACGGCGGAACGCCTGAGGGGTCTGGGCCCGCCAGAGGTCCTCGCGGTCCACCGCCTCGGCCATCAGCCCGTCCGATCCCCGGCGCAGGCTGTCGGCGACGGCCAGGACGGGCAGGGCGCCGTCGGCCTGATCCAGGGCGGCGACGACGCGGGCGATGACGGGGGCGTCCAACAGCGGCCGGGCGGCGTCGTGGACCAGCACGGGCTGGTCGTCGGGACAGGTGAGGGCCGCCAGTCCTGCGCGAACGGACTCCGCCCGCGTCGTCCCGCCGACCACGGCGCGCCACCCCGTCAGCCCGTCCAGCACCTCGGCGGCGCGATCCCGAGCGTCGGAGGCTACGACCACGACCAGCTCCTGGGCGCCGGCGTCCAGAAGCGCTTGGGCGGACCAGCGCAGAACCGGCTTTCCGCCCAGGGTCCGCCACTGTTTTTCGCCGCCGGCCCGCGTTCCGGAACCGGCCGCGACAATGATGGCTGAGAAGATCATGACGTCTTCTAGAGCGCGACGTTCAGCGGGGAAACCGTCAATCCGCCGCTGTCGCGCTTGACGAAAGGGCGCGCAATGCGGCGAAAGGCGGGAATGTCCAAGTCCTTGACCATCGGCGACGTCACCGTGCCCGGCCGCGTGCTGATGGCGCCGATGACCGGCGTCACCGATCTGCCGTTCCGCATCCTAGCCTCCAAACTGGGCGCGGCCTATGTGGCGACCGAGATGGTGGCGGCCAAGGAGCTGGCGCGGGCTCGGCCCGACGTGGTGCGGCGCGCCGCCGTGGGCGCGGGCCTGCCGCTGACCGTGATCCAGTTGGTCGGGCGGGATCCGGGCCAGATGGCCGAGGGGGCGCGCATGGCCGAACAGGCCGGTGCGGACATCGTCGATCTGAACTTCGGCTGTCCCGCAAAGGAGGTGACGGGTTCGGCCGCCGGATCGGCCCTGATGCGGACGCCTGACCTGGCCTGTCGCATCATGGAGGCCGTGGTGAGGGCCACCGGCCGTCCGGTCACGGTCAAGATGCGGCTGGGCTGGGATGACGACAGCCGAAACGCCGCGGATCTGGCTGTGCGGGCCGAGGCGCTCGGTGTGAGGGCTGTGACGGTCCATGGACGAACCCGCCAGCAGTTCTATACCGGAAGGGCGGACTGGGACGCCGTGGGCGCCGTAAAGGCGGCCGTTCGCATTCCCGTCATCGTCAACGGCGACATCGTCACGCCTGAAGACGCGCGCACGGCCCTTGAGCGGTCCGGCGCCGACGGTCTGATGCTGGGACGAGGCGTCTACGGCCGGCCCTGGCTGGCGGCCCATTTGGAACAGGCGCTGAGCGGCGTGACGGCGCCCCAGGAGCCGGGGCCGGAGGCGCGACTGGCGATCGTGATCGACCATCTGAGGGCCTCGATTGACTTCTACGGCCTGCCGCTGGGGCTGAAGATGTTCCGCAAACATCTGGGCTGGTACATCGAACAGGCGCCCTGGCCGGCCGATCCGCAACACCGTCGCGAGGCCAAGGCAAGAATTTGCCGCCTGGACGATCCCGCGGCCGTCGAGCAGGAAATGGCGGGGCTGTGGCGGCGAAATTTACCTGACTGTTTCAATTCGGCTGTTGAAACGCCGCCACAGTTCGCGGACACTGCTGTGGCATGACGGATACGCCCTCAGCCGTGACCTCTCGCACCGACCCTTCGTCGGGCGACGAGTCGTTCTGGGGGCGTTTTGAAACCGAGCGGGCGCGGGCGGGCTTCGGTTTAGCCTACGCCTTGGCCGTCATCATCACGGCGGCGGCGGTATGGCTGGTCGCGGTGGCGCCGGGCGCCAGCGCCGGCGCTGCGCGAGGATCGGCCGGTCAGATCGTGCTGTTCGTCCTGATCGCCAATCTGATCCTGATTTCGGGTCTGGCCTTCATCGTGGGACGTCGCGTCCTGGTCCTAGCCCGCAGCACCAGCGAAGCGGGTTCGCGCCTGCACCTGCGGTTCGTGGCCCTGTTCTCGACGGTGGCGGTGATTCCGGCGGTTCTCATCGCCCTGGTCTTCGGTGTGCTCGTGACGCGGGGGGTCGATCAATGGTTCAGTCAGAACGTCCAGGCCTCGGTCGAAAACGGCGCCGTGGTCGGGCGCGCCTACATCCAGGACGTCGCCACAGCCGTCGATGCGGATCTCGTCACGATCGCGGATCAACTGACCAGCGCACGCGGACTGTTCGACGACCGTATTCAGTTCAACGACGCCTTGGCTCAGATCGGAGACATCTTCGGCTATCCCGCGATCTATATTCTTGACGGTGATCGGGAGGTGCTGGCGCGAGCCGAAGGACCGGGGGCGCCGCCCTATCTGGCTCCGCCGCGTTCCTATCTGGAAGACGCCGTCCAGGGCGGCAAGCCGCCGACGGACGTCACCCAGCACCCCGACACCGTGCGCTCCCTGATCGCCCTGCCAGCCTATGGCGACGCCTATCTTTATCTGGTGCGGCCGCTCCAGGACGGTCTGGTGGCGCGAATGAACGCCTCGAGCCAGTCGATCCAGGCCTATCGCGAAGCCCAGGAGAGCCGCGCCCGAATTCAATCGGCCTTCATTCTCAGCTATCTGGAGACCGCCCTGCTGGTTCTGGTTGGAGCGGTCTGGCTGGGCATGTCGGCGGCCAGCAGCATTTCGGCCCCGATCGGGCGGCTGGTGAAGGCGGCCGGCCAGGTGGCGGGCGGCGACTTCAGCGCCCGGGTGGACAGCGACGGGGCGCCGGGTGAAATCGCCACCCTGTCGGAGGCCTTCAACCGCATGACGGGCGACCTTCAGGCCCAGCAGTCGGCGCTGAAGGCGGCAAGCGAAGACGCCCAGGATCGCAGCCGCTTTATCGAGACGGTGCTGTCAGGCGTCAGCGCCGGGGTGATCGGTCTGGATCGGCGCGGACGAATCTCGGCCATCAACGACAGCGCCCTGCAACTGTTGCATATCGAAGAAGCCGAGGTTCTCGGCCGTGAACTGGCGACCCTGTCGCCCGAGCTCAGCGATCTGGTCGGACGGGTCGAGGCCCATATCGAAGAGGACATCGATCTGAGCCGCGAAGGCGAGACCCTGCGCCTGCGTGTGCGCATCGAGGGCGGTCAGGGCGGAGAGATGGTGCTGACCTTCGACGACATCACCCGGCTGGTCACGGCCCAGCGCAACGCCGCCTGGCGCGACGTGGCGCGGCGTATCGCCCATGAGATCAAGAATCCCCTGACCCCGATCCAACTGTCGGCTGAAAGGCTTAGGCGGAAATACAGGGACAAGGTGGACGAGGTGGAGATCTTTGACCGCTGCACCGACACGATCATCCGCCAGGTCGGGGACATCGGCCGGATGGTGGACGAATTCTCGTCCTTCGCCCGCATGCCCGCGCCGCGTTTCGGTGCGGCCAACCCCGCCGAAATGCTGCGAGAGGCGGTGTTCGCCCAGCGGGTGGCGGCGGCGGACATCGGCGTGGACCTGATCGAACCCCTGCCCAAGACGAGCCTGCGCTGCGACGCCCGGATGGTGGGACAGGCGCTGGTCAACATTCTGAAGAACGCGGGCGAATCCGTGGCGGCGCGGCGTGCCGCCGAAGGCGCAGCGCCCGGATCCGAGGCGGCGGCCATCATCGCCTCCCTGATCATCGAGAACGAGACGGCCGTCTTTGTGGTGGAGGACGACGGCGTCGGCCTTCCCGCCAAGGACCGCGATCGCCTGATTGAACCCTATGTCACCACGCGCGAAAAGGGCACGGGCCTGGGCCTAGCCATCGTCAAACGCATCTGCGAGGACCACGGCGGCGAGCTGAAGCTGGCGGACGCCGAGACCCTGCGCGGCGCGCGCGTGTGCCTGATCTTCCCCCTGAAACCCCACGGCAAGACCGGCGATGCGACGGAGCGCAAGCTCCAGAGCGTCGCCGCCGAATAAGCGAGGCAAGATGCGACCTACCGGTTCCGACATTCTGGTCGTCGACGACGAGGCGGACATCCGCGATCTGGTTTCGGGCCTGCTCGAGGATGAAGGGCACGCCGTGCGCGTGGCCGCCAACTCCGACGAGGCCCTCGCGGCGATCCGCGCACGGAAGCCGTCGCTGGCCATTCTCGACATCTGGATGCAGGGCGGCGGTCTGGACGGGCTAGAACTGCTGGAGGTGGTCAAGGAGATCGACCCCGACCTTCCGGTGGTGATGATCTCGGGCCACGGCAATATCGAGACGGCGGTGACCGCGCTGAAGCGCGGCGCCTATGACTTCATCGAAAAGCCGTTCAAGTCGGATCGGCTGGTGGTGGTGGTCGAGCGGGCGATCGAAGCAGCGACGCTGAGACGCGAGAATCGCCGTCTGCGCGCGCAGACGATGACGCCGTCCGGCCTGATCGGCCGCTCCCAGGCGGCCCAGGCCCTGCGCAGCACCATCGCCAAGGTGGCCCAGGCCAACAGCCGGGTGCTGATTTCCGGTCCGGCCGGGTCGGGCAAGGAGCTTGTGGCGCGTCAGATCCACGAAGCCAGTCCGCGCGCGCGCGCCGAGTTCGTCGCCATCTCGGCCGCCGGAATGACGCCCGAGCGATTGGATGTCGAACTGTTCGGGGAAGAGGGACAGGACGGCCGGCCGCGCAAGATCGGGGTGTTCGAGCGGGCGCACAACGGCACCCTCTATCTGGACGAGATCAGCGACATGCCGCGTGAGAGCCAGAGCCGCATCCTGCGGGTTCTGGTGGATCAGCGCTTTCGTCGGGTCGGCGGCGAACAGGACGTGCAGGTCGATGTGCGCGTCGTCACATCCACTTCGCGAGACCTGAAGACGGAGATTGCCGAAGGCCGGTTCCGTGAAGACCTGTTCCACCGCCTGAACGTCGTGCCGATCCGGGTGCCGGCCCTGTCGGAGCGGCGCGAAGACATCGCCGAACTGGTCGATTATTTCGTCGAAACCATCAGCGCTTCGCAGGGCCTGCCTCGGCGTGTGGTCGGGGAGGACGCGGTGGCGGTGCTGCAGGTCCATCCCTGGCCGGGCAACATCCGCCAGCTGCGCAACAATATCGAACGGCTGCTGATCCTGGCGACAGGCGATCCGAACGAGCCGATCACCGCCGACATGCTGCCGCAGGAGGTCGCCACCTCGAACAGCCCGTCCTCCAGCCTGGGGGCGGAGCGCACCATCGCCCTGCCGCTGCGCGAGGCGCGCGAGGTGTTCGAACGCGAGTATCTGGCCGCCCAGATCATGCGCTTCGGCGGCAACATCTCCCGCACCGCCGCCTTCATCGGCATGGAGCGGTCGGCTCTGCATAGAAAGCTGAAGTCGCTGGGTGTCTCTCCGGCGCGAGGCGGAGATGAGGACGAGGCCGACTGATGTCCCGCGTCGCCTATGTGAATGGAACCTATCAGCCGCACGGCGAAGCCGTGGTCCATGTGGAGGATCGGGGCTTTCAGTTCGCCGACGGGGTCTATGAGGTCTGGTCCGTGTTCGACGGTCGGCTGGCGGATTTCGACGGCCATATGACGCGGCTGCATCGCAGCCTCAATGAACTGCGCATCGACATTCCCATGTCGGTCGCCGCCCTGACGCGGGTGCTGCGCGAGACGATCCGGCGCAACCGGGTGAAGAACGGCATAGTCTATCTGCAGGTCACGCGCGGCACGGCGCGGCGCGACCATCCCTTTCCCGCGCCGGGGACGCCGCCCAGCGTCATCGTCACCGCCAAGTCCATCTCGCCCGCACGAGGAGAAGCTCAGGCGAAAAAGGGCGTCGCCGTCCTGACCCAGCCCGACATCCGGTGGGGAAGATGCGACATCAAGACGGTGGGTCTGCTGCCGAACATCCTGGCCAAACAGGCGGCGCGGGAGGCCGGGGCCTATGAGGCCTGGTTCGTCGACGACATGGGCCTGGTGACCGAAGGCTCCTCGACCAACGCCTGGATCGTGGATGAGCACGGCAAGCTGCGGACCCGCGACACCCAGGCCAACATCCTGAAGGGCTGCACGCGCACCACCCTGATGACCCTGATCGAGGAACAGGGCCTCGAACTGGACGAGCGCCCCTTCAGCGTCGAGGACGTCAAGCGCGCGCGCGAAGCCTTCTTCACGGCCGCCGGCGCTTTCGTGACCCCGGCGATTTCGATCGACGGAACCAAGATCGGGGACGGCAAGCCGGGCCCGATTACGTTGAAGCTCCGTCAGCTCTATCTTGAACGCGCGCGTCGAGAGGCCATTTAGGGCGTTGCCGGATCGGGGAGGCGCCGTCTAAGGTCTTCGCTGGCCCGTTCGGCCCCGACGCCGCTCCTATGGCGACGAACAACCAAGAACAGGAAAAACCTGCCATGTCGCAAGACAAACGCCAGAACCTTCAGGACACCTTCCTCAACTCGGTCCGCAAGACCAAGACGCCGCTGACCATCTTCCTGGTCAATGGGGTCAAGTTGCAGGGCATCGTGACCTGGTTCGACAACTTCTGTGTGCTGCTGCGCCGCGATGGCCAGTCCCAGCTGGTGTACAAGCACGCCATCTCCACCATCATGCCGTCCGCGCCCGTGCAGCTGTACGAGCCCGACGCCGAAGACGATTGATTGACCCAAAAACTGATTGATCACGCCGCCCCGGTTCAGCGGGCGGTCGTCATCCACCCCGACGGACGGTCGGAGTCGCCGCGCCTGGCCGAAGAACGCCTCGAAGAAGCGTCCGGCCTGGCCCGCGCCCTGGACCTCGACATCCGGGGCGAAGAGATCGTGCGCGTGCGCAAGGTCGCGCCGGCGACCCTGTTCGGATCGGGCAAGGTGGACGAACTGGCCGCCCTGATGCGCGCGGCCGAGGCCGATGTGGCCGTCATCGACGACGCCCTGACGCCCGTTCAGCAGCGCAATCTGGAGAAGGCCTGGGAGGTGAAGGTCATCGACCGCACCGGCCTGATCCTGGAAATCTTCGGACGCCGCGCGCGGACCAAGGAAGGTCGGCTGCAAGTCGAACTGGCGCGGCTCGACTATGAACGGTCGCGTCTGGTGCGGACCTGGACCCACCTGGAGCGCCAGCGCGGCGGCACCGGCTCGACCGGCGGTCCCGGCGAAACCCAGATCGAGCTGGACCGGCGTCTGATCGCCGACCGGATCGTGCGGCTGAAGGCCGAGCTGGAGGAGGTGCGCCGCACGCGCGGCCTGCACCGCAAACAGCGCCAGAAGGTTCCGTTCCCGACCATCGCCCTGGTCGGCTACACCAACGCCGGCAAGTCGACCCTGTTCAACCGGCTTACGGGATCGGAGGTCTTCGCCAAGGATCTGTTGTTCGCCACCCTGGACACGACCCAGCGCACCATCCGCCTGCCGCAGGGCCGCCCGGCCATTGTGGCCGATACGGTCGGCTTCATCTCCGACCTGCCGCACGAACTGGTCGAAAGCTTCCGCGCCACCTTGGAAGAGGTCGGCGAGGCCGATCTGATCCTGCACGTCCGCGACATCGCCTCGACCGACAGCGACGCCCAGGCCAAGGACGTCGAGGCCGTGCTGAAACAGATCGAGACCCCCGAGGGCAAGACCCGCCGGGTGCTGGAGGTCTGGAACAAGATCGACCTGCTGGACGAGGAGGCCCGCGAGACCATTCTTGGTCAGGCCGAACGTCTGGCCAAGGACGGTGAGGCGGTCGCCGTCTCGGCCTGGACGGGCGAGGGGATCGAACGCCTGCGCCAGACCATCGCCGGCCTGATCGACGACGATCCGGAGACGCGGCTGACCCTGTCGCCCGAACAGGGCGAGGCGTTGGCCTGGCTTTATGAACATGGCCGGGTGACGAGGCGGGACGCGGACGAGGATGGCCGCACCCATGTCACAGTGAGGCTTCACCCTGCCGCCCTGGGGCGGTTCGAGCGCCTGTATCCCGACCTGACCGACTGAACCATGCATCTGATCGAGACCGTCCTGCTGCTGCTTCTGGCCGTTGTGGTGTCGGGATCGGTCGCGCGGATCACCCGTATCGCCCTGCCGCTGGTGCAGATCGGTCTGGGGGCCGTCATCGTCCTGGCGACCGGGACGACGGTCGATCTGAAGCCGGACATCTTCTTTCTGCTGTTCCTGCCGCCCCTGCTGTTTCTGGACGGATGGCGCATCCCCAAGGAGGCCCTGTTTCGTGACCGGGCGGTGATCCTGGAGCTGGCGCTGGGGCTGGTGCTGTTCACCGTCATCGGCCTGGGCTTCATGATCTGGTTTATGATCCCCGAGATGCCCTTGCCGGTGGCCTTCGCCCTGGCGGCCATCCTGTCTCCGACCGATCCCATCGCCGTCCAGGCCATCGCCGCGCGGGCCCCGATACCCAAGCGGCTGATGCACATTCTGGAAGGCGAATCGCTGCTGAACGACGCCACGGGCCTGACCTGCATGCGGATCGCGGTCGTGGCGGCGACCACCGGCGCCTTTTCCCTGGGCGGGGCGGTGGCGACCTTCGCCTGGCTGTCTGTGGTCGGTGTGGCGACGGGCGTGCTGGTCACCATCGCCATCAGCTACGTCAAGGGGGTCGTCAGCCGGCGCTGGGGCGAGGATGTGGGGGCGCAGATTCTGGTCAGTCTGCTGATCCCCTTCGCCGCCTATCTGGTCGCCGAAGAGCTGAGGGCGTCGGGCATATTGGCCGCCGTGGCGGCGGGCGTGACCATGAGCTTCACCGAGCGGGGCGGCGGCATAGGCGGCCAATCCCTGGCCATGACGCGCATCCGGCGCGGCGTGGTGTGGGACACGGTCCAGTTCGTCGCCAACGGCATCATCTTCGTGATCCTGGGCCAGCAGATGCCGTCCATAATGGCGCGCGCGGCCGAGGTGGTGCGGGGCACCAGCCGGCCCGAGGTCTGGTGGCTGGCGGTCTATGTCTTCGCCATTGTCGCGGCCCTGGCGGCCTTGCGTTTCGTCTGGGTGTGGACGTCGCTGAGGCTGACCCTGTTCCGACGCCGCCATCGCGGGCCGCCGCCCAAGGTCGGACTGCGGCTGACCCTGGTCATGTCTCTGGCGGGGGTGCGGGGCGCCATCACCCTGGCGGGCATTCTGACCGTGCCCTTCTTCCTCGCGGACGGCTCGCCCATGCCGTCGCGCAATCTGGCGATCTTCCTGGCGGCGGGGGTGATCATCGTCTCCCTGCTGCTCGCCACCTTCGCCCTGCCGCGTCTGATGAAGGGGGTGGAGCTGCCGCCCGAACCGTCACAGGAGCGGGAAGAGGACAGGGGGCGCGTCGCCGCAGCCTCGGCCGCCCTGCGCGCCCTGGAGGATGCGTCCCACGCCATGGCCGAGGGCAAGGCCAATCCCGACCTCTATTCCGACGTCGCCAGTCGGATCATGGAAATCTATCGCCAGCGCATCGAGACCCATACCCGCACGGAAGAGGACGACGCGGCCGTGGCGCGCAAGATCGATCAGGTGGAGCGCAAGCTCTGGCTGGCGGCGCTCGCGGCGGAGCGGGAAGAACTCGGCCGGATGGCGCGGTCCCGCCGACTGGACGAGGTGACGGCGCGCAAGATGATCCGCGAGGTCGATCTGCAGGAACTGCGCTACCTCTGACCTTCAGCGGTCCATGAAGGCCGCGACCGCCGCATAGCTGTCGGCGATGTGGTGTGCGCCGCGGGCGGCCAGGCGTTCGGCGTGGCCGTCGCGGACATGGCCCCCGGCGGTCAGCCCCACCACCGTCATGCCCGCGGCGACGCCTGCGGTCACGCCCGCCTCGCTGTCCTCGATGACCAGGACGCGCGCCGGATCGACCCCCATGCTTTCGGCGGCGTGCAGGAAGATGTCGGGGTGGGGCTTGCCGCGCTCGACCACCAGGCCGGTGAAGACGGCGCCGTCGAAATGATCGGTCAGGCCGAACAGGTCCAGGCCGACGCCGATCCAGTCAGGGCCGCTGGACGAGGCGATGCAGCGGGCCTCGGACCGGGCGGCGACGAAGTCGATCAGGCCGGGCACGGGCTTCAAGTGGAGCGGGGCGCGGGCCCGGCAGGCAGCGAACCAGGTGGTGTGGAAATCCTCGGGGCAGGGCCGGCCCAGGGCCGCCTCGACCACCGGCCGGTTGTCGCGCCAGCGCCGGCCCGTATAGGTCGCCAGCACCTGGTCCAGACTGGTGGGCAGGCCGATGGCGGTCAGCTGTTCGGCCATGACGGTGCTGTTCAGCACCTCGCTGTCGGCGACCACGCCGTCATAGTCGAAGATGATCAGGTCGTAGGGCATGCGGCGGCTCAGGAGGACGGGCCGGCCTTTTCGGCCGCCTTTGCGGCGTCCCAGAGGCGGTCCATCTCCTCCAGCGTCGATTGGTCGGGGGTGCGGCCGTCCCTGGCCAGTTCGGCCTCGATGAAGCCGAAGCGGCGCACGAACTTGGCGTTGGCGGCGCGGAGCGCATCCTCGGGCTCGACGTCCAGCTTGCGGGCCAGGTTGGCGACGACGAACAGCAGGTCGCCCAGCTCCTCGCGCGCCTTGGCCTGGTCGCCGGCGGCGATCTCGACGCGCAGCTCCTCGACCTCTTCCGCCAGCTTGTCGAACACCTCGTCGGTCGAGGGCCAGTCGAAGCCGACGCGGCCGGCGCGCTTGGTCAGTTTGGCGGCGCGGGTCAGGGCGGGCAGGCCGACGGCGACGTCGTCGAGGACGCCGGGCTTCTTGCGATCCTTGCGTTCAGCGGCCTTGATGACCTCCCAGGCGACGGTCTGTTCCTTCGAGGTGCGCTGGGCCTCGTCTCCGAAGACGTGGGGGTGGCGGCGTTCCAGCTTGTCGGCGATGGCGGTGACCACGTCGTCGAAGGCGAACAGGCCCTGCTCCTCGGCCATGCGGGCGTGGAAGACGACCTGGAACAAGAGGTCGCCCAGTTCGCCCTTCAGTTCGACCAGATCGTTGCGCTCGATGGCGTCGGCGACCTCATAGGCCTCCTCGATCGTATAGGGGGCGATGGTGGCGAAGGTCTGCTCCACGTCCCAGGGGCAGCCGCCGTCCGGGTCGCGCAGCCGCTCCATGATGGACAGAAGCCGGTCGATGGGCCTCATGCCTGCGCCTCCGCGTCGCGCGCGTCCAGGGCCTTGCGGATCTCGTTATGGCGCGCGGCGGTCAGCGGATAGTTCTTCAGCACCCAGGCGGTCAGGGCCAGAAGCAGGCCGGGGACGGCGATGAACAGGATCTGAAGCGTCAGCAGGGAGGCGTCGCTGTTGCCCTCCGGCCCAGGCACGGCGCGGAAGCCGACCCACTGGAGGATCAGATAGGGGACCAGGGCGACCACATGGCCGATCTTGGTGGTGGCCGAGAGGATGGACAGCATCAGGCCGGTGCGGTCGACGCCCGTCTCGAACCGCTCCTGGTCGCCGGCGTCGGCCATCATGGCGCGGGTCAGGAACAGGCCGGCGGCGTAGGGCAGGCCGGCGATGAACATGACCACGGCGGTCAGGGCGAAATTGCCGCCGGGGACCAGGGTGGCGCCGATATAGAGGACGGCCGAGACGAGGCTGGCGATCGCCAGGCCCCGGTCCTTGCCGACACGGGTCGCCAGCCAGGCCCAGAAGGGAGCGCCGCACAGGCCGGCGACGAAATAGAACAGCATGAAGAGCCCGGCCTCGGTGTGGTCGTAGCCGCGGATCTGGCCGAAGAAGAAGAACAGCAGCGAACCGGTGATGCCCGGCGCCACGCCCAGCAGCAGATCGGCGATCAGCAGCTTGCGCACCACGGGCGTCTTCAGCAGGGCCAGATAGGCGCCGAGGCTGCCGTGCGGTTGGTCTCCGGCGGTGACGGGCTCGGGCACGGCGACCATGGCCAGGCCGATGGTGACGGGCAGGGCGATGATGATGCCCCAGCCCATGATCCGCACCCCGTCGGCATAGGTCCCGATGCCGGTCTGGACCACCACGGTCGGGAGAACCAGGATCAGCACCACCCCGATGATGTTGAACACCTGCCACCAGCCGTAGACGCGGCTGCGCTGGTCATACTGGGGCGCAAGGACGGCGGCCCAGCCCAGCTGGCCCAGGGTGCCGATGGAGAAGCCCAGGTAGAGGAACAGCAGCCAGCCGAACAGATAGACCGCCGGGGCGCCCGGCTGGACCAGGACGAACATCATCAGGGCCGCCAGCATCAGCATGGGGGTGGCCAGGGCCATCCAGGGGCGGTAGCGACCGAAACGGGTCCGGGTCTTGTCCATGCCCCAGCCGAGGAAGGGGTCGAAGACGATGTCGATCAGCCGCACGGCCATGAAGACGGTCGCGACCACCCCCAGCTCCAGTCCCACATAGGTGGCGTAGAATTCCGGCAGGGTGACGGGCAGGGCCACGCCGAAGGCCGCCAGCGGCAGGCAGGGGCCGGAGAAGGCGGCGAGCACGGCGTTGGAGCGACGGGGCGCGGCGGCGGCGGTCATGCGACGGGTCCGGGACAGCCCGGATGAGTCGGGCCGACGCAGGATTGCAGGTTTGGACGCGGGAGCGGAGTCGGATTCGGGCGGACGGCCGTCTGCGCGCTTGCTCCTGAGGGCCGCTTGAGGCTTGCTGGGGGCATGTGGCGAAGCTGTCTCGCGTTCCTGACTGTCTGGCTGGTCCTGGCCTTCGCCGGCGCAGCGCGCGCGGCGGGGCCCTGCCATACCAACGCCGACGTCTGGGGCGAGGAGGCCCTGGCCAATGCGGCCTCGGCCTATGGACTGGAGTGGGCGCCGTTCGGGGCGACCGAATTTGGGTGGATGGCCTATGCGCCCCTGATCCAGCAGGAGCTGCACACCCAGTGCGGCCCCGGTACGCCGGTCTTCGCCTCACAACTGGCGGGATTCCAGCAGACCCACGGCCTGGCGCCGACAGGCCTGTTCGACGCCGGGACCTTCCAGGTGTTGCGCGGGCTGTGGCAGGAGCGGCGGCCTTTCGTGATGGCGCGGATCCGTGGCGAATGCCCTGATCCGCCGCCGATCAACCAACTGGGCTATCTGGTCGCGTCAGAAGAGCACGCCGACCGGCTGACCCGGCTGTTGCGGCGTGACGTGCTGGACGCCTATCGCCGGATGGTCGCCGCCGCACGGGCAGAGGTTCCCGAGATCGCCGCCGATCCCGAACTGCTGCAGATCTTCTCAGGCTTCCGGGACCCCGAGGCGGACGCCGCCCGCTGCGCCCAGCAGGGCAATTGCGACGGCCTGCGCCGCGCCGTCTGTTCGCCCCACCGGACGGGCGCGGCGGTCGATCTGTACGTCGGCCAGGCGCCGGGCCGGGGCGTCGACTCGACGGCGGCGGCCAGTCGCGAATATATGGCGCGCGGGGCGACCTATCGCTGGCTGGCCGCCAACGCCGGGCGGTTCGGCTTCGTTCCCTATGTCTATGAACCCTGGCACTGGGAATATGTGCGGCCCTGGGATCCTTCGTTCGCGCCCTGAGCCGGTTGGACGAACCTCCGGTTTTCATTTCAGTTTTTGACCGAAACCATCGCGAAAGCCGAGAGGGGGCTTGCATGGCGTCAAGCGAGACGTCAAGTTAGCAACGGTCGTTGTTGCGAATGACGGCCGTGACATTCAACGGAGTCCTCCCTTGCCCAAGATTCTCGTCCTCTACCACTCGACCTACGGCCATCTGGAAATCATGGCCGAAGCCGTCGCCGAAGGCGCGCGTCAGGTCGAAGGCGCCGTGGTCGACATCAAGCGCGTGCCGGAGACCGTGCCGGAAGAGCTGGCCAAGGCTTCGCACTACAAGCTGGATCAGAAGGCGCCGATCGCCAAGATCGACGACCTGAAGGACTATGACGCCATCATCATCGGCGCCGGCACCCGCTTCGGCTCGGCTGCGTCGCAGATGCGCGCCTTCCTGGACCAGGCCGGCGGCCTGTGGTTCACGGGCGCCCTGATCGGCAAGATCGGCGGCGCCTTCACCGCCACCGCGACCCAGCACGGCGGTCAGGAGACCACCTTCCAGGGTCTGCACAACTTCTTCATGCACCACGGCATGCCGGTGGTCGGTCTGCCGTATTCGTTCCAGGCCCAGATGACCCTGGACGCGGTGCACGGCGGCTCGCCCTATGGGGCGACGACGATCACGGGCGGCGACGGCTCGCGCATGCCCAGCGAGATCGAGCTGGACGGCGCCCGGTTTCAGGGCAAGCACATCGCCGAACTGGCCAAGAAGCTGCACGGCTGATCCGATGCGCCAGCCCGCGCTCTTCTTCGGTCACGGTTCGCCGATGAACGCCCTGGGCGGTCCCTACGGGGCCGCCTGGCGCGACCTGGGCGAGGCCGTGGGCAAGCCCGAGGGGATGGTGATGATCTCCGCCCACTGGGAGACGCGCGGGCTGGGCGTCACGGCGCAGGAGAAGCCCGAGACCATCCATGATTTCGGTGGTTTCCCGCGCGAACTTCACGAGATGCAGTATCCCGCCCCCGGCTCGCCCGCCCTGGCGGCCTGGGTCGCGGAACTGACCGGGGCGGTGCAGACGACGCAATGGGGTCTGGATCACGGGACCTGGTCGGTGCTTTGCCATGTCTGGCCAGAGGCCGATGTGCCTGTGGTCCAGTTGTCGCTGAACCGCGAGCTGACGCCGCGCCAGCATTACGAGCTGGGCAGGACCCTGAGACCGCTGCGGGACGAGGGAATCGTGATCGCCGGCTCGGGCGACTTCGTCCACAATCTGCGCACCTGGAAGCGCGAGGAAGGGGCAGAACCCTACGCCTGGGCGACCGGGTTCAATGAGGCGGTGAAGGCGGCGTTCGAGCGCGGCGACCATGAGGCCCTGATCGACTGGGTCGGTCTGGCCGAGGACGCCCAGCTGAGCGTGCCGACCGACGAGCACTTCCTGCCCGTGCTCTATGTGGCCGCCCAGCAGGCGGTCGGGGAGGCGGTGAGCTTCTTCAACGACCGGATCGACGGCGGTTCGATCTCGATGACGGGGGTGCGGATCGGGTGAGCCCGATCACGCCGCCTTGTCGCCCTCGACCATCTTCTGGATCGTCACATAATCAGTCTTGCCGGTGCCCAGGACCGGGACCTCGGCGACCTTGACGATCTTCTTGGGGACGATCAGCTCAGGCGCGCCGTTGGCGCGGGCCCATTCCGCCAGGGGCGCCACCTCGGCCCCGGCGTGGTCGGTGACCAGGACCAGTTTTTCGCCCTTTCGGGTGTCTGGAATGGAGACGACGGCGTGACGCTGGTCCGGCCAGACCGCACCGGCTATGCTCTCGACCGCCGTGAGGGAGACCATTTCGCCGCCGATCTTGGCGAAGCGTTTGGCGCGCCCCTTGATGGTGACATAGCCCTCGGCGTCGACATCGACGATGTCGCCGGTGTCCAGCCAGTCGTCGCCCACCGCATCCCAGGCCAGCGGCTCGGCGGCCGTGACATAGCCGCTCATGATGTTGGGTCCCTTCAGGAACAGCCGGCCGCCCTCGTCGATTCCCTCAACCGG
Organism: Brevundimonas sp. GW822-FHT03E11; assembly: GCF_058801445.1. Lineage (NCBI taxonomy): Bacteria > Pseudomonadati > Pseudomonadota > Alphaproteobacteria > Caulobacterales > Caulobacteraceae > Brevundimonas > Brevundimonas sp. GW822-FHT03E11. The sequence goes on along the minus strand of NZ_JBXANG010000001.1, from coordinate 31,891 downwards.
CTCCAGCTTCCAGTCCATGCCGGGCAGGATCTGGCCGACGGTGCCGGGGGCGTTGCGCTCGGGATGGTTGACCGCCACCACAGGCGAGGCCTCGGTCGCGCCGTAGCCTTCCAGCAGTTCGACGCCGCCGAACTTGGTGTTGAATAGGTTGCGGGTCTCCTCGCGCACCTTTTCGGCGCCGGCGACGGCGAATTTGAGGGTGGCGAAGTCGCCGGGCTCGGCGACCCGGGCGTACTGGCTGAGGAAGGTATCGGTCGCGAAAAGAATGGACGCCTTCACCTGGGGCAGCAGGTCGGTGATCTGTTTGGCGTGAAGCGGCGAAGGGTACTGGAAGGCCTTCAGACCCTGGAGCAGGGGCAGGACGACGCCGCCGGTCAGGCCGAAACAGTGGAAGGTCGGTAGGGGATTGAACATCACCCATTCCGGCAGAAGGTCGATATGGGCCGCGACCTGTCGGGCGTTGGCGACCAGGTTCTTCTGGCTCAGAACCACGCCCTTTGGCGTGCCGAAACTGCCGGAGGTGAACAGGACCACGCCCGGCGCGTCCGGATCGGTCTTGACCCGGAACCGCTTGGGTGCGGCGCCGGCCGCGAGGCCGTACAGCTTGTCCTGAAGCCCGATGGTCTTGCGTATGTCGTCCAGCCAGACGATCTCAGCCCCCGTCTCGAGCTCCGCGATCAGATCGTCCAGCTTGGCCTGGTCGATGAAGCGTCTGGCGGTCAGGACCTTCTTGACCCCGGCGGCCTTGATGGCGGCCTTCAGATTGGCCTCGCCGGCGGTGAAGTTCAGCATGACCGGCACGCGGCCGTGGGCGTGCAGGCCGAAGAAGGTGACGACCACGCCCATGGACGAGGGCAGCAGGATGGCGACCCGCTCGCCCAGCTCGGTCATCTTCGCGATCTTGCGGCCCAGAACGAAGGCGGCGCGGATCAAGCCCGTGTAGGTGAGGGGGTGGCGATCCTGGTCTTCGAGGATCTCCTTGTCCCCAAACCGGGCGCGCGCCTCGATCAGGGCGTCGATCAGCGAGGTCTCGTACAGCGAAGGGTCCAGATCCTGGCGCAAGCGCGTCTCCTGCGGAGGGCGCGACAGGCCCTCTCTGTTGTCGGGCGTCCGTCAATAATGACGCAACGGCGTCTTGAAAAGATGCGTAACGTCGCGTGAGTTCCCGAGCGGACCAACGGGCGCGCCATCATCTGTAACCGCCTGTGGCTTGCCATTGGGCGCGGGAAGGCCGAAATACCGGCCATGGTGACCCTGATCGACACCCTTCAGCGTAAGCCGTCGGAGCTGCGCCACCCGGAAAAGCAGAACCGCCCGGAGACGGTCGTTCTGAAAAAGCCCGACTGGCTGCGGGTCAAGGCGCCTGGATCGGGTCAGTACAACGCCACCAAGGACATCGTCCGCTCCAAGGGGCTGCACACGGTCTGTGAAGAGGCGGCTTGCCCAAATATCGGAGAGTGCTGGAGCCAGAAGCACGCCACCCTGATGATCATGGGCGACACCTGTACGCGGGCGTGCGCCTTCTGCAACGTCAAGACGGGCCTACCCCAGCCGCTGGACCCGGAGGAGCCGGGCAAGGTCGGGCTGGCGGTGTCGCAGATGGGGCTGAACCATGTGGTGATCACCTCGGTCGACCGCGACGACGTGGCCGACGGCGGGGCGGCTCACTTCGCCGAGGTGGTGCGCCAGATCCGCCTCCAGGCGCCGAACACCACAATCGAGATCCTGACGCCCGACTTCCTGCGCAAGGACGGGGCGGCGGCGGTGATGATCGACGCCAAGCCCGACGTCTTCAACCACAATCTCGAGACCGTTCCGCGCCTGTATCTGAAGATCCGGCCCGGCGCCCGCTACTTCCACAGCCTGCGCCTGTTGCAGATGGTCAAGGAGCGCGACCCGAACCAGTTCACCAAGTCCGGCATCATGGTCGGCCTGGGCGAGACCAAGGAAGAGGTCATGCAGGTGATGGACGACATGCGCTCTGCCGGCGTCGACTTCATCACCATCGGCCAGTACCTGCAGCCGACGCGCAAACACGCCGCCATCGACCGGTTCGTCACGCCGGAAGAGTTCAAGGCCTATGAGGCGATCGCCCGGGCCAAGGGCTTCCTGATGGTGTCGTCGTCGCCGCTGACGCGTTCGTCGCACCACGCCGGCGACGACTTCGCCCGGCTGAAGGCTGCGCGCGAGGCGCAGCTGCGCCGCTAAATTCCGTATGGCCGTCCACCGCGTAACGCGCATTCTTCCCTATGCGCCCGAACAGCTTGCCGATCTGGTCGCCGATGTGCGGACCTATCCCGACTTCGTCCCCTGGGTCACCTCGATGCGGGTCTGGAACGCGCGGGCCGAAGGCGAGGGCGTGACCGTGCTGGACGCCGAGGCGGGGGTGGGTTTCTCCTTCCTGAAGGAGCGGTTCTCCACCTGGGTCCGGCATGATCGTAATGCGCCGAAGGTGGAGGTCGGCCTGTTGCGCGGGCCGTTCAAGCATCTGAAGAACCGGTGGGAGTTCTTCCCGCATCCCGAGGGGACGCGGCTGGAGTTCGTGATCGACTTCGCCTTCAAGTCCCGCATGCTGGACCTGATGCTGTCGGCCAATTTCGACCGGGCGGTGGAAAAGCTGATCGGCTGTTTCGAGGCCGAGGCGGTGCGGAGGTACGGCAGGCGATGAGTTTCGATTTCGACGCGACCGTCGTGGGCGCCGGGGCCGTGGGCCTGGCGTGCGGTCGGGCGTTGTCGAAACGGGGCCTGACGGTGCTGGTGCTGGAGAAGGAAGGCCATGTCGGCCAGGGCGTCTCGTCGCGCAATTCCGAGGTGATCCACGGCGGCCTCTATTATCCGACCGCTTCGCTGAAGGCCCGCTTCTGCGTCGAGGGGCGGCGGGCGCTTTACGACTTCTTGGCCACTCACAAGATCGATCACTGGAAGTGCGGCAAGCTGGTCGTGGCGACCGAAGAGGCCGAGGTCGAGCGGATCGAGGCCATCTTCGAACAGGCGACGGCGAACGGGGTCGAGGGGCTGGACCACCTGACCGGCGCCCAGGCGCGGGCGCTGGAGCCGGAACTGAACGCCCACGCCGCCATCCTGTCGCCCGAGAGCGGCCTGTTCGACAGCCACGGCTATATGCTGGCCCTGCAGGGCGAGATCGAGGATGCGGGCGGATCGGTGGTGGTCTCGGCCCCGTTCGAGGGCGCAGAGCCCCTGCCGGGCGGCGGCTTCACGATCCGCGTGGGCGGGGAGGGGGCGATGGCGGTCTCCTGCCGTCTGCTGGTGACGGCGCCCGGTCTCTCGGCCCAGGCCGTAGCGGCGGCGATCGAGGGCTATCCGGCAGAGGACATCCCCGCCGGCCATTTCGGCAAGGGCGTCTATTTCCGGCTGGTCGGCAAGGCGCCGTTCGACCGGCTGATCTATCCGCCGCCGATTCCCGGCGCCCTGGGCACCCATTATCGCAAGGACCTGGGCGGTCAGGCGGTGTTCGGCCCGGACCTGGCCTATGTCGAGAGCGAGGACTATTCGGTCGATCCGGCCAAGGCGGAAGAGTTCGCCGGCTATATCCGTCGCTTCTGGCCGGGGCTGCCTGATGGAGCTTTGACCCCGGACTACGCGGGCATTCGGCCCAAGCTGCACGGGCCTGGCGAGCCGCAGCCGGACTTCCAACTGCACGGGGTCGAGCGCCACGGCATGGAGGGGCTGATGGCTCTGTTCGGCATCGAAAGCCCAGGTCTGACCAGCTCCCTGGCCATCGGCGAGGCCGTGGCCGCCGCCCTGACGGAGGCCGCATGACAGAAAGAGAAAAGATGCTGGCCGGCCTGCCCTATGATCCGGGCGATCCGGACCTGCGCGACGGCCGCGCCCGCGCCGTGGCCCTGACCGTCGCCATCAACGCCGAACCGGATCGAGACCGGCGTCGCGCCCTGGTCAACCAACTGGTCCGGGCGTCGGACGGCGCGGCGATCATCATGCCGGGCTTCTACTGCGACTACGGGGTCAACATCCATTTCGGCTCGAACGCCTTCGTCAACGCCAACAGCGTGTTTCTGGACTGCGCCGAGATCCGAATCGGCGACAACTTCCAGGCCGGTCCCGGCGTACAGCTGTTGACGCCCGAACATCCGCTGGACGCCGTCGAACGGCGGGGACGGGAATCCGCCCGGCCCATCGTCATCGGCGACGATGTCTGGATCGGCGGCGGGGCGATCGTGCTTGCGGGAGTTTCCATCGGTGATCGGGCTGTGGTGGGGGCGGGCAGCGTGGTGACCCGAGACGTTCCGGCGGACGTCGTGGTGGTCGGCAATCCGGCCAAGATCGTCCGCCGCCTGACGCCCGCTTAAACGCCTTGAAATCGTCGCGCGGTTCATGCATAAGCCGCGCCTCGCGTGGCGGTCCGGTGGGCCGCCGCTATTGTTTTCGCGCCAGACAGGCTTCGGCTCTGGGCGGCGCCCGACTTAGAAGATTGAGACGGACATGGCCGTTCCGAAGCGCAAAGTATCCCCCTCGCGTCGCAACATGCGCCGCGCCCACGACGCCCTGACCTCGAACGTCTATGTCGAGGACAAGGACACCGGCGAGCTGAAGCGCCCGCACCACATCGACCTGAAGACCGGCACCTATCGCGGCCGTCAGGTTCTGACGCCGAAGGAAGACTAGTCTTTTCCTCCCGGCCCGGTCGCCGACCGGACGAAGAGATTTACGGCGCGCGGTGATCCGCGCGCCGTTTTCGTGCGTTCATGGCGGCGAAGCTTGTTCTGGAGACCTTGCCGATGATCCGTTTCGCCGCCGTCAGCGCCGTGGCCTTGTTGACCCTCTCAGCCTGTGAACGTCGCGATGAACCGGCGCCCACGCCGGTTTCCCCGCCGCAGACCACGCCGGCGGCCGCAGACCCCAACGCCCTGACCAGCGACGGCCTGGGCCCGGCGCGAATCGGCATGACGCGGGCCGAACTGGTTCAGGTCTGGGGCGAGGATTCGCAGCCCAATGCTGTCGGCGGCCCCGATCCCGAGACCTGCGACGAGTTCCATCCCACGAAGGCGCCCGCGGATGTGAGGGTCATGATTCAGAACGGCGTCCTGACCCGGATCACCGCCGCCCGTGAGGCGACGGTCAAGACCGACCGCGGCTTCGGCGTCGGTGAAGACGGCATGGCGATCAAACAGGCCTATGGCGGCGCCGTCTTCGCCCAGCCGCACAAATATGAGCCGGCTCCTGCGGAGGATCTGTTCGTCTGGTCGCGCGGCGGCTCCACCGCCTATGTCGTCGATCCTGCGGCGCGCGGCCTTCGCTATGAGGTCGGCGCCGACGGCAAGGTGAAAGCGATCCATGCGGGCGATCCGTCGATACAGCTGGTCGAGGGCTGTTCCTGACGGCAAGGGGCGCGGCAGCCATTGGCGATTCGCAGGGAGACGGCTAAACCCCTCGGACCTGTTTTTCGCCTGAGCCAAAGAGCCGAGCCATGACCGACATCGCCGACATCGTCGCCCGCCAGATTCTCGACAGCCGGGGCAATCCGACGGTGGAAGTGGATGTGATCCTGGATGACGGCTCTTTCGGCCGCGCCGCCGTGCCCTCGGGCGCCTCGACCGGCGCCCACGAGGCCGTCGAACTGCGTGACGGCGACAAGGATATGTGGGGCGGCAAGGGCGTGCAGAAGGCGGTCGACGCCGTCAACGGCGAGATCTTCGACGCCCTGTCCGGCATGGACGCCGAGGACCAGCGTCGGATCGACGAAGCCATGATCGAGCTGGACGGCACGCCCAACAAGGGCCGTCTGGGCGCCAACGCCATCCTGGGCGTCTCCCTGGCCGCCGCCAAGGCCAGCGCCATTTCGGCCGGCCTGCCGCTGCACCGCTACATCGGCGGCGTCTCGGCCCGCGTCCTGCCGACGCCGATGATGAACATCATCAACGGCGGGGCCCATGCCGACAATCCGATCGACATCCAGGAGTTCATGATCCTGCCGACGGGCGCCGAGACCTTCACCGACGCCCTGCGCATGGGTACGGAGATCTTTCACGCCCTGAAGAAGCAGCTGAAGGACGCCGGCCACAATACCAACGTCGGGGACGAGGGCGGCTTCGCGCCGAACCTGGCCTCGGCCGAGGAGGCTCTGAGCTTCATCACCAAGGCGGGTCAGGCCGCCGGCTATCTGGCCGGTGAAGACTTCCACCTGGGTCTGGACGTCGCCTCGACCGAGTTCTTCAAGGACGGCAAGTACGTCATGGCCGGCGAGGGCAAGACCGTCGACGCCGAGGGCATGGCCGCCTATCTGGTCGATCTTTGCGAGCGGTTCCCGATCGTCTCGATCGAGGACGGCATGGCCGAGGACGATTTCGACGGCTGGCGCCTGCTGACCGAACGTCTCGGTGACCGGGTCCAGCTGGTCGGCGACGATCTGTTCGTGACCAATCCGGCGCGTCTGGCCGCCGGCATCGGCGAGGGTCTGGCCAACTCCATCCTGATCAAGGTCAACCAGATCGGCACCCTGTCGGAGACCCTGGACGCCGTCGATATGGCGCACCGCGCCGGCTACACCGCCGTGATGAGCCATCGCTCGGGCGAGACCGAGGATTCGACCATCGCCGACCTGGCCGTGGCCACCAACTGCGGACAGATCAAGACCGGTTCGCTGGCCCGCTCGGACCGGGTGGCCAAGTACAATCAGCTGCTGCGCCTGGAGGAGATGCTGGGCGACCAGGCCGTCTATTTCGGCGACGGCATGCTGCTGCGCTAAACCTGTGAATTGTCGGCGAAGAATCAGCGTTCTTCGCCGACTTTCTTAAGGCTAAGCTACTTTTCGTTAGGCATTTTCGGGCACAGTTAACGAACTGTGTCTCTCGCGCTCAGAAGGAGCGTCTGTCTTGCCCGAACGGATGAAGCCGTACCGCCTGTCCATCGTCCTTTTGCTCCTGCTCGCCTATCTTGGGGTGCAGGCCCTGACGGGCGAGCGCGGCCTGCTGAGCGGATCGTCGCGGGACGCCCTGCTGGGGCAGCGCGAGGCGCAGCTCGCCCATCTGACGGAACAACGGCGCGATCTGGAAACCCGCGTGCGCTATCTGCGCAGCGACAGCCTGTCCAAGGATCTGCTGGAGGAGCGGGCCCGCGCGGTTCTGGGGTTTTCGGACCCGCGCGACTATGTGATTGCCGTTCAGGCGCAATCCGTTCAGGGGTGAAAATCCTCCCCACTTGAACTATTGTTACAGCTTGGCCCGCCCCCCTTTGCGTTTCGGGAACGAAGGCTGCTAAAGCCCCCTTCCGTAACGATAAGAAGGCGTCGCTCCCCGGCGCCTAGCCGGGAGATGCCGGATGGCGAAAGCCCCAGCCAAAGCCGCTCAGACCACTGCGCCTGACAAACTGCCGAACACGCCCTCGGCGTCCAAGGAGGACCTCCTCCGTTATTACCGTGAGATGGTGCTTATCCGCCGCTTCGAGGAGCGGGCGGGCCAGCTTTACGGCATGGGTCTGATCGGGGGCTTCTGCCACCTGTACATCGGCCAGGAAGCCGTGGCCGTCGGCGTTCAGGAGAGCGTCAAGCAAGGTCACGACAAGATCATCACCGGCTACCGCGACCACGGCCATATGCTGGCCGCCGGCATGGATCCGAAGGAAGTCATGGCCGAACTGACCGGCCGCATCGGCGGCTCGTCCAAGGGCAAGGGCGGCTCGATGCACATGTTCGACGTGCCGACCGGCTTCTACGGCGGCCACGGCATCGTCGGCGCCCAGGTGGCGCTGGGCACGGGCCTGGCCTTTGCGGGCAAGTACCGCGGCGACGATTCGGTGGCCTTCGTCTATTTCGGCGACGGCGCCTCGAACCAGGGTCAGGTGTACGAAAGCTTCAACATGGCCCAGCTGTGGAAGTTGCCGGCCATCTACATCATCGAGAACAATCAGTACGCCATGGGCACGAGCATCGAACGCTCGTCCTCCACGACCCAGCTCAGCCAGCGCGGCGCCAGCTTCGGCATTCCCGGCGAACAGGTCGACGGCATGGATGTTCTGGCCGTCCGTGACGCGGTCAAGAAGGCGGTCGAGCGCGCCCGCGCCGGCGAAGGTCCCTACATCCTTGAGGTCAAGACCTACCGCTATCGCGGCCACTCCATGTCCGATCCGGCCAAGTACCGGACCAAGGAGGAGGTGGACGAGGTCAAGAAGACCCGCGACCCGATCGATCACGTCAAGACCCTGCTGGCCGCCGCCAATGCGACGGAAGACGAGCTGAAGGCCATCGACAACGAGATCAAGGCCATCGTCGCCGAGGCCGTTCAATTCGCTCAAGAAAGCCCGGAACCCGATCCGTCCGAGCTCTATACCGACGTCTACGTGGAGGCCTGATCCGTGACCGACATCCTCATGCCGGCGCTGTCCCCCACGATGGAAGAGGGCACGCTGACCAAATGGCACATCAAGGCGGGCGACACCGTGTCGGCCGGCCAGGTGATCGCCGAGATCGAAACCGACAAGGCCACGATGGAAGTCGAGGCCGTGGATGAAGGCGAAGTGCTGGAGATCCTGGTCGCCGAAGGCTCGGAGAATGTGAAGGTCAATACGCCGATCGCGCGTCTGGCCGGCGAAGACGGCGCGGCGGCGCCCGCCCCGAAGGCGGAGTCCGACAAGGCCCAGGCCGATGCGCCCAAGGCGACCGCCGAGGGCAAGACCGGCGATCCCGAAAAGGCCCCGACCCAGACCTCGACCCCCAAGGTCGAGCTGCGCGATCCGGAAATCCCGGCCGACGCCAAGCTGGTGAAGACCACCATCCGCGACGCCCTGCGCGACGCCATGGCCGAGGAGATGCGTCGCGACGACAAGGTCTTCCTGATCGGTGAGGAAGTCGCCCAGTATCAGGGCGCCTACAAGGTCAGCCGCGAGCTGCTGCAGGAGTTCGGCGACCAGCGCGTGGTCGACACCCCGATTACCGAGCACGGCTTCGCGGGCCTAGGCGTCGGCGCCGCCATGGCGGGCCTGAAGCCGATCGTCGAGTTCATGACCTTCAACTTCGCCATGCAGGCGATCGACCACATCATCAACTCGGCCGCCAAGACGCTTTATATGTCGGGCGGTCAGATCAAGGCGCCGATCGTCTTCCGCGGCCCGAACGGCGCGGCCAGCCGCGTGGCGGCCCAGCACAGCCAGGACTATTCGGCCTGGTATGCCCAGGTGCCGGGCCTCAAGGTCATCGCCCCCTATGATGCGGCCGACGCCAAGGGCCTGCTGAAGGCGGCCATCCGCGACCCGAACCCGATCGTCTTCCTCGAACACGAGATGATGTACGGGCTGGAGTTCGACGTGCCGGAGGTCGAGGACTATGTCCTGCCGATCGGCAAGGCCAAGGTACGCCGCGAAGGCCGCGACGTCACCATCACCTGCCACAGCCGCATGGTCGGCTTCGCCCTGCAGGCCGCCGAGAAGCTGGCCGAGGAAGGCATCGAGTGCGAGGTGGTCGATCTGCGCACCCTGCGTCCGCTGGACACCGACACCATTGTCCAGAGCGTCAAGAAGACCAGCCGCCTGGTCTCGGCCGAAGAGGGCTGGGGCCCGATGGGCGTGGGCGCCGAGGTGGTGGCCCGCGTCATCCAACACGCCTTCGACTATCTGGACGCCCCGCCGTTGCGGGTGCACCAGGAGGACGTGCCTCTGCCCTACGCCGCCAATCTGGAAGCCCTGTCGCTGCCGGGCGTGGACAAGATCATCGCAGCCGTGAAGCAGGTGATGGCATGACCGATATCCTGATGCCGGCCCTGTCTCCGACCATGGAAGAGGGCGTCCTGGCCAAGTGGCATGTGAAGGTCGGCGACGTCGTCTCCGCCGGGGACGTGATCGCCGAGATCGAAACCGACAAGGCCACGATGGAAGTCGAGGCCGTGGACGAGGGCGAGATCACCGACATCCTGGTCGCTGAAGGCACGGAAGGGGTGAAGGTCAATACGCCCATCGCCCGACTGAAGGATGAGGGCGGCGCGGCGTCCCCAAAGGCCGACAAGCCCGCCGGCCCGCCGACGAGCGACAAGCCGGCCCCGGCCGGCCATGAAAGCGGACAGGCCGTGGCCACGCCCGAAGGCGTCAAATCCGCCGAGGCCGTTCTGCCGCCTAAGAGCGCGCCGGCGCCGAAGTCCGAAAGCGGCCAGCGCATCTTCGCCTCGCCCCTGGCGCGTCGGATCGCGGCTCAGAACGGCGTCGATCTGAAGTCCGTCAAAGGCACAGGTCCGCATGGGCGCATCGTGCGTCGCGACGTGGAAGCCGCCGGCAAGGGAGCTGTCCAGTCCGCCGCCGCGGCTTCGACGGCCGCCGCCGCCGAGCCCCGCAAGGCCCTGTCCCTGGCCCAGATGGGTATTCCGGACGGCAGCTACGACCTGATCCCGCTGGACGGGATGAAGAAGGCCGTGGCGCGCCGGATGGTGGAGAGCGTGCAGAACGTGCCGCACTTCCCCCTGTTCATCGACTGCGAGATCGACCAGCTGATGGCCGTCCGGGCCAAGGTGAACAAGATGCTGGAGCCGCAGGGGATCAAGGTCTCGGTCAATGACTTCGTCATCAAGGCCGCCGCCCTGGCCCTGAAGATGGTGCCGGAGGCGAACGCCTCCTACACCCCCGAAGGCATCGCCATGCACCACAACGCCGACATCTCCATGGCGGTGGCGATCGACGGCGGCCTGATCACCCCGATCATCAGGAAGGCCGAGACCAAGGGTCTGGCGCAGATCGCGACCGAGTCCAAGGACCTGGCCAAACGCGCCCGCGACCGCAAGCTGAAGCCCGAAGAATTCCAGGGCGGCACCTTCTCGGTGTCCAACCTGGGCATGTTCGGCATCAAACAGTTCACCTCGATCATCAACGAGCCCCAGGGCTGTATCATGAGCGTGGGCGCGGGCGAGCAGCGGGCCGTGGTCAAGAACGGCCAGGTGGTTCCGGCCACGGTCATGACCGTGACCCTGACCTGCGATCACCGCGTGGTGGACGGCGCGACCGGCGCCCGCTTCCTGCAGGCGTTCAAGCCGCTGATCGAAGATCCCGTCGCGATGCTGGCGTAGGGGGAGGAGATAGTCATGACCTCGGTCTATGACTTCTCCGCCCGCGCCATCGACGGCGCCGAGGTGTCGCTGGACCGTTTCCGCGGTCAGGCGCTGCTGATCGTCAATACCGCGTCCAAGTGCGGCTTCACCGGCCAATACGAGGGTCTGGAGAAGCTGCATCGGGATTTCGCCGATGCGCCGTTCGAGGTGCTGGGCTTTCCCTGCAACCAGTTCGGCAATCAGGAGCCGGGCAGGGCGGCGGAGATCGCCGCCTTCTGCGCCACCAGTTTCGACGTCAGCTTCCCTTTGTTCGACAAGGTGGAGGTCAATGGGCCGAACCGGCATCCGCTCTATGCCTGGCTGACCAAGCAGAAGCGGGGCTTCCTCGGCTCCCAATCCATCAAGTGGAACTTCACCAAGTTCCTGACCGACCGCGAGGGCAGGGTGGTCGCCCGCTACGCCCCGCAGACTGAACCTGAGGCCATCAAGGCCGACATCGAGAAGTTGATCTGATCATGGCTGCTGAATTCGATCTCGTCGTCATCGGCTCGGGCCCCGGCGGTTACGTCGCGGCCATCCGCGCCAGCCAGCTGGGCCTGAAGGTCGCCATCGTCGAGCGCGAGAACCTGGGCGGCATCTGCCTGAACTGGGGCTGTATCCCGACCAAGGCCCTGCTGAAGTCGGGCGAGAAGTTCGAGAGCCTGCGCCATCTGAAGGAATACGGCCTGTCGGCGTCCGGCGCGTCGTTCGACTTCGACGCCATCATCCAGCGCTCGCGCGGCGTCGCGGCGACGATGAACAAGGGCGTCGCCTTCCTGATGAAGAAGAACAAGATCGAGGTGATCGAGGGTTCGGCCAAGCTGGAGAAGGGCGCTGCGGCGCCCAAGGTCGTGATCGCCCTGAAGGCTGGCGGTTCGCGCACGGTCGAGGCCAAGGCGGTCATGCTGGCCGTCGGCGCGCGGGCGCGCGCCCTGCCGCAGATCGGCTTGGAGGCTGACGGCGACAAGATCTGGGCCTATCGCGACGCCCTGGCGCCGAAGACACTGCCCAAGACCTTCGTAGTCATCGGCTCGGGCGCCATCGGCATCGAGTTCGCCAGCTTCTATCGCGCCCTGGGCTGTGAGGTGACGGTCGTGGAGGCGGTCGAGCGCATCATGCCGGTCGAGGACGAGGAGGTCTCCAAGGCCGCCCAGAAATCGTTCGAGAAGCGCGGCGTCAAGTTCAAGGTCGGGGCCAAGGTGACCAAGGTCTCCAAGACCGGCGCGGGCGTGAAGGTGGACATCGAAGTCGGCGGCAAGGCCGAGGTTCTGGAGGCCGAGGTCTGCATCTCGGCGGTCGGCATCACCGCCAACACCGACGGCATCGGCCTGGAGGCCCTGGGCGTCGAGCTGGACCGCGGCCATATCAAGACCGACGGCCACTGCCAGACCAACGTCAAGGGCCTTTTCGCCATCGGCGACTGCGCCGGCGCGCCCTGGCTGGCGCACAAGGCCAGCCACGAAGGCATTCACGCCGCCGAATATATCGCCGGTTACAAGACTCCCAATGTCGTCTCGCCCATCGCCGGCTGCACCTACGCCCAGCCGCAGGTCGCTTCGGTCGGCGTCACCGAACAGGCCGCCCGCGCCGAGAAGCGCGAGGTCAAGATCGGCCGCTTCCCGTTCCGCGTGAACGGCAAGGCCGTGGCCTCGGGCGAGCCGGACGGCTTCGTCAAGGTGATCTTTGACGCGGCAACCGGCGCCCTCATCGGCGCCCATATGATCGGCCACGAAGTGACCGAGATGATCCAGGGCTACGTCACCGCCATCACCATGGAAGCGACGGAAGAGGACATCCACGGCATCGTCTATCCGCACCCGACCATGTCGGAAGCCATGCACGAGGCGGCGCTGGACGCCTATGGGCGGGTGATCCACATCTGATGGAGAGGTCCATGTTCGCCAAGGTCACCGAGACAAACGGCGTGGTTCACTGGATCAACCTGAATCACGTCCGCGAATTGATCGTGAAGGACGGCAAACATGGTCAGCCGACGCTGACGGAAGTCAGCATCGATAACCAGTTTGTGGCCAAGGTGTTTCGCGTCAGGGAAACGCCCGAGATGATCCTGACGCAGGCCAGGGGCTGAGGCTCAACGCTTCTTGCCCAGCTCCGCGGCGATGTCCCTGGTCATGCGGCCGACCTTGCGGTGGGCGGCGGTGATCTGGTCCTTGGTTACGCCCCAGCGTTTCATCCAGTATTCGACCGACTGACGCTCGGTCAGGTCGATGCGGTCCTTGTCGATGAAGCCGCGCTTGTCCTTGAGGCCCGCCATGGTCGGCTCCTGTGGAGGTTCGGACCGTTTGCGGCCTCTCGGCTCTTCTTAGTCCTGTTCATCCCGACAAGACAGCCGGTTCAGGCGTCGGGCAGGACGCCGGTTTCGAAGAAGGCGTGCAGGCGGGCCTCCCAAGGGGCGGTGTCCAGGCCCTGGGCGGAGATCCAGGCGTCGTCGAAATAGGTGGAGGCGTAGCGGTCGCCGTGGTCGCACAGGATCGAGACGATCGAACCGCATTCGCCCGCCTGCGCCATCTCCTGAGCGAGTTCGACACAGGCCCACAGGTTGGTGCCGGTCGATCCGCCGCAGGGGCGGCCCAGACGCCGGCTGAGGACGCGGGTGGCGGCGATGGAGGCGACGTCGGGGACGACGATCATCCGATCCACCACGCTGGGGATGAAGGAGGGCTCGACCCGCGCTCGGCCGATGCCCTCGATCAGGGACGGGCGATCGGCGCTGCTCTGGACCGCCGCTTCGGCCCAGTGACGGTGAAAGACCGAGGCTTCCGGGTCGGCGACGCAGATCCGGGTATCGTGGCGATTGAACCGGGCGAACCGGCCGATGGTCGCCGAGGTGCCGCCGGTGCCGGCGCCGCACACGATCCAGCGCGGGACGGGGCAGGGCTCGCGTCGCATCTGGGCGAAGATGGATTCGGCGATATTGTTGTTGCCGCGCCAGTCCGTGGCCCGTTCGGCATAGGTGAACTGGTCCATGTAGTGGCCGCCCAGTTCGTCGGCGAGCCGCTGGCTCTCGGCGTAGGCGTCGCCGGGCACGTCCACGAAATGGCAGCGTCCGCCGTAGAATTCGATGGCGGCGATCTTCTCCTGGGCGGTGGAGCGCGGCACCACGGCGATGAAGGGCAGGTTCAGCATCCGGGCGAAATAGGCCTCGGACACGGCGGTCGAGCCGCTGGACGCCTCGATGATGGTCATGCCCTCGCCGATCCAGCCGTTGCTGAGGGCGTAGAGGAACAGCGACCGCGCCAGACGGTGCTTCAGGCTGCCGGTCGGGTGGCTGGATTCGTCCTTCAGATACAGGGCGATGTCCGACAGGGCCGGCATGTCCACCGGGATCAGATGGGTGTCGGCCGAGCGGTTGTAGTCCGCCTCGATCCGCCGCATGGCCCAGCTCAACCAGGCGCGATCAACGGTGGGACGGGCAGGGGCGGACATGGCGGACTCGGTCGCAGACAGGAAGGCGATGGCTTAGGCCAAAGCTTGGCCGACGGCAAAGGCGGATGATCGCCGCCACGCCGACGTCGCTCCGCTCAGTCCGCCTTCTCCACGAAACTGTCGATCACCCGTTTCTCGCCCGCCTTGTCGAAATCGACCAGCAGCTTGTTGCCCTCTATGACGCGGACGTGGCCGTAGCCGAACTTCTGGTGGAAGACGCGCTGGCCGCGCGCCCATCCTGAGCTGGACTTCGGGTCCGCCGTGGCGATCAGGCGGCCGTCGCCCTCGATCACGGCCTTGCGCGCGGGGATGCGGTTCGGCGTCTGTGCGGCGGTGAAGCTTTGGGCCCGTTTCCAGCCGGGGGAGGAATAGCCGCTGCCGAAGCTGGGCGCGTCGTCCCAGCGGCTCTTGGCCTCCTTCATGCCGGTCGAGGCGCCGTAGTAGCCGGTGTCGGATTGGGGATCGACGTGGGCGATGGGCAGTTCGTCGACGAAGCGGCTGGGCAGTTGCGAGGTCCAGCGGCCATAGACCAGGCGGTTGGCGGCGAAGGAGATGCGGGCGTCCTGTTTGGCGCGGGTGACGCCGACATAGGCCAGGCGGCGTTCCTCCTCCAGGCCCTTCTCGCCCTTTTCGTCGATGCTGCGCTGGCTGGGGAAGACGCCTTCCTCCCAGCCGGGCAGAAAGACCAGCGGGAACTCCAGCCCCTTGGCGCCGTGCAGGGTCATGATCTGGACCGCCCCGTCGCCGTTCGGATCGTCGCTGGTCGCCCGCTCCAGGTCCATGACCAGGGAGACGTGCTCCAGATAGGCTTGCAGCGTCTCGAACTGCTGCATGGACTGGGTCAGCTCCTTCAGGTTCTCCAGCCGCGTCTGCCCGCTGGTGCGGTCGGCCTTCTGCATCTCGGTGTAGCCGCTCTCCTCCAGCACCGTCTCCATCACCTGCCAGTGGGGCGTGGTCTCGGCCAGGGCGCGCCAGCGGTCCAGGTCGCGCACGAAGTTGGACAGGGCGGTGCGGGTGCGGGCCTGAAGCTCGTCGGTGTTGATCAGGCCGCGCACGGCCGTCAGGGCGGACAGGTCGTGCCGGCGGGCCAGTTGCAGGATCTTCTGTACGCTGGTGTCGCCGATGCCGCGCTTGGGCACATTGACGATCCGCTCGAAGGCCAGGTCGTCGTCCTCGGACTGGATCAGCCGCAGATAAGCGTGGGCGTCGCGGATTTCGGCGCGTTCGAAGAATCGGGGGCCGCCGATGACCTGATAGGGGATGGCCAGCATGACCAGCCGCTCTTCGAAGGCCCGCATCTGGAAGGAGGCGCGGACCAGTATGGCCATGTCCTTGTACTTCAGCCCCGGCTTGCCGGCGTGGGGGCGACGCGCGGTCTCGATCTCATCGGCGATCAGCCGGGCTTCGGCCTCGCCGTCCCAGACGCCGCGCACCCGCACCTTGTCGCCGCTGTCGTCCTCGGTCCACAGGGTCTTGCCCAGCCGGTCGCGGTTGGCGGCGATCAAGCCCGAGGCGGCGCCCAGGATATGGCTGGTCGAGCGATAGTTGCGCTCCAGCTTGACGATCTTGGCGCCGGGGAAGTCGCGCTCGAAGCGCAGGATGTTGTCCACCTCGGCCCCGCGCCAGCCGTAGATCGACTGGTCGTCGTCGCCGACGCAGCAGACATTGCCGGTCGAGGCCGTCAGCAGCCGCAGCCACAGATACTGGGCGACGTTGGTGTCCTGATACTCATCCACCAGAATGTATCGGAAGCGTCGCCGGTATTCCTCGGCCAGGTCCGCGTGCTTGGACAGGATGGTGATGTTGTGCAGCAGCAGGTCGCCGAAGTCGCAGGCGTTCAGCGTGCGCAGGCGGGCCTGATAGGCGGCGTAAAGACCCTGGCCCTTGCCGTTGGCGAAGTCTTCGCCGGGCGGCAGTTTGTCGGGCGTCCAGCCGCGGTTCTTCCAGTGGTCGATCAGGCCGGCCAGGGATTTGGGCGTCCAGCGTTTGGTGTCGATATTGGCGGCTTCCAGCAGCTGTTTCAGCAGCCGCTCCTGGTCGTCGGTGTCCAGGATGGTGAAGCTCGACTTGAGCCCGACCAGTTCGGCGTGGCGGCGCAGGATCTGGGCGGCGATGGAGTGGAAGGTGCCCAGCCAGCGCAGGCCTTCGGCGGAGGGGCCGATCAGATGGGTGATCCGTTCGCGCATTTCGCGCGCGGCCTTGTTGGTGAAGGTGACGGCCAGAAGCTCCCACGGGCGGGCGCGGCCGGTGGCCAGGATGTGGGCCAGTCGCGTCGTCAGCACCCGCGTCTTGCCCGTGCCGGCGCCCGCCAGGACCAGGACCGGGCCTTCCGTCGTCTCGACCGCCTCGCGCTGCTCGGGGTTCAGTCCGGACAGATAGTCGCGCGCCTCTCCCTCCTGCGGCGCACGCGCGCGGGCCAGGTCTGAAATACGGGGGGCGGGAAGATCGGTCACAGGCGGCAAGCGGTCCGGGCGGTCAGAATCGAAGAAGGGAACATAAGGGGACCAGACGGCGATGTCAGGACCGGTCCGGAAATGAACTGCGGAACCGGTTCCGCCGAGGCTCTGTTCCCCTGACGATGCAACGGAAGGCGCAGAGGATGACCCGACCATCGGACCGAAGACCTGGACAGGACGGAGGCGGTTGGCGGGCTTTCGTCCTCGGCATGGTCGGCATGTTCGCCGTTATCGCCGTGTGGGTCGCCCTGGTCGAATCGACGGGTGAGCGGGAGGTCGACGAGCGGCGACCCACCGAACGGCCCGCGTCCGAGATCGTCCAGCTGGGCGAGGTACAGGCGCCGGACGGGCCTATTTCAGACTATAGGTGATGGTGGTCACGACCCGGACCTTCTTGTCGATGGAGCCGGATTCGTCGCCGCCCGCGCCGTCGCGCGGCAGGATTTCGAAGGAGCCCTGGGTCGCCTGGCGAATGGGGCCGAGCGGCGTGCCCGAGTCCTTGGCGAACTGTTCGGCGCCGGTGCGCGCCGCCGCCGTGCCTTCGGCGATCATCTCGGGCCGGACGGCGTTCAGCTTGGTGAAGATGTAGGAGGGGCCCTGGAAGTCCTGAAGCACGACGCCTTGACGGACCAGGTCGTTGAGGGCGCGGGTCGTGGCCTGGACTCGGGCGACGTCGCCGGTGCGGACGATGACGGTCTGGGCCAGGATGAAGCGAGGGCCGCCGTTCTGGACTCCGTATTCCCGAGACCGCGTGTCGGCCACCTCCAGCCGTCCCAGATCGACGGCCTCGGCCGGATAGCCCTGGGACTTCAGGAACTGCCGCACCAGGGCCAGGTCGCCGTCGATCCGGGCCTGGACTTCGGACAGCACCTCGCCCGAGGCGGTGAAGCGCAGCGGCAGGACCGCCAGATCCGCCTTCACCTCGCGCTCCGACAGGCCGCGCACGGTCACGGTGCGGTCTCCGGCGCGGGCGTGGACCACGCCCTGTCCGATCAGAGCGCCGGCGCCGATCAGGCCCAGGGCGACCAGGCCGCCGAAGACGGCGGCGGGGATCAGGCGCGGGGTGTCCATAGGGAAGGCTCCTTGTCGGCGGCCGATTTTACATCTCCACCCCGTGTTCCGCCACCCAGCTGAGCGCCAGCAATCGACAGGCGGAGGCGAGCGGGCGCCGGCCCCGACCCGCGTCGATGTCGGCCAGCAGTTGCGCCTTCGAGAGGCTGCGGCGGGCCGCGATCCGGTCCAGCACGGCCCAGAACTCCGGCTCCAGCGCCACCGAGGTGGCGTGGCCCGCGAGCACGACCGAACGCTTCTGCAGTCCGCTCATCACCTGACGCCTTCGGGGCGCCCGGGGGAGGCGCGGCCGGTGCTGCACATGGCGGGTTTTCTCCTGAGATTGTTGTCACACAAGGGCGCAAGACGTGAACGGCGCCGGAAGGGCGGGGATGGTATCCCGGCGCCGTCAGCCGGAGTCTTGCATGAGTCGCCCCGTCACCGTCCTCGCCATCCTCATCTGCGCCCTCATCTGGGGCACGACCTGGTTCGCCATCACCCTGCAGCTGGGCGTGGTCGATCCGATCGTCTCGATCGTCTGGCGTTTCGGCCTGGCGTCGCTCGTTCTGTTCGGCTTCTGCGCGGCGACGCGGCGGCCGTTGAGGCTGACCCGCGCCCAACATCTCGCGGCCGTGGGGCAGGGCGCCTTCGTCTTCGCCGTAAGCTACGGCTTCGTCTATGCGGCGGAGGAGCGGGTGGCCTCCGCCGTGGTGGCCGTCATTTTTGCGGCCCTGGCCTTCGTGAACCTGGTGATGTTCCGGCTAGTGGAGCGGCAGAAGGCGGCCGCCGGCGCCTGGCAGGGGGCGGTGCTGGGGATTTGCGGTGTCGCGGTCCTGTCGTTTGGCCAGCTGGCGGGAACGGGGGCTTCCGCCGGATCGGCGCCGGGGCTGGGCATCGTGCTGGCCCTCGTCGCGGTGCTCGCCTCCGCCTTGGGCAACTGGTTTGCCTGGCGCGGCCAGCAGGCCGGAGCCCCTGTCATGGGCGCCACAGCCTGGGCCATGGCCTACGGCACGGCCATGTTGGCCGCTTACGGGCTTGCAACTGGAGTGGAGTGGCGGGTCGAGGCGACACCCGCCTATGTTTTATCCCTGCTGCACCTGTCCTTGTTCGGATCAGTCATGGCCTTCGGCCTGTACTTCACCCTGGCCAAACAGAGGGGGTTCGCCCTCGCCAGCTATATCTCGGCCCTGACCCCGCCGATCGCCGTCATCATGTCCGTTCTGTTCGAGGGGGCGGAGGTCGGCGTGACCATGCTGGTCGGTCTGGCCCTTGTGCTGGTCGGCCAGGTCTTGCTGATCCGGGCGCCCAAGGCGGCTTAAGGCTCAGTCTTCCGTCGGCGTCTCACGCTTCTGACCGTTCAGGCGACGGTCCGCCCGCTCCTGCTCGGCCCGGGCGGCCTGTTTCTCGCCCTTGGAGCGTCCGTGGACGACGCGGTTCGCCGCCGCCCGGATCTTGTCTTCTGACTTTGCGCGGGCCTTGCGCGCCCGGTTCAGGTTGATGATTTCAGCCATGGTCAGTTCTGTTTTTCGGGTCTGTCGGCCTCGTGGGGTCTCAGCGGCTCGGGGACCTCCTCGGCGGGCAGGGCCTTGGCGGGAAGGAAGCCAGGCGAAGGTTCCGGCCGATCCAGGCGGGTCCAGGCCTCGGCGGACCGACCTTGCCGGCGCCCCAGTTCGAACAGGGCCGTCATGGTCTTCTGGTCGAACTCCAGGCTGGAGGCCTCGACATTATCGGGAATGGCGGACAGGGACAGGCTCATCCCGTTGCGCCGGGCGAAGGCGGCGGTGGTCGCCAGATGCGCGCGCAGCGAAGCCTTGCTCATGCTGTCGTAGCTGCGCATCAGGATTGCGGTCAGCCGACCGGGCGTGACCCCCTCGTTGCGGCCGACCTGGCCGTTGACCACGACATAGAGGGCGCCGCCGCCGGGCTCGTCCTGCGGCCGCGTCCACAGGGCCAGGGGCTCCGGGATGGCGAGGAAGGGGGTGTTGACCCCGCCGTCGGCGTGCATTTCCATCACCACGGTCTGGTCCGGCTGGAGGCCGGCGATCAGCACGGGCGGAAAGACGCCTGGGATGCTGGCGGACGCCACCAGCACCTCCTTGAACAGGGCGCGCGAATTCTCGTCGTTCTGGCTGGCCAGCAGGCCCATGTCCCAGATGACCGTCTCCTCGTTGTCCAGATTGGTGGTGGCGACCAGCAGGCGGCGGCCCTTGGCGTGTTCGCGGGCGATGGCCGCCAGGAGGTCGGGGGTCACGTTCTCGTCAACGAGAGTCCGGAGCACCGAGGCGCTGTAGAGGCTGGGGTAGAGGAAGAAGGCCAGGCTGCGCCAGCTCAACAGGCTGCTGGCGCCCCCGTCCGTATAGGCGTGGCCCAGCTGGGCGTCCCATGCCGAACCGGCGAAGGCGAAGGGGGCGGCCAAGGCGCCCGTGCTGACGCCGGTGACGATGTCGAAGACCGGCCGGTCGCCCCGCTCGGTCCAGCCGACCAGCACGCCTGCGCCATAGGCGCCGTTGGCCCCGCCGCCGGACAGGGCCAGGATCGACAGATCATGTTTCTGAGCCAGGCGCTGGCCCACTTCTTCGGTGAAGGCCTCGAGGCGCACGGCGTCGTTCGTGCGGATCCGCGGATCCTGAGCCGGGATCAGGGCGCCATCGGCCAGGCGCAGCGGCCCTTCCGGCCGCTGCAGGGTGCCGCAGGCGGCGACGGACCAGGCCATTATCATCGCCAGCAGCGTCGAACAGGCGCGTTTCATATGTATCTCGACGATCCGTGAAGGAGCCGGCGGCGGGCTCAGGTCCTGCCTCGCCCCCTATACAGCAGCAAGCGCTGCGGTTTGAAACCCGCTAGTGGCGTGTCCGTTTCATGGGACCAACCTTAAAACCCGGAGAACCCTCATGGTCGACGCCTCGCTCATCAAAGAACATCTCGAAGTCGTCGGATCGGACGGCGGTCATGTCGGCCGCGTGGATCATGTTCTGGGAGACCAGATCGAACTGGCCAAGCTGGACCTCGCCGGTGGGTTCAAACATCACCTGATCCCGGTCAGCTGGGTGGAACGGGTGGATGACAAGCATGTCCACCTGAACCTGACCCAGGACGAGGCCAAGGCGCGCTGGTCCGAGAAGCCGCACTAGGGTCCGGGTTTCGGTGAATTAATGAAGGCCCTGCTGTCGTCGGCGGGGCCTTCGTTCTATCTGGAGGACATTGTTCTCGGAGAGATGCGATGATCCGTCTGATCCTGAATATCCTGTGGTTGGTCTTCGGCGGCTGGCTGTCGGGGCTGCTGTGGCTGCTGGGCGGCGCGATCCTGGCCCTGACCGTGGTGGGCCTGCCCTGGACCTTCGCCGCCTGGCGGATCGCCAGCTATTCCTTCTGGCCCTTCGGACGCGAGATCGTCTGGCAGGACGCCCATCCGGTGGCGGGCTGTCTGGGTCTGGTGCTGAACATCGTCTGGTTCGTCGTGGCGGGCTGGTACATCGCCCTGTCGCACCTGGTTATCGCGGTGGCTGAGTTCGTCTCCATCATCGGCATCCCCTTCGCCCTGAAGGATCTGGAACTGGCCAAGCTGGCGGTGGCGCCGGTGGGGCGGACGATCCGGGAGAAGGTCTGAGCCCCAGTCCGGCTTGAGCAGTATGTCCAGCATCATCTCGCGACGGGTCAGGAAGTTGCGCGTGACCTGATAGTGATCAGTGTCCTCGTATTCGATCCGTTCAAGACCGTGTTCGGACGCCTGGTAGATCCAGGCGTTGGGATAGCCGAGAAGGATGGGCGAATGGGTGGCGATGATCAGCTGGGACCGCGCCATGACCAGCTCGTGCAGGCGCGCGAGGAAGGACAGCTGCCGGCTGGGTGACAGGGCGGCCTCGGGTTCGTCCAGTATGTAAAGGCCGTCGCCGATAAAACGATTGTCGAAAAGGGCGAAGAAGGACTCGCCGTGCGACTGTTCGTGCAACCGGCGGGCGCCATACCGGGACCCCATGACCTCGGGACTTTCCAGATAGGAGGCGACGGTGAAGAAGCTCTCGGCGCGGAGAAAGAAGCCGTCCTGAACCCTCTGCGCCGACCGGACCGGCCTTACGAACCTGTGCAGAGGCGAATGGCTGTCGCGTGTGCCGAAACGGTGTTCGCGACCGCCGCCTTCGGGGTTGAACCCCCACGCCACCGCCAGGGCCTCGATCAGCGTGGACTTTCCTGAGCCGTTCTCGCCGACGAGAAAGGTTACGTTCGGGTGGAAGGCCAGCCGGTCGAGCGAGCGCACGACCGGCAGGTTGAAGGGATAGACGGAAGCGTCCCAGCCGTCTCGGCGCTCGAAAAGGGCCTCGATCCAGTAGGGACGCTCCAGGGCGGTCATCTCATCAGCCCGGCGAGATCATCTTCTCGGGCCGGACCGCCTCGTCGAACTCGGCGTCGGTCAGATAGCCGCCGCCCACAGCCTCTTCACGCAGGGTGGTGCCGTTCTTGTGCGCGGTTTTGGCGATCTTGGCGCAGAGGTCATAGCCCAGCTTGCCGTTCAGGGCCGTGACCAGCATCAGCGAGTTGTTCAGGCCGCGCGCGATATTGTCTTCGCGGGCTTCGATGCCGACGACGCAGTTGTCGGTGAAGCTGATCGCCGCATCGGCCAGCAGGCGGACCGACTGCAGGAAGTTGTAGGCCATGACCGGGTTGTAGACGTTCAGCTCGAAATGGCCTTGCGAGCCGGCGAAGGTCAGGGCGGCGTTGTTGCCGAACACCTGGACGCAGACCTGGGTCAGGGCTTCGCACTGGGTCGGATTGACCTTGCCGGGCATGATCGACGAGCCCGGCTCGTTCTCCGGCAGGGCCAGTTCGCCCAGGCCCGAACGCGGACCGGAGCCCAGGAAGCGGATGTCGTTGGCGATCTTGAACAGGGAGGCGGCGACCGTGTTGATCGCGCCGTGGCTGAAGACCATGGCGTCGTGGGCGGCCAGGGCCTCGAACTTGTTCGGGGCGGTGGTGAAGGGCAGGCCGGTGATCTGAGCGATCTGGGCGGCGACCTTTTCGGCAAACCCGATGGGGGCGTTCAGCCCGGTGCCGACGGCGGTGCCGCCCTGGGCCAGTTCCATCAGCTTGGGCAGGGTCTGTTCGATCCGCTCGATGCCGTTGGCGACCTGCTGGGCGTAGCCGCCGAACTCCTGGCCCAGGGTCAGGGGGGTGGCGTCCTGGGTGTGGGTGCGGCCGATCTTGATGATGTGGGCCCAGGCCTTCGACTTGGCGTCCAGGGCCGCGTGCAGGTGCTTCAGCGCAGGGATCAGGTCGTTGACGACCTGTTCGGCGCAGGCCACATGCATGGCCGTCGGATAGGTGTCGTTCGACGACTGGCTCATATTGACGTGGTCGTTGGGGTGGACCGGCTTCTTGGAGCCCATCTCGCCGCCCAGGATTTCAATGGCGCGGTTCGAGATCACCTCATTGGCGTTCATGTTCGACTGGGTGCCCGAACCCGTCTGCCAGACGACCAGGGGGAAGTGGTCGTTCAGCTTGCCCTCGATGACCTCGTTGGCGGCCTGGATGATGGCGTCGGCCAGGGCGGGGTCGAGCTTGCCCAGGTCGCGGTTGGTCTCGGCGGCGGCGCGCTTGACGATGCCCAGGGCCCGCACGACCGGCAGGGGCTGCTTCTCCCAGCCGATCTTGAAATTGCCCAGAGACCGCTGCGCCTGGGCCCCCCAGTAGCGATCGGCGGCGACCTCTATGGGGCCGAAGGTGTCGGTTTCAGTGCGGACGTTGCTCATGCGCGGACAAGGCTCTCAGGCGTGGCGATTGTATGCGCGGCGGTGTAGCACGAGAGAAGAGTAGGGCAAGGCGAGGCGGCCATGGGACCAAAGCATATTCTAGCGGCGACTCTGCTGATGCTGGCGGGATGCGCCGGACTTCCCGCTGAACAGCCTCGACCGCGCGTCGCCCTGGACACGACGGCCGGGCGAATCGTTCTGGCCCTTGACGCCGAAGCGGCGCCGATCAGCACCTGCAACTTCATCAGCTACGTCGTCTTCGGCGACTATGACAACGGGTCCTTCTTCCGCACCGTGGTGCGCGAGACCAATACGGCCAACCCGAACCCGATCGACGTCATCCAGGCGGCGACGCCGCGGGGGAGCGACGACGACGCCCGTCCGCCCATTCCGCTGGAGCGGACTCGGGACACAGGACTGCGTCATCTCGCGGGGACCGTGTCCATGGCGCGCGACGGCCCGGACAGCGCGACGTCCAGCTTCTTCATTGTGACCCAGGACACCCCCAGTCTGGATTTCGGCGGCGCCCGCAATCCAGATGGCCAGGGATTCGCCGCCTTCGGCCGGGTGATCGAGGGATTGGATGTGGCGCGCCGCATCCAGAAGATGCCCGCGAACGCGCAAGAGCAGCTGACGCCGCCGGTCGTCATCCGTTCCGCCCGTTTGCTGGACGCCGCGCCGTCCGTCTGCACCCGATGACCGTCGGCTGGATCGGAACCGGCAAGGTGCGGGCCCGTGAGGACGGCGAGGCGGTCGAGATCGTCATCGACGGCCTGACCACCCAAGCCAAATACTACAAGCCGCTGGTCTATGAATTTATGCGCAAGGAGTGGGCGTCGCGGCCGTCCTGGGGCGATCATGTGGTCGAGATCCGCATGGAACATGTCGGCGAACCCCCGTGGATGGACCTCGACAACCTGGCCAAGGCCCTGCTCGACTCGATCAAGGGCTATCTGTTCCACGACGACAGCCAGGTGGCCCGTCTTCTCGTGGAGCGGCGTGAAGGCGAGCGCGAGCGGATTACGATCCGGTCCTATCCTCGTAGGGCCTGAACCGCAGCGTCGGCAAAAGCAGTTGCATGTTCGCGCCGATCGCCGTTTGAGGCTCTGAGGCCGGAGAGAGCCCCTCCGCCTGTTCGCGCGCGGCGACGCAGGACGTGGCGGCGCGGGACAGGGCGATGAAATCCGGCGCGGTTTTCAGCCCGTCCAGCACGCATTCATCAAAATAGGGATACAGGGCGTCGGCGGCGCAGCCGAATGAGGAGCGATCGCGCCGGGCGGCGGTCATGACCATGCGGTTCGGTCCCTTCAGGCCGTCGACGAAGACGCCCGAGAAACAGGCGGACAGAACCACGACCGTCGGACGATCGCCGCAGGTTTGGCGCAAGACAGGAATCAGATCCTCTGGCGCCAGCGTCGCCTCAGTTCCGAAGACCAGGCCTTCGGGAGAGCCGTGGGAGGTGACGTAGAAGAGGCAGCCGCGCGTCGCCCGTTCAGCCGCCTCGGCAAACCGACGCAGGCTGTCCTGGGCCTCCACCGGCGCGGCGACGTCCGGACGCAGGCTCACGCTGACCATGGTTGCCGGATCGAAGCCGGCCTGTTGGAAGGCTTTGGACAGGTCGCGCTGGGCGTTGTCGAAGGCGGCGATGGGACGGCCGTCGCTGTCACGCCAATCTGCGGCGATGACGGCGGAAGCCCAGCCATCAAACCGGTTCTGCGCCTGGGCCGAACAGCCCAGCACGACAAGGCCGAACATTACGACCGTCGCCGTCGTCCACCGAAACATCGCGTGCCACCGTCCAGACCTTTGAAACGAGAGCTTAGCGTCCGGACTGGATCAGGGAAGAGTCTACTTCTTGCGGAACTGGTCCAGGGAAACGACCTTCGGACCGTCGGACGTCGGCGCCGGATCTTCCGGCGGCGTGGCGTCTTCCACATTCTCGACGATCTCGGGTTCTTCGAACTGCAGCAGGAATTGGACGCTGGGATCGTAGAAGCGGGTCACCGCCGTATAGGGCATGGCGAGGGTGCGAGGCACGCCGCCGAAGCGGAGCTTCACGGAAAAGCGGTCCGCCTCGACCTGCAGATCCTCATACTGGTGCTGCAACACCACCGTCATTTCGTCGGGATATTTGGTCAGCATGTCCGCCGGAATGCTGACGCCGGCGGCCCGGGTCTTGAAGGTGATGTAGAAGTGATGCGCGCCGGGCAGACCTTCGGCGGCCACATGATCGAGCGCAGACCGGATCACGCCGCGCAAGGCCTCGTGCGCCAGTCGCTCGTACTGCATCTCATCGACCGGAGGGGTCTGATCGGTCATCGTCACCTCGCAAATTCAGCGTGACTGATAGCGGCGGCGGCGCGCGCGCGAAAGGTGCGAATAGGGTGAAGACGTCGGATGTGCGGGATAAGCGCCGGGATTCTGTTGCCAGGCTCCCGACAGGCCCCGCCCAGGGATCTGAACCCCTAGGACTTAAGGTTCGAAATCACCCGAACCGCATTACGCGGCGAGAGCGACTTCTCCAGCGAAGTTATCGTTCGCAGTTAGAAAATGGCCCGATACGGTGGGCCAGGACGAGCGAAAGCAATCCTCTTTACACGTCCGTCGATGCTAGTCGGCCCCATGACGCCTCCGCCGATAACGCGGGGAGGTGAATGGTGGAGCCGCCGGGAATCGCACCCGGGTCCGGTCCGCTTATTACAGGCGCCTTTATCGCCATAGTCCGGCCGAAGCCGGACTATGGCAATATAGGCGCGGCCTGGCGGGTTTCCAAGTCCAGTTCGGCCAAGGGGATCAGGGGCGGGGAATGCGGCTCCAGTCGCGGCACTGGTTTCTGAACCAGGTGAGCTGGCGTTTGGCGTAGTTTCGCGTGGCCTGTTTCAAGGCGGCGACGGCCGCCTCGCGGTCGAGTGCGCCGGAGACACAGGCGGCCAACTCCCGCACGCCGACCGCCTTCATGGCGGGCAGGGCGGGGGACAGGTCGCGCGCGACGAGGCGACGAACCTCATCTAGCGCGCCATTTTCGACCATCAGGTCCGCCCTTCGGTCGCAGTCGGCGTAAAGGACTTGGCGATCAGGTTCGATCACAAGCCCCGTCCAGGATTCCGGCGCCAGAAGCGGCTGGGTCTGGGATTTCCACGCGGTCAACGGCCGGCCGGTCGCGGCGTGGACGCTCATCGCCCGCACGAGCCGTTGTCGATCCCCGGCCTCAATGGCCTGGGCGGCGGCCGGGTCGATTTCCGCCAGACGGGTGCGAAACAGAGCCTCTCCTTGCACCAAGAAGTCCGCCTCGACCTGGTCGCGGACAGCGCTCGCGACCGGCGGAATGTCCGCTAGGCCCCGGGTCAGGGCCGTGAAGTACAGGCCGGTGCCGCCGACGAGGATGGCGGGCCGATTCTCCGCCCGGAGTTCGGCCAGTATGGCCAGGGCGGCGCGGCTCCATTTTCCCACGGACCAGGCCTCCGCGGCGTCGGCGACGCCGTAAAGCCGATGTTCGGCCTGGGCTTCGTCCTCCGGCGAGGGGCGGGCGGTCAGGATACGAAGGTCGGCGTAGAGTTGCTGACTGTCCGCATTGATGATGACCGCCCCGGTCTCGCGCGCCATCTTCAACGCCAGGGCGGATTTTCCCGAGGCGGTGGGGCCGGCGATCAGGGTGACTAACGGCGGCTTGGACAAATCGAGGCTCGCGGGCGGCATCCAGGGGCGATAGAACGCGCCCCTTATCGCCTGCAAGTCTTGTGGAGACCGTCTTGGTCGAACGTTCCGCCGTCATCGCCGCGCTCGACGCCGTCAAAGACCCGGTTTCGGGCCAGGGGCTCCATGCTTCGGGCCTGGTGCAGGGGCTGGTCGTGGCCGAGGATCGGGCGGGCTTCGCCCTGGAGGTGGACCGCAGTCTGGTCGCGACCTACGCCCCCGTCAGGGACGCGGCCGAGGCGGCGCTGAAGGCCATCCCCGGCATGAACCGGGTCTCGGTGATCCTGACGGCGGAGGCCAAGCCCGGGCTCGGCAAGCCCGCGCGCACCGCCGGCCTTTCGAAGGCCGCTGTGGATCAGGGACGCCCCAAGGCGCCGGTCCCTACGGACCGTCCGGCCCATGTCCGGCGCGTGCTGGCCGTCGCCAGCGGCAAGGGCGGGGTGGGCAAGTCCACCGTGGCCGTCAATCTGGCCGCAACCCTGGCTGCACGAGGGCTGTCTGTCGGGATTCTGGACGCCGACGTCTATGGTCCCTCTCTGCCCACCATGCTGGGGATCAGCGGCCAGCCCGCCTATGAGGACGGCGCCATCGCGCCGCACCAGGCGCATGGACTGAAGGCCATGTCCGTCGGATTGCTGACCCGGATGGACGACGCCATGATTTGGCGTGGGCCCATGGCGTCCCAGGCCATCACCCAGATGTTGACCCAGACCCGATGGGGCGCGGCCGAGGCGCCGCTGGACGTGCTGGTGGTCGATCTGCCGCCGGGGACGGGCGATGTGCAACTGACCTTGATTCAGAAGACCCCGCTGGACGGCGCCGTCATCGTCTCCACGCCGCAGGAGGTGGCTCTGGCCGACGCCCGGCGGGCCCACACGCTGTTCCAGAAGGTGAATGTGCCGACCCTGGGTCTGATCGAGAATATGAGCGGCGCCGTCTTCGGACAGGGTGGCGCCAAGACCGAGGCGGAGCGCCTGTCTGTCCCCTTCCTGGGCGATCTGCCGTTGGAGGCCGCTCTGCGAGAGGGCGGAGATGCGGGGCGGCCGGTGGTCGTCTCGGATCCCGAAGGCGCGATCGCGGTGCGGTTCGCTGTGATTGCCGAGCAGGTGGCGGCTTCCTTGGGGCTGTAGAAACTTCAGGGCGTGGGGTTTTCAAACGCAACTCTATTCGCCACCTTCACCCTTGCCATTTCGCGAGGAGATCCGATGAGCGTCGACGCCCTGTTTCGCCCCTTTACGGTCAAGGGACTGACCCTGCCCAACCGCATCGTCATGGCGCCCATGACGCGGTCCTTTTCCCCGAACGGCATCCCGACGTCCGATGTGGCCGGCTATTACCGCCGCCGCGCCGAGGGCGGGGTGGGGTTGATCGTGACTGAGGGCACGGTGGTGGAGCGTCCCGCCGCCCGCAATGACGTCGATGTGCCCGTTTTCCACGGCGAGGCCCTGCCGCACTGGAAGACGGTGGTGGACGAGGTCCACGCCGCCGGAGGCCTGATCGCGCCACAGATCTGGCACGTCGGATCCGCGCGGGGCCAGGGCGCTGATTGGACGCCCCTGGGCAAGGTGGACAGTCCGTCAGGCCTGACTTCGCCGGGCAAGGCCAAGTATGAGCCTATGACCGAAGAAGACGTCGCCGACACCATCGCTGCGTTCGGTCGCTCTGCGCGCGCGGCGCGGGAGCTGGGCTTTGACGCCGTCGAGATTCACGGCGCCCACGGCTACCTGATCGACCAGTTCTTCTGGGCCGGGGTCAATCTGCGTGGGGACCGCTGGGGCGGCCCGACTATCGCCGAGCGGGCGCGCTTCGGCGCCGAGGTGGTCAAGGCCGTGCGCGAAGGCGTGGGCGACGACATTCCCGTCATCCTGCGCCTGTCGCAATGGAAGCAGCAGGACTTCGCCGCCCGGATCGCCGAGACGCCGGACCAGATGGCCGAATGGCTGACGCCCCTGTCGGATGCCGGGGTCGACGTCTTCCACTGCTCGCAGCGCCGCTTTTGGGAGCCGGAGTTCGAAGGGTCTGACCTGAACTTCGCCGGCTGGACCAAGAAGCTGATGAACAAGCCGACCATCACGGTCGGCTCGGTCGGGCTGGACGGCGAATTCATCGCGGCCTTCGGCGGAGAAGGCTCAAAGCCCGCCTCGCTGGATGGTCTGCTGCGCCGGTTAGAGAATGAAGAGTTCGATCTGGTGGCGGTCGGCCGCGCCCTGCTGGCCGATCCGCACTGGGTGCAGAAGGTTCGGGACGGGCGCACCGCGGAACTGCGCAATTTCGAGCGCTCAGACCTGATGACCCTGTCCTGACCCGAGGCGTCGGGCCGGTCAGCCTTCTTGGAGGTCAGGCCGGCTCGACGATCACGGCGGTGCCGTAGCACAGCACCTCGGTCACACCGGGCATGATCTCGGTGGCGTCGTAGCGGACGGCGAGGACGGCGTTGGCGCCGTGGGCCTGGGCGTGTTTGACCAGTTCTTCATAGGCTTCCTGACGCCCGGCCTCGGCCAGTTTCACATAGGCGCCGACCCGGCCGCCCAGCATGGACTGGACGCCGCCGATGGCGTCGGAAATGGCGTTGCGGGATCGCACCGTAACGCCGCGCACCAGGCCGATGTGGCGGGTGACGCGAAAACCGGGCAGGTCATTGGTGGTGGCGACGTACATGAGGGGCTCCTAACGACGATCCAAAACGCGGAAGGTGAAGGCGTGGTCGTCCTTCTCGCCCGCCGCATGGGTTTCGGAAGATACTTCAACCCAGGCTGTTTCGTCGAACGACGGAAAGACCGCATCTCCCTCGGGGGCCGCGTCGACCTCGGTGATATAGAGGCGGCGGGCGCGGGGCAGGGCGGCGGCGAACAGGGCCGTGCCGCCGATGATGCAGATCTCGTCCACGCCGTCCTCCTCGGCGGTCTCGCGCGCGATTTCGATCGCCTCGTCCAGATTGGAGCAGACCACGGCGCCCTTGGCCATGCCGTCGGCCTCATAGGACTCGTCCTTGGTCAGGACCAGGTTCAGCCGGCCGGGCAGGGGCTTCAGCGGCAGGCTCTCCCAGGTCTTGCGCCCCATCAGGCAGGGCTTTCCGATAGTGATCGCCTTGAATCTCTGCAGGTCCGAACGCAGCCGCCAGGGCAGGTCGCCGTCCCGGCCGATGACGCCGTTCCGGCCGCGGGCCACGACCAGGGCGATCCGAGCGGGCCCGGTCATGCCGCAGGCTCCAGCCACTTCAGCCATTTGCGTCGCATCGCGGTTTCAAGGTCGATCCCGGCGCCCGCGCAATAGATCAACAGCATGCCCAGAACATCGGCCGCCTCGTCGCCTAGGGCGTCGGCGTCGCCCGCGCCGCGCGCCCGACCGGACAGCCGCAGATGTTCAGCCGTCAGCTCCCCCAGCTCTTCCTGAAGCTTGAGCAGCGCCCAGTCCCGGTCGCGGTCTATGCCGTAGTTGGCGGCGTAGATGTCGGAGATGCGCAGGACGTCGGCCTGAAGACTCTTGAAATCCATCAGACGGCCACTTCGGCCTTTATGTGCGGCCAGGCTTCATAGCCCTCAAGCATGAAGTCCGACAGTTCGAAGGCGAACAGATCGTCCTTCGGCGCGATCTTCATCACCGGCAGCGGCAGGGGTTCGCGCGTGAGCTGGAGCTCGGCCTGGTCCAAATGGTTCAGATACAGGTGGGCGTCGCCGAAGGTGTGGACGAACTCGCCCGGCTCCAGCCCGACCACCTGGGCCAGCATCATCGTCAGCAGGGCGTAGGAGGCGATGTTGAACGGCACGCCCAGGAAGACGTCGGCGCTGCGCTGATACAGCTGGCAGCTCAGCTTCCCATCCGCCACGAAGAACTGGAACAGGCAGTGGCAGGGCGGCAGGGCCATGTCGTCCACGTCGGCCGGGTTCCAGGCCGTGACGATGTGGCGGCGGCTGTTGGGATTGGTCTTAAGGCCGTGGACCAGTTTCTCGATCTGGTCGATGACGCGGCCGTCCGGCGCCGTCCAGGACCGCCACTGCTTGCCGTAGACCGGACCCAGTTCGCCCTCGGCGTCGGCCCATTCGTCCCAGATGCGGACGCCGTTCTCCTTCAGATAGGCGATATTGGTCTCGCCGCGCAGGAACCACAGCAGTTCGACGATGATCGAACGCAGGTGCAGCTTCTTGGTGGTCAGGACGGGGAAGCCCTTGGACAGGTCGAACCGCATCTGGCGGCCGAAGACGCCCAGGGTTCCGGTGCCGGTGCGGTCGTCGCGGCGAACGCCGTTGTCCAATATGTCACGCAGCAGGTCCAGATACTGCCGTTCCGGATGGTCGGCGGGGGCCGTCCGGCCCTGAAGTTCTGAAGAGGCGACCTGAGCGTTCATTAGGCGAGATTGCCTCAGCCGGGGTGATTCGCCACGCGGTTCCGAAGGGGCGTCCACAGGAAAGGCCGTCTGGCCCCCTCCGTCACGGCGCTTTGCGCCGCGCCACCTCCCCCAGAG